>JBLIAG010000023.1:0-66264 GCA_047634375.1 Bacteriovoracaceae bacterium
ATATTTATAGTTTGAAAATGGATGATCTAGAAAACCAAAAAATGTATTTGTATTATAATGATTTTTATAAGACTTTTTGTAAATATCTAAGCCTGTATCATGAAAACAGTCTCCATGAAACATGCACTGTTGAGAGTGGGTGAAAATATCCTCTTTTGTAGTTACGTAGCCTGCTCTAGCTTGAAGGTAATCAGGATCATTCTTAATGATTCCACCAATAAATCCTTTAATTCCAGCATCGACAAGTCCGTCTAGTGAGCGCTTGGGGTTTTGGTGAAATGGTGAGACTACGTAATCGAGGGAATAGTTCTTTGGTAGAATTTTTTTTAAAGAAGCCTTTGCCGTTTCTGCCTCCCACTTAGCTTGTTCTCTAGTATTACCCCAGTTATTTGCATGGGAATGAGAGTGTGAAACAACCGCACCGCCTGAATTGATTACATCATTCATCATCTTAATGTGCTCAAAAGAAAAAGGAATTGAAGTTTTAATTGCTAATGAGAATGGAATATTTTTTTTATTATATAACTCAAAAAGCTTTCGTCCAGACGCGATCTCTTCGTCACAATCTATTCTCATTGTGACTGCTGATTTATAACCAAACGGAATCTCTGATAGAATAGGTTGACTTCCAAGCTTTTCAATCTTGTAATTAGTGAGAAAATCCTCAACAATGTAGTAATCAACGCCGTCGATAGGTCCGACTTCTCGATTAAACCATAAGGTTGCAGTATTATTTTTTTCAATAATTCCACAGTAATCACATAAAATATTCTTATTTCTATCAACAACGTGTGCGAGAACATGGGTAAAATTAATATGAGAAGTTGAGGAGATCGATATGGACCATTTTGTAACATCATTTCGAATTTTACCATAGCCTAGGTTGTTCCATTCATCAGTGAAATCATACCTCTCTGATTCTCTATTGAGATAGGGAGTATGAAGATAGTTAATGGAAAAAACATCAACTTCTAGCTTCTGAGTAGTATTTTTTTCGAAATGTGTTTTTTTATTCATAGTGATAATAAGACTTTTGTTATTGTTGATAATATAAATATATAATAATATAAAGCAATTAAGCAAAGCAACTGGAGAATGACTATAAAGCCCCAAAAAAAAATAATTTCCAACTTTGAAAGGGGTGTAGCTCAAGATTTTATCAAACTTTTAGAAAAAGTTAGTTCAAAGCCCAGCGTTCTAATTGCTCTAGGAGGTGGAAATACTCCTAGAAAATATCACCATGAAATTGTTAGAATAATTGAACGAGAAAATTATAATATAAATTTTCAAAATATTTACTTTACACCATCTGATGAGAGGCATGTTTCATTAAGTCATAGCTCTTCTAATTCGCAAATGATAATTGAAACATTGCTAGAACCGCTAGGAATTGTTGATCAATTTATTTACCCAGAGTATTGTTTCAATTTAAATGAATTTTATCGAGGCTACCTTGAAAAGATTAATTCATTTACGGGGGAATTTGCTTTAGCATTATTGGGTATTGGCACCGACGGACATACAGCATCTTTGTATCCTTTTGAAGAAAATACTACAGAGGAAAATGTGATTAAGGTTGTATCAGGGCATGATGGACTTTCTAGAGTCAGTTTATCTGAAATATATCTAAACAAATTTAAAGAAAAGTGGTTTATAGCAAACTCTAAAGAAAAGAAAAATGCTTTTGAATATGCATTGAAAGATGAAAAAAACTACCAACCGTTAAAAAAATTAGCCGGTAAGGGCACATGTGTGTATGTAGGTAAGTAATGATTTATGATAAAGTAAAAAACTTTCAGCAGTACCCTTTTGGGACAATTTGGGTGCAAGCTTTTGAATTCTTGCAATCTGTTGATGAAAAATCTGTTGAGAAGAGGTATGATCTAGGGAACGGAATGTTCGCTATTATTATGAGCTATCCTACAAAGAATCACTCACAAGCTGTACTGGAGACCCATGAAAAATACTTAGATATTCAAATGACTATCAGTGGCGCTGAGGGGATAGAATATTTTCATCGAGATGATCTTGAAATATCAGAAAAATATTGTGAAAAGAAAGATGTTCAATTTTATAAATATCCTGGAAAGCCAAAGGCTATTACTTCAAATGTTGAAAATTATTTTACAGCTCTTTGGCCTGAGGATGCCCACATGCCACAACTAAAAATTAATGAATATCATGAAGTCAAAAAAGTGGTAGTAAAAATCCCGGTGAAACTATTGTAGACTTATTCTTTAATTAAATACCTGAATTTATCTCTCCATCCACATTTAGCTAAAGATTCAAAATTGGTATATTCAATATCTATATCAGCATCGAAGAAAGATTTTAACTGGTTATTAACTTCATTTGGGGACTTTATGAGGTCTTTATTTTGATTCGGAACAAGCTTTAAAGTAAAGGTTTTATCTTTGTGCTCAATTATTTGAAACTCATCAATACCGCCAATTCGGTCGAGAACGTCTTGAATGTAATGAGTTGGAAATGTTTTATCTTTAATCTTTATTAAGTCGTGAATTCTCCCCTCAAGGTTAATTATATAGTCCTTACTTCCCATTTTTATAACTTTTCCAAGATCCCCTGTCCTATAACGTAGTAGAGGCATTAATTTATTTGTGTAATTAGTTATAACTATCTCAGACAAAGACTCCTCAAGAGTGAAGTTCTCAATGTGAACTATTCTGTTTAAAATTTCAAGCTGTGAAATACTTTCTTTAGAGTGGGCTATTACACCAAACTCTGCATTTCCATAGCGGTTATACACCTTACAACCTAAGTTCTTTTCAATAGTTTGAACCTTCTTATTATCTATACTTTCTCCAGTTGATTCAAAAGCATTAAATAGCTTTTTGAACGGTAAACCTGAGTTTTGAATATAAATGGCTAATGCATATAGAGTAGATGGATGGCCTTGAACTAAAAATGGCTTTAGTTTTAACAGTTGTAGGTAGGTATTTTTTAAATCATTTTCTTCGAGTGAGGAGGTGAATATATTTTTCCTATTCATTCCTAAGCATTTAATTACTTCTTTTGCTTTAGCCATAAGAGGAGGGTTGTCATTAAACTTTGAAGAAAGGTGAACTTCTAAGTCATGGTGATTTCTTCCTGTTTGGGAGAGAGCGTGTAAGTTAACAGCAGCTGTCCAGTCTAGGCCAGTTTGATCGTAAAAAATATGAACAGCTGAACCGGTTGAGCCGCCTGTTTTTCTACCAAATCGAGGTTGATCTAAAAGCTTAGTAGCAAGTAGCCGACTTTTTTCTTGGATAATAGTATCTTTATTAATGAAAGGAATGTCTTCAAAATATTTTATATCATTCTTTATTTTTTCAGGCTTAAAATCTATTTTATGAAACAAATCTTTGTAGTATGGAACTTCGATAGATGAATATTTAACAATATTATATAGAGACTCTTTTCGGTGATTTTCTAATTCTTCTCGTGAAAAATCAGCAAATTGATTCAACTCTTTAATTTTTGAGCGTATATCTCTTTTTTGCTGTTTTTCTAATAATGGGTATAAAGCATAAGCCTTAATAAAATTTATCATTTATAAAACTTTTTCATAGCCGGCAAGGCACTGAGTGGCTGTGTTGTTCCAAGTGAAATTAAGTTTAACATGCTCGGATAGTTGATTGTCAATTGGCTTGGAAAGTTCTAATTCAATTGCTGATCTCATTTGTGAATTATCAGTTGGATCGAGATAAGTCACATAGTCTTTAAAGTATTCAACAGTAGAGCCTTCTTTGGTTATAGCAATTTTACATCCCATTGCAGCTGCTTCTAGAGCGGCTAGACCTGGAGTCTCAAGATGACTCGGTAAAACAAATAAGGAGCATGCTCGGTAAGCAGATCGAAGTAGTTCGGATTCATGGTCAATGGAGCCGACATATTGAAAGTTCCCGTTTGATTCACTAATTATATCTTGATAGTAGCTTTGAACTCGTATATTTCCAATGAGCACTACTTTTTTATCAAAATTCCGCAATGCTCGAGCAAGATTAAGTTGGTTTTTTCTATGCTCAATATTTGCAACACATAAGATAAATGGCTCATGAATGTTAAATGTATCTCTAAATAAATTGGGGGTTGTTGTTGAGTCATTTAGAAATAGAGGGTCAATCCCATTATAAGTTACGTGAAATTTATTTGGGGGAATTTCAAATACCTTAGACAATAAATTTGATTCTAGTTTAGAGTTTGGAAAAATAAGGTCTGCACAATCCAGTGTTCTTTTTATCTCGTTCATATCATATTGCTTTGGATTGTTAGGCCATAGAACTGAGGAAATAATAAGAGGCTTTGATTTTTTATTGGTATAATTGCAAAAAGGAAAAGAGCCTCCATGTACAGAGAAGTAGTGCACGATGTCAAAATTATCAAATTGAGGAGACCACTGATTATACTTCTCTACAGTTATTTCCTTTTTTAGATTTAAATACTCTATTGTCTTAATTAGCTGGATTTCTCCACCTCCAGGACAGTCAAAGGCAATTGGGTAGGTATTAGCTAGTACTTTCAAGTTAATTTCCTAAATACTTTTGTAAAATATTTTCTAATTCACTTCCAAAAGATTCTACTGTTTGAATTGGAAGCTTATAATTAATATGTTTTTTATTTGTAAGAGTATCTATCAATGTTTTTTTTAGCATATCGGTATTACCCATTGGAACATATATTATTTCTTCTCCATTAACTTCTTTTAGTACGGCCAGTTCATATGCTATACATGGAACCTTGCAATATCTCGCTTCTACGGGGGGGTAACCAAAACCTTCAAAGTAAGATGGAAAGACCAATGCTTCAGCATTTTTAATTTCTTCGAATTTTGACAGATCATCGAGCTTTTTTAGAAGCTTGATTCTGATATTGAATTTTCTTGCTTTCAGAAAAAAATCATCCCATAGCTCACGATTAAATTCACCAGCACCAATTATAAATTTAAACGTAAAATCTCTAAGCTCCTCACAGAATAAATGAACAATATCTTGTCCACCTTTGTGTTTGTCAGTAAAACGACTACAAATTAGTATTGATTTATTGTTTTCTTGATATGGTTGAGCTTTATCAGCAAGAAAGTTATTAATAGCTGGGTTTGAATAGGCATAGCTGATTCCATATGTCTCACCATAAAAATCCTTTGCGTAATCTTGAGATAATTTCGCCGATGATAACACTAAGCCGCCTTGCGTAAGAAGTTTTTTATACCCATCCCAGAGGGTAATATCTCTTTTAAATGGTGAAATTTCGTTGAACCAATTTCCTGATTCGAAATTCATTAGAACAATTTTTGATTCTGCCATTCTGTTGAACTTAAGCGCATTGTTAAAATATGTTAGATCATGTGTTAGATAGGGAATGAAAATAGTTAAATCATAGGTTTCAACTGGCTCTATTGAATTTAAATCTTTACTTTTAATTAAGGTTATTTTTTCATGACCACCATAATCAGCAAAGTCGTAGGAGAACTCCGGCTGACCTGTCGTGTATAAAGTAACATTGTGGCCTTTGAGCTGGAGGGCTTCTGCCATTGCCCAGTAGTGGTATCTACCGCCAGAGTAAGAGAATTCAGATAAGTGTCCAATAAATGCTATTTTCATAATATAACTCTATTTAATTAACGCTGTTATGTCTAAAGGATAGTTCTTTGGATTTAGTTTTTTATAATATTCCAAATTTCTTTAGCCGTCTGGCTCCAAGGGGTGATAATGTACTCTTTTTTTATTTTTTCCTCGTGTTTTTGAACCTCTAGCTTATTTTTTAGGGCAAAATCTATAGCATTAAAACAATCTTCACTTGAGTGGGGGTTGATATACCTTACTAGCTCCCCTCCAATCTCGGGTATTGAGGTTTTTTCTGATGCGATACAGTACTTCCCCATAGCTAGAGATTCCGCTACTGGAAGTCCCCATCCTTCGTACTTTGCTGGATAAATTGTAAAACTTGCTTTCTCGTATAACCACTTAAGTGAATTATCAGAGATATTTTGTAGGTGAATCATTTTTTCTTTTAAAATTGGGTGATTGGTTATTTGAAAGTATAAATTATCATTATTCCATCCTTTTCCTCCAACAAAATATATTGTTGGGATGGAATCAATAGAGGGGAAATTATCTAGAAAAAGATGCCATGTGTTGAAGAGGAGTTGATGATTTTTTCTAGGCTCGATAGTTGAAACGCATAAAATAAATTCATTGTTGATTTTTTCTGTTGGTGGAGAAGCATTAACGATATCATCTAGTTCATCGCCGAGTCTTACTACACAAACATCTGGTTCCTTGTGGCCATAACTCTTATATAGCTTAATTATATCAGATTTAGAGTACTCTGAATTTGTAATAATTTTTTCTGAGTGAGGGATTATTAAATCCTTCATCCAGTTTTCAAATATGGGTGGAAAGGAGGGCATATGGTATTGGGGGACAGATATTGCTGTCGTATCGTGAATGAAACTGAAAATTTTAAAATTAAGTTCATTTTTTTTATGAATTAATTTCCTAACTAGATCTTTGTAACCCCAGGTTGCTCCCAGTAGAACTATAGAATCACTTGGCTGGAAGTTAACTTCTAATTCACTTTTTCTGAAAATATCAAAAGAACTATCTTTAAATGGGTTAAAGTAAACTTCTTTAAAAGCATTATCTTCAAAGTAGAAAGCTTTAATATTTGTGTGAAGCTTTGCAAGCTCCATCATTGGATTTACAACAACCCGTTGAATACCTGTAAAATGTTTTTTATCCCTGGTAATAATATCTGTTAAATCAAACCAATAGTTCATATTCTAAGCCCTCTTTTGGACTAAGAGAGAGTACGATGGAGCACTAGGAATATTTTTTGTATTTGTATAATAAATAACTTCTAGACTTAAGTTTGGAAACTCTTTGGCTATATTGTTTATGATTTGTGGAGTGAAATATTCTATGATTATTGATTCAGTTTCGGTTGAGACACTAAATACCTTGTGTGTCTTATTTTCCGGGATTTCATAGGCTAGGTTTTTAATTCCTTCAAGCTTTTCAGGACAAACTAAATAGTTGGATGTTTGTGCAATTGGAAGGTCTTGTAGAAATGCTCTACCTCCAACAATTAAGCCTTTGTCGAAAATGTTAAAAAAATATTCGAGTTCACTTTGAGTGAAAATAGGAGATGAGGTATTTAAGTGGATAATATCCCTTTGATCTTTCCTGATTTCGTTGTAATAGAAGATTCGTTCACTTTCTGTGAGAACTTTGTTACTCGGAAGGTTTATAGACTTAACATTTAAATTAGGGGTTGGAGCCAAGTTGGCAGGTAAATCTATAGTTAGGATTCTGTCGCTCTTATTGTTTTGGATCATATTCGTGGATAAGTATGACTGTAGAATACTCTTGAAATCAAGGGTCTTGTTAATAAGCTGAAGGCCAGACTCTGTAATTTGTTTATTTAGAGTTTCAGATGTTTCAGAGAGATAGTTGTCAAAATCATATCGCGTGCTAAATGTTTTTTGTGAAATAAGATCCTTTGAAGATTTCATAATAACCTCTGTTTTATCAAAGTTTGTAATTCTAAATGGAACTTCATGTATAATAACTCCATCATTCTCTAGCTTTATTTTTAGAAAATCAGAGTTTTCCTCAGGGATTTTAACACTTATTTCCCAGGCGCAGAGTGCATCTGGTGCTTCGTAGGCAAGTGCTTTAATTGCATCGTATCTATAGAGAGACTTTGTTGTTCGAGCAATTATATTATTATCTGAGCTGAAAATAAGAACATTATCATATGCATTGACACTTGGAAGGAACCACCCAGAGATTTTTAGGTTGCGCGTATGGCTATTAAAAAAATGTGATGATACTCCACCTTTAAACATATTCTTCCTCTTGTTAAAACTGAACAGATTTTAATTGATTAATCTTAACTGTGCAAGCTACAACAATTAGAGGGGGGACCTGAGTTTCTATTACTTTAAATTTGTAGTTACTGTTCTAGTTTAAAAAGCCCTCAGCAGATTTAAGGTTAATAGTATTACTTGAAATTCCTGTAATTATATCAACAATTCTGTTATTAGAGTTCCCGTCTTGAATTGATGCATGATACTCAAGTGACTCGAGTGCTTTCACCTTGTTAAACTTGTAGTTAACTAAGTGATCTTTTAAAATCATTTCCAGCTCTTGCGCATTGAATGCCTTGTAGATACCTTCTGTTTTATCCTCATTGTATGATCGTGGAGTTTCACCATGGGGATTAAAATAGATTGAATGCCGCCCAACTCTTAAAGTCTCAAGTGGGATTGTGCTAAATCGACTAATAGATATGGAGCAGTCTTTAATTTGGTCTACGACCTTGTAGGCTGAAGATGATACAAGGTTAGGGTCATCGATCTTTCCATTATCCCTTGGGTGCTGAGAAATTAGGTACTTTAATTTGAGCTTTTTGCAGATGGAAATACAGCTAGATATCCAGTTGTCTCTATCCACCTCCCAGTTATCGTAAGTAAAATTGAGATTTATAAAAACTTGTGGCTCTTTAGGAAGATCAATCTCCGAGAAACCATCAGTTTTGGGAATACCAGTATTTGCAAAAAATTTAGGTTGTATATAATTAATTGTCACAGGACCTTGTGAGAAAAGAAAGTCAGTATTTAAGTATTTATTAGGGAGCTGGCCGTTAATTAACCCATGCCAGTCTTGGGGCCCTTCTTGGATGGCCAAGTACATAAAGTGCTTATTCTTTTTTAAGATTTTATTAATTGTATTGTATTCTGAACACCAGTCATTAGCGCAAATTGCCATTATTGGGTTAAACTTCTCGATTTCAGTACAACTTTCTTGATTGTAAGGAATTATAATTGGGGTAATCCCAACCTCATTTAAGGATTCCAGAGCTTTTTCATCTTTCTGATACTTGGGTGGTATAGCGTAAAGACAGTCTATTTTAGATTTATCTTGTATCGTTTCAAATAATTGGCAATGAGTGTCACTTGATGGAGTATATAGTACTTTTGCTTTACCGCTATCTCCGCGAATAACAAAGTCTTTAATACTTTTTGCTTTCTTGGGTAAATTGCTAAGTTCTAATGACTCTTCGAAATAGATTTCTTCAAAAACACCTTCATAAAAACGACTAAGATGGTCATGAGATGTTGTAGTAAAACAAAAGTGGATGTTCTCCTTAAACTTATAATTAATAAAGTTGAAAGGTCTACAGATAACAAGTGTTTTTTTATTTTTCATAGATTAAGTACCATTTAAAGGTTATTATGTTCCTAAAAAATAAAATATAAAAAATAATTGGACTTGTATATGTATAAAATCTCTGTCGTTATTTGCACTTATAATCGAGATAAGTTTTTGGACATTTGCCTTGAATCTTTATTTAAGCAAAATCTACCTTCGTATGACTTTGAGATAATTGTTGTTGATAATAACTCAACAGATAATACAAAAGAAGTTTTTGACACTAAGAAATTAGAAAATCCAAGTTTTGAAATGCGTTATATTGAGGAGAAAACCCAAGGTTTATCATACGCAAGAAATACAGGGTGGCAGGCAGCAAACTCGCCTTACGTATATTACCTAGATGATGATGGTAAGGCTTCACCTCAGCTCTTAGGGGAGTTTTTGCGATTATTTTCTCTTAAAGAAAATATCGCCGCATGTGGTGGTAAAATTATTGTTGAATACGACCCTGAGAAGCCTGATTGGCTTCCACACTTTTTTGAAAGGTTCTATGGTGATTACTCAAGAGGGGAAGAAGTTGTGGAGTGTGAATACGTTCCCGGTGGGAACTCAACTTGGTCCGTAGATTTTTTAAAGGAAAGTGGTGGTTTTGCAACAGAACTGGGGAGAGTAGGTCAAGACGGAGCCGGCTGTGAGGAATCCCTACTTAACGCAAGAGCTGTCCAGATGGGTTACACTTTGATGTATTCTCCTGATGCTCTAATGTACCATTATGCTGGACCAAGTAGACTTAATATCAAGTGGCTTTTCCAGAGAATGAGGGGGCAAGGAAAGTCTTCGACTAAGCTGATCCTTATGAACTCTGACAATAAGAAAAGGGTTGCAATTCATTGTGTTAAAGTTGATGTGAAACTTCTTTTAAAATACTTTTTTATTTGGAAATACACAGAAAAGAATTTGAAACAAGAACTTGTAAGCAGAGCTTCCCTTTCAATTGAAAAAATTCAAAGGATAAAAGATTTTTCTAAATATTTAGCAATATTCTGGAAAGCGTAACCATCAATGAAAGTATTATTTATTCTTCATTCCTTCAATATAAATGGTGTTTTAACTCAGAACTTTGTCCTAGTTAAATTTTTGTTAGAATTTATCCGCATGGATTGTATTTATGTATGTGCTCCAGATGAGGGGGCAGGCTTAAATTTATATATGCAATTAGGTATAAAGTGTTTCGTGTTTAAAGATAGTGAGGACCTCAATAGGAAGTTAGATCTTCAAGTTGGATTTATACCTGATGTGATTTTTAATGAATCGTTATTTTCGTTGAACTATGTTACTCCACAGATTGCAAATAAGTCGAAGCATATAATACGTGTTCATGAAGAGTTACCAATAACTGAATTTAATGGTAACTGGCATAGTCAATTTAAAAATCCAAAAGATTACTTTGATGAATTTTCGAATTCTTCTTTTATATTTGTATGTGAGAATACCATTAATTATTACCAGGAAATTCTTGATAGCGTAAATATAAACTATTTTTTAATTAGAGGCTTCATCGATGAAGAAAAAATTGCAAGCTTTGCTATAAGGACTGAATCTGAACTAGACGTGGATATTAAAGGGTTTACTATTCTTCAGCTAGGAACAGTATATGATCGAAAAGGATGTAAAGAAACCTTGAGAGCATTCAGTCGTTTCTTGAGAGGAAATAATGCTCCTGATGCCCAGCTTCTTTTTTGTGGCGCTAGGAGGGCTAGCGATATTGAAATTCAATACGAAAAAGAATTGAGATCAGAAATCGATGAGTTAGGACTTAATGACTGTGTTAGGGTTTTAAGAACGACAGAGAATCCTTATCCGTTAATAAAGCAATCGAGCCTTTTAACCTTACACTCTAATTCAGAATGCTTTCCAACTGTTTTTCTGGAAGCAATGATGCTTGGGAAGCCTGTTGTTGCCTCTGATGTAGGAGGAGTAAGAGAACAAATTATTCCTGGGATAAACGGCTTTTTATTCCCATGTAAAGATGTAGAAGAACAAGCCAAGCATTTTCAACATGTTTATAATAACAGGGTTGATTGGAAAGCTAAAAGTTTAATAATTAATGAACTTTATGAAGCTAATTTTAAGTCTACAAAAAGTTTGTCAGATATCTGTACCTTACTAGGAATCAATGTCAGCGAAGTCAGTTATATCAAAAAATTTAAAGATACATACCATTACAAGTGACAAGAGGCTTATGAAGAAAATTATTTTAATTGATATGGATAATACTATGGTTGATTTTGATTCAGAGTATATTTCTAGGATGGAAAAAAAAGGCATAAAAAATATAAAAAAAACAATCATACATAGAGAAAAATTCGAAATAGAGGATAATCTAAGCGACTCCTTGAGGAGCGACTCTAACTCTGTAATTGGAGAGAGAGGTTTTTTTGCTGACCTCAAACCATTTCATGGTAGTATCCAAGTAATAAATGAACTAATGGAAGAATTCAATGTATATTTCTGTACATCACCCCACAAATTAAATATTAAGTCCTGTATTTTTGAAAAATTAAGTTGGATTGCGGAAAATTTTGGTGACGATGCTATGAAAAAAGTAATAATCACCTTTGATAAAACGATTATTGATGCAGACTGGCTGATAGATGATAAACCAATAATATCCGGAGCAAACATTAATCCCTCCTGGGAGCACATAGTTTTTAATCAACCCTATAATTTAAATACTAGTGGACCTAGAGTTATGAACTGGTTTGATATTAAAGATTTTTTCAAGGGAGTCAATTAATGAAAGTTTTAGTCATGATACCGGCAAGATATGGAAACAAAACAATACCTAAAAAGAATTTTAGATTATTAAATGGCAAACCATTATTGCGATATGCAATAGAGCTTTCAAAGAACTGTTCAATTATCAATGAATTTTTTGTGAATACAGAGAGTGAAATTGTAGCAGATCTCGCAAGAAATTTAGGCGCAAAGGTCCATATTAGACCTCACGATTTAAGTAATGACTTTGCTCTTAGTGATGACTTTTCAAAAGAATTTTTAAGTAAGCATACCTGTGATTTCTTGGTCATGCTGAACCCAACATCACCCTTAATCAGTGTTGACACTCTAAATGACTTTATAGGTGAATTGATTCATGGAGATTGTGACACTTTACTTAGTGTCGTAGAGGAGAAAACTGAATTTGTCTATGATGGGAAAGAAGTGAATTTTGATTTTAAGCTTAAGAAACGTTCTAGAGAGTTAACTCCGGTTCTTAAACTAACTTGGGCTATAACAGGTTGGAAAACTAGTTCTTTATTAAGTAAGGCCGGTGGTGGAAAAGGGGTATTTGCAGGAAAAGTAGGATACTTTTCAATTCCAAAAGATGAATCATTTACTTTAAATTCTCCCGAAGATTGGGATATATCTGAAAGTATTTTAAAGGTTAGGGCTCATAAGGTTTAGTTTACATGGGCAACTATAGATAGAACTTTTGTCGGAATGTTTTTGTGGGGGGGCTGATACTCAGGGCTCCAGCTATTAGATCATAGACAACAAGACCTAGGTCTATTTCAATTTGTCGTACTCTTTGTTGTCATTAATGGCTGGTCTTTTCGATAAAAACTAGTCAGGTTTTGATTTTTTTCGTGTAAGTATTTCTATACTTGGTAAATCTAGATTCAGAGCGGAGCCAAATAGTTTTTCATTGTGGGTATAATTTAAAGACCGAAGGGGAGAGGATCTTTGATTGGGAAGAAGTCGGCAAGAAGTTTCTTTAATTCCAAAAAATAATTACTCGCTCTTTTCTTTCTTGATCTTTGCTCTTTCTTTTTTTGTGAATTCTGTCTCGTTGTAGTCTTGCCAGTGTATAAGTTCAATTTCTTCTCCATCCTCTAGTTGGATTTCCTTAACTATTTTGTATTTCTCCCAAAATAAAGTTGTGAATTTTTTTCTCTTTTCTTGGTGTTGGCATTTTGGGTAGTGTAAAATGGAAACGTCTTCTGTATATGTTATGTTAATTTTATTTGTACACCTCAAAAAAAAGTCTTCGTGCTCTAGGACTTTAAGGTCTGGGTCCCAAAGAATAGATTTTACCTTTTCTGTTTCAGCCAGAAAGAAATTTAGGATAATATCATATATTTTGTGTTCGTTGATTATCATTTTATGCTGTTTTCTGTGATGATAAAGAATGTCTTGTTTAATCTCTAGGCAGCCATGGTAGTAGATAGGTACTTCTCCATAGTTAATGACTAAGCCTCCAACCATATGAATATCATTGTTTGTCGAAAGAATGCGTTCAAATTCTTCAATTTGTGTTTCTCTTGAGAAAACATAGTCATCGTCGAGCAGAAGAAAGTACTTTGTGTCTACTTTATTAACAAGGAAATTTCTACCATAGCTAAGGCCTGAATCATAATCAAGTTTGAAATATTCCATGTTGTCATTTTCTAGCGGCTCAGAGTAGGGAATTTTTCCGTCATCTGCAATTAGAACTCTATTTTTTGGGTAGAATTGATTAATACTAACGAGTAGATTTTTTAGTGCATCAGGCCTTTCAAATGTTTTAATTATAAAAGTAATATTTGTATTGGTTGTCATTGTTACCCCCCTGAATTTTTTAGAAGTTTGGCCATTACACTGTCAATTTTTAGTCGCTGGTCTGTCTTTAGAATATGTTTAATAAGTAGTTTTTGTGGAGCCTGTTTGTGGTTGCCAGACTCTTTATTAAGTTTGAGGACTTGGGCATCACTCATATTTTTGTACCCCTCGTAGTAGCCAGTTTCTAGGAATGTGAAGCCTGTAACGTATAAATAAGATATCTGATGGCTGAGTAAGTCTATAATCGCTGATACCCCTGTGTTTGGCCGTGACCCTAGTTTTTTTTCTAACTCAAGGTAGGTTTCTTTATTGATGTGGTGAAAGTTAATAGTTTCATTATTTAAGTCTAGGAAGTAATTTATATCTTCATCGAATGAATATCCATTAGACACTACTCCGTAGGGGTATGGTGAGCAGACCCAATCAACACCATAGTCCTTTAAAAGGTTTATATCAATCGCCCCTCCTGAATCAATATCCCTGTAGAGACAATTATAAACAATGTCAGCTCTTGATCCGATGTCTAGAGCAAGGCTACTAGGTACGGGAACAGCCTTATTCAACCTTACTACAATGTCTGCAGATTCAATCTTCGATGCTTGCTTTGAGTTTATGATTGATGATGCTGGACCAACTAGGGCAACAGATTTTCCTTTTAGGTAATTGGCATATTCAGTATTATTCATGGTATTTTTGACCTCTTCTTGGGTTGAAGGGAAGATTATAGTTCTTAGAATTTCATTCTTCCAGATTTAATGCTATTTGAAAAGAGTGCCAAATTAAGTCATTGCCAACATTAATGGCTTCAATTTTGATTTAACTATTAGAATGTCTTAATATAAATATTACTTTAACTAAACCAAAAAACTTGACATAAATAACAGAAAGTACTTAAATCAGTATCTGTATCGTAACTATATGCAGGAGAGTGCCTAGTGGAAACTAACTCAACAAACTTACTCAAAAATGACCCCGATTTTTTTAAAAAATACGTAGATATGGTTAAATATTCTCTCGATCGTATGGAAACAACTTTCTTCGATGGGGCTGCTCGTGGTCCAATCTCTAATGAAATTGGTATGGAGACATGGTGTAAGTGGACAGAAGAGATGAAGGTTTCTGGTGGGACAATGTACTTTATTGGGAATGGTGCAAGTTCAACCATGGCCAGTCATATGTCGGCAGATGCTACTAAAAACGGTCAGTTACGTTCTAAGACATTCAATGATCAATCTCTATTGACTGCTATAAGTAATGATATAGATTATAAAGAAGTATATGCTCTTCCAGTTGAGAGATTTGGTAATGTGGAAGATGTTTTAGTTACAATTTCAAGTTCAGGAAATTCTCCAAATATCATTAGAGCAATCGAAGAAGCTCATAAGATAGGAATGAAGGTTGTTACTCTTTCTGGAATGAAAGAAAACAATGACTCACGTAAAAATGGGGACCTTAATTTTTGGATACCAGCAGACTTCTATGGAGTTGTTGAGTCATCGCATCAAACAGTTCTTCATTCATGGTTAGATAGATACCTACACAATGAAGGAAGAATGATATAACCTTTCATTCATGAAAATTGATTTTAAAAATAAAAATGTACTTGTAACTGGTGGAACTCGCGGAATTGGAGAAGCAATTGCTTTAACTTTTTTGGAGTCCGGTGCCAAAAAAGTCGTTATTACCGGAACTGCTGATTCTCCAACCCTGTCTAAAGAGCTTATAATTTTTCCAAATCTAAAATACCAAAAATTAAATTTACTAGATATAGATGTTGAAAAACAAGTCGAGGCGATTTGTCAAAACTATGGTGGTTTTGATATTTGCGTAAATAATGCAGGGATTAATCAGATAAATAGTATTGAAGACTTTAACTTTGAAGATATGAATAATGTGATTAAAGTGAACCTAATAGCCCCAGCTCAAATAGTGAGTGTTGTAAGTAGGGGAATGATCAAAAAAAAATATGGCAGAATTATTAATATTTCTTCAATTTTTGGAAAAGTTAGCAAGGAGAAAAGATTTAATTACTCCTCGTCCAAATCTGGCTTGATTGGCCAAACTCAAGCAATAGCACTTGATTTAGCTAAGTACGGTATTCTTGTAAATTCAGTTGGACCCGGATTTATCGGAACAGAGCTTACAAAAAAAATTTTGGGTGAAGATGGAATTAAAGAAATGGTATCTCAGGTTCCCCTAGGAAGACTTGGAGAACCTCACGAGATCGCCAACATCGTGGCTTTTTTGTGCTCAGAACAAAATAGTTTTATAACAGGTCAAAACATTACTGCAGACGGAGGATTTCTTGCAAAATAATATAAAAATAAAATCAGCAACTGGAGATTACTCAGTTATTTTTAACAATAAGATTGATGACTTTATTGCTGATAATATTGATTTTTCGTATTGTATTATTGATAGAAAAGTTTGGGCGCTGTATTCGGAGACTGAACTTTTTAAAAAAATTCATAATCCAATATTTATTGATGCGTTAGAAACAAAAAAAACAGTAGAGACGGCCCTAGAGATTATCGGTATTTTACTTGAGTCTGGAATTACTCGTGGTAAGTCAATCGTTGGAATTGGCGGAGGGATTACGCAAGATATAGTTACATTCCTATCTTCGGTACTATTCAGAGGTGTTCCATGGACTTTTATACCAACGACTTTACTTGCTCAATGTGATAGCTGTATCGGTGGGAAAAGCTCACTAAATTACAAGTCATGGAAAAATCAAATTGGAAACTTTTACCCTCCAGGTAAAATAATGATTTGTCCTGAATTCTTAGGAACATTAAGTGAACTAGAATTAAGGTCAGGGATCGGAGAAATGTTAAAAGTTCATATGGTCCCTGGTGGTGATACTTATAAAAAAATGCATGAATACATGAAAGATATCATGTCTAACTCAGATACGATGCTCCAAGCAATATATAGTGCTTTAGGTGTAAAAAAAGCTGTTATTGAGGAAGATGAGTTTGATACAGGCTTAAGGTTGAAAATGAACTTAGGTCATACTTTTGGTCATGCTTTAGAGGCAGCTTCTGATTATCAGATTCCTCATGGAATCGCTGTTAATATTGGAATTCTGCTTGCCTCGAAATTCTCGTTGGCTAATAAGTTAATAAGTACTTCTCGAAACTCTGAAATTCTAAATTATTCGAATACAAATATGAAGGTTGAGGACTTTTCAGAGCTAGACTTTGACAAATTTTATATGTCTCTTCGAAAAGACAAGAAAAATAAAGAAAATCGATACTGTTTCATTGTTCCAACATCTGATCAAGGCGTGGAAATGAAATTCTTTGAAATGTCAGATACTACTGATAAGTTAATCAGGAATTGTATTGATGAATTATGGGGAAAAAAATGAAAATCATTGCGCATATACCGGCAAGAGGTGGATCCAAAAGAGTACCTAGAAAAAACCTAAGAGAAATAAATGGTAAGCCCATGATTGCCTATATTATTGAAGCTGCTAGAAATGTCGATGGTATAGACGAGTTATATGTAAATACAGATGATGATGACATTTTGTCAATTGGGCAGAAGTACGGTGCATTACCATACAAAAGAGATGTAAATCTAGCTAATGATACTGCAACAAGCGATGAATTTAATTTTGATATAATTCAAAAACTCAAACCTGATGTTCTTGTTATGCTGAACCCTGTTTGCCCATTGATTACAACTGAGGATATCTCCTTAGCAATAAAAGAATTTCAAAAGCAAGGTTGTGATACGCTTATTACATCAAGTAAGACCAAGATGCAGGTGTTTGTAGAGGACGAACCAGTAAACATCTCCACTGCAGAAATGCTAAGACCAACTCAAGAAAATCCAGAAGTTCACACTCTTAATTGGGCCATTACCATATGGGATGCCAGTAAATTTTCTAAAAGGTTTAAGGAAGTGGGCTATGCTTCCCTGGGAGAAAATAGATTTCTTTATCATATTGACCAATATAAGGCAGTGAAAGTTAGTTATGAAGAGGATTTTGACCTAGTATCAAGACTCTTAAAGTAAATAATTACGCTATGTTTACGCTTAAAGAAATCCTCGCCAAAGGATCATTCCTGTTGGTAAACTCTCACTAAATTACAGACGAGGATTAAGTAAATGTCAGAATATGATTATGATGTAGCTGTTACCTCAAGATCATTTTCTAAGAATCAAACACTTAGAAATGAATTACTTGCTAGGTATAAAAAAGTTAAATTTAATGATGAGGGAATTAATTATAGCAAAGAAGGCTTAATTGAGTACCTAAAAAAAACTGAGAAAGCTATTATAGCTCTTGATTCAATTAATGATGAAATTTTAAGTCACCTCCCTGATTTGAAAATAATTTCAAAGTATGGTGTCGGTTTAAATAATATTGATTTTGAATCCTTAAGAAACAATAAAGTCCTTCTTGGTTGGAAGGGAGGGGTAAATAAAAGAGCTGTTGCAGAGCTTACCTTAGGAGCAATGCTTTCTATGTCTCGAAACCTTTTTCAACAAAACTCTGAGCTCAAGTCTGGTGTTTGGAATCCATTATTTGGGAGAAATTTAAGTGGGAAGTCGGTCGGAATCATTGGCTTGGGTCATATTGGTAAGGAGGTGGCTAAATTTTTAAAAATGTTTGGCTGTGATGTCTTTGTCTATGACGTTAAAGATTGTAGAGATTTTTGTCTTGAAAATGGTCTTTTGTTTGTCGACTTTAATACACTTATTTCTAACTCTAATATTATAACGTTACATGTGCCTTTAGACCATTCAACAGAGCATATGATTAACGAAAAAGTGTTATCCACAATGAAACAAGATGTTTTTATTATAAATACTTGTAGAGGTGGTGTTGTAAGTGAGCTCGACTTACTAAGCTTTCTAGATAAACAACCTCATGCAAAAGCGTTCTTTGATGTATTTGAAAGTGAGCCAGCTATTGGAAACAAGCTACTTGATTTAAATAACTTTATTTCATCTCCACATATCGGTGGAACTACTGAGGAGTCAGTATTAGCAATGGGCAGATCAGCCATTGAAAACCTCGAAAATGCAATTGAAGCTAATGAGGAGTCCTTCAGGTAATGAATTCAATTTTATATAAAGTCGGAATTATTGGAATGGGGAGAATGGGGGAGATTCGAAAGAAAGAAATCGAGAACCACACTCACTTCGAACTAAAAGCAGTGACAGATGTTAACTTGGAAGTTCAAAAAAAATACTCGAAAATATTTTTGAATACATGGGAGGAAGTACTAGGTTCTGGCATAGATGCTGTCTTTATCTGTACTTTCAATGACATTATCCCTGAAATAGTCTGTAAAGCACTCGAAAAAGGGATTCATGTTTTCTCAGAGAAGCCACCTGGTAAAAGTATTGCCTGCGTGGAAAAAATGAAAAAGTCTAAGGATCATTCACCTCATCAAGTTCTTAAGTTCGGGTTTAACCACAGATTTCATTATTCTATACTGAGAGCGAAAGAGCTAATAGAAAGTGGTCAATTTGGAAAAATACTTTGGGCAAGAGGCTCATATGGCAAAGCAGCTGAAACAGACTTTGCAAATGCTTGGCGCTCGAATATGGATCAGGCCGGTGGAGGAATTTTACTTGATCAAGGTATTCATATGGCCGACTTATTAATTCATTTTATGGGTAACTTTGTAGAAATAAAGAGTATGGTTGAATCGCAATTTTGGGATATCCCGATGGAGGATAATGCTTACTCCCTTTTGAAAAGTGAAAAAGGAGCCGTTGCAATGTTGCACTCCTCAGCAACTCATTGGAAGAACCACTTTTCGTTAGAAATAGGACTTGATAGTGGGTTAATCCATCTAGATGGAATCTTATCTAATTCAATGTCCTATGCTCCAGAAGTAATCAAAGTATACAAGAAAGACTTAAACCCGACGGATAGAAAACTAGGAAATCCAGTAGTCCAAGAAGAGTCCTTTACTAAGGATGACTCATGGAAATTGGAGATTGAAGACTTCTATCAAGCATTACGTAATAAAAGTGATCCTCAGTATGGAACTATTGATGATGCGATGTCGGTAATGAAACTAATTTATGGGATTTATAATAATGCGAAAAAAAATTGAAAATTTAAAAGAGTTTATACATAATTATAGAGATATATTTTTAGTGTTAACTCAAAAAGAAATAAAACTAAGATATAAGAGTAAATATTTGGGTTATTTATGGTCAGTTTTGAACCCGCTGCTTTACTGCTTGTTATACTACTTTATATTTTCAGTGGTTATGAAGGTTAAAATAGAAAATTATCCAGCCTTCTTAGTGTGTGGTCTATTTCCTTGGCAATGGGTTGGAAACTCCATTGGAGTGTCACCTATGATTTTTGTTGGTAATGCCTCCTTAATAAAAAAACTAAACTTTCCTCGAAATATTTTACCCCAAGTTAATGTGGCTCAAGATGCTTTTCATTTTGTTTTAACCATACCAGTAATTGTTGTCACTCTACTTTTACATGATATATATCCTAGCTGGAGCTACTTATATGGCATTCCGCTCCTAGTAATACTTCAATTTATCTTTCTTTATTGCTTTGCTCTTTTAGTGGCAACTATAAATTTATTTTTTAGAGATACGGAAAATTTGATTAAATTCTTTTTAATGTTTTCAATGTATATGACACCAGTAATGTACTCAGCAGAGATGATCCCTGAAAAATTTAGACACTTAATTGTATTGAATCCATTTGCTCCCTTAATTATCAGTTGGAGAAATCTACTTATGGATGGAGTTATTATTTGGGAGTACATGGGGTTTTTAGTTTTGTATTGTGTTCTTTTTTGGGTGTTGGCCCATTATATTTATAATAAGCTTTCTAGTAAGTTTGCCGAGGTTATCTAATGGATGTAATAATTTTTAAAAATGTTTGTAAATATTATCCGAAATATCATGAAGTAACAGGTGGAATTAAAAATTTTCTTTTTAATTTACCTACTGCTGTGAAAAATTTAAAGCATGTACGGTTCGAAGCCTTGAATGACATCACCTTTACAATTAAAAAAGGGGAGGCAGTTGGATTTATTGGTAGAAATGGTGCAGGAAAGAGTACAACATTAGGGTTAATTGCGGGGGTTTTAGAGCCAACTAGTGGTGAGCTTGAAATAAAGGAAAGAATTTCGCCACTTTTAGAGTTAGGTGGAGGTTTTCATCATGAACTAACTGGTCGAGAGAATATAAGGTTAAATGGTGTTCTTCTAGGGTTAACCCTAAAAGAGGTTATGTCTAAAATGGACCAGATTATTGAATTTTCAGAACTTGGTGAGTTTATTGATCAACCAGTTAGGGCTTACTCTTCTGGGATGAAAGCAAGACTAGGTTTCTCAGTAATTGCTCATCTTGATCCAAAAATTCTTTTGATTGATGAAGTATTAGGGGTAGGTGATGCAAAGTTTAGAGAAAAATGTAAAGATAAAATAATGGAATTTAAAAAAGAAGGTGTAACAATTGCACTTGTTTCCCATAGTGTTAATGATGTTATTGAACTTTGCGACAGAGCTATTTGGATTGAGGATCGTAAGGTCAAATCAATTGGTAACTCTTATGATGTTTGTAAAGAGTACTCGGAGTTTATGGGGGTCAAATTTGAATATGAAAGACCCGAATCGACTATAGAAAATCCTTAATAATATTTATAAACTTATTGATGAAAAACTCATCCGAAATATCTGAAGAAGGAATGCCTTTATCTTCAGATTTCCAATCTTTTATAGTTTCCTTTATGGCTAATTGGTAATCATTTAGAGGTACTACAATTGATTTGGATATTAGAGATGTTTCGGATAAAGCAGAACAAGAGTGTGTAATTACGGTTTTTCCAAATTTTGCAGCTTCCAGTATAGGAACACAAAAGCCCTCATGTTGGCTAAAGGTTACAACGTAATCGGTGTTTAAATAAAGACTTTTAAGTTGTTCCTCGGAAATAGTTTCATAGAATAATATATCCTCATTTTTAGAGTATTTCTCCTTCAGAGGAAGATAATACTCTGGTTCATATCCAGCTCCTGCAATAATTAATTGACCCAACCCAAATTTCTGAACAAATTTATTAAAAAAATCAAGTAACCCATGTATATTCTTATGAGGAAACTTTCTTCCAATATAAAGAAACTTGGGGTGTATTTTTTTTTGTCGAAAAGTAATATCTTCTTGAATCAAATCCCATTTATTAAAGGAAATAGAGGGGGGAAGTGTATCGTACCTTTTTGTAGAATTGATAGCCGCTTTCACTTGATTAAGGCAAAATTGAGAATTTGCAATAATGGCATCAAAGGAATTAAGTTTAGGTAAAGCTTTAAGCCCGTTAACACACTCAAGATGTAAACTAGAGCCAGAAGTCAGAAACTCTGGAGGAGTGATTCCATGATAATAAAGAATTTTTTTGTTAGGTAACTTTAAAAGTTGATCAAGGTACTTATCTTCAATCGAATAATGAAATATTATGAGGTCTTTGGGAGGTATGCTACCTATGAGTTCCTTCGATTTAACTAAATTCTCTAAATCGGTTGAAGTTTTTTCTGCATAGAATTTTACCTTAAAACCTAGTGCTTCTAAAATATTTGATTGTTCAATAACACTTCTTGATGTTGCATCATGCTTAAAAATGTTTTTAGTTATAAAGCTAACAGAATATGAACTATAATCTACTTGGTTTAATGCTTTTGTTAGCTGTGTTAGATATTTTGAATTTTGAAGTTGAATAGATATCATTATATTTTTAACACTCGCTTCTCTGAAAAAATTTCATGTGAAAAAAAATCTGTTTTTATTTTTTTCATTTAATTCCTATTGTATTCTAAATACTAGACTTACTTTTTATAAATAAACCTTTGGGTATTGACCTACAGAGACTTCTGAATAGTAATCCCTATCGAAGTTGAAACATGCTGACCAATAAGTAGTTTTAAATGCGTATAATCGCTATAAGGAGGGATGTCATAATATTGATCAAATGATGAATTACCAGTACTGAAGTTGAGTTCGATAGAGTGTCCCTCTGCTCTCAATTCTTTAGCGATTTTTTCAAAATCTTTCTTTCTAAAGAGGACAGTTCCCTGGTTATCAACCGTGTTATCATTAGAGGTTACATTGTATTCTGTTGTATGAACTGCGATTCCGCCAGGTTTTATACACTTAAGTGAATTTCGTAAGAAAATTAATCCTTTCTCAATAGATCCAAGATGTTCGAAAGCACAGGCCGACCATGTGAAGTCAAAATTGTTTATATCAGAGGGAATTTTATTCATATTTACATACTTAAAGTTAACCAAGGACTTCAGGTGACTATCACTGACAAGTCCTTTCTCATTCAGGTCTAAAATATTTTTAGAGTATTGATTTGTGTGTACCCACCCACTATCTTTTGCATTTTGAATATCTAGATCAGTGGCTAGTATCTTAACGTTATTTTTAGCAAAATAAGCGACCATTGGATCCTTTCCAACACCAAAACCAACGCCAGATTTTCCAGGATTAATTAAATCATGCTTTTGAAGAATTTGGCATATATAGACAAATTCCCACGTTTTCCTATTTGGGTAGATTGGTAGTCTTAGTTTCTCACACCAGTTTCTATAAATAGTACTTTTTAATTGTGAAGATGTGGCCACTTGAGAAATAGGATTGTCTAAACTTGGTTCCTGTTCTCCGGAGGTAAGGACTTTTGGTGATTTAGGCTCAATATTTAGTTTTGCTTCTAAATGTTGAACTCGTTTTTCTAAATCAAAAATATATTTATAAATAATCTTCTCTTCTAAATCCATGAATTTTTGTTCTACAACATCAGATTTAATAAGTTTTCGATAAATGTTGGAAATAGCTCTGTTCTTCTTAACTATTGCTTTTAACTGAGTATACATTGTTAAATTTCCTTTTCCATTTTATCTAATCTTCTTTCCCAGGTATTTTCTTTTGAGAGCTTATTACACAATGGAATGTTTTTTATACCTGTGTCCATTGCCCTTATTGAAAGTTCGATAAATTCTTCTTGCGTGGAATAAAAGTAGTGAGCATCCCTCACTTCTTTAAGAGAGTCTATATTTTTAGCTATAATAGGCTTACCTGCGGCCATAAATTCATAAAATTTCATTGGAAACATAGAGTTAGTATAATCATTTATGGGTGTTGGAATTGTACATAAATCAAAGTGATGAAGGTATTGTGGAAGAATATTATAGTCTTTTGGACCTAGTAGGTGAATATTTGAAACATTTCTGATTTTTTCTATCGAAGTTCCGGGCTGGCCTTCTCCAATCTTTCCTATCATTACCCAGTGCCAATCGGGTCTCAGCTTCGCAGTATCTATAATTAAATCTAGGTCTACCTTATATTCACTTATTGCCCCGATAAAGCCGAGTCTTGGGGATGGGATATCTACTAAATCTGGTGGAACTAATTGTTCATCTCTGGCTGTGGAGAAGTGATCATAGTCGACAACATTTGAGTGGTAGTGAACTTTCTCACCAGCCACCTTTTTACAATGTTCAAAAATTTTCAAGCTGGTACAGAATACTGTATCGACCTCTTTTAAAAGGGATTCCTCCTCGGATAGAATCATTTTAGAGTTAAGGCCTGGAGCAGCTGCAAGGTCATCTACAGAGTGGTACACCATTTTTGATGGGCTTAAGGCTTTCATCAGGTTTAAAACAATAGGATTGTAAGTCCATGCAATTGGGCTGATAAGACCAAATTTCCATTTATAAAACCTTAAGATGGTAACAAGCAAAACCTGATTGATAAGTCTAATTAGTCGAAAGCGGTGTAGAGGAATGACAAGTGGAGAGTATACCCAAAGATTGTCATCCACTTTCCTTGCTCCCTTAAAAAAAGATGCTATTCTTTTAATTATGCGAGATAGGTCTTGTACTTTTATTGTTGGAGTTCTTAAACCTAATGATTCAATATAGAGAACTTTGTGTCCTCTTTTGGCAAGTCGACTGGCAATATGCTGTTTATTTGTCCAAAAAGGATTGTCCCAATCTGCAGTAGAAAAAATAATGAAGTTCATTTTTTTCATTAATTCTCTTTTACTAGTACATCGATAATTTTCTTACTCGCATGGCCGTCACCATAGGGATTATTTTCGATGATAAATGAATTATAAAAATCTTGATCATGTAAACACTTTGATACATTCTCAATGATTAAACTCTTATCAGTTCCAACTAATTTTGCAGCACCACTTTCAACCACTTCTGGTCTTTCAGTATTCTCTCTAAGTACTAAAACAGGCTTTTTAAGAAATGGAGCTTCTTCTTGTACTCCTCCTGAATCAGAAAGAATTATGTGAGATTTTTCCATCAACCAAATAAATTTGTCATATTGAAGGGGCTTAATTAAAAAAATGTTTTTAACATCACCGAGTTCTTTATTCACTACATCCAAAACATTCGGATTCAAATGAACGGGGTAGACAATTTGGCAGTCTTCAGAATTTGCAATAGAGCTGAGTGCTTCACAAATATCAAGTAGAGGCTTGCCGTGGTTCTCTCTTCTATGTGAGGTTGCTAGAACAATCTTCTTACTAAAGTCTATATTAGAAAAAATAGAATCATTAGAATAGTCTGTACCTTCAGATTTAAACTTCTCAATAGTCATTCTTAGAGCATCAATGCTTGTATTCCCTGTTACGTGTACATTCGATCTGTTCTCAGCAAGCAGGTTCTTCTCACTCGTACCTGTCGGGCAAAAATTAAAAGCGGCGTATGTACTAACCATTTGGCGATTAACTTCTTCTGGAAAAGGTGAGTGGATATTGTTAGTTCTAAGGCCCGCTTCTATGTGGAGAACAGGAACTTTTCTATAAAAACTAGCAAGAGAACAGGTGAAGGTAGAAGTGGTATCACCTTGTACACATACATAATCAGGCTTAGCGTCGATAAGAACATTATCCATTTCATTTAATATAGAAGCTGTCATTCCAGCTAAACTTTGCCTTTCTTTCATTATATTTAGGCTGTAGCTTTCTTTGAGAGAGAAAAAATCCATAAACGGGATCAGCATTTCTTTGTGCTGACCAGTTATGCAAATGCTTACTTCGAATCCACGATTTTTAGCCTCGTGAATAATTGGTGCCATTTTTATCGTTTCTGGGCGGGTTCCAAAGCAAAATAAGATTTTTTTCATATGAACTTACCCGCAGGCCTGATGAATTTCATTATTCATGTTATTTATAAAATTATTCTTGGAGAAAACATTAGCTCGCTCAAGGAGCTCTTGTTCATTGAATTCCTTTCCAGCAAACCTGTTGATGGCATCAACAAGAGATTGAGAAGATGGATTTTTAAAGAAAATTCCTGTATCTTCCGTTACTGTTTCCAGTACGCCGCCGGCTTCGTAAGCAATCACTGGTGTACCACTTGCCATTGATTCCAAAGGAGTAATTCCAAAGTCTTCAACTCCTGGAAAAATAAATGCTTTTGCCTTCTTTATGTGTGAAACAACTTCTTCTCTTGGAAGTTCACCTAGAAACTCAATATTTCCTTTTGTAATTAAGGATTTGAAATGAGTTAACTCTTTATCTGATGCTTTTCCGATAATCTTTAATTTTTTATCTAGATGGTTAAATGCATCGATGGCTATATCTAATCTTTTGTTTGGAGCAAAAGCCGTAACCATAAGATAGAAGTCTTCTTTTTTTGGACGAGGACCATTAAAGTCTTCAAGGTCGACAAACGGGTAAACAACTGAAGAACCAACTTCGTATATACTCTGAATTCTTTTTTGAACAAATTTAGAGTTTGGTATGAAGTGATCTACATTTCTATTTGAGCGTTTATCCCACCATTGAAGAAATGGTCTTGATAACCAAGCGGCCATTTTTATATGAATTGGTGATTTTCTAAAATAGTTATCGTATTGATCATACATATACCTCATTGGTGAATGTATATAGCAAATATGTTTTGAGCCCTCAGGTTTTTTAACACCTTTAATTACACAGTGTGAACTACTGATTACAAGATCTGCTTTGTGTGTGATTTTCATCATTTCAACAGCAAGTGGCATTAAGGGTAAAAATTTGCGGTAATGCTTACTGATTCCAGGGATCTTGTTTAAAAATGAAGTAATGATTTCTTTTGATTCTATAAGAGGAGATGTGCTGCCTTTATCGTGAATCAAGGTATATATAGGAGCATCTGGATACATTTCGCAAAGAGCCTCTAGAACTCTTTCCCCACCTCTAAAACCAGTTAACCAATCATGTAAAATTACAACTTTCACTCTCTATTACCTTTTCTTTCTTAAATAAATAATTGATAAAATTGAATAATTTATAAAATAATAAGCAATCAAAAAAACTGAACTTTCAAAATGAGAAATAACATCAATAAATTTCTTCGCCATTTTATACTTTGACCTCGATATATTTTCACCAGTAATTCGGTAATTAATTGTATCAACTTTGGAAACAAGAATCTTTTCATCATGTTTTCTTAGTATTTCTAACCAAAAGACATAGTCTTCTATCGCAATAAATTTAACACTTGTATCAAAGCGTATATCACCAATAATACTTTTGTGGATTATAACGGCTGATGTATCTATGAGATTTTTTCTTAGTAGGTCATTATAACCATAAACTTTTAATTCCATGCTCTCAACTATTTCAGTCTTCATTTCATCAGGGTTGCTAAAGGTATTTCTAAATGTTGATGAAAATTTTGAATTTTCCCTTAACATAAAGTTCATATGAAAATTTAATCTCTCAGCGAGCCATGTATCATCGGAATCTAGAAAGGCGATGTAATCACCTTTAGCGTTATCTATTCCAATATTTCTTGGAGTTGCTGGACCACCAGAATTCTTAGGGGTCATTAGAAGTTTTATTTTATCGTTTGAAGTTACGTAGCTGTTTATTATCTCAAGACTTTTATCTGTAGAATGGTCATCGACTATAAGTAGTTCCCAATTCGTGTAGCTCTGCGCAATAACTGATTCAATTGTTTCACCAAGATATAGCTCAGTATTGTAATTGGGAATAATGATAGAAACTAATGGTAAGTTTTGCATATGGCCTTATAAGTAAATATTTAAAGAAAAATCTATCGCATATTGATCGATTTTAAAAATACTATATTCTTTTAGCTCCGCGTTGGATAGTTTGATTATTCACAATCAATAACAAGTGTTATAAAATGTGATATTCAGCATTTTAAATATTTTAAGGAGTTAATAGCATGCTCAACAATAAAACAATTCTAGTTACTGGTGGTACAGGATCATTCGGTAAAAGATTTATCTCTAGAGTTTTACAGGAGTATCCTGGGGTTAAGAAAATTATAATTTATTCAAGAGATGAACTTAAGCAGTATGAAATGTCTATTATTGAAGAATTTCGTGCTCATGAAAGTAAACTTAGGTTCTTTATTGGAAATGTTAGAGATGCTGAAAGATTTAAAAGGGCCTGTGAAGGCGTTGATATTATAATTCATGCTGCTGCTCTGAAGCAAGTCCCTGCAGCTGAATATAACCCAATGGAATGTATCAAAACAAATATTTTTGGTGCTGAAAATGTCATCAATGGTGCACTCGACTGTGGGGTTAGTAAGGTTGTAGCATTATCTACAGATAAGGCTGCTGCTCCAATAAACCTATATGGCGCAACAAAGTTATGTTCAGACAAGCTGTTCATTGCAGCGAATAATATGAAAGGTCCAAGGGATTTAAGTTTTTCGGTAGTTCGATATGGTAATGTTATGGGCTCACGTGGTTCAGTAATTCCATTTTTCATGAATAAAAGAGCGTCTGGTGAACTTCCTATTACTGACGTTGGCATGACAAGGTTTAATATCTCTCTCGATGAGGGAGTAAATATGGTTCTTTACGCTCTTGAAAATGCATGGGGTGGAGAGTTATTTGTACCTAAGATCCCTTCTTATAAAATAACTGATGTGGCTACGGCCATTGGACCTGAGTGCACACAACCAGTAGTTGGAATCCGTCCTGGTGAAAAACTGCACGAAGAAATGATTACTGAAAGTGATTCTTTAAATACTCTGGATTGTGGAAGATACTATGTGATTATTCCATCTCACCCACATTGGAACAAAGACGAATACATTTCTAAATTTAAGGCTAAATATGTTGAACCTGGATTTAAATATAATTCAGGTGAAAATACGGAATGGGTTTCGGTTGAAGAGATTCGTACTCTAATTAAAGATCATGTAGACCCAAATTTTTCAATATAACCAAGGACTCATATGAGTTTTATACCTTATGGCCGACAAGATATTAATGCTGAAGATATTAAGTCTGTTGTCGATGTACTAAATTCAGATTTTTTAACACAAGGTCCGAAAGTTCCTTTGTTTGAGAAATCAATCAGTGATTATACAAACGTAAAATACTCTTTTGCGTTTAATAGCGCAACATCAGCACTGCATGTGGCCTGTCTCGCACTTGGCGTGGGAGAGGGAGACATTGTTTGGACATCACCCATAAGTTTTGTGGCCTCTGCAAACTGTGCTCTTTATTGTGGTGCTACAGTTGATTTTGTTGAAATTGATTCAAAAACTTATAATTTATGCCCGCAAGAATTAGAACAAAAACTGATTCAGGCGAAAAAGAATAACTCACTTCCAAAAGTCGTTATTCCAGTTCACTTGAGTGGACAGTCTTGCGATATGGAGAAAATCCATAAGCTTTCAAAAGAATATGGATTTAAAATAATAGAAGATGCCTCCCATGCTATTGGTGCAAAATACCAAGGGCTGCCAATTGGAAATTGTAAATATAGTGATATATGTATTTTTAGTTTTCATCCTGTGAAAATTATTACAAGTGCAGAAGGTGGAATGGCCACGACCAACTCGAGTGAACTTGCAACGAAATTGGATCTCCTGCGATCACATGGAGTTACCAGAGATATGAATTTAATGGAGAATGAATCTCACGGACCTTGGTATTATGAGCAAGTTGATCTTGGGTTTAATTATCGTATGACTGAATTACAGGGAGCACTTGGTGCAAGTCAAATGAATCGTCTCGATGAATTTATTATTTCAAGAAATGAAGTTGTTAAAATGTACAATAAACAACTTTCAAATTTACCAGTCACACTTCCTTATCAAGAGAGTTTTAACGATAGCTCCTGGCATTTATATATTATTCGACTAAATTCAGGAAAAACTAAATTTAATCATCTTGAAACATTTAATAAATTAAGAGAAGCAAATATCGGTGTGAACCTTCATTATATGCCAATCTACTTGCAGCCTTATTATCAAAAGCTAGGATTTAAACCAGGCTATCTTCCAAAAGCTGAAAAATATTACTCTGAAGCTATCAGTATTCCTGTTTATTCAACTATCACTAAGGAACAAGTTCAAAGAGTTTGTGATGTTTTGAAGGATATTCTTTGAAAGCACTTTGTATAATTACTGCAAGAGGTGGAAGTAAAAGAATTCCTAGAAAGAACATTAAAGAATTTTGTGGAAAACCTATTATCGCTTATTCTATTGAAGCAGCGCTTGAATCAAATCTTTTTGATGAAGTTATGGTATCGACTGATGATGATGAGATTGCTGAAATTTCTAGAAAATATGGAGCAAAGGTACCTTTCATGAGGAGTCCGAAAAACTCTGATGACTTTTCGACAACAGCAGACGTACTACTAGAAGTGCTTGAGCAGTATAAGGAAGTTGGTATTGAGCCAGAATCATTTTGCTGTATTTATCCAACTGCTCCATTTGTTACAGCAGAGAAGTTAATTAAATCATTTGAAAAACTGAATTACGATCATGTTGACTCTGTACTACCAATGGTCAAATTTTCATTTCCTCCTCAAAGAGGATTAATAAATCTAGATGGTAAAATAAAATTTCAGTATCCTGAGCATATGAGCACAAGGTCTCAGGACCTTGAAAGTATTTATCACGACGCGGGACAATTTTATTGGGTTAAGACCTCAATCTTCTCTAAAGAAAAAAAGCTAATATTAAAAAGTACTATAGGCTTTGAATTAGCTGAAACTGAGGTTCAAGATATTGATACCTTGGACGATTGGAAAATTGCAGAAATAAAATTTAATCAGTTAAAAAATTAAGTAGAGTACAAAACTTACTACCAACCTGTAGGCTTAAGCCTTTGTCTGTTAGCCTTTTTCTAAATACTTGATTTTGAACTGCAAAAAGTATTTTATTAATGATCATTTTATCGGAAACTTCAGTGTGCTTGCCTAGGTAATCACAAGAGCCTTGTTCATGTAAGTTCTCGGCCAATCCAACTTGATTTTCAGCAAGGGACATACAAAGGCTCGGTAAGCCAACTTTAGCTCTTTCCCAGCTGGTAGAGCCTCCTGCACCAAAAAATAAATCAGAAGAAAGCATTAGATCCGCCATATAATCAATGTTGAAATGAACATTGATGTTTGGTGAGGTAATTGCGATGTCTCTAATTTTTTTAAGATCTTTATTCTGAGCACCAATAACAATCTCCCAGTTTATATCTAGAGGAAATCTATTAATGAGCTTTACCATTCTTAATGTTTGCGAATGTATGTCGCTACCACCAAAGAAAATCATTATTGAGTCAACATTATCGTGTTTTCTGACCGGTACGATAGCTTTTCTAAATTGTTTTGCAAGTAAACAATACTCTGGACCTAAGAATAGATTTGAATCAGATTCTTTATAAAACTTAGGAGGAGAATTTCTATAGTTTTGGTCAAGGATATTAGCCTTTATGTGACGTCTATCGAGATCATCAATAATGAGGATTTTGTTGGAGAATAATTCAGCATTTCTCTCCCATGACTTACCCAGTCCGTAGTGATCAACAATAATTACATCTGGCTGGATTTTCTTAAAGAGTTGAGTAACCTCTTGAATTTCTTCAATAGTCTCTTCAATGTCTACGTCTTTTGAGTCTATTTCATGGAGTGTAAATTGATTTTCATTAACAAGTGAGTTAATGTTTCCATTGAGGGAACGGCAAATAAAGTGAACTTCTCCGTGGAGTTGTTTCGCCAAATTTAAGCACCTTGTTAAGTGTCCTGAACCAATTTTGTAAGAGCTATCACATCTAAATAAAAACTTCATAGGTTAAGACTATGCTTTCTATAAGAAAAGTAGAAGAAAAAGATAAAAAAATACTGTTTAACTGGGCCAATGATCCTGACACTCGTAAATACTCAGGTAATTCTGACCCGATAGTGTGGGAGGAACATACTAAGTGGTTTGAAAAGAAACTGAATGATCTTCCGGATAGTAAGTTTTTTATGGTTTTATCTCATAATGTTGAAGCATGCTTTGTTCGCTTTGAAAAAAAAGGGGACTGGTATGTGGGAATAGTCGTTGCTCCTATATTTCGTGGTAAGGGCTTGGCAAATGAGAGTCTAAGTTTAGGAATTAAAGAGTTTTATAAATGTGTGAAAAAGCCTTTATATGCGGAGATAAAAAAAGAGAATATAGGGTCAATTAAGATTTTTCAAAAAAATAAATTTAAGATAGTAAGTGATCAACCAATTTTAAAACTTAAAAGAGATGTAAATGAAAATAGGTAAATGTAATTTGAATGAAAAATGCTTTATCATTGCTGAGTTATCAGCGAATCATAATGGTAATTTAAATACTGCAATCGAAACGATTAAAGCGGCAAGAGAAGTCGGAGCTGATGCAATTAAATTTCAAACCTATACAGCTGATACTATTACTCTTGATTGTAAAAAAGATGACTTTAAAATTAAAGGTACTGTTTGGGATGGAAAATATCTGCACGACCTCTACAAGGATGCCTATACACCATGGGAATGGCATGCTGAATTGTTTCGAATCGCAAGAGAGGAAGGCCTTGAATGTTTTTCTAGTCCATTTGATTTTACTGCTGTTGATTTTTTAGAAAAATTAAATGTACCAGCATATAAAATAGCTTCATTTGAAATAACTGATATACCTTTGATTGAATATGTTGCAAAAAAGCAGAAACCTATAATTCTATCTACAGGAATTGCTTCAAAGGACGATATAGACTTAGCAATCCAAACAATTAAAAATACAGGTAACAATCAAATTGCTCTTTTGAAGTGTACATCTTCTTATCCTGCACCTATTGAGGAAGCGAATCTTTCTATGATTCAACAATTTGAAAAAGACTACGGGGTTTTAAGTGGTCTTTCAGATCACACTCTTGGGATTGTTGCGCCAGTTGTAGCTGCAACACTTGGAGCAAAGATAATTGAGAAGCACTTCATTCTAGACAGAGCAATTGGTGGCCCTGATGCAAGCTTTTCATTAAATAAGGAAGAGTTCGCTGAAATGGTTAAAGCTGTTAGAGCAGCAGAGAGTGCAGTTGGAGTTGCAGATTACTCTATAAGTGAAAAATCGAAAGCGGGAAGAGTTTTTAGTCGATCTTTATACTTTTGTACTGATTTAAAAAAGGGGGAGATTATTGATGAGAAATCAATCCGCTCAGTAAGACCTGGTCATGGCCTACACCCAAAACATTTCGCTGAATTAATTGGTAAGAAACTATCACGTGATGTTTCCCTGGGAACTGCAACAAATTGGGATCTTTTTGAGAATTAAAAATCTCCACGTGGAAAGAAATCTCTGATTTTATCTACTGTTTTAAAAACACCACGCCTTTCAATCTTTAGTTTCTTTTTGTTTAAGGTCTCAGGATTATACTCAAGCTTATCCCAAGATTTTTCGAGAACTAATTGGATAATTTCATCCTCTTCTTCTTCATTTAATGAGAAATCAGTATCATCTGGTATGAGTTTGTTTGTATCAATTATTTTTAAAATTCGATCAGTATCAATATGATCATGATATTCAAACTTTGTAGTGGTCTTCGCTTTAATTACATTGTTAAAAATTGCGTAGCGGATACCGAAAATATAAATAAAGCGTAGTGCCATTCGAATCGTTTCTTTAGGATCTTGGTTCAATATATCATTGGGATTAAGGTCATTTAGCTCCGAGTCGGACAGTACCATTTTTGAAAAATTTCCGAACTGATATTGGCACCTTCCAACAGATATAGTTGGGGTTCCAAGTAAGGCTGCTTCATAGACTGCAGAACTTCCATTTAAAATAACGAGATCTGCCTGAGCTATTAGATTCGTTGTATTTGCCTTTGTATGGCCTGGTAGAAAATGAACATCTTTTTTGGTACACCAGTCTTCATAGTAATCTGATATACGAGTACCTTTTACTTTTCCTATATTCTCAGACCAGTTTGGATGTCCACGAACAATGCAATTATTAAACTTTCCTGAGAATTTACTTATAACTTTTTCAAAAATTGAAGTGTAATCGTCCCATTCATTTCGCCAATCGTGTTGACCTAATTGTTCATTTTTACTGGATGGTAGAATTAATATTTTTAACCCAGTTCTTCCGGCCGGCCACTCAATATCTTGGGCATCTTTATTGTAGTTACGCCATTCTAAGTTTACACCTGTTCTAAAGCGGGTGGTTATGTGACTTGCAGCTGTTGAGATCTGGTGTTTGGTCAAAGGCTTGCTAATATATTCACGACTGAGTTCGTGAAGTGCGTTTAGAGATAAACAGTTTTGACCAGGGTTGAACTGAATACCGTCACCGAACCATGTTCTCTCTACAGCAGTAAACTTTATATTTAAATCTTCACAAGCTTGCTTTATAGCTGCTGTAATATCCATTCTTCCATTAAAGAATAAAACATAATCTAGCTGATTTTTTATAATCCATTCTTTGGTATTTTCGTAAGCTATTTGTACTGAATCTAGTAATCTTTTCTGTATTTCAATGACATCAGGGAGATTTTTATCTTCTGGATTCTCAATTCGGGTAAGTGTGTAGCTACTAGATTGAGTTAGCTGTATTAGATCTTTTTCGGTTTTCAAATTAGGATCGATGAAAGTCGTATTTTCATTAGTATAACTATATAAAGATCCGAGTATGCATTTTGAACATTCTTTAAGTTTTGAACTATTTCTTAACTCAAGGGTGTAACAATTGGGAACAGAGGACTTACAGTTAAAATGAAAAACTTTGTGACCTGCAACTTTGAATTCCTTTGATAAGAAAAACATATGTTCAACATGTGGCCTGTAAGCAAACATTGTGGTGAGTCCTATATTCATGATTTACCCAATACTTCTTTCAATTCTTTTAAAGAGATATATTTATAGAAAAGAATTGATTTAAGTTGAATCTTTAAATATAGCCTTGATTTTTTAGTTGATATATTAAAGAGCATGCCTGCTACAAAGTATGAAATAACTGTTGCGTAGGCTGCACCAACGCCCTGATATTCTGGAATCCAATATAAATTAAGTACAACATTTAATATCGAAGTGAAAATAGCTTTAACCAGAGCGTACTCTAAAAAATCTTCCTTTAGTTCCCATAAATGTTGTAAGTTATTCCAAAAAATAAATGCGAGACCCCATACATGTATCTGTAAAATTTTAATAGAGTCGTAAAATTCCTCACCGAAAATGTAATGAATCCAAAGGTATGCAGTTAAAGTCATGAAAATAGAAATACTTATTCCCAGGACAAATATGATTGAATTAAGTCTAGTTAATTTATAATAATAACCTTTTATAGTTTTAGTTTTTATCATAAGAACACTGGGAAAGAATGAAGTTATTATTGCTCCACTAATAAAAAACCATGGCTCGGAAAGTTTAACTGCGACGCTGTAAATACCTACGGCCGTAGATGAGGCAAGGTGCTCGAGCATAATTATATCAATCTTAAGAAAGATTATAGAAGTAAGTGCAGTAAATAGAAGTGGCATACTCTTTAATAAAATATACTTAATAACTGATTTATTTATTTGCCAGCTGAAAATTGAATTATTAGACCTAAGGTAAAATATTATATTTGTTGAACTTGTTACAATAAATTGAAATGAAAATAAAATGGCCTGGATAAAGAGACTCTTAGTGAAAAGTAATACAATAACTCTTGCTACATTTGATAAAAAATTACCTGTGAACTGCGAAAAAGCAGATTTTTTAGATTCTAATTTAGAGTCAAAGTAGAAGGAAGTATTATTAAAAGTACGGGCTAAAAGTCCGATTTGGGCTGCCACGAATACCAGTAATAGGTCATTATCTGAGTACAAAAAACTTGCAATGATGGAACTTGTTACTAAAACAGTTAAGGTCGAAACAGCATTAATAACAAAAGAGGATCCCATAATTTCATCATGAGTAAATTTTTTATCTAATAACATCTTTTTTAAAATACTATGATGTGAAAGCAGTTCGGTTAATTGCAAGAAGTAATGAATAGAAAAGACATATTGAATTTCTCCAAATTTCTCTGGACCTAGCTGGTTTGCAATAAAAGCAGTTGAAATAAAGCCAATAACAGCTCGTAAGATATTAAACAATATCTGCCATGAAGAATTTGAAATTAACTTAGCTTTACTTGTGCTTTGCATTGTTCTTTTTTATAATTACATTTAATTGTCCAAATTGTATCATTCAAATATTTAAAACACTAATTGGAGAGTTATTTGAATCGAATAATTAGATTATTAAAAAATATATGTACCCAATTACTTTTCAGAATTAAATACCCATATTTATTTGGTGTGAGGTCTAATTCGTTAAATAAAGTTACTTTTCCATTTGGACTAAAGATTGGGAGAGGAACTAGGCTCTTAGTCGACAACTCTTTAATAAATCAAGTTCAAATAACAATTTGCAAAAAAGTGTGGATTGGAGAAGATGTTGAAATTCACGCTTGGCATAAAGATTTAATTACAATTCATGAAGGGGCGTCGATTCAGGATAGATGTAAAATATTAGGGAATGTTGAAATAGGACAAAACTCCATTTTGGCACCGAATATTTTTATTTCATCTGGAACTCATTATGCATTCCATAAACCCTTTGATCTAATTCGAAATCAAGATCAGAAAATTCTCTCAACAGAAGATGGCAAATTAAATCATAGCCAAAAAGTTACTATTGAAGAAGATGTTTGGATTGGTACAAATACATTTATTAAATCGGGAATTACTGTTGGAAGAGGAGCAATTATAGGAGCAAACTCAATTATTAGTAAGAGCGTTTCTCCTTATTCGAAAGTTGTAGGCGTAAATAAAATTTTAGATAGCAATAGGTTAGATTTTCTTCCACCGTCTACTATAGAAGGGAACAATGAAGAACACAGACCTTATTTTTATTCTGGCTTCTTGCATAGAAATATTCTTGAATCGGGAGTTAAGGGAGCCTTTGCTATTTCTTATAAGACCATGAATATTGATATTAAATTTCAAGCAAGCTCTGAAGGATTTGTCGAAGTTAATGGTGAAAGACATAATATTCATGTTGGTACAAATAGTATTCAGGTTGGGACTAGCTGTGATAGTTTGAAACATTTTAACTTTAAGTTGGTTTCTCTTGTATCTTCTTCTATTTTGAAGATGGAGAAAATAGAGGCCGTAAAATGAAGCTACGATTAGCTATTATGAGGATTAAAACACCAATCTTAATCTCTAAGCTACATAGACGTCTCTTTGCTATTAGTAATGGAGGATGGAACGATTTTTTGTCTTTTTTAATTCGTTTTATTAATCCCAAAATTATCCTGAGTGAGACCTCAGGAGTATTAGAAAAAGAAAATATAAAAGACGTTTTGAGTAATTTAAATGAAAGGGGCTATCACGTATGTGAAAGTCAATTAAACGAAAGTTCAATTAATGAAATTTTAAGATTTTCTAAAAATACCCCGTTAAAATTTGTTAAGGATTACGGTGAAAGAATTTCTTACAGTAAAGAAAGAATATCATACAAAGATTGTGGCAATGTGGAATCTCCACGTTTTCAATTTGACCAGTCAGATATCTTTAAATCTCCCCAATTAAGTGACCTTGTTTTTGATAAAAGTATTTTGAATATTGCACAGGAATACCTCGGATCTAGGCCCATATTTGATTTAACTGCTTTTTGGTGGTCAAGAAAATGTAATAATGTTGAACTAGAAGATTTTGCTGCCCAAAAATACCATTTTGATATGGACCGAATTAAATTTCTAAAGTTCTTCTTTTATATAACTGATGTAACTCAAGATAATGGGCCACATTGCTTTGTAGAGGGGAGTCATAAAAGTCTTAAACCCTCATTTAGAGGAAGAGGGCGATTTAACGATGAAACTGTTAATAGCGAATATGGAATAGACAAAGTAAAATTGTTCACTGGGAAATCTGGTTCTGTATTGATTGTTGATACTAGAGGGCTTCATAAAGGGGCACCATTGGTAAGGGGAGAAAGATTACTATTTCAAATCCAATTTTCTAATAGTATGTTTGGGGCTCCCTACTCACGTGTCGATCTATCTAAACTTTCTGATAATCAAATAGTTAATGAAATAACAAAGTATCCATTAGTTTATGGGCCCATTTTTAGTTGACCTTGCACTGAGTTATTTGAGCTTGTTTCATTATGAGATGACTTTTGCTATAATTTGGCTTTAATAATGGAGAATGTATGAAAAAAATACTAGTAACAGGTGGAGCTGGTTTCTTAGGCAGTCATCTGTGTAAAAGACTTTTGGATGAAGGTAATGATGTTATTTGTTTAGATAACTATTTCACTGGAACAAAAGAGAATGTACATGAGCTTATAGGTCATAAGTACTTTGAACTTTTAAGACATGATGTAACTTTTCCTTTATTTGTTGAAGTTGATGAAATCTATAATCTCGCTTGTCCTGCAAGCCCTGTTCACTACCAACATGATCCAGTTCAGACAACAAAAACAAGTGTTATTGGTGCCATTAATATGTTGGGCTTAGCTAAAAGACTCAAAATAAAAATATTACAAGCTTCTACAAGTGAAGTTTACGGTGATCCAACTGTTCATCCTCAAACTGAAGACTATTGGGGAAATGTTAATACTATTGGGCCGAGATCTTGTTACGATGAAGGTAAGAGATGTGCGGAGACGCTATTTTTTGACTACCACCGTGAAAATAAAGTTGATATTAAAGTCATGAGAATATTTAATACTTATGGTCCAAATATGCATCCTGCAGATGGACGTGTTGTTTCTAATTTTATCATGCAAGCATTACGTGGTGAAGATATTACGATTTATGGTAATGGTTCACAGACCAGAAGTTTTTGCTATGTTGATGACCTAATTGAAGGAATGATTCGGCTGATGAACTCAAGAGATGGATTTACCGGACCTGTAAACATTGGTAACCCTAACGAATTTACAATCAAGCAATTAGCAGAGAAAGTAATTGTGCTGACGGGAACAAAATCGAAATTAATTTATGAAGATCTACCAACAGATGATCCTCTTCAAAGACAACCGGATATTTCTTTGGCTAAAAAAGAACTTAGTTGGGAACCAAATATTCAATTAGAAGAAGGTCTTAAGAAAACAATAGAGTACTTTAAGGCATTTGTATAAAGTATGAATAGAGCAATTAAAAATCTAAATTACCAAAATCGTATTGTAGATGCTATTGCTCTTTTTTTGTCGTGGATATTATCTTATTTCCTTCGGTTTGAACTCGAAATCGGTGGAAGTGCTACAGATATTCTTTTAAGTAGATATATCGGCTATGGAATTCTTTTAACGGTTATTTCTATTATTGTATTTAAAAATATGAAAGTTTATGAAACAACCAGATTTGATAGTGCAGTTAAAGAATTAATAAATATTGCGAAAGCAAATATAATCGCTTTTTTCATATTCATGGTTATCTCCTTTTTCTCTTCACATGAAAGACTTTCAAGAATTCATTTAGGTTTTTACTTGGGTATTTCAACGATACTACTCATTTTTGTTAAATTATTTTTTAGAAATTTACTGATAAAACTACCTATTAAACTAGTTCTAGTTGGTCACGGTGAGAGCATCAAAAAATATTATGATATTGTGAAAAACTATTCGAATTATAAGATAATGAACTGGTTTGATGCACCTGAAGAATTTAAAGATAGTGATGATGGTGAAAAATTCAATCCAAAAATTTTAGAAGAAAACAACTGTGATGGTGTTGTCATTGGCTTTAACACTAATGAAGCAAACCAAGCACAAACTTATATCGAGAAGCTTTCCAAATTCATTATTCCCATAATGGTTTTGCCGGATGTTGAATATGCAAAATTAGGTTATTCAATTCATAACTTTAAAGGAATACCAGTCCTTAGTATTAATGAGCCAAACCCAAATTCTTTTGGAATGCTTTTTAAAAGAATATTTGATTTTATTTCGTGTAGTATTGGATTAATCTTAATCTCTCCACTTTTAATATTTATAGCAATTGCAGTAAAACTAACTAGTAAGGGACCTATTTTTTACGCACAAGTAAGAATGGGTGTTGATGGTAAAGAGTTTAAAATGTGGAAGTTTCGCTCAATGGTTACAGGTGTGGCCAATAGTGAAGGCTGGACGGTGAAAGATGATCCTAGGGTAACTAAGGTAGGTAACTTTATCAGGAAAACATCTATTGACGAGTTGCCCCAGCTTTGGAATGTCGTAATTGGTGATATGAGCCTTGTTGGACCTAGACCTGAGAGACCGGTATTTGTAGATCAATTTAGAAAAGAAATACCTGATTATATGTTAAGGCATAAATATAAAGCAGGCATTACTGGCTGGGCACAAATTAATGGTTGGCGTGGTGATACTTCAATTGAAAAAAGAATTGAATGCGATATCTGGTATATTAGAAATTGGTCATTCTGGTTAGATATTTCCATTATCTTTCTGACTTTTTGGAAAGGCTTTGTAAATAAAAACGCATATTAATATCTAAAGGAAAATTAGGTGGAATTGACAAAAAAATATAATTTTATTTTCTGGGGAATGATTTTTCTATTTTTAGGTTTAACCTCCAGTCCAACATTAGTCTCCGGGTATCACATACTAATTTTCATCCCAACATTAATCATTTTTAAGAATGGTTTACGATTTAAAATTCAAAAAAGTTCATGGGCCCTAATTGCTTTAGTTGTATGGGGACTTATCGCTACAATTTATAATAACGACACTTTAATTGGACCTGGAAAAGCATATCAAGAATTAAAGTATTATTTATTTGGTGTTTTTTGTATTGGTACTTTGAGATACTTTTTTAAATTCTCGCCAAAGAAACACATCAAGCTTTTACTCAATCTATTATTATTTGCAATCGTTGTAGGATTTTTTGTTGGGATTGCACGTTCTAAATTTGGTTTTGACCCAGTGAAAATGATGACAGTAGGGGATAAGTATCATACTCGAGTTGGTGGATTTACTAATTATATGCGCTACGGTTATTCATCTGCACTAATGCTTGTATTAGGTCTTGGTGCTTGGATCAACTTTTCTAAAGTGAAAGAGTTCGTCTCAAAAAAATGGCTAATAACATTTATCGTTTTTAACCTCCTCGCAATAATTTTTAGTGAAACAAGAGGAGCTGTGCTGGCATTAGTCGCGGGATCGTCATTTATGCTAATTAGGTATAAGCCAATAATAGGTAAGTCATTAGTTGGATTTGGTGTTCTGGCCGTATTGAGTATTGGAATTATTAGTTATACCAAATCTTCAAGTAACCGTTACTTTAATATTAATGATGGATCCAATAAAATTAGAATGAGCCAGTTTTACTCAGCTATAAAATCAATTGAGGAAAAACCTATTCTTGGTCTCGGTGCAGATCAATTCTCATATAATGTTAAAGAGATTAAAAAACATCATGATATTTGGGCAAAAAACTACTCAGGCCACTCACATAATATCCTCCTAGAGCATGGGGCGAACTATGGAATTCCAGGACTAATCGCTTTTATTTGTTTTCTTCTCTTTTGGTTTATTGAAATGATAAAAAATAAATCGGATTTAAGCTGGGTGATAGCAAGTTATATCGTGGCTTTCACAGTTGGTGGACAGGTTGAGTTATTATTTGATGTTATCAACTCTCATTTGATCTTCTTTCTATACTCCTACTCTCAAGTCAAATTGAGCAGCTCAACCTAACCCCTCGAATTAGCAGAGTTAGAAAAATAGGCACCCTTTCACTTAGAAAAAATCACCGGCAGAGAAAATTGGCAAATGGCCAAAAAGAGGTTCCAGTAAGGCTAAGTAGCTATTCGTAATCATATGTGAAACTTGATTTTTATGATTTTGTCTATTGAAAATCTACCAGAATTCTCTATGATTAGATTAAGAAAAGTAAACTACTCAGGTAGGTGAGTTATGAAGCTTAAAATCAATCAAACAAAAACCTTGTTTTCTATCACACTCAGTTTTTTAATTTTATCCTGTAGTCCACAAAAGCCAAGCACCGATTTCAATGTTTTAATTGATGTTCCAAGTGGGGATGATGTTAGATTGGAAGCACAGGAGGACGAAGAACTTATTGTTGAGTATTCGGTAGAGCCCTTTGACGATTCTGTAGATTTAAAATTAATGATTTTAGAAAAACCTAAATTTGGTAATCTGAAAAACTGTGAGCTTATTGCAACTTACTCCATGAGATGTATTTACACTCCCGGAAAAAACTTCAGTGGGAAAGATGAAATAGTCTTTCATACTCAAGACGGTGACTTGAGAGGGAAGAACTCTTCTAAAGTTATGATAAATATTATCAGTACACCTGATGCTCCAATTGCCAGAGATGGTAGCTTTGAAGCACAGTCAGCAAAGAGCGTTAAGTTTAAATTTCCCACGCCTGTTGACCCGGATTCTAAAAGTAATGATCTCTCATATGAAATTGTCTCCCTTCCCCAAAATGGTGAATTAGGGGAGTGCAAAAAAAATCAATGTACCTATAAGGCCAAGGGACTCTTTGAGGGTACTGACTTTATAACTTATAGAGTAATTGATAATACTAATTTAGTTTCAAATATCGCAACCATAAATATTGTCGTATCAAATATTCTTGATAAAGGGATCGAAACCTTTACTCAGGGAGTGAATAGTTTAAAAGGTGTAGATATTGTTTGGGTTATTGATAACTCTGGCTCTATGAAAGATGAACAAGAAAATCTTGCAAAGAATTTTCAATCTTTTATCGAAAATTTTATGGACAATGGAAAGGCAAAATTTCCATTTAAAATGGGGGTTTTAACTACTGATAAGTATCTTTCATCTAAGAGTAATTTACTTGAAGAAGACTCATTTGGTGTTCCGTATAACTTAACAAGCAGTAGAGCTGAATCAGATTTTAACGGCTTTAAATCAGATTTCGAAAATGCGGTTAATGTAGGAATTGGTGGCTCTGCTTCAGAAAAATGTTTTGATTCAATTGAGACGCAGTATAAGAAAAATAAAAAATGGTTTAGTGGTGATGATAATCTATTAGTATATATAATTCTCACTGATGAAGCTGAACAATCAAGTGGGTCTATTGACTCTTGGTCCAAATACTTTTTAGGGCTAAAGAACGAGAGTTATAAAACTAAGTTATTTCCAATTGTTAAAATCGATACAGATAATGATAAACGCTTTTTTACAATTTCAAAAGATACAGGAACAAAGCTCTACGATATTAATGGATCCTTTGATCGTGTTTTAGATGATATCAGTTTAAGTGTTTCACAAAATCTATCAAGTTTCAGTCTTCGAACCGATATTCAAATCATTCCTGATTCCATAAAGGTTAGCGTTGATGGTAATGATATTAGTAATTTTGTTTTTCAAGATAATACGGTGAAGTTGTTGAAGGCACCCGCTGCATATTCAACGATTGTTGTTACATACAAATATGGAGGATACTAAAATGGATAGACTATTTGATTTCTTTAATGCAACTGTAATGAGTATACTTGGATCGTTTTATATATTTGTGGGTTATAAGTATATTATTCTCAACTCTTTATAGGGGTAGCACAGCTTTAATTTTCTTCTCTCTCAATAAAAACATGCTAACAAATATGATAACAGTTCCCAGTCCCTCCAGAATAGATAGCGAGTGACCAAAAATTAAAATATCTATAATTAAGGCAATTGCTGGAACGAAAAAAGTTACAGAAGACGCCTCTACAGATCCAACCTCTTTTATTAATTTAAAGAAAATTATGAAAGCAAGGGTTGTTGAAAAAAATGATAGATAGAAAAGACTAATGGCCACGTCAGGATTAAGTAATAGGGTAAGATCTGGAACACCATCCATATACAGAGCTACACAGCCTAAGTATAAGGCAGAGACTATATGCTGAGAAATCAGACTTATTGGACCAGATATAATTCTATTTTTAGTTAGTATGGCACGATTTAGATTAATTCCAATACCGTAAGAGATTGCCATAAGTAAAACAGCAAAAAGACCTTGCAGCTCTAATATATTTCCGTCGAACTTAATTCTAGGTCCGAAAATTAAACTAATTCCTATGAAACCTGTAACTAGTCCGAACACCTTCTCTTTTGAGACTCTGTTTATTTGGTTTAAGAATATTATACCAATGAGCAGGGTCCAAAAGGGTACAGTTCCATTCAAGACACCCGCTAAGCTTGCAGAGATATATCTCTCTCCCCAAAACAAAAGACCAAATGGAATTCCAATGGAAAACATTCCAGCGAGAAGAGAATAAAGTAATTCCTTTCCAAAGAAACCTTTGGGGATTTTAATTGATCGAGAATATATTAGAGATAAAAATATAACTGCAAAAAATACGCGGTAAAATGCAGCTGTAAAAGATGGTACATCATTAATAAGGTATTTAATGGCCACAAAGGATCCACCCCAAAAGAGGGCCAATGCGAAGAATAAGGCTTTATTTAACATAGAAGTGAATATAGCACCGTCAATTTCCTATTAAAATTCAAAAACATAGATCATGTAAATTTGTAGAGGAGTTGCATGGAGGAGAAGGTCTTCCGTGACGCCCATTGATGGGCGCCTTTGAACTAAGGATTTTTCATGGAAGAGATGATCGAGGTGCTGACGCTTTTAAGTCTAATTATTCAACTATTTGTTGTTTTTATTAAACTTATTGGTTAAAGCTTTAGAGGAGGTGTTAGAAGCATCTCCTCACTCGGTCATTCAATTAGATTTTAACACTTATTTACTTTTTATATCAACTAAATATTTACCGCAAAAGCATTAAGTCTTTGATTTTATTAAGAAATAAGAAGATATTTATCTACTCTATTTAAAGCTTGAAGAGTAAACTAATCTAAATGGAATTAAATCAATCACGTAATATATTAAAAATAAATATATATGCCTTCTTATGTGGAATGAGATTCTCACTTCCTATAGTGTTCTTTGATTTAAAAGAAAGAGGTTTTAGCTATTCTCAGATAGGAATCTTTTTTTCAATCCAAGCGATATCTTCTCTTATTTTTGAAATTCCAGCAGGAACCGTGGCCGACCGATATGGATCGAAGTGGTCTTTAGCTCTTTCTTCTCTAGGTCTTGCAACAACTTATATTTTCCTTGCAACACAAAATAATTTTTACTTCGTTTGTTTGATTTTTATGATTTGGGGAATTGCAAAAGCTTTTCATTCAGGAGCAGATACAACTTTTATCATTGATACCTTAAAGGAAGAAAAAAAAGAACATCTCTCTTCAAAAATACTAGGAAGTAAGTGGTCAATGTTCTATTCAGGTCTGGCCTTCAGTTCACTAATGTGTCCACTCATCATAAGCTACTCCAGTCCTACATGGACATACCTGGGAACTGTGATAACCACTTCTCTTGCTACAATTTTAATCCTCTCTGCAAGGAATCCGAAAATCGATCATACTCAAACCGGGAGTATTAAAAATGTGAAATCCTTTCGTGAATATTCAAAATTTCTTATGGATGGATTTCGTTATTTAAAATCTCACGATATTATAAAGTATTTACTAATCATCGCTGTAAGTTTCTCTATGGCCGGTCAAATATTTTTCCAATATGTTCAACAAATTATGGATAGTATTGGAATTGAGCATAATGATTTTGGATATTATTATACAGCGTTTACGGGAACAGCGGCACTGGCTTCAAGGTTAACTTATAAAGTAGATAAACTTCTTGGACAAAAACGCATGATTTTATTTCTCGTGAGTATTAACCTCGTTGTTCTTGCATCTCAGGGCATTGTTTTTGGAACAAGTTTTGCTATTTTAACTTTATTTGGAATGCAAATTCAAACAGGGCTTTCAACCTCTATAATGAATTACTACATAAATGAACATATTGACTCTCATAATAGATCGACTCTTAATTCCTTTAAAACCTTTTTGCACGGTGCTCTTATGTTCCTTCTTTCACCTTTAGTTGGTTGGATGGCAGATAAGTATACAATACCAAACTCGCTCATGATCTTTGCTGGGATTCTATTCATCATTTGTTTGATACCCATTTTAAAGATATCCCAAAAGGTTCGAAGAACTCCATTTATTTCGTAGTTCTCCCCATGGGGAGTTTTTACCATATTTATTTAAATTAGGCCTCTGGAATCTCCCCTTAGGGAGTATTTGTGTGGAGATTATCCAAATATGTGTTAAACTATCCCTTAAGGGAGATTGAAATGAAAATTGAAAATGTAAAAGATTTAATAGAAAAAATAAAATATAGAAGAAAAGAGCTAGGCCTATCTCAGCTGGAAGTGGCCCAACTTTGTAACCTTTCAGTTAATGGAATTAGCAAATTTGAAAGCAATGCTGGAGAGAGGGAAGTTAAACTCTCAACTCTTTTTAAGTTAAGCCAGGTTTTGGGCTTTAACCTTTCATTAGAGTTTGAAAAATGAGTAAACTGAATGTTTTTTACAAAGAGAGCCTTGTTGGAACTCTATCTCGTGACTCTGATTTAATCACTTCTTTCTCCTATAGCGCCCAATGGTTGAAAGATAAGGATGCTTTTAAATTGAGTCTGGCAATGCCCCTTCAAAAAGAAATTTTTGGAAATAAGATTACACTCTCTTTCTTTGAAAATCTGATTCCAGAAGGAGATGCTAGGGATTCTCTTGAGAAGTCCCAGCAAACTAAAGGCACTTATGACATTCTAAAAAAGTTTGGTGAAGACTGTGCTGGTGCCATCATTCTTTCAGAGAAAGAGGAGTCGCCATTTGATCCAAGTAATTTATCTCCTGAAATTAGAATTGAGATAAAAGATTTATATAAAGCTATAGATGAAAAGCGATCAATTGCTGAAGTCATCGCAAATCTTGACCCTGGATATTTGTCCATTGCTGGTGCCCAGGATAAATTCGTCGCGATATACAGAGATAAAAATTTCTACCTTCCTTCGGGGGGATTACCAACGACTCATATTGTAAAGGCCCCCATTTATCGTTCAGGAGTTAAGGAATCTGTTTATAATGAATATTACTGTATGAAACTTGCAGAGCTTGTAGGCCTTAGTGTTCCAAGTTGCTTTATTCTTAAGCATAAGGAACATCCACTTTATGTTACCCAAAGGTATGATCGAGAAATTGGTACAGAAGTAAAGAGAATTCATCAGCAAGATTTTTGTCAGGCACAAGGAATTGTTAGTGAATTTAAGTATGAAGCTAAAGGCGGACCAACACTAAAAGATAATTACTTATTAATAAAGAACAATGTAACTATCACTAAAAGATCAAAGGCATTATTTGATTACCTTAATTGGATCTGTTTTAACTTATTAATTGGCAACAATGATAGTCATTCGAAAAATATCTCTCTACTTTTAGTTGATGGAAGAATTGAAATGGCTCCCTTTTACGATCTTTTGAGTACCGCCGTTTATCCAAAACTAAAAAAAGATTTCTCTTTTAAATTAGGAGATAGAGATGATCCAAATAAGATAGGAGCTAGTCAATTTCAAATGGTTGATCAAGAGCTTGATTTAAAATTGGGAACAATGGAAAAGAAAGCATTGGAGATGAGTCAGAAACTTTTAAGACATAAAGACGCATTGGCGAGCAAGTTAAAAATGGAATACCCAAATGCTAAAGTTTTTGGAAGGATTTCTGAACTGATCGAAAAAAGATGTAAAAACTTGTTTAGACAAGGGCTCTAATACCTATATTTGCAAAATTATTTTCTAAGTATTTGTTCAAGACCGAGCTCAGTACATTTTTTCAATATACCGTTGGCCTTCCATAGAATAAATGAAATCATCAAGAAACTTGGAGCGAGTATAATGATATAACTTTTCCAAGTGAGATCAGCTATTTGCTCATTTCTTAATTTCATCATGGCCACTTCGCCAATCTCAGGTGAAATTTCAGTAACTATATTTACCGCTAAAACATAATTTAGAATGGCACTCACAAGAAATGTTCCTGCAAAATAGAGTGTTAATGTCTTAAGATGTTTCATGTATTCTTTTTCGGTATCAAGCTCTACTAGTTTTTGTTTTAAAAGAGCTGTATCAATAATTTCGTCATTATTTAAAAACATTTGAACCAGTGGTTTTTCAGTAAATGCTGTATAAAAAACGCCGAGACCAATGAGAAGAGGAATGGACATCTCTTTTATTGCAAACCAATGACTATTAAGTTGAAAAAGTGCAAAGCCACCAGTTAAAAGGATGTTAACAAAACCTAGAATAGAAATAATACTTACATGCTTTGTTTTAGCAAAATCCCAAAGAAAGTATCCAATTGGAAAACTTAAAGCAACTAATAATGCAATAAGAGGTCCGTTATCATCAAACTGTCCACTAAGTTTATTAAGAAGAAGTACTGGGAAAACTATTGTAAATAATAATTCGTATAATGATTTTCTATTCTGATTCTTTTTCATTCTAACCTATCGTTTTAATGGGATTTCATGAATTATATGTCAAGGATATTGGTAAAGCCAATTTAATTTAAACAATTTGCATCAATATAAGAAACTGATAAGCTATTTGAAATTAAAATTTCAATGAGGATTTCTGATGAACAGAATTGTAATAGTATTTATTTCTATGGCCCTAATTTCTTGTGCTAGTGACTTTAATAAGAAGAAACCACTTAGTACTGATCAATTTTTGGGAGAAACAATATTAAGACAGGACGGAAATCTAACTAATAAGTTTCAGGTCTTTGATAAGATTGGTCGTAATGAGAAAGAGAAAAAAGAATTAATAGAGCTTAAAAAAGATTATATTATGGCCGTAACTGGTTCAGCAGTTGGGGGATTACTAATTGGAACTGGAATCGTAGATAAACACGGTATGAGTAAAATTCTAATAGGTGGCTTACTTGGTGGTCTGGGATATTACTTTGGACTTAGAACGGATGAAAAATTAGCACCATTTATTAAACAACATAATAACCACACTTCTTCCCATATCCCAGAATATCTTTTAAACCCTAATGGAGAAGAATTTGCATTAGGACTAGGGTACAATTTAAATTTTTAGTGAGTTTATTTTTTACAAAGAATCTCAAAGGCCGGCCATATTTTATGGGTAGGCTCATCTAGCTCTGTCCAAGGTACTTTGTAATCGCTTGCCATTGATTCCTTCAATTCACTACATGTAGGTATTTGATTTAAATTTGAAGGTATTTTTTCAAGTAAAAGTTCAAGGACATTTGAGTATGTATAGACATCAGGCTTATATGAGTTCTCACTTAATAAACTTTTGTTAAAACTCAAATTATCTTTTTTTAACTTTAAAAGTGCTTGGTGAACTTCACTTTTATTCGTAAGTTTTAATAATTTTTCAATGTCCAACTCTTTAATAACATTCTTGGCCATTGAATAATTAGAAAAACAAAGTAGAGTCAAAATACTCATTATTTTTATCATTGATACTTTCCTGGATTAGGAGCATAAAATTCAATTAAAGGTCTTGAAGCCATTCCATGTAAACTTTCGTGATCACATTGTCTTAATAGTCCCTCATCATTGGTATATTGTTTTATCGAAACATCAGTTAATCTTCTTTTATCCGCAGAGTCTGTAGCTTTGTAAGGATCTTTGGCCGAACACGTTCTTCGAGATGATACAGAGCGATTGGTAGCCTTACACACATTTAAATACCAGCCTGCCTCAACTTGAGTGTGCTCCATTCTATCGGGAGATATTTTAGGATATCCACATTCAACATTTTGATTTTTTGAAAGCTTTTTCGCATTTTCATTTAATAGCTTTTGATCACAGGCCATTTTGTGAAGGTAGGTGCCACCCTCACTATCTCGGTTACTATCACTTGGTTCAAATTTTCTACCTTGTGAGCCTCTTTTATTTTTTCCATATTTGCCTTCCCAGAAAATATAAGAAGAAAAATTACTAATAAAGGCTTCGTGAGTTAGTGGCGCTTTGAAACCTGGTCTTCCCCAAAGTTTATAAATAGAAGCATTTCCATGTCTAACGGAAGTTGTTCCTGGGATGACCTTAGTTATCGTTTTACCATTCTCATCGTATTGTGTTTTTCCATCCTTTTTAACTTCAACTTTTCTTTTTCCTACTTCAATTTTTGTTCTATTATATTGACCCTTTTTACCATGAAATAAGTCATAGAAAAATGATCTCATTCTTAGTTTAAAGACACCAATTCCTCTACTATGCATAAGTCTAGTTAGATCAACGAGTAATTTTTCTTTATCTTCAGGTTTAAATAACTCTTTACCTGGAAAGTAAGCTTTCGCTGTTGCCTCTAATTCAGACTCTACAGTTTGTTTGTAAAAACTATAGTTTGCCATAGCGAGATATAGACTTTTTCTAAAACCATCGGGAATTCCAGTTCTATCACAAGCAGAACGTTTCGTTGACGGTGGAGTTTTTTTAACTTCTTCAATAATAGATTTACAGTAATTACTCTTGTCGTTGTATTTCATGGCAAAGAGATCTTTATCTCCATTGTCTGTAATATAGGCTTTGTTATTATTGGCATCTGTTACAAGAACTTGAGTTGTTTGTAATAGTCCAGATGCGTTTAATTGTCCTTTAAACTCACCCCATGAGTTAAGGTTATATGCATTATAGTTAAATTGAGATTCGGAGTTCATAAGGGGAAGCATTTCGTTATAATGAATATTTGTAAAACAATCCGACATTTGAGTTAACTCTTTATGAACGAAGCTTACATATTCATTAGAAGCACAAACTTGGGTTCTCGTTGATATTAGGTTACTATCCCTACACAGTGCAACTTTAAAGCTTATTTCTTTTTTGAGTCCGGCTAGGATACAGAACTTACCAGCAGCACTAGACTTTAAGTCCTCAGGATTTAGTAATTTCTTTATACTACTTTGAGCATAATCATTACCTGGATTACACTGTTCATAATTATCTTTTAATTTTTTATCAAAATCTGGGCATTCAATCATAGGTTTATTAAATTCTTCTTCTAAAAATTTTGTTAACTCGGCCGCAGTTTCAACACTTCCCTTTGGCGTAGGTATTGATCTATAAGCAGCTTCCTGATTTTCCGTTCGCGCTGGAATTTTGGGTTTCTTAACTGTATTTGTTACGGGTTTAGAGGATGGAGTTACCGTTACCGTTGGCGCTACCGTTGGCTTGTTTGCTACACTACCACTCGGTTTTGTCCTTGGAATTGCCATTGGAATTGGAACAGAAGCTTCAACAGGTTTAACCTTATCTAAATAGTTTATTGGAGAGATTTTTTCATATTCAATTCTTGCCCAATTTCCGTAAGCACCATCTTTGATTGATTTTTCAAAGTCTACTGCAGGTATTGTATAGTAATCACCTTGTCTGACTTTCCCCGTCTCTTTATCAATACGTTGAAAGTAAATCTTATTTGGATCATAATCTCTGATATTTTTAAATTTAGAGGAGTCAACAACTTGTAACTTTTCGCCCTTTTTTATCTTAAGATCGAAGCCTTGGTAATTTAAAACTATATGAGAACTTGAAATTTTTAGATTTTTACCTTCGAACCTCTTAGTGGCTTTTTTTATGTGAGGAATTCTTTGAATTAAAAATTTCTCTTTAACAAAGTTAGAGTATTGCCCCTGATAAATTTGGCTTTCAAACTGGCCTTTAGTTGTTTTAAAATATTCGCCTGGTCTTTTATTGCTAGGACTAGAGCTTGAAACTTTAAAATAAGCATCGCCTTCTTTGTATCCAGGTATTTTTTTAGCCTCTTTGTTTGTTAGGAAAATTAACTTATCACCTTTATTTACCTGTAGAGTAGGACTCATGTAGTTTGAAGGGGCTAGATTGAAAGGATCAGATGTATTAGTAAAAGTTAGACCTTGAAAATTATTAATCTGTGCTGATCCAGACACTGAACTAAATATTATTAGAAATATGATATAAATACGAAATCCCACGTATATTTATCGGTTTATAAAATAGCGACTTTAGGTATATTAAGCGTAACTATATTTAGGAAGGAGAGAAGCAGACTACTCGACTAATGTATTAATTGTCTCTGAAGCTATTTTATAGGTCTCTGAAGACATTCTTTCCTTGCAACAATCTCGTAAGCATTCGGAATAAGAAGAGCTTAAATCTAGAGTTGTTTGTCCACAGGCACAAATTTTATTGGTTTCGATTGCTGGTAATCCAAGTACTAGAGTAAATGGGGCAACATTTTTTGTGACTATTGCACCTGCACCGATCATAGAAAAATGACCAAGTTCAATTCCACATCTTATAACTGATCCAGCTCCAATTGAAGCACCTGTCCTTACAAAAGTTTTCATTACTTTCCATGATGTATTTCCAACTCTAGGAAATTGATCGTTGGTAAAAACTACAGCTGGTCCGATAAAGCACCAATCTTCAAGCTTCACACCACTATAGACATTGACTCCATTTTGAACTCTACATCCTTGACCAATATGAACGCCTTGGTCGATATAACTACCTTTTCCAATACTGACGTTATTATCGAGAGAACAACCTGAGCGTATATGACAATCATGCCAAATTTTTACATTATCACCTAGGTGTACGCCATCTTCGACAGTTGCTGTTTCATGGATGAAAGGTTTCATTGGTAGTTCCTTTTTTAGTTATGCAGAACATTATTACCAATTAAATGACCCTTGTAAAATTGAAAGAGCTTGTGCTTAGCATTACCTTTTAAAAAGTTTCAAATAACCCTTTTTATGTTAGACTTGGGTGATTAATTTTAGGAGATAAAAATGAATATTTCAGTTATTGGTACAGGCTATGTCGGTCTTGTTTCAGGTGTGTGTTTTGCAGAGATGGGAAACGCTGTTACATGTATAGATATAGATGAGAAAAAAGTTCAAACTATGAAAGATGGTAAGAGTCCGATTTACGAACCAGGACTTGAAACTATGATGAGAAGAAACATAGAAGACGGTAGAATTCAATTTTCAACAAGCTATGATTCAATTAAAACGGCAAAAGCTGTTTTTATGGCCGTTGGAACACCTTCAGGTGATGATGGGAATGCAAACCTTAGTTACCTTTATTCTGCCCTAGATTCTCTTATACCATTTCTAGAAGATGATTTAATTATTGTTTTAAAATCAACAGTACCTGTTGGAACAGGAACAGCAGTTTATGAATACCTTAAAGGTAAAACAAATAAAAAATATCATGTAGTTAATAATCCTGAATTTTTGAAAGAAGGATCAGCTGTTAATGACTTTATGAAACCAGAAAGAGTTATTCTTGGGACAACGAATGATTATGCATTTGAAGTGATGGAAGATCTTTACGAACCATTTAACCGTCAAATTAAAAGAACAGTTAGAACGAGTAATCTTTCAGCTGAGGTTATTAAATATGCGGCCAACTGTTTTCTTGCAACAAAAATTTCTTTTATGAATGAGATAGCAAGACTTTGTGACCTAACAGGTGCAGACGTTGATGAAGTTAGATATGGAATTGCAACTGATTCTAGAATTGGTTCACAGTTTCTATACCCAGGACCTGGCTACGGTGGTTCATGTTTTCCAAAAGATGTTAAAGCACTTATTTATAAAGCAAAAGAGCTTGGATTAGAGTTTAAGATTGTAACTGCAACTGAAGAAGTAAATGCGGAACAAAAATTATATATGTTTAAGAAACTCAAAAAGCATTTTGAAACCTTAAAGGGAAAACAAATTGCAATTTGGGGAACTGCATTTAAAGCCAACACTGATGATATTAGAGAAACACCAGCACAATATATTGTTGAAGAATTAACAAAAGAAGGGGCCATCGTAAAATTTTATGATCCTGAAGCTGCTGATAATTTTGAAGTAATGGCAAAAGGTAAATCTCTAAATGCAACAAAGATTGATAGTAAGTATGATTGTCTAGACAACTCAGATGCACTTTTAGTTCTAACCGAATGGAAAGAATTTAGAGCACCTGACTTTGATGAGATTAAAAAGAGATTAAAGTCTCCAATTCTTTTTGATGGACGAAATTTATATAATACTAAACATGTTTTAGAACAAGGTTTCACTTACTATGCAGTAGGTAAGGCCATTTAATTTAGATACAATATTAACATAGTAAACTTTATCCTAAGGACGGGTTATGACTCTAATTTTTAAGCAAATTTTTGCTTTGTTAAAAGTTCTGAACTCAGATACGGGTGAAAATCAAATTGCAGCGGGCCTAGCTTGTGGACTTGTCCTCGGTTTCGCCCCCGCTCTTTCCCTTCAAACGATTTTCATTTTTACACTAATATTCTTTATGAGAATTCAAATCGGAGCAGCTTTTAGCTCGGCTTTTTTCTTTTCATTAGTTGCTTGGGTTCTAGATCCCATCTTCCATGAATTTGGTATGGCCATTCTAGAAATGGGTGCACTTAAGGGGGTTTTTACAACACTTTATAATCTTCCAATTATTCCATTCACAAAATTCTATAATTCTGTGGTCATGGGAGCTGGTATTCTTTCTTTAATTTTATTTCCGATTATGTTTATTGTATCAAAAATAATGATCGTAAAATACCGAAAAACAATCCTGGCTAAATTTAAAGAAACGAAATTCTGGAAAGCAGTTAAAGCGACAGGGTTTTATAAATGGTATGTGAAATACGATGAGATGTACGGGTAATAACTATGACTGATGAAAATAAACAAACTGAGAAGAAGAATAAACCTAAAGGACCCATCAGAACTGGTGCGGTGATTCCCTTCATTATTGTAGTGGGAACAATTATTTTATTTAACTTATTCCTCCTTGATTCAACAATCAAAAAAGCAATAGAGTTTGCTGGTGAAAAAGTTAATGGAGCAGAAGTTAATGTAGGTAATGTGAATACAAGCTTTGGAGATTTAAAAATCAAAGTGACTAATATTGAATTTACCAATAAAGATAAGCCTGATCTGAATAAAGTTCAAATCGGAAGTATGGATTTTCAATTGATGTGGGATGCTCTCCTTAGAGGAAAATTTGTAATTAATATGGCAAATGTTAATAATATCCTGATTAATACAAAAAGGTCTCGTCCTGGGTTTGTCACACCTGTAGATGAAAATGGTGATTCAGAGTCTAATAAGGCTGCAAAAGAAATGCTCGGTAAGGCCAAAAAGGAATTTGAAGGAAATGTTTTTGGTGATATCGCAGGAGTATTAGCTGGTGGAAGCACTGGTGATGTCGCAGGAAACATTGAAGGAACTCTTGAGAGTAAGAAAAGATTCGATGAGTTAGGAATTGAGTTAAAAGAAAAAGAGAAGCTATTAGCGAAAGACCTATCAAATCTACCTAAGAAAAAAGAGCTAGAAGCTTTACAGACAAGGCTAAAAAAAATTCGTTGGAAAGATCTGGGTAATCTTTTAAAAGCACCAGGTGTTTTAAAAGAAGCAGATAACCTAAATAAAGATATAAAAAAAGCTCTTAAATCCTATGATACAGCTGGGAAGAATTTTAATAAGAGTATAAAAGATATTGATAGCTCTTATAAAGAAGCAGAAGCACTTATCCAAAAAGATATTGAATCTGTTAGTAAAAGAATGAACCTTCCCAAGCTAGACCAAAAATCAATTGCAAAAATGTTATTTGGTAATGAAGTCTTAAGTAAAGTTTCTGAGGCGAAAAAATATCAAACATTGGCGCAAAAATACATCCCACCAAGAAATGCAAAGGTTAAAAAAGTTAAACCTAAGCGTGGAAAGGGGACAAATTATAGCTTTGGAACCCCGAATAGTTATCCATTATTTTGGTTAAAACTAGCTAAGATTGATTCCAAAAATGATCAAGGTCGTGTTGAGGGAAAAATCGAAAATGTTACTAATGATCAAAAAATTACTGGAAAATTAACAACTATTAATGTGGAAGCAGACTTTCCAAAAGAAGATATTAGAGACATCTCTGGTAAAATCTCAATTGATCATAGAGATGAGCCAAAGGCGATTGTCTCTGGCCGAGTAGGAAACTATTTAGTTAAAAATAAAGCCTTATCTAAAAGTAGTGATGCAACATTTATTATCGATAAATCAAATGCCTCCAGTACTTTTCAAGGGACTTTAAAGCCAGAGACTGCGGTACTTGTAATTAACAATAAGTTTCGAAATATTAAATATATTACGAAAGCAAAATCTCCAGCGGTTGATGAAGTATTGAGAGATGTGGCAAAGAAGAATAGTCTATTAACTCTTGATGCAAAGGTAAAAGGTAAGTGGGATTCACTCGCTTTCGATATAAAGTCGAACTTAGCTTCAGCAATAGAATCCTCTGTCAGATCTCTTGTTAGAGAAAAGATTACGGCAGCTCAAAATAAAATTAAGGCCGATATCGAAAAACAAATTTCTAGCTCAAGAGCAGCTGTTGATAAACAAGTTAATGGTATTAAGTCTAAGTTTAATAAAGAGTTAGCTGAGGGGAAAAAGCAGATGGATAAAGTTAAAAATCAGCTTAAAAGTGAAGAGAAGAAAGCTAAAAAGAAAGCTAAGAAAAGTATCAAAAATCCTTTTAAAGGAATAAAACTATAAAATAAATATGGGATAAGGAAACTTGACCTTATCCCTTTCTTCTTGATGTCAGAATTTATATTTTGACAGTCTAATTCCTCTTTGAAAAAATAATACTAATCAAATTATTTTTCCAAGGAGGGAAATTGAAAATATTATTCTCAACTCTTATGTTGATTCCTGCCATCTCTATGGCCTTACCTGTTAAAAGAGGTGAGCATTTTAGAATAGCCATTCCTAATGAATTTATTGTATCTACAAATGGTGAAAAAATTCTCCATAACGTAAAACGAAAACTTGCCAAAAATCTATTCCTAGTTGAGGCGCAGAGCTCTAAAAGCCTTGAACCTTATAAATCAGCTTCTCCAAACTATCAGTACTTTGGTGATTACAAAGACGTCGATAATACTCCAAATGATGTGAGCTTTAATGAACAGTTTCATCATGTAATGATTAACACAACAAAAGCGTGGAAGACTACAATGGGGGATAAAACCATTATTGTTGCAGCTACAGATAATGAGTTCCAAATTGATCATAAGGACTTAGTTTCATCTTGGTGGAGAAATGAGAAGGAAATTCCTGAAAATGGAATTGACGATGATGGAAATGGTTATATTGATGATGTTTATGGTTGGGACTTTGTTGATGGAGATAATAATGTTGATTCAGAAGAAGAATCAACTCATGGAACACATGTTGCGGGTATCATTGCAGCAACAGCGAATAATAAATTAGGTGGATCAGGAATTGCTCCGGGTGTAAAAGTTATGCCTCTAAGATGGTTCAGTACGGGTAAAGCATGGACTTCAGCTATGGTTGCTGAGACTTACCATTATGCAGTTGATAACGGAGCCAAGATAATTACAACAAGCTATAATATAGATCACTTCGTTGATGATCAAGTTTACCTAGATGCAGTTAAATATATTAGGGCCAATGACGTTTTATTATTTAACTCTGCAGGAAATGGTGGACAAAAAAATCCACCAAGACAGAGTATTGAGGAAGCAATCCTTGTTTGTTCAGTTAAGTCTAAAGATGCTAAGAAACAAGATAAGAAAAGTTCATTTAGTAATTACGGAACTGGAATTGATATTTGTGCACCAGGTGATCCTGTTTACTCAACTGTTCAGCCAGTAGGTAATTCGATAGATCGCTATGGCGCACTACAGGGAACTTCAATGGCAGCACCTGCTGCAGCTGCAGTCGCAGCACTTATTTGGTCTGCACATCCAAACTATACAGACGAAGAAGTTAGGCAAAAACTTTATGACTCTGCTGATGAAATCGATAGTAAAAACTTTTGGTATAAAGGAAAGTTAGGTGCAGGGCGGATTAACGCCGAGAAAGCAGTTCAGTAAAATTAAAAAAATTAAATAAAAATAGGGCCTCAGATGAGGTCCTTTTTTGTGGAAATAAACTGTAAAAATGGGATAATGTATCTGAATTAGGAGCATATAATGTCAAAAAAAATTCTTGTTACAGGGGGAGCCGGGTATATCGGATCTCATGTCGTAAAAGCACTAGGTGAATCAGGTTATGAGGTTGTCGTTTATGATAATTTATCTACTGGCTTTAAAGAAGCAATAACTTATGGAACACTCGTCATTGGCGACTTAAATAATATTGAATTATTAAATGCTACAATGAGGGAGCATAAAGTAGATGCAGTAATGCATTTTGCAGGATCTATTGTTGTACCTGAAAGTGTTGAAAACCCAGGAATGTATTATTCAAATAATACGATCAATTCTTTAAACTTAATGAATGCTTGTGTGGAAAATAATATACCTAACTTTATTTTTTCTTCAACTGCAGCAACTTATGGAATCCTTGAATCCGGACTCGCGACTGAAGACTCAGCAACAAATCCAATAAACCCTTATGGGCATTCTAAATTAATGACTGAGCAAATGCTTAAAGATTTATCTTTTGCACATGAGAATTTTAACTATGTAGCACTTAGATATTTTAATGTTTCAGGAGCAGACCCTGATGGAAAAATTGGTCAAGCATTTCCTGGAGCAACACACTTAATAAAAGTTAACTGCGAAGCAGCATGTGGGATTAGAGAGAAAACATATATTTTTGGAACGGATTTTGAGACAAAAGATGGAACGGGAGTAAGAGATTATATTCACGTTGTAGACCTTGCAAATGCTCATATAAAAGCACTTGAATATCTCCTTAAGGGTGGAGAGTCGAATATCTTTAATTGTGGTTATGGACATGGATCTTCTGTAAGAGAAGTCGTAAACGCAGTAAAGAGAGTAACAGAAAAAGAATTCACAGTAGAAGAGTCAGGCAGAAGGGCCGGAGATCCGGCAACTTTAGTCTCTAAAGTAGATAAAATAAAGGCCATCCTAAACTGGAAGCCAGAACATGACGATTTAGATTTCATAATAAAGACAGCATATAATTGGGAGAGCAGTGATACTCTCAAAAATTGGAAGGCCTCTAAAAAATGAAAAAACAAGCTATCGTAGTACACTCAGGTGGGATGGATTCAAGTATTTGCTTGGGCCTTGCTGTAGAACAGTATGGTGCTGAGAACGTACTTGCAATGTCTTTCACATATGGGCAAAGGCATAGTAATGAACTTGATTTTGCTGAACAGATTTGTAAGGAATGGAGTGTTGATAGAACTGTTGTCGATCTTAATTGTTTAAGTGAAATAACAGATAATGCACTAACTAATTCTTCTGTAGAGATAACTAGTAATTCTAAATCACCTAATACTTTAGTTGTTGGGCGAAATGGACTTATGGCCAGAGTCGCAGCAATCCATGCAGAGCACTTAGGTGCTGAGTGTATTTTTATGGGTGTTATAGAAGTAGAAGAAGCTAATTCTGGGTATAGAGATTGTTCCAGGAAGTATATGGATATCGTTCAAGCAGCACTTCGTGTTGACTTTGATAATCAACAGTTTGAAATTAAAACACCACTCGTCTTCATGACTAAAAAGCAAACTTTAGAACTTTGCTACCAAATGGGAAGACTTCATTTCTTAGTTGAAAATACATTATCTTGTTACGAGGGAATTGCTAAAGAGGGCTGTGGAAAGTGTCCTGCTTGTGAATTGAGAAATGCTGGTTTAAAAGAATTTGTAGCCGTTCATCCTGATTTTGAATTCTCTTATAAAGATAAACTCTAGTCGAAACTAAGAAACATAATTGTAAAATGCAAAGAGTAAAACCTTAGCACCAACATAAGCAAATAATAAAAATGTCGAATAAATCTTGGCCACAGTTTCTCCTTGTGGCCATGATCATATCTTAAATTTGAATCGGTTTGTATTTACTTGAAAATCTTACAGCATCCCAACTTAAGGACATATCTAAACTATTGTATTTATTATGTTATAAGTTGCTGAAAATCGGTAAGTGATAGCTTTCCAGAGAAGAAACTAGAGTCGTCATTGGACATTAGATCCTTAAATAACTCACGCTTAGTGTTTTGAAGTACTAAAACTTTTTCTTCAACAGAATCTTTAATAATAGGTCTGTAAACCGTAAGCTTATTTTCTTGTCCAATCCTGTAGGCCCTATCAATCGCTTGATTTTCAACAGCTGGGTTCCACCATGGATCCATTAAGAAAATATAACTAGCAGCTGTTAAGTTTAGACCAACACCACCGGCCTTAAGACTGATTAAGAAAACTTGCGCATCACCATTTTGGAAACGCTCAACTTCTGCTTGTCTCTTTTTCATATTTTGAGAACCGTCAATTCTTGCAAAGTCCCAACTTCTTTCACGTATCTTATTTTGGATATGATCTAGGTAAGTTGTGAATTGTGAGAAGACGAGAACTTTATGACCTTCTTCCATTAACTGTTCTAGATTTTCCATTAAGAAATCTATCTTAGTACTTTGAAGAAATTTCTGGTTTTGCCATAAACAAAGTTGTCTTAATTGTAGTAGTGACTTTAGAATCTCACTATATTTACGACCTTGTTGAATCGTTTGCATTTTCTTTTTAATATTTGCAAGAGTGTTGATGTAATGTGCTTTTTCCTCTTCATTAAAGTTGAGGTAAACATGATTTTCAACTTTTTCAGGCAATTCTGTTAGAACTTGTTCTTTAGTTCTTCTTAGAATAAAAGGTCTAACCGTCTGTCTTGCTAATAAGCGACTCTTCTTACTTGAACTACTTCTAAATAGACTTAGGTCTCCCCAAATTCCTGGAATACTTAAATCCATTATATTATAAAATTCGGATAAATCATTTTCAACAGGAGTACCTGTTAAACAGATTCTGAACATCGCATTTAAATTCCTAGCTGCCGTTGCACCTTGTGAGCGAATATTCTTTAAGTGTTGAACCTCGTCCATTATGAGGATATCAAAATTGATAGATTCAAAAGTTGTATAAGATTCTTTCTTCATTACCCCGTAAGAGGTAAGTATGATCTTCTTTTTACCAGAAAGAACTCTACCTTCTCCGTAATAAATTTCAACATCAAGGGATGAAAATTTTGCGATCTCATTTTGCCAGTTTAGTAATATGGAAACAGGGCAAACAACAAGTACTGTCTGTACTTCATCAATTATACTTTCTAGAAACATGATCGTTTGAAGTGTCTTACCTAAACCCATATCATCTGCTAAACAGGCTCCAAATCGATTTTCAAATAAGAATCTTAGCCATTGGTAACCCGTCATCTGATAATCTCTTGGAATTCCTTCAAATATCTTAGGAATAGGGTATGTAGGCATTTCGGTCATGTTAAGGAGGTTTTCACAGATCTGCTCTTCATCTGGGGTTAGTGCGCCCTCAATTCCATGCTTCTTCAATTCAAATAATTCAAAAATTCTTGAACGCTTGAAATTAAGTGAGAACTTTTGAACATTCCCTTCATTTACTTCTGATTTTGAAGCTTCATGTTTTGTATATTTTTTCATGAACTTTAAAAGTTCTTTCTCTTTATTATCAAGAAGAACAAGCCCAGCATCTGAAACCAGGTATTCTTCACCTAAGTCAGCATTCTTAATAACATTTAAATCTTTCTCATCTATAACAAGGCTCACTTCAAACCAGTCTAGATTTGACTTCTGTCTTTCAAACCTAATGTTTGAACTCCATGTTTTAACTTCAACATTATTATAGAAAATTGGGATCTGATGTTTTTGAACTCTTCTATAAAAATTCGCTATCCCATTAAATAAATAACTTTTTGGAAATTGGAAATATACTCTTCTTGCTTCTTTTTGAAAGAAAGAGAATCTAGCTGCAGTCTCGGTAAAGCATTCAAAGATACCGATATAAATATCTTTAAACATCGCAGAGTTAAGCAGATAAATTCTTTCATTAATTTCATCGAAGAAAAGTACTTCTTCATTATCTTGAAAAAATTCGATCCATTCCAAAAGACGTGTTCTTTCCGAGGCAGAGTAAGAAAACTTCTTATACTCAGCATTATCATAGGTTAAAGAATCAACTAAGATCTTTAAGAACTCATAACTATCACTTTTAGTTCTAAATGAATTTAGGTAACCACCGTCACCAGTCATTGTTTTAAAAATGGTAGGAGGTGTAATCTTTCTTTCTTGTTGATCGAATAATTCGATATCAAAATCAAGAAAACCTTTTCTCTTTGCTGGTTGAATTGAGAATCGCATAAATGTTTTCTGCGTTTCAATATCATTAAGAGATTGGCCATTTATTTTTATTTCATAATTTTCATCATCAATAAGGGGAGTAAGAATTTTTAAATGCTGATTAACTTCATTTGCAAGACCATCATTTTGCATTCTTTTTATAAGACTTGCTAGGTGGCTTGGAACATTAAAGGATTCACCAGTTTCCCAGTTAAAAATATATAAACTCTCAAATAGAGAGATCTTTGTGTGAACTTTCTTCTCTTCATCAATAAATGAAAAAATCGGATAATACTTATTATGTAAGTGTGGAAAAGCTTCGAAGTCTTTTCTTTCGCTGGTCTTAACAAAATTAAGAACAACCTGACCTTTAAAGAGCTTAGGGATAGGAAAGTTAACTTTCTTTCTTGTAGTCAGTAGGTATTGCATACTTGAGTAGGTACTATTCATATGAGCACCAAGTAGCTTATTGGCACCTAACTCAACCTTACCATAATGATCAACGTGAACAGACTGGCCATGAAAGCTTACATGGGCCTTAAGTTCATCGTCATCAGATCTATTGGCATCATTTAGTTTTGAAATTTGGTAATGTAAATATAAAGCGGCTGAATGTGTACAATGATCTTCAGGAGTCCATAAATGACAATTACAGCTTGTTGTTAGAGTCTTAACTCCTTCATCATCCGTTTGGCATTGAACCTTTACTTGTTGAGGGTCAGAATCTGTCACGATCCCACTAATAATAAATCTTTTTTCACGAGTCTTTGTAAATGAGACACTTACACGACCAGTTTCTAGAATTTTCTGTCCTTTCATAAGGATATGATTGGCAAAAAATTTCTGACCAGCATCTATTATAGTCATTGGAATTATCATTGATTGAAACATATTTTCGCAACTTTTCTTAATGAAATTTAAAGTACTCAGTATAGCAGAAGCGCCCCTCAAATAATACATGTAAAGCGTTGTTAAATTCGAATTGTGCAAAAAAAAAGACCCCTCATTTAGAGGGGGCCGAATTTGATCTTTTTAATATAGTAATGGCGATCATTCGCCGGTTAATTGGGATAATTAGAGCTTTTAACGTCCTAGTTGTCGATATATGACTTAAGCAATTTTGCTCTACTTGGATGTCTAAGCTTTCTTAGCGCCTTTGCTTCGATTTGTCTAATTCGTTCTCTAGTAACGAAGAAATCCTGACCAACTTCTTCAAGCGTGTGGTCTGACTTTTCACCGATACCAAATCTCATTCTTAGAACTTTCTCTTCTCTAGGCGTTAAAGTTGATAAAACCGATCTGGTCTGCTCAGAAAGCGTAATACTCATTACAGCGTCTTGAGGAGAAATGATCTTCTTATCTTCAATAAAGTCACCTAGTGAGCTGTCTTCTTCCTCTCCAATTGGAGTTTCTAATGAAATAGGCTCTTTAGAGATTTTAAATACTTTTTTAACTTTATCAACACTCATTTCCATCTTCTCAGCAATTTCTTCTGGAGTAGGCTCTCTACCTAATTCCTGAACAAGCTGTCTGTTAGTACGGGCAAGTTTGTTAATTGTTTCGATCATATGAACTGGGATACGGATTGTACGACCTTGATCGGCGATTGCTCTCGTAATTGCCTGTCTAATCCACCAAGTTGCATAAGTTGAGAATTTGTAACCACGACGGTACTCAAATTTATCAACAGCTTTCATTAGACCAATATTTCCTTCCTGGATTAAATCTAGGAATTGAAGACCTCTGTTTGTGTATTTCTTTGAAATCGAAACAACAAGTCTTAAGTTGGCTTCTACTAGTTGAGATTTTGCATGATCGGCTTTTTCTTCACCCTTAGTGATGATATTGAAAACTTTTTCGATATCTTCAGATGCCATACCAGAATCAATTTGAAGTCTTCTTAGTTTTCTAAGAATATCTTCTTGATTTCTAATCATTTGCTCAATTTTTGCATCACTTGTATATAAATGACGAGCTAGCTTTCTTTTATAATGATCATCATCGATAACTTTTTCATAAAGGTCTCTGTATGCTGAAGCATTATCAACTTCTAAGAATTTATAAATTCTTTGTTGTTGGTCGTATAAATCTTTAAATTGTAAGAAGTAAATCTTAACTGGTTCAGTGAAACTATTGATAACTTTTCTATTAAAAGTTAGGTCAACAAGTACTGTTTCTACAGTTTCCATTGTTTTACTTTCTTCTTTAGTAAGCTTTCTTAGTGTTCCATCTTCGTTTACAATCTCATTTAAAAGATCTTGAACCCGGTCACATACATTAAGAATTCTTGCTTTTTCTTTGAGAATGTCTTTTTCACTTGATTCGTCATCTAGACCACGAACAAGATCTTTTACGAAATCTGATTGCTCTTCAGCAGCAAGAATTCTCTCTCTCAATTTAACTATTTCTTCCAAGGCATGCTTAGAATTAAGGCAAGATAAAACTATCTCTTTTTCACCTTCTTCAATCTCTTTTGCAATTTTTACTTCCCCTTCACGAGTAAGTAGGGCAACAGAACCCATTTTTTTGAGGTAAAGCTTTACTGGGTCTGATGAGGATGATTTTAACTCTTTTTCTTCCTGTGCGGATAGAGCTTCATCGATCAGTTCTAGTTCAGTAGCTTCAACTACAGATGTTTCTTCTTCATCTTCATCAACTTTATTAATGCTAATGTTGATGTCCTCTAGCTTAGCAAGTAGAAGATCCATTTCATTATGGTCTACAATACTTGCCGGAATAGCGTCATTGATCTCTTCTGGAGTTAAGAACGCTTGTTCTTTTCCTTTAAGGACCAATTTCGAGAAGTCTTTTGAATTTAAAAATGCGGAAATTACGGACATTTTGACTCCAATTATTTGTTTCTTAAAGCTAATAGTTTCAATTCTATTTGCTGTATTTCATTAACTACTTCTAAACCTTCTTCATCAGAGATCACATTTAATTGCTTTTCTCTTAAGGCATCACGCTCATTTCTAAGCAGGCCTTCATCCAATCTGTTGTTTAAATCTGTTACCATTTTATCAATTACTTTTTGATCTAACTTAAGATTAGTATAATTAAATAAACTTGATGCCATAATTTCTTTTATGCCATCTGGTAAGCTTTCTTTCATCTTTTCCTGAACAAATAATGAATATTCAGCTTCATCGATTTCTAAATAAATTTTCTTCAACCATTGAACTATTCTTTTTACCTCAAAATGCTCTATTTTATCAAGTATTTCGGTGATTTGTTGTGCTAAAATTAGCTCTGGATGCGATAATAATGCTTCAAGTAGGATTTTTTCCGACTTTGCTATCTTATTTGTAGGAATGTGCACTGTGTTGTCGTCAATATGGGCCGGCATTCCTTGGATTTCAAAATTATAAGACTCGTCCATATTCCATGGCTCATCTTGTGGTGGCGGTCCTTGATAATTATCATTTTGAAAATTTTGAGCATGGTTTTGATTATTTGTGCTTTGTGGTGCGTTGTCTTGTGGTGCGGGAGCTGCCTGCTTTTTAAATGTTGATTTTGGAGCAGGCGCTAACTTTGAAAGATAGCCTTTATATTCAGTCAGAATATCCTCATTTGAGGATTTTAATCCCAATGATTTAGCAGCTAAAATAACTTTCTCATTGGCCATGAGATTTGAGCCCATAGGGGAGAGTATTTTAAAAATACTCCTTAGAATTTCAAGTTTACTATCAGTTTTTTCAGGTATGCTTTTTGGAATTTCTTCTTTGATCAAATAATCAAGAAAAGTAGGTGCATCTTCAATTCTCTTTTGAAGTTCAAGCCTTCCAAACTCAATTAAAAATTCATCAGGGTCTTTCGCCGGAGTGAAATCTATAAACTTAGGAATAATATCGAGTTTAATAAAGTCGGTATTAATCCTGGTCATTGCTTTGATACCAGCGTTATCAGAATCCATTGCTAGAAAAATATTTTTAGTCATATTACTTAGCAGTCTGACACTATTCTGACTAAGGGCGACTCCCATTGTCGCTACTGAATTTTTAAAACCATACTGGTGAAGTGCAACTACATCCATATTACCCTCGGCGACAATAACATTGTCTTGCTCACGGATAATATTTTTTGCAAGATTGAATCCATAAAGGATATTTCCCTTATCAAAAATAAATGATTCACCTGAATTTAAATATTTAGGAACCTGATCTGGAAGGACTGCTCTAGAAGAGAACCCTCTTACCTTTGCTGAATGGTCCCAAATTGGGAACATTACTCGGTCACGGTA
>JBLIAG010000024.1:0-66231 GCA_047634375.1 Bacteriovoracaceae bacterium
GATAATGATATACTAAAAACAACCGATTAACTTTAAGGCGAAGGTATTTTTGAATAAAATGACTTTTGTGTTTACTGAACAGATCAAGGTTTAGAGGTTTTTCCCACTACCGACCGATGACAACCCTTAATTTTTTTGATTAACTCTCATTACTTTAAACATCTTTTTTAGAGAGTACCCTGCATAAAGAATTGAAATCCCATCCGCCATTGTTTTTAAAGCTGTTCTTAAAATATTTTTCATTTGAGATCCCTTAAAACAAAAAAGCCCAAGTGGGTTAAACGAGGGCTTTCTCTATCTTAATCATCCGAAGATGCTTAATGTACAATGGGGGGGATGATGTAAACTTCTTAATTAATGGTTTTTATGGGTCTCCGAGATTTGGAGCTTACAGGATTTCCGGATGAACAGATATTTTCTTTTTCTTCTGTTTCGCTACTCTCTTTAACCAAATTCTTAGCAAGAAAACGCCACATACAACAAGAATGAGACCACCTGTAAGCCATATAGGTTTTTTTAGCGGATTATTTTGTACTAATTCATTGGTAGAGTGGCTACCAGAGCCTTCCATTAAGTTTTGGTGTTTTTCTCTGTTGATAACTGGTTTAGTAGAATTCATATCGTTCCTTTTGAAAGAATCCAGAAACAAAAAAGCCCAAGTGGGTTAAACGAGGGCTCTTTCTATCTTAATCTTCCGAAGAAGCTTAATGTATTTTTAATATAGAAGTGGGGTGGCTGAAGGGACTCGAACCCTCGACAAACAGAATCACAATCTGTCGCTCTACCAACTGAACTACAACCACCATAATTCTATGGAACATTTATATATAAGTTCGACCATTTTAGCAATACTTAACCTATTAGTTTTTCTTTTTTACATATTTGACCTCCCGCGACGGCCCTTTTAGCATGTAGGTACAGGAGAGTTGGTATGAAATTAGTATTATTTGGATTGAGTTTGGTTATTTCTCTAAGTGGCCATGCTACTGATCAAAAGTTATTAAAGGCACTAGATAAGGTGAAAGCTGAAAAATCTCTTATTGAAGAGGCCAAAAAAGAAAAACTCGAGAAGGCTGAAGCACTTAAAGTGATTGAGCAGAGTTCAAAAAAGTGGGCGATCTATGGGAACTACGCCTATGTTGATACTTGGCTTCCAGGAAAATTTGGACTTACGGCCTCATATGGAAACAAAGATCGTGTTTATGAGTTGGCCATCCAACAAGCAAGCTACTCCTTTGATATTCTTGTTAGTGATCTAGGTAATATAACAGATAGAAGAATTCACCTAACGACTAGATCCTTTACTTGGGGAACTTCGTTTAACTTTCAATATGGTGCCTATTACAATTCCTTGGAGGTAAATCTGGGCAATAGCTACACTGACCTTGTGGGAGATAAATTTGACGTCTTAAAGGTTGAAACACTTGGTGTTATGTGGGGAGTTGGTAACAGATGGACATGGGATAATGGAATTAGTCTAGGTTTTGACTGGTTTAAGGTTTTCTGGCCGTTAATGACGCTAAATGAGGATACTGATTATCTAGATGAGGTTCCTGCGGGAAGTGAAAAGGACGATGCTGAAGAGCTATCAAATGCTATAGCAAATATTCCAACTTTTACCTTATCTCACTTTGAAATTGGTTATCGTTTCTAAATATATAAATAAATTTGGCCGCGCTGCGCTGTGTTTATTTTTTTGACGAGTTGCATTTTAACACTTAGACTTTTAAAAGAACTAAATTAATCTAAACTAACTTTTTGTGAGGTATTTATGAAAAGAATAATTATCGGACTTATTGCATCTTCTTTCACTGTGGGAGCTATTGCTAGTACAATTGGTACTTCTAACCACCCATTTTTAATGAAAAAGCATATCGTAACAACTGAATACAATAACTATTTAAATGATGGATCTGGAATGGGTCTAACTGCAAAATACATGAGAAAAGTTAATGATAAACTAAATATTGATACTGGTTTTGGATTTACTGACGGTGATAGAGCTTCAAAGTTTTTTATCGGTGCTGATATGCAAATCATTCCTGATTATGGAAGACAGCCAAAATTTTCTGTAAAAGGTTTAGTTGAATCTGAAAATACAGGTGGAAGCAGAATCAATTCGTTTGGTGCAGCTCCAACAATTTCTAAAGGTTTTGCATTTTGGGGTAAGGAAGCTTTCCCATTTATCGCTCTTCCAATGAAAGTTAGTTTAAATACAAATGAAAGTGAGTATGAAACTTCAACTGCAGTTGCCTTAGGTATTACAGGAAGACTTCCAATTGATGGACTTAAAAATGTAGTTGGAAACATCGAGACAAATATTTCATTACGTAATAGCTACTCGGCTTTAGTAATGGGTATCTCTTTACCAATTGAATAAATATAACGACTAATTTATGAAAATAATTTTTTCCGATTTCGACGGCACCCTAACCAACAATGGTCATCTGGGAGCCGTTTTTTTTGATATTATCTCTTTAATTGAAAAGGCTAATTCAGAGCTAGTTATTGTTTCTGGTAGGTCACTTTCGTGGGGACATTTCTTTCTTACTCATTTTCCTCTCAAACACGTTATTATGGAAGGTGGTGGTGTTATCATTACTAAAAATAATGAGGGGCAAATAAAAGAAGAGAATCTTATTAGTGATGAAGAAATTACTGAGCTAAATCGAATTACAAATAAACTTCTAGCATCTCATCCAAAATGTGTCATGAGTGCTGATTCATTCGGAAGACGTACTGACCGAGCAATTGAATTTGCGGATATGGATGTAGCAGATGTTGAAGAAGTAGAAAATTTTTTACGTGAGAATAATGTTAATTTTTCGAGATCAAATGTTCATATCAATTTTTGGGTAGGTGATATCTCAAAAAGTAATGGTGTGAAGCACTTTATAAAAAACTATGCACCCCATGTAGAAAAGGATGAATGTCTTTTTTATGGGGATGCAGCTAACGATGAATCTATGTTTGAGTATTTTCCAAACACGATAGGTGTTAGCAATATAATCAGTATTCTAGACCAATTAGAATTCAAACCAAGTATTGTACTAGAGGGAAAAGATAACTCTGGCGCAAACGGTGTTCTTAATCATTTAAGAGAAGTTTTTAGTTCAACTGAAGACTTTTAAAATAAAAACAAATTAAAACACGAGACAAGGAAGTTAAAATGAAAAAATTATTAGTTATTGCTATGGCCCTAACAGGCTTAACAGTGCAAGCAAATGAAAGAGCAGAGTCCTTTTATAGAGCAGATAGTAACAAAATATCTGTAACGGGTGGAGTAAACTTTACAAAGATTGAGGCTGAGAGGGATGCTGGATCAACAACTTCAAAGTCAACATCATCGAGTACTGCTTATGTATTGAATGCTGAGTATGGGCTAAATGATGATATGGCGATTGGAACAACTCTTGCTCAGAATAACTCTGACGGAGAAAGTGGCCTTGGTGGTTATACATTTTTCTTGAAAGGACAAGTAGAGAAATTTTTCTACCAAGTTTGGGCAAATATTTCTCCTGGAGAACAAGCAGATGACAATTTTTATGATGGTGGAAACAGTATCAGTTTGATGGCTGGTTATGAAATTAATAAGAATTTTGGTGCTTTTTTAGTTTATACACCTTCTTACGATTATGAATACAAAGATAGTGATTCAGATCTTACAAATGGAAGTTCAGCTTCTTATTCCGTTTACTACGAAAGAGTAATTAGTGATATGAAAACGGTTTTAGTTGGATCTTATTTCACTAATGTAGCTAACGAAGAAGATGGAGTTAAAAACGGTAAAGATTCCCAATTTGCTGTCCTTTCTGGATATCTTGTAAAAGACTTAGGTATGTTTGAATTTATTCCAAGCTTTACGTATACAAATTATCTTGGTGAAGATGATGATCTTACAATGACAATGACAACTCTTGGGTTTAATCTTAGAAAATCATTCTAATAATTATAAAAATAAAAGTTAGTTAGGCATCTCATCTGAGGTGCCTTTTTTTAGTTTTCTATCCCACCATTTGAAGTAGTTCGAGAGTGTTCTATTTGATTATCAGTTGAGCTAGAGTCTTTTAAGTTTTCCTCAAAATCTTTAAGAACTGAAGGATCATTATAGCTAGGTTCTCTTTGACCAAGTTTTAACTTACTTTTTTTACTAATATCTTCAGATCCTAAAATTTCATCAATTAAATCTTTGTGGCAGATGGAAATCACACCCCAAGTATTAAAACTTGGTTTGGTTCCTCGATTCTTATGTGTTCTTACTCGATTTTCAACAGAGGGTAGTCCATAGATTGTAGACATTAGTGGAATATCGTTACCAATATCAAAACCACCTTTTTCATATGCTAACTGTCTTTGCTTTAAGAAAGCTACCGTATATTCGATATCAGCTTCTCCACTTTCAACTAATTTTTTAATTTCTATTGGATTTCTTAGTTTTATAGTTTTGTTTTGGGGATTGACGATTCTAGGAGAGTAATTTGAAGAAAATTTTTCAAGCTTTCCAAGTTGATCTGCCGTTAATCTCCCAAGACCATATTTAATACCCGTAGAGTTTTCCCCTGCACGAAGAATCATTTTGGTTATTGATTCTCCAATTGTTTCAGGACTAACGATATTAACAGAAATTAAACTTGAAACGATTGCTCTTGGGTTTACTCCAAAAACTCTTGCTTGTTTTAATATTTCAAATCTTTTTTCTTTTATCTCTTCAACAACATCACTGTCAGGACGCTCAAGTTGTTGGCCCCTCATATTCATTTTGAAACAGCTATCAGTCTTCTTGGCACCACAATGCTTTTCGTATAATTGGCGACATTGGCTATCTGCTTCAGAAAAAGCGTAAGGTGTAGAAGTAATTAAGGTCATTGCTAGAAGTAGTTTTTTCATGAATTATACATCGGTATTTAGATGAAAAACTTGAGTGAAATGCTTTTGATTAACCTGAAGTCTATGGAATTACTTGGTTAGAGCCGCTTTAATTTTGGGTTTCCAACCCTTATCCATCAGGTCTGTATTAAGACATTCTTGAAGAAAATCAAGGTTTTTAAACTTTTCACCAGTTCCGTATCCTTCATTATAAAGAGTCGATACTTTCAAATTTGGGTAAGGTCTTTCTAGAAACTCAAGATGGTCTCCAACACTAACTTCGCCTTCTTTTAAGACTCGGTAAAACCACCCAACGTGTCCTGTTTGAAGAACTTCTTTAAGAATACGATTATCTTCGTAGACATTATTTATTGTGGCACATGGCCTTCTTGCAACGGTAATTTGAACTTTAGCACTCCCAAGTTGGTAGATATCGCCAATAAATAATTCTTTCTCAGTAAGTTCTTCGGTATATATATTTTCTCCAAAAGAGCCCGGAATAAATCTCTCACTAATTTCTGGAAACAGTTTTTTTAAATGATCGTAGTTAACTTTTGAGTAGTGGTGAATAACCCTCATATCTCCACCATGATGTTTCATATCAACAATTTCATCACCTACGATTGTTTCTTTGGTGATTGTAATTTTGTCGACGGCAGTTTTTTTCATCGCACTAAGTTGGCCATTCTTAAGGGTTTGAGGTGTTCCAGTAAAAAGCCCTAAAACTTTATATTTTCCATTAGACATCAAATCTCTCCGCAAGTTTTTGATCAATTTGTTTTTCTAGTATTTCAATTCTTAATGAGGGCAAGTTTTCACATAACCATCCTTTAAAATCCTCAGGTAAACTGGCTCGAAAGGTCGTAGGGTTCGCTTGAGTAGGGTAGCCAATTTTAAGTGCAAGGGCGTGAAGTGCATGCCTTGGTAGCTGCATTAAATCATGATCTTCTTTTGTTGCTAATAAGTCTTTAAAACGCATAAAAACAGTAGGATCACCGTTGTAGAGTTTATCACCAATTAATGGAAAGCCATGAGCAGCAGCGTGGCAGCGAATTTGGTGTTGTCTTCCAGTTTTTGGAAAGGCCATTCCGATTATATAATCATCATCTTGATAAAGATCGTGAAATGTTGTTTGTGCATGTTTTCCATCTGTCGAATCTTCGGGGAACCAATGGTTGAAATTTCTTGGAGCAAAATTTTCAATGGTTCCAAGTCTTTCTGTTGCTACGAGAGGAAACTGAACTTCTTTTCTCTTGTGGGCCATAAAAAAATAACATTTTGAAACAAGATTTTTTTCGAATAAATCGGTGCATTGATTTGCTGATCTTGGGTTTTTAGCAAGTAGGAGTACACCACTTGTTTCTCTATCCAATCTATGAATAGAGCACATGCTATGATCAAACTTATTATCAAAGTAGACGGTGGCACAATTAAAGAGATGTTTTCCTGTCGGATGAGTTGCCATATACGCGGGTTTGGAAATTGCAACGACCTGGTCATCTTCAAATATAATATCGGGGTCAAGTTTTAGGTCAATAAGTTCACCGTTCCAATACTCATCTTCTAGAGATCCGCGGTAGGTTCGAATTTGAATCTGTTCTCTGTGGTAAACTTTTACTGATGCTTTGTGTGGATAAGGTCGATTAAAGATCTTGATATCCCCATCTTTTATTTTTTTCTTTATGTTCTGTCTTGAAAAGGTAACAAGGAAAGTTGCGCAGTATTGATCAAGACGCATTCCATCTTGATCTTCTTCTACTTGATAAACGGCTTCGTACAGCTCAGGTGTAAATTTTTTATATACATCGCTCATAGTGCTTAATGATTAACATCATAGCGCTTTTTTATCAAATATTTAAGACAGTTAATCGCACCTTCTTGAGTATAACCAAAGGTTTTATCAAGATGATCAAGGATCTTTTCTATTTGCTTTCTTCCAGAATCAGTTAATCCCGACTTAACATTTTTTCCTTCTTTCGTATCTTGTAATTCTCTAAAGTAAAATACGAGATTAGTACCAACAGCATTTATTATTTTTTTCTGCTCATTTCTAAAACTTTCTCTTAGTTGTTTTGAAATACCATCAAGAACTTCTGTGTAAACAAGTTTTTGACCTAGATGATCTAGTGAGAATGCTCCTATTTTACTTAAGATATGGGATCTGAAATTTTCAGGATTCTCTTTTAAATGAATATTGCCTTCAAACTCTTTTATAAAAAACATATCAGCTTCTTCAAACTTAGCTGTTACAGGGTTTTTAATCTTTTCATTTTTATTTGCAGCATTTATATGGAGAACATATTTTTCTATGTAGTCTTCATAAGATCTATTATCAACTAAGCCTAAAGATTCTCTTACTTCAGAGTCAAATGAGGATAAGAAGTATTGTTCTGTTAGATATAAGAATTTTTTCGGATTGTGATAATCACCTTGTGACGAAATATTTAAGAAGTCATATTCAGACTTTCGTTCAGACATTTCTTTTAAGTATTCTAGAATCTCAATAAATGTAATCGTCTCATACTGATTAGAAAGATCATAAATAATTTGTTTTATTTCTCTTGGTGAAATTCCGAATTTTCCTTCGTACATCGCTTCGTTTTCAAACTCTTCCCTAATTAATTCGATACCAATTTTTAGAACTTGTTGTTCTTCTTGCGTTAAGTATTCAGGCATACTTTTACTTGATAGAAAAATAGCTTTTTCTAAAGGAGTTAACTTTGGAATTATTTCCCCTAACTTTTTATCTTTATAGTTCTTTACCTGAGGGTGTCTCATTCTTGTCATTGTTGCCCAAAGAGCAAGAGACTCGAGAGCATGAGGTTCAAAAGTGGCCTTATCTCTAAGGTTATGAACTTGCTCTTCGTATATAAGCATTTCTTCTTTATAATTTAAAAGGTAGGGAACTTTTAAAAAGCTAAACCTTCCTTTGAATGAATTATAATCAGGGTGTTGCTTAAAGGCATTGAAATGAACTTCGTTAGAACTTCCAACGAAGAAGATATCTAATTCTGTCAGAATACCACCAAGATTAATGGTCTTTGTTTCCATTGTCATTAATAAGTATTTAAATGTGTCCAGAGGCCGCTTCAAAAGGTCTGAATATTCCAAGATACCACGATTGGCCAAAACTACTTCACCACTTAAGTTAAAAATATTAAGAGATTGCAGACTAGGAGGTAAAGAGGACAGCCTCTTATCCATTGTAATTTGTTGAAGCTTGGCATCTACATGTAGTTGCGGCTCAATTGTTGTCGCACCAACAGCATACCTTTTATCAATATAATATCTCTCAACTCGTATATGCTTTAAAACTTCTTGAAAATTGCCTTTGTAATTTTTTAAGAGTGCATCAAATATTAATCTATTTCTTTTTGATAAATCACCATTATATAAATAAGTTTGTTTTATTTGGCTTAAAAGATCTGAGTTATCACCAACATATTTTTCAATTAATTTTTGTCTGGATTTTAGGGGGATTAATAGAATAGGATGATCTCTTAATTCACTTGGGAGAATAGCATTAATCTCAGCATCTTCAAGATGTGCAAAACTATGTAAGTTTTTATCAATTTGTTTTGAACTTAAACCTAAACTACCTTTAACATAAGTATCAATCGGAAAAATCCAACTAAATGTATAGAGCTTTCCATCATTAGTTCTTGAGTAATCTTCAGCCGACTTCATCATTTTTTTGACAAGAGAAGACTTCGAAGAACCATTAGGACCAATAAGTAAAAGGAACTTATTATTAAATCCTTCCTCAGTAAAATTAATCAAATTATTATAAATTTTTTCTTGAGTTAAAAATTGCCCGGCAACTCTTGGAGCATCTGGATGTTCTCTTTTGAATAGTTTAAAGTGGCCTTCTTCATCACGGCCAAAGTAATCGAACATATCTTTTAAATACATTCCACTTGTTCGCAATTGATCGTTAAAACTTTCTTTGAAAATATCCATATACTCATCAAATGAAAAAATTTCTTCGAATCGCTCTTCTTGATTGTTTACTTCTTCTAGCCAGTCCATATACACTTCCTATAGATGATAAATATCTCTAGAAATAGTATATCAAAATTTTTAGCATTCGTTGTGGTAATCCTGGTTTTGCCCGGTGTGATTTATTACTTTTACACAAAATCTGACCAAGCTTATGAGCTTCAAAAATTGAGTTTTGACCAAGGATTCTCTGAGTTCTTGACTCAATTAAATAAGCGCTGGCGCTATGGAGATATCGAGGGCCATTGGGGAACTAATAATTTTAAATGTTCGGATATTCCGAGAAGTATTGAAGGTATGAATCCCGAGGTTTTAAAGTGTAACCCAGTGTATATTAATTGTTGGCTAACTGGTGGTATCCCTAAATTAGATCCAATCATAAAAACCAAGAATCATGTATTTCATGCAGATACAAAAAACCTGTCGATTATAAACCACGGTGATTTAAAAATAGATTTTGTTGAAAAAACTACCAATACTAAATTTTCGGTTCGTTTAGAAAGAAACTGTCACCAAGCTTTTTTACCTGAGAAAGTATATTCGTCTGGTCCAGATGCTAGCTCTTTAGATGTTTGGGATAATTATGGCCGGAAAATATTTGTAGATAAATTTTATGTTTCTAATTTTGATGTTAAATTTTGGAAGACAAAAGAATTTAGTATAAATAGTAATGATTTAAAACCTGCACTTAATTTAACAAAAGCTGAACAGCAAGAATATTGTCAATATCGTGGTAAAAAGTTATTACAAAATCATATATTTGAAGCTAGTACCTTCTTTCCATCTGTTTATAAAAAGGGATATCTTTTTAAATCTAAAATTCCTTGGGCGAAAATCCCTAAAGTAAATGAACTCATAACATTTTCAAAAAAAAATTGTGTAAAAAATTTTACAAAAGAATGTCTTGTTGACCAAAAATTAAATAGTTTCTCAAACCTAAGTACAAGTTGGATTGGTATTTACCATTCTCTTGGTAGTGAATTGGAATCTTTTGATAATATCTTTCATAAAGCAGCGAATTTAAAAGTTTCCAGTAAATATACATCAATCTCGAGTTTGTGGAATATGAATTCGAAAAGAGCGACTTGGAGTGGTCAATCCTACGATAGAGATTCGTTTAATTTTACAGAATTTTATTCAGGCGAAGTTGAGGACATAATGTTTGAACAGCTAAAAGGAGTTGCTTTTAGATGCATGTCTATAAAATAATTTTCTTATTCATTATCTGCACTAATGTATATGCCGATTTTATGCAAACAACCCATAAAAGATGGAGTAGTGCTTTTGAAATTAAGGTAGATTCTCATTTCTCTTCAGGTGTGCCCATAAAAGAGCCCAAGGGAACATATCAATCTATAATGGAAATCAAATATCTAGATAGGAATTTCCAAATACATAAAGATTGTGTTCTTTATCGTGTACCAAATGAAAAATTACAAGGGGAGTTGAAGGTTGTTGAAGTTGGAGTAAAAGAAGTCTGTCGTGACAAAATATTAGAACCCTCTAATATTAAGATTATGAAGATTTTTAACTTTGGTTTTAAGTTAAAAAAGCAAAAACTTGATCTACTTATCGATACTAAAACCATTTCTTATACACTGTATAATCTGGAAAATAGCCAACCTAGCACTCTTTACGACAGTGGTGAAACAAAAACCGCTTATCCAGGAATATTTATTTCATTTAACAATAAAGCTAATGGAGTTAATCTTTTATATGGGGACATTTGTTTTGATGTTGATGAGCAGTGTAATCCTATACAACGTAACATTTGTCATCTTTGTCCTGGCAGTGTCATTGAGGTTATAACGGATAAATGTCCAAGTATGTATCGAAGGTATTGTAAAGATAGTATCTGTGGCGACAAAGGGCAAGCAGCGTGTATTAGAGGGATTAAAGCTTCTGGCTACACTGGGCCAATTTGTATTCCTGGGAGCCCAGTAGGTTTCTGTCAAAAACCCTATAAAGTTTTTTGTGAAAACGGTGAACTTATTTGTCGGTAAATTAAAATTTACTGAAACCTTGGTAATGGTCCAATATTAATTTTTTTACCAAAAAAAGTTGCTGGAACTAATTCTTTGTCCTCAATTCCTTCCATTGTAAAGCAGTCTTGGGAATCCTGAAGGAAGCTATGACATAGTTGAACTGGTTGATGGATTTTAGTTTTGGCCCTGTCTATAAGGTTATGTTTCTTATCAAAGTAAACTTCGACCCAAGAAAAGAACTTTCCTCTACCAGGCGATTGTAATACTGGATAGCCCAAAATTTTATTTGCAACTTTATTTTCTTCTCCAGAAGTGAAAACAAGATCAACTGTTTGTGGGGGAAGTTGCTGTAGTAATTTATAAAATTCATTATTATGGGTGTCACAAAATTTTGATTCATTAGTATTAAAGTTTACTTTTTCCTCAATGATACTTTCTTCTTCTGCAAGCATTGAGCTACAGTTGATCCCACTATTGGCCATAAGGACAATTATTTGTGCCCCTTTTCTTCTTAATGTATTTGAACTGAGGATGACGTTCTTGGCAGGGTTTTCTATGTGCAGGCCGTTTATATTGTGATCTGGAATTTTCTTGGAGAGGTTTTGAGTTAAGGCACCGATGAAGCCAACTTTAATTCCGTTAACTTCTTTTATTGTATGAGAGGCTATTCCTTTGTTTTGTAATTGAACATCAGATAATAAGTAAGTGACATTACTATTTAATATTTTGAATTTACTCTTCTTTGTTATTTTCTGAATATAAGATGGGTAATTGATAGTCGAATTTCTATTTATTAAGAACTCATTGAGTCCAAGAGCTGCAGCATCAACTCCTAAGTAGTTGTAAAGAAAAATAGTAAAGCTATGATTATCTTCTGGATGTAGGAATGAGCCAGCATCAACATAAACTAGGTTATCTTTAAATTCATCCCTGAAAATATCAAGGTAAGCTCTCATTGCTGGGATTCCACCAACCTTTAAAATTCGATGTTCATTAAAGCGATTTTTTATGGGGTAGAAAGTAGGATTAATGTTTCCAGCAAAATCATTGGAAACGACGAAGGTAAGCTTCTTGTATTTGTTCTCATCAATCTTTTCTACTAATCTTTTTGCCGGATAAGTATATAAGCGAAAATGACCTTTAGGTGTTTGGTTATCAGACATTTTTCTTGTTGTTGTACAAGAATGGAAAGGCATTATAAAAAATGCAAGAATAATTAAATACTTCATAAATGCTCTACCTAGGTAGTGTGATTAATAAACTAAAAACTTTGAAGTTTCTTAAGTTTATTATACGCATTTGTTAGAGCAACTTCAATTTTGTTATAAAGTTCCGCATTGGCATTCATACAAAGACTAATTCTCACAACGCCACGGCCAATATCATCTTGGATACCCATTGATTTTAGAACTCTTGATGTTTCTGGTTTGTTATCAGAACAGGCAGAAGAAGTGGTCACAAAGATATCTTCAGACTCAAGTTCTATTTGGACAGCTTGACCATGAATACCTGGATAAGCAATCATAGTCGTAGTGGCTAAGCGTGGAGAGTCTTCCCCAATGATTACAGATTGAGGAAATTTCTCTCTGATATTCTTTTCAAACTTGATTCGTAGCTCGTTAACTTTTTGTAGCTCAGATTTATTCTTATTAAAAGACTCCATTGCTACGGCCATTGTTTCTATACCAATATAGTTTTGAGTTCCACCGCGTAAACCTTTTTCTTGGCCACCACCTAAAACTAAGGGTCTAAGAAGAGTCGTATCTTTAGCAATTATAAATCCACTTCCGATAAGGGCACCAATTTTATGAGAACTTGAAACAGCGAAATCCATATTTGATTCGCTGAAATTAAAATCAGTTTTTCCAATATATTGAGTTGTATCTGAGAAAAAAGGAACTTGATGTTCTTGTGCAATAGCTCCGATTTCTTTAAATGGTTGAACGATACCATTTTCATTATTCGCGGCCATTACTGTGAGTAGTGCCGTTTTCTTTCCATGCTTTTCTAATATGTTTTTTAAGTCTTGTGTATCAACTATACCATTTTGACCTGTTTTGATTGTAATGACTTCGTAGCCTTTATTTTGGTAAAGCTCACAACATTGAACAATTGCAGAATGCTCTATCCCCGAAGTAATAATTATATTTTTTCCAGCAACTGGACCATCACCAAGCATTGATAAGAAGATTTGAGTAATCCCTTCACTTGCTCCTGAATTGAAAACGATTTGATTTGTTTGACAACCTAACGACTTAGATAGAATTCTTCGACACTTCTCCATACCGAACATCATTTTTTTACCTAATGAATGAATGGAATTGGGGTTAGAGTAAGGACCGTTTTTAAGTCTATTAATAAGATATTCAACAACATCATTACAAACTGGCGTCGATGCATTGTAGTCAGCATAAATCATAAGTTTTCACCTTAATTATTAAATTAAATTTTATTTATGAAATATTTAACATTCTATCGAGAGCTTTTAAAGCATTTTCTTTAACGCTGGCCTCGACTGTAATAATATTTATAGGGTCTTTACGCTTTATTGAACGAAGACTTTCAAGTAACCACCTCGGTCTAACTCTATACATTGTTGTACATAAGCATTGGTAAGGAGATAGGGAAACGATATCTTGGTCTGGAAATTCGGCTGCAAGACGATTAACAAGGTTTATCTCTGTTCCTACTGCCCATTTTGAGCCTTTCTTTGCATTTTTAATTGTATTGATAATATAGGAAGTTGATCCTGCCATATGAGCGGCTTTGAAGACTTCGTAGTTACACTCAGGGTGGACGATAACAGTTCTATCTGGTTCATTTGCCTTAATTGCTTCTACTTGTTTTTCAGTAAAGCCTTGGTGAACTGAGCAGTATCCATACCAGAGGATTACTTTAGCTTTTTTAATTTGCTCTGGAGTTACTCCACCAAATTGTAGGTTAGGATTGTAAACAATCATTTCATCCAAACCAATTCCAAGGTCAGAACATGTATTTCTTCCAAGGTGCTGGTCAGGAAAGAATAGAAGCTTTTCTCCCTCATTTAACGCCCATGTAATAACTTTTTCTGCATTAGAGCTTGTACAAATTGCTCCGCCGTTAGCTCCTACAAAATCTTTTAAAAGAGCATCACAATTTATATATGTAATAGGTACTACTTTATCAGGAGTAGAGTCGGTAATATTTTTCCAGGCACGATCAATTTCATGTCTATTTGCCATATCGGCCATTGAGCAACCTGCATTCATATCTGGAAGGATGATATGTTGGTCTTTACTCGTAAGCATGTCAGCAGTTTCGGCCATAAAATGAACACCACAGAAAATGATAAATTCCGCGTTTAATTTTGCAGCTTCTTTTGCTAACTGAAGAGAGTCACCTTTGTAATCAGCGAGAGAAATAACGTCATCTTGCTGATAGTGATGGCCAAGAATAACAACTTGATCCCCAAGCTCTGCTCGAAGCTCTTTCATCTCTGAAAGCACTTGCTCATCGGTCATTTCTTCGTTTTGTATAGCTGGTAAATGGTCTTTTTCGGTATCGTATATATTTAGCATGGCCGCATCTTATTAGTGCTATTCAAGAGTGTAAAGACACTATGAGGCTTTTTTGAACTATGAGAGCTGGTTTTGTTGGTGGCGCAGTGCGCATTGGCAAGTGTCAAATGACGTTTGAATTGAGTGAAAAATTGACGATGCGTGATAGCTAACCTACCATTTTAATATAGGATGTTTTTTAAGTCGACAGGGAGTTTGACAATGGCAAAAGTAATTACAATCGCAAATAATAAAGGTGGAGTTGGTAAGACTATGCAGGCTTATCAGTTATCAACTTTTCTGGCCCACCAGGGTAATAAAGTATTAGTTATAGATCTTGATTCTCAAGCAAATTTATCATCGACACTAGGTGTTGATGTTAGAAGAACACTTGTTCCAGAGTGGCTAATTGGTGATGTAGATTCTGAAGACGTTATCTGTCCAAGTGAAGGAAAATACGACTTCCATAAAAACTTAGATGTTATTCCATCAAGTAGACACTTGGCCAATCTTGCAAAGCTACTTATTCTTTCTGAAGCAGAAGTTCGTAAGAACGCTGGAAGAAAGGAAAGACTATTAAGAATGAGATTAGAAGAACTTCAAGACAAATATGACTACATCGTAATTGATACACCTCCAATGTTGGGTGATGAATTAATTATGGCTTTAGTAGCAAGTGATAGAGTATTAATTCCAACACAGGCTCAGGACTATTCAATCGATGGTTTAGAAGAACTAATGGATACTTTTGAGATTATTAAAGAATCAGAAAATCCAAAATTAGAGTTCAACATCATTCCATCTATGCTTAATTCAAGAAGAAAATTAGAGCAAATTCGTTTAGAAGAACTAGCTCAATCTTTTAATGTTACTCCAGGAATTAGAAATCTTGTTGATATGCAAGAGTCTATTTCTCTTCGTAAACCAGTATTCCTTATGAACAGAAAATCTAAAGGGAAGAAAGATTACACGAAGCTATGGGACTCACTAGGGTTTATAGATAAAGAGTCAGCAGAGCAAAATCAATAAGAAGTTATTGATTTATTCAGAGTTTGTATTAGACACAATTAAAGGATATGGAGATCTTTTATGGCAAAAAAATTTGAAGCTAGAGTTTCAAAGAGAGATAGAACAAAAATTGATATAGCTTCTCATCTTGATGAAAATATTTTTAGATTAAATGATGAAAAATTATTAAAGGGCGCTCAATTAGATAATATTAAGCTCGCTAAAATAACAGTAAAAAAACAAGTACGTACTAAGTTCAACGATGCTTCTATTGCAGAACTTGCATCAAACATCAAAGAAAATGGTCTAATCCAGCCTCTAGTAATTCACAGAGACGGAAGCCGTTACATCCTTATATGTGGTGAGCGTCGATTTAGAGCGATGAGTACAATCAAAGAAATGGTTGAAGCACCTTGTTTTATTCTTGAGGACAAAACTCCTGAAGAGTTAATGGCGATTCAATTCTCTGAAAACTCAGCTAGAGAACAGTTACATTTTATTGATCAAGCAGATTCCATTTTTGGTTATAAAAAATTAACAGGTGCAAGTGAAAGAAAAATTCAAGCAGCACTTGGTATTTCTAAATCAGAAGTTCATAGATGCTTATTAATAGCAAAAATTCCTAAAGCACTAAAGGAAGCAGCTAAAATCCATAATACGGAAAAGTATGTTTTATTAGAGTGGGGAGCATTAGAAAAAGGTAAAGTTAGGGAAGATCTTAAAAAGAAGATCATTTCTGGAGCAATTACAAAAAGACTTCAACTTAAGAGAGCAATAAATGCAAGCGGTGGTGTTGTAAAGACAAAGACCCGAGCGAAAGCTGCACCGAAGGCATCATCAGCTTCAGCTTCACTATTTATGAAAGCTATGAAAGAAAAATCTAAGAATATGGATTTATCTAAAGAAGAAATGGCCATGATTAAAAAATTGATGAGTGAAACGAAGGATTTATTAGAAGACAGATAGATTTTCAAATAAATTAATGAATGAGAGGCCAGGATAAATCCTGGCCTTTTTTTATTATAAGATTTGTAAGCACTTAATTAATTCACTATCAAAAGTTGTGATTTTTGCACACTCATAAACATCTCTTTTGTTGTAGGCCCAGTTAAAGCAATCAGGATAATTACTAGAAAAAGTAATTGTTTCAGCACAGGCCTTGATAACTCCTGCATTTGCTCCAGTTTCTAAGCATTCAATTACATCTGAATCGAAGGTATAGGCACTATCACAAGCTTTGATCTGTCTTGGTGTGTATGCAGCTTCAATACATTTATTTACATTAGATGAAAAGGTCATCGCCTCAGCACAGGCTGAAACAATCCCTGCAATACTAACAGTTGATGTTGATAATAGAACTAATACCATTACTAATTTTTTCATTTCTTTCTCTCCTCAAAAATGATTCTGTGAATTTTTTGCAAAAAAAAGCCTGCGCTAACGCAGGCCTTTCTTTATATTTTAACTTTTAATTTTTCTTACATACCAAACATTTTAGTCATAAGTTTTGTAGCGTGCTCAGGTGTAATACTGTTTTGAGCTGCTGCATTTTTAACTAGTGATTCAAGGCTTGATGCATTTCCTTCCATCGCTTCTTTAGCAGCTTTTTTACCTGCTGTGATTGAGAAACCTAAAAGTTCAGTTGAGAAAGAATCTTGCTCAGCTGCAGTCATTCCTTTTATAGAAGCTTTTTTCCAGTGAGTAGCAAGTCTTGCAACTTCTTGTGATCTTCCAAGGCTTAAACCAAATTCTTTAGATAAAAATGTAGCACTTTTTTGTAGTTGAGCTACTTCTTTTAGAGCAGAAATCTTAGCTAAATCTTTTGGAGTAGCTGCTGTTTTTTCAAAGATGAAGTTTGAATTAGGATCAGCATATCTAGTAGGGATCCAAGTATCGTATGCAACATAATCATATACTGCGTAACCATCAATATCGTAACCAATTATTTCGTAATTGTAGTCTGTTTCGTAGTGACCTGGAACAATGTTAAGGTCAAAGAAAGATGCAGCTGAATTGTTGTAGTAGTAATCAGCAGCAATATCTAAATCTGGGTCATATCCACTAAGGTTTACAGCATCATATGAGTCTGTATATGGGTCATAGATTACAATGTAATCAACTTCTAATGTATTGTCTTTTACTAGTGTTACATCAAAGTCAGCGTCTAGATTAAGACTGCTTACAAATAATGCTGCAATTTCTTCATGTGTGTAGTCATCAATGATAATTGTTCCACCACCACCAACTGAGCCACCGCCACCTGTTGATCCACCGCCACTACCACCACCACCGCTGTTACATGCGATCATTGATAATGCTACTAATCCTGATAATAATAAATTCTTCATTTTGTTTCCCCTTGCAAAATTTGTATTTCTTATTTTTAAATCAAATTTAAGCTTTAACTCAAAATTCCCCTTCTGAGATATAGGCTTGTTTATGTGATTAACTGTTCTAAGAAAACCTTTTAATTCAATTTGTATAAAGTTTATACGTTGCCTGAGTTTTTAGGCTCAGGCTTTATTGTTTGTTAAGTCTTAAAGACCAAACATCTTAGTCATTAATTGAGTTGCATGTTCTGGAGTTATGCTATTTTTTGAAGCAGCATCTTTAACTAGTGCTTCAAGTCCTTTAACATTTCCTTCCATTGCATCTTTTGCTGCTTGCTTACCAGCTGTTATAGAAAATCCTAGAAGCTCAGTTGAGAAAGAATCTTGTTCTGCAGATGTCATTCCTTTTTTAGAAGCTTTTTTCCAGTGAGCAGCAAGTCTTGCAACTTCTTTCCCTCTTGAAAGACTTAGTCCAAATTCGGATGATAAGAATTGAGCAGATTTAGTTAATGAGGCAACTTCTTTGATTGCAGATACTTTAGCTAAATCTTTTGGAGTCGCAGCAGTTTTTTCAAATACTAATCCAGAATGACGATCTCTGTATCTTGTTGGAACCCAAACATCGTATGGCTCATATCCATAGATTGCATATCCATCAGCATCGTAACCAACAACTCCATAGCTGTAGTCTGTTTCATAGTGACCTGGAATAACATCTAGATCAAAAAATGCTCTACCAGAGTTGTTGAAATAATAATCAGCAGCATTATCAATAGTAGGGTCGTAGTTATCAATATTTATTGCATCGTATGAGTCTGTATAAGGGTCATAAATAACGACGAAGTTTTCTTCTAGTGTACTCTTCTTAGAAAGAGTTACGTCAAACTCAGCATCTAAATTAAGATTCTGAACAAATTTTTCAGCTAATTGATTGTGTGTCAGAGTGGCAGTTCCGTTACCGTTTCCACCGCTGTTACAAGCAACCAGTGACAGTAGTAATAGACTTGATGATAATAGTTTTTTCATTTACTTCCCCTTAAATGGTTAAAAAATATATAAGTTCATAACAAAGTTCATTTTGTTTTCGTTAGACTCAAATCCTGTGAGTAATTTTATTTACTATTAAGCAAATTGAATGCCAAATTTAATCGAAATAACTAACACTTGTTTTTAATTTTAGGTGCGATGCGTGAATCCTCTGTTTTTAAACGATTGGTGCGCTGAGTAGTATGTAATAATTACACGTATTTTTTAGAAGTCTTACTTTTTAAATTGTAAATTTTATGGTGTCACTTTCTCCAATTGCCATCTTAGGGGGCCAAAAAGACTACCCAATGTGGTACCGAGTGAAACATTTTGAACTTTTTACTCTGTGCGACATAAAGCTGGTTTGCTTTGCGTCAATGTAGTATAAGTAAAAGTAGTTTGGAGATTTTTATGAAAAAAATATTACTATTATCAGCTCTCGCGCTAATGGCGGGAAGTGCATTTGCCGAAATCGTCAGTATACCGATGCAATACACAGGTCAACCAGCTAAGGATCTTGTGGATAGTAATGGTAAGCCATTGTCTGTAGTTCAGAGTAAGTTGATTTGGGCAAAAACGAAGGATCTTTCAAGTCTAAACCCCAAGGAGACGGATATTTGGAAAGATACTCTTGGGAAGAAGTTGAGTGTCTCGGATGACGATTATAAGATCAGTAAAAATGAAATTTTCGATTATGTAGATAAAGTTGTGTCAAATGTTGGATCTTTTCGGTTTGTAATGACAGAAAAGAGCTCGGAAAGCCAAAAGAGAAATTTTAATGTATGGATTAGGAAAGATAGCCGTTCTGTTCTTCTAAGAAAAAACCTTCTAAGAAAGCTTGGCTATAATGTTCCAAAATTTGAGCATAAACAAAATATCAAAGTGAAGTTTAAGGGTTTGGCTTCATTAAAAGCATTTTTAGATGAAATGGAGTTAGCAACATTTGCAGACTCAGATCGTTGGAGGATTGCTACGGATGAAGATAAATTCATTATCACTCTTCAAGACGTCGTTGTTTTTCAAACGAGTACCGAGATATATGATTTAGCGGAAGGTCAGATAGGCGCAGATAATATTGCCCATAGACGTTCATTAAATGCCTTGGCAATAGCTTATGCTTTAGTAGATTTAAGAGAAAGTGTAGATGGCTTCCCTTGGAGTGTGGGTAAAGTTAATAATAAAGTAACACTACTTGATATTATTTCTGGTGATGCCTTTACTACAACATATAATGATGCACTTTGGATGGTAAAAAGAATTTCAAAGTTAAAAGAAAAAGATTTTAAAGAAATCGTTGATCAGGCCTACTTTCCAGAATCCGTTGGAGCTTTATTAACAGAAAAATTAATGGCCAGGTTTAACTCAATCGAAAGAATATTTGTTGATGGAGCTAAAGAGCTGAAAGTTAATCCTGAGATTTCAGATATTTCTGGAGAGTTAGTTAAAGGAAGATTAACTCAAGATAATTGGAAAGGTCATGCGTCCAGATATTCTTTTGATGACACCGAATCACCTTTATCAAAAGATGAAATGGTGGCCTATTTTAAATCAAAATTTTATTCTGGTGTTATTGATAATCTCGTTAGCTATGTAAATGATAACTACTTATATGAAACAGATATTCAAGAAGCTGCAATAGAAAGAGCTATTCAAGCTCAAAGAGATCAATTTATCAATTTATTTGAAACAGGAAAGTTTCAAAAAGTTCCCTTTAGTGCTTGGGTTATTCCCACAGCGAAAGGGCATATCTCAGCATCAAGAGATATCGTAACTGGTTCATACCTAGGTACCGATAATCTTATTCAAATCGCAGATTCAATTGAGTTTATTGGAGAGGTTGGAGCCTTTGTTGGGACTCTTGGGGTACCTGTAGAGGTACAGCTATATGCATCGGGTGCGGCCAGATTTTCGAGATCTTATACACATGTAAAATCAATTAAAAGCATTAAGAAAGCTCTTAAAGAGCCTTTTCGAAACATAATTGTTCCTAATGTTAAAAGAAAGAAATCACAATCAATCATAACGATGATCGACTCTTTACAATCAGAAGCTTTTCAAAAATTGGAAGGTGAAGAAAGAACAGCAGAAATAGAAAAGATTTTTAAAGAATTTAATAAGGTCTTAGAGATCGGAGATTCCTTAATAATTGCCAATAATTTAATTCTTTCAGGAACAGTTGCAGGAGGCTACAAAATACCTCTAGAAACGATGAATGTTGAAGCCATTATGCAGCTTAATACAAGAAAAGTTAATATATGGAGAATGCACGTTACCAGATCTAGCGATACAACTTTTCAAGTTTATAAAAGTAGGGCCAATAGTTTTGGAAAAGGGGCTGGTTTTGCAGTTAAAGCCTATGTTCCGATAATAAGTTTAAACTTTGATAAACAATCAGGAAAAGTAGAAACAAAATTTCACTCTATTAACTTTAGTAATCAAGATGAAGATAAACAAACAATACGAAAACTTGTCGAGCTAAGACAAGTTCTAGTAGAGAATTCCACTGAGTTAATGACTAAAAGTCAGAAACCATTCATTATCAACCATAACTTTACTGAATCATCAGGTTCTGGACGATTTTTAACAAGACAGTCACTAAATGTGAAATTGTTAGATGATCTTAAAATTACTCACCCGGAAGACTATGTAACAAAATTCTATATAAGAAGTCTCTCTAAGCTCAGAGGGAAAAACTATATGCAAGTTGCATATGACATCTTGAACAGTATTATTGAGGAAAAGCTTGATCTAGACAACGTTAGTTTAAGAAACTCTGAAAGTGGAAACCCTGGTGATAGTTTTCATGGAGAATCATTTTCAAGAGTAACAACGACGGAAGTTCCTTATAATGATGAAGATAGTGAAATACCTTTTGAAAACTATTCTCAGGTGAAATCTCAATGGAAAGGCTGGGCGGCAGATAAAAATAAACTGAAAGAGATTAAAAAAGAGATTGATCGTAAATATGGAAAAGATATTTTTAATGATGAACTTTTTTACGATACAAATAAAATTAAACTTTACACAGTAGATGTTGTTCTAAGTCTTTATGCAAGTGGAATTGAGAACATGATTTATATGGATCATGATGAATACATGGCCATTATTGAAAGGGAACTTATCCTTCCATGGCCTGAAAACCGCTCTCACTTTATTAGAAGAGGTGGGAGAAGGTTTAATAAGTATAAAAGAGATCGTAGTCGAATCATTCAAGAAATTGCAGCTGCACATATAGCATTAAGTAGTGACTATGAAAGCCTTATGACTCCAGCGCAAAAATCTATTGATATGTCTTTACTAATAGATACTGCGGAAGCAATGCTTCCATTCAAAGTATTTGATCATATTGTTGGTGGTGATGAAAATTATTATCTAAAAGGAGTTATTAATGGCTTTCGTGTTGGTACAGAGAATGGCGAAGAAGCTATCGTATCTCATGCCATGGGAGAATATGGAAGCGAGTTCTCAGGTGGAATCGCTGACACGTTAAGAAATGCAATAAAAATTTCTCAAGGAGAACTAGGTGCATACTGGTTTTTAAGGAGAGTTCAATAATGAAAACATTATCTACGCTACTACTTATCGCTTCAATTAATACCGCAATGGCGGATACTGTTTTAGTTAAGCTAAGTTCAAAACTTAATCCTTCAAAAGTTAAAATACATAAAGGAAAATGGAAGAAATTTACAAATCATAAATCTTCATATTTTAGTAATCTTTATGAGTATAAGTTAAGTGGTAAAATTTCAGAAAATGAAATTTCTAAATTGAAATCACTTTCTTTTGTAGAATCTGTTGAAACATTAACTGAAATATCAAGTTCTTCAATTAAACCAGCAGAGATTAATGCAAATAAGTCTAAAGATCCCTACTTTATCTATCAATGGGGATTAGATTTTCAAGGTCAGAAAGTATTTAATGAATTAAATGATATTGAAAATTACCTTATTCCTGGTACAAAATCTTCAGACATTGGGATAAGTCACCTAGATACATTAACGACAAAATTTAAAAGAGATGTTGTAGTTGCTGTTATTGATACCGGTGTTGATTATAACCACCCTGATTTAAAGAATAATATTAATATCAATGATGTTGAGTGTGAGAATGGAGAAATTCCATTTGAGCCTAAAGAAAGTAATGACGATAATATCTATGCTGGAGACTGTAAGGGGTGGAACTTTACAGGAAAAGATGAAATGGGTACTAATCAACCCGAAGACTACGTAGGCCATGGAACTCATATCGCAGGTATTATTTCTGCGACAAGAAATAATGAAACAGGGATATCAGGTGTTTCAAATCGAATTAAAATACTTCCAATAAAAGTTCTATCTAATCAAAGCGAAGATTCTCAAGCATTGGGGACTAGCGATAGACTATCTAAAGCCATTTTATATGCAATTGATATGAAAGCTGACGTTATTAACTTGAGTTTAGGTTGGCCTTTATCTTTTGATAAAGAACACTTAAAAGAAGCTGTAAAGGCTGCAGTAGAAGCAGGGGTAACTGTTGTTTCCGCCGCTGGAAATAATGATCACTCTGAGCCAATTATGCCCTGTGCATATGAAGGTGTAATTTGTGTCGGTTCTACCGATCCGGATATGAAAATGTCCGATTTCTCTAATTATGGAGCACATGTTGATGTTCTCGCACCTGGAAATAATATTTTAAGTACCTACCCAACGGCGAGTACTCCACTTTTCTTTGATGTAAATGGATATGAAATTAAATCTGGGACAAGCCAAGCGACTCCTTATGTTTCAGCATTAGTTGCAACAATTAAAGGGGTTTTTCCAGAACTAAGTGAAGATGCTGTTAAGGCAAAATTACTTTCAAGTGCTGAAACACCATATAAAAAGAAAAATAAATTTTCTAACGGTGGAATTATAAACTACACTAAGGCACTTGGAGATACGGGGCCTATTGTGAAACCAAACTTTAAAGGGTTTAATCGTGTTAGGGTCAACCTTGCTGAAAAGACTTTTAAATTTTCAATTGATTTTAAAAGTTATGGAACCGATTTCAAAAAAGCTAAAGTAACCTTTTCCGCTGATGGGAAGATTGATTTAGATCAAGGCTTATTTAACATTGATCCAACAAACATGACAGTTGATGTTTCTGGAAAAATAAGTGATCTTAATATTAATATTCTTCAAAAGTTTTCTCTTAAAGTTGAATATGGAAAACAAAGTCAAAATTACTCTTTTGAAAAAAGATTTTATATTGAGTTTGCTGAGATTAAAACGGCAAAGGCTTATGAAATTCTGGGAGCAAATCCTAAGAGTATTACAAAGATGGCGACTTTAAATCAAAATCATCACTATCATGATTTTCCTTACTACTATACTGAATCAGATAATAAAGATGGAATCATCATTTCTTTATTTACACGTAAAGCTGATAAGGTAATGAATGTTGGAACAGGCCTTATTCCTTCTGCAAAATCTATCCTCTCAATTCACCGTGTAGATGCAAATTTAGATGGTACTGCTGACATTTTAATTCGTTCACTAATTGAAATTGATAAAGAAGATGGAGAAGTAGGAGAAGACGGGGAAAAAGAGAAAGAACAAACAATTCAATACTCTTACCTGACTGAAAAATTAAGACCGTTATTTTCTGAATTTAAAGAAATTGATGGAAAAAGAACACGTAAAGACTTCTCTCATATGAAAATGAAATTTGAAGGAGTTATATTACAAGATTTAAATGATTTTGCTTTCGGGAAAGTCGATTTTGAACGCTTTGGAAAAATACTTATTCCCGTTTATTTAACTTATGGGAATCAACCAGAAGCTGATACAAATCCCAATCCGTTTGCTCGCTTAAGAAGGAGAGTCTTTTCTTCTAAGCTTTATTATTACGAACCAGTTATTGTCGGTGAAAATGTTGAACTAATAACGAGGACAATCAACGACAATAAGTTTACTGATAAGTTTAAGAAAAAAATTAAATTTAGACCTTTTGAACAAATATTCATGGTGAAATTTAAAAAGCAAAGCTTCGAAGACATAAAGAATGGTGAATTCAGTCTTCTTGTTTCTCATGAAAGTGAAAGAAAACTACCTCGAAACTATATCCTGTCAATTTCAGATTTAGAGAACAGAGAGTGGGATTTGAAAAAAGCAAAAGGTGCTAGCCTGAACCTATCGAATTTTGTCACTGAGCGTGCTTATAATCTAAATAGCAAAACTATGCTATCCCATGATATGGATTTGAATATAGTGGGGTATGAGAAATCTTCAAGATTAATGTGGGAAGAATACTCTCTAGATGGTGAGGAAATTAATTATAGTTCTGTTGTTCAAGATAATGCTCATGATACTCTTGAATTTCCTATAAAAACTTACTTTGAGGATGATAAGATCTTTAGACTCTTTTTAACTCCAAGTAGAATCTTTATGGATGTAAGTCAAAATGGAGTGAATAAAAAGTTATCGTTTCCAGTTCATGTATCTAGTTTTTTACCAGGTATGCTTTTTAGAGAACAACATTTTCCAATTAGCTATGTTGAAAATGGAAAGAAGAAACCAGCTCTTTATGTGGATTCAACCCAAATTTCTTCAAGAAATATTTATTTAATAACTGCGGATGAAGATAAAATTATCGCTCCAATTAAGTATAATGTTAATATCCCTGAGAATTGTAAACCTATGAACCCTATAGTTTTAGATGGTTACAAGTACGAATACAGTATTCAGTGTTTTAAGGATAGAGGGAAGTCAGAGTTAATTTTTGTACCTCTTGAAGACTGAGCTGAACGGTAGGTTAATAGGTCATTTTGCCTGATTTAGAAACACTCATATATTTGTTATTATATTTATATGAGTAGACTAAGTGTAAATCCAACATTACTTTACGGCGCAAAAACAAATCTTCCAAGACCGGAGTCCTCAAAGGACTTAGACAAATCTAGCGACTTAAAGACTAATTCTTTAGATAAGCCTTCTGAAGTTAAATTAGAAAAGAATATTGAGACTCAAAAAGAAGCATCAACAGTTAATTTATCTGAGCGATCAAAAGAGTTGAAACAAAAACTTAGTGGAGCTGAGAAAGCTTTAAAAATTCATCAAAAGAAATTTGGAAATGTAGAAAAGCCTGGAATATATTTTGTCAGTGGTTTTGATTGGTTCGGTGCCAGCTCTGTCAAAGGTAACTATGATGGTATTAGTGATATGGCCGAAGCTATAGAGGGAGCCGAACACTATGCGTGGGATGAAAAAGACGAAATTATCAAGGACATCAAAAAGCGTAAGCTTGATCAGCCAATAGTTTTGGTTGGTCATAGTTTTGGTGGAGATGGCATTGTTGAAATTGCCCAAGAGCTAAATACCATTGAGAACGGTTTTAGAAAAATTGATCTTCTTGTTACCCTTGATTCAGTAGGAATGGATAATGATTTCATCCCTCAGAATGTGAAAAAAAATATAAACTATATCGCTCAAGGTCCTTATAAATTTCTCAACGATGGACCAAATATAGCTTTAAATTATAAAAGAACGGAAGTTGAAAACTACTTAAGACATGAAGAACACGCTGATCTGGACGATGCTACAGATGTTCAAATAACTATTTTAGAAGAAATTGAAAAGCTTTTATCTTAAATAATCTATAAAAAATTCACTGTCCCTACGAAGATCATCTTCTTTTGCTTATAAAGAATGATCAAGGGGAAAACTATGATTCGTTCTTTTATTTCTATTACAATACTTTCAATTTCAATGATCCAAATGGTTCATGCAGATGACAAAGCTCTGACAGATGCAGAAGCTATTGAATTGGGGATGACAGAAGTCTTTGATACAAAAGGTGTCGACAATAGCTTGCAGTTTAGTTTTAAAGATTCACATTTGGATATCGCTAAAGTTGTAGTTATCATAAATAAATCAGTAAGAAGTGAATCAAATAAGGAAGGCCAAACTTTAAGAGTTTACCAGGGTGGAGTTTTTGTTCATGAATTTGATACATCAACTGGTACAGAAAAAATAAAATCAACAACCTCAGGACGAAGATATATTGCAACGACACCACTTGGTATTTTCAGAGCAAAGCGTGCATTTAAAGAGTACCAATCCAAAGCATTTTTTGGAGCAAGAATGGACTATGCCATCTTTTTTAGAGGAGGCATTGCCACTCACTCAACTTCAAAGTCTGCATATAAAGTACTTGGTCAAAGAGCTTCTGGTGGCTGTGCAAGATTAAAGTACGAGGATGCTCAGACACTTTCGGAGCTTGTCCGATCAACTGGTGAAGGGCATTCAAGAATATGGGATATTGGGATTGAAGGCCTTGATCGAAATCAATACTCTGATCGAATTAAGCTTCCAAATTTTAGCAGGTTTAGTGGTGAGGTTTCCGAGGAGGCCGATCTTTGGACCTATGATGCTGCTTTTATAGTCGTAAACTAGATCCTTTCAACTTCTCTCTCATGGGAAATACACAGTTGGCACCCCGCTTGCTTTATATATAAGTAGGGGAACAAATAAGTGATGTAACTTGTTAATAATACAGGGAAACAAATGAGAGAGAAAAGATCAATTTGTAAAATTTATACGCAATTACTGGTAGCTGTCTACTTTTTAGTCATAAGCACTACCTCAGCTCTTTGCCAGGAAGTAGAAGTTGGTAGGAAACCAGCTAACTTTGTACCAGATGATGATGCAATCATTGTCCCTATGGTAATTGAGAAAAATTTTATTGATGAATTTCACGAGAAGCATGAAGATACTTTCAAATCAGCTAGAAAAAAACTGAAATACTGGCTAACTCAAGAACAGTATGCAAAAGATTATGGTCTTGAAAATACTGGAATGGTAAACCTTCCGACAGCAGAGGAAAAAGAAAAATTCCTTCAAAGAAACTACCTAAGGTTTATATCTAAAGATGTGGAGAAGTCGACAAATAAAGGTCTACAAAACTCTTGGGAACGATGGACGGCAGATGATGAGATCGATGCCATAACAGCAGTTGAACTTCATGAAAAAGTCCTTGTTAAAGCTCAAAATAACCAAGGTAAGTCGGCTTTAAAAGCTACAAAAACGGTAAAAATAGGTACAGATAACTTAAAATTTGGATTTCAGCCAAGAATTGAAATTGGAATGATGAAGTTTACCCTTACTTCTAAACATTTTAAAGCTCGTGCTTGGGTTGGTGTAAATGGGAATCAAGAATTAAATGTTGAGAAACGATTTAAATCGACAGGAACAAAGGCTTTCGTAAACTACTATATTGAAGAAACAAGATTATTAGCTGCTGTTGATCAAAGACTTGCGAGGCACTGGAGTCTAAGGGCAACTCATGCTAAAGATTTTGATAATTTTGAAAATATAAACCAATCAATTGAATATGAAGATAACATTGTTCAGGTAAGATTTAATATGGGCTTTTAATTGACTGCAATGCGCAAGAAAAAAAAAGAAATAAATATTCCCATGGTTCTAAAAATCAGTAAAATGGCTATAATTTAACTATAAAAATTAATTATTAATTGGAGTGAATTATGTCGTTATACCACAGCCCACTTTATATTGATGCTTTAGCACAATTAGAAATGGCAGAAAAAGTTATGGGAGCAGATCCCAATATTGTCGAAAGATTAAAATACCCAAAAAGAGCAATTCAAGTTTCTATACCAGTTAGACTAGATGACGGTACTGTAAAAACTTTTGAAGGTTATAGAGTTCAGCATAATATGACTCTCGGACCTGGTAAGGGAGGAATTCGCTACCATCCACATGTAGACCTTTCTGAAACAACGGCCCTGGCAATGCTTATGACTTTTAAGTGTGCCCTAGTTGGTCTTCCTCTAGGAGGAGCAAAAGGTGGAGTTAAGGTTGATCCAAACGATCTATCAAGGCAAGAGCTTCAAGCTTTAACAAGAAGATATGCAATGGAGATCGGTCAATTTGTTGGGCCGGATAAAGATATTCCAGCACCAGATATTGGAACAGATAAACAAACTATGGCCTGGTTTATGGATACTTATTCACAAATTAACGGATATGCATCTCATGGGGTTGTAACCGGTAAACCTATTTCTATTGGTGGATCTCTTGGTAGGGAAGCAGCAACTGGAAAAGGTGTCGCTTACTGTATTAATTTTGCGTATGATAAATTTGATAAAAAAATTGATCATAAAACAACTATTGCGATCCATGGCTTTGGTAAAGTTGGTATGCCAGCTGCAGTTGATCTTGCTGAGCAAGGTGCAAAAATTGTTTCAGTTTCAGACTATACTTGTGCATTATATGATCCAAAAGGTTTAAACGTTCTTGAGATAATCGAGTTTGTAAAAACTAACCACACGACTCTTGATAAATACGAAAGAGAAGGGGTTACAACTATTACAAATGAGGAGCTATTAGCTCTGGACGTTGATGTTCTTATTCCTGCAGCCATTGATTCTGTCATCACTGCAGACAATATGAAAAATATAAAAGCTAGAATGATTGCTGAAGGTGCCAATGGCCCTTTGACAAAGGAAGCTGTAAAATACCTTTCAGATAAAGATGTTTTTATTATTCCTGATATTTTATGTAATGCCGGTGGTGTTATTGTTTCCTACTTTGAGTGGGTACAAGGTTTGGCTCATTTCTTTTGGGATGAAGATCAGATTAATAAAACTCTACATACAATTCTTAAAAATGCGTTTGCGGAAGTTGTGCAAAAAGCGGATCACTACAAATGTGATATGAAAACAGCTGCTATGTGTGCTGCTCTAGCAAAGCTAGAAGCTGCAATGAAGTTAAGAGGATTATTTCCAGGATAAAATGATAAATTATTTTAAGGCATGTCTTTGGGCATGCCTTTTTTTTTCCCAATTTTCTAACGCCAAATTAATAAAAGATGATCACTATGTCATTGATACAAAAGAATATACTTGGGAAGAAGTTTGTAAAGTTTCGACAAAACGAGCATCTCCTTTAATTGAATTTTCAACAATAAGTCATCTCGATTGTATGGGGACCAAAGTCGCTGTTGTTAAATTCTGTGATGAGGTGGAAGCTAGTAACCCATACTTTACCAGGGCCCTCGTATCAAAAACGAAAAGAAAAGTAATTTGTCAGAGTGCTAAAAGAGTTATTGTTAAATGGGAGTGCGAAGGAAAAGATGATCGATTTTGCAAGGATATTGAAATTGGCTGTTTCCTCTTTAAAGAAAAACTAGCAAGAAGATTAAAACTCGTTCATAAGTCTCTAACTGAAAATAAATATTTGAATTGTTATTTCGATACTCAAAAAAATGAGCTGGAATTTAATCTCTAGCTTCTCTGTCATCAATAAATTGGAGCCTCAGTGAATAAAACCACTAAATCTATTCTTACAATAACTATGATGTGTATTATTTTAGGAAGTGTTTTCTATATAAAAAACTCAATAGAAGTTACTAATATTCAGAAGGTTATGGATACCTTTGATGATATTCTCGTAACACAGGTATCAGTTCTTACTGACTCAACAAGACGGGAAATTCATTACTCGGCTCAATTAGAAAACTGTCCTATTCAATATAGGTTTTTAGAAATCAAAGATAAATATAACTTTATGGGAATGAGGTATTTGAACGGTTGTAAAAAAAACTTTCAAGATCAATTGCCGGTTCATAGAAGGATATTAAAAAGAGCAAAGCAGGATTGGAACTTTCAATCTATCAATACTTTAAATACTGACGGGGCTAGAGTCATCGATCCAAGTCTTTCTTGGGTGAAAAAAATAATTTCTAAGGCGATGGAATCTGAAGATGTTCTTGATTATAAGAAGAACTATCCAAATCATAAATCAAAGAAAAGTATAAACACTATATTGATTGAAATTATCAATGAATCTAATGCATTTGAGGAACTCCTTTCTTTATATCGTGAATTTAAATTGAACTTTAAAGTTGTTTCCTGTGAAAAAGTTTTTCAAATGAATAACAAGCGTGCCAAAGAACTAGGAATAGGTATTGGTAAAAATAAATCGATTATTTATGATGCAGGTACATACAGTTTTTCTCATATGAAGGAGACTTCTTCTCCGAAGCAGTGAGTTGATCCTTCATAAATTCAAGTAGATAGAGTTTTTTAAATCTTCCTATAACTTGCTTTATAGTAGGCAGGAGGAGCGATGGAAACTCAAATAAAAGCTTTGTATAAAACCCCCCAGGGAATTAAATTTGTGACAATTTTTGGATATGCTTCAAAAGGAGTTCCATCTCTAGAAATTAATGGTGCAGGAAAATTATCAAAGAATATTAAAGAAAAATTGATTTATTTTACTCGAATTAGAAAGTTGCCTATCCCTCTCCGGCGCTTTGTAGTTTGTTTAGATTTGAATGAATTAAATATTCAAAGCACCCAAAATTTAAAATGGCTTGAGTTTCCGCTCCTCCTTACTTATTGGTACCTATGTGGACTAATTCCAATCAAGAAACTTGATAACTGTATTGCTAGCGGTTGGATTAAAACGAATGGAGAGATTTTTCAAATGGACCTCCCTGCAAGTTTTAAAGATGTTTTTAGAGAGAGTTTTAACCCTATCGAACAAAAAAGTATGAAATTAATTAGTGTCTACAATAAACACGGTGGTGCCTTAGATATTATCGATTCATCACTACTTTTAGAACATATTCCAAATCTAAATTTTAAAGTTGATTATATTGAAAGAGCTTCGGCAATACCTACAAATTCACTCATGGCATGATCGCTCTTCTCAGAACAATCCGATAGTGGGACACACATTACTTTGTGGTTCCTCACGACAATGGCATGTTGATGACAACCGTGAAGGATTTTTTCAACGGCCATTTGTCCCATTATTGATCCAAAGAACCTATCATTAGCAGTTGGACTTCCACCTCTTTGAATATGACCTAGGACACAGACTTTAGAATTTATGTCATGCATATCTTCTAAGACTTCGGCAATTTTGTAGCTTCTTCCAGGTTTTTCTCCTTCTGCAACAATAATAATTGAAGATGTCTTTCCCCGCCTCATTCCTTTTCTAATGGCCTTACCCATTTTATCGTAATCTACAGTTTCAGAGTTAAGTAAAACACTCTCAGCACCGGTACAGATACCTACTTTAAGGGCAATTGCTGAAGACCTCGCGCCCATGACTTCGATTAAAAAAGTTCTTTCATTTGAAGCCGCAGTATCTCTGATTTTATCCACGGCTTCGATTGCTGTTTGAACTGCTGTATCAAAACCAATTGTGTACTCTGTTCCTGAGAGATCATTGTCAATTGACCCTGGGATTCCAATAACTGAAACTCCAAATTCTTTTTGTAAGGCGATTGCGCCCTTAAAGGAACCATCTCCACCAATCACAATTAAGGCATCCACACCTCGGTCCTCAAGGATTTGTGCCGCTTTTTGTCGATTATGTTTTTCCATAAACTCAGGGCATCTTGAAGAATATAGAACTGTTCCACCACGTTGAATAATATTTCCAACAGATGAGGCATTCATCTCTGTAAGATTGTTTTCAAGTAATCCAGCGAAACCTCTATTTATACCAAAGACTTTAATTCCATTTCCAATTGCTGTTCTTACAACAGAACGAATAACACAATTCATTCCAGGGCTATCCCCACCAGAAGTCATTAGAGCAATAGTCTTTATCGTTTTTTCGGTCATGAATTATCCTTATTTAAATACTGGTTCGCCAGTCATAATTTTATCTTGTTCCATTCCTAAAAGATAGAGCATTGTAGGTGCAACATCTTTTAAAGCGAAATCTTTTTTCTCAATAATAATATTCAGATTTTCTAAGCCTTTTTGTACTAATACAAAAGGAACATCCGCTCCAGAGTGAGCTGTTTGTGGGGTACCATCTTCATAAACCATTTGGTCACAGTTTCCATGATCGGCCGTTATTAACATCGAAATACCATTTTTTAAACATCGTTCACTGAGTTGTTTTACACAATCATCTATTACTTCCATTGCCTTTTTTGCGGCTTCGAAGTTCCCTGTATGACCAACCATATCCGGATTTGCAAAGTTCACTATATAAACAGAAATGGAGGAATCGTTTAGCTTCTCTAGCAGTTTTTCTAACACTTCTGGTGCACTCATTTCAGGTTTTAAGTCATATGTCGCAACGTCTTTAGGTGAATCTATAAGGATTCTCTCTTCACCTTCGAAGGGTTTCTCAGCACCGCCGTTAAAAAAATAGGTGACGTGTGCATACTTTTCAGTTTCAGCAATTTTTAAATGCTTCTTTCCGTTCGTTGCAAGAAACTCAGCTAGAGTGCCTTTGATTTTTTCTCGGTTAAAAAGAATTGGAATGTTGGGGAATTCTTCATCAATATAGGGAGACATACATAAGAAATAATTTGAGATGATATCATTTTTAAAGTGTGGGAACTTAGAATCGCAAAATGGTTGTGAAATCTGTTTTGCCCTATCAGGTCTGAAATTTAAAAAGAAAATTGAATCATCTTCTTCAATTTTTGCACCTTCAGAGAAAAGAACCGGTGTAACGAACTCATCAAAAATACCTTTATCATATTCAGATTGTAAGTACTCTAAGGGGGATAAGTCAGTTTTTAGCCCTGTACCTGTCATAACAGTATAGGCATGCTCAATCTTTTCCCATCGACGATCTCTGTCCATTCCAATAGAGCGTCCTTGCATACTAGCAAAATTAAAGCCACCATGCTTTTCTATATCAGTGATATATTTAATACCATTTGTTTTTTGGGTATCACGGCCATCCATAAAAGCATGTAGGTATATTTCTAGATCATATTCAACCCTTAATGTATCGAGAACCGCCTTTAAATGATCAATATGGGAATGAACACCACCATCTGAAAGTAAAGTCATGAGGTGTATTCGCTTACTTGAATTTTTACTTGCAAGGATAAGCTCACGAATCTTTGGCATATCTTTTAACTGATCAGTTTCTATAGCTTCATTTATTCGAACGAGATCTTGGCGTACTGGTCTACCTGCACCAAGGTTCATATGGCCGACTTCCGAATTACCAGCGACTCCTTTAGGGAGTCCTACGTGAACACCACCAGGAATAATTGTTGTAAAAGGGTAGGTCTTGTAAAGTGAGTCGAGCGTTGGTGTATTTGCATCTTTAACTGCATTTTTCACGTTGTTTTCTGAATAACCCATGCCATCGCAGATACATAAAAGAACTTGTTTTGTACTTCCAAATAAACTCATATTAACTCCCTCATTTAGGTGAAAATATATCACTTTTAAAAATACATGTGAAATGCTTTGTGCAGCAAAAAAAAGGGAGACCTTATGAAGTGTCTCCCTCTGGGATTATACTTAAGAAAATCGGATTAAGACTTCCTCAATTAATGTATTCCCTTACTTATTTAATCTTTAATTTCTCTATAAACTTTTCTCCAACCAAAGAATACTTCCTTCGCTGCAGACTTTAATTTCCAATTTTCAAACTTAGTCTGCTGGACTCCAGTTTTATCAAGCTTAGACATATCGTTCGGCTCCCAGTAGTACATACTGGTTACCTGAATATTACAATACTCATTCTGTTGATTATAATTATTGTAATACTCCTTTATGTTTTTAATAACCTTACATCGATATCCAAAAACACCTTTCGCTTCCATTTTCTTTGTGAAAATCTTTTCCCATTGTGTATCCGTAATTGGTTTATTAGTAAATTCTCTATCCATAACAAAATTCTGTCCGTTGATATCGATCATTGGTGCTATATGAAACCACCATTTCCCATCAATCTCCCTTCTGTATTTTTTCGTATAATAGATTAAAATCTTCATTGATTTAACATTGTCACGGTCATACATTTGTTTTGACCAAACTAAGGCTCTGTTGAAACATTGGGTAAACCACTTTGTTCTTTTCTTCAGATAACCGAACATTTTAACGGCCTGCTCATAGCTATCTACATTGGATGGTGTGTAGTTTGTCATTGGGTGTAACTCTTCCGATGGATAGAAGTCTAATAGTTTGTCACCACCCTCGATTATCTCTAAACTTATTAATTGATCATTCTCAATTTCCAAATCAACTACCGAGTTAAACTCTTCTGCTTCGTATAGTTTTTTGATTAGAGTACTGTTTGCAGGATCAACTTTAAGAATTGTTTTATTCTTTGCTACCAAAACATCATAAGTTTCACCCATGATCTCTGGTGCATCAATGTGTAGAACTCTCGTTTTTATTCCAGCATTTGCAAAAGTTGATAGTGTTAATAATAATCCTAATCCAATTAATTTTTTCATTTATAATCCCCTTGAAATGAAATAGTTTTTCTTATGTAGAGGTTATATATCGAAGTGAAAAATATAGCATACCTTTTGAGTACGTTGTGGTTTCAATTTGAGACCACTATGAATGAATTACAAATTATTTAGTTAATGAGAAGAATTGGAGGTTTAATTGATAGGTCTCATCACCTTTGTGGGAAGGTGCTTCGAACTCTTCTACCAGTTGATTTATAAAATCCCTCATGGCTTCTTTCATCTTAGGAAGGTCTTTCTTTTTAATATTAAAAGCAATGGCATTAAACTCTCTTTCTAGGAGGTCTTGCCTACTAATTTCATCAATGGCCATCTGGGAGCAAATTTTGTGATAATTTTGGATGGTGTCACTCAGTACATCAAACTTTGTGTATATATGTTCAACTCGCTTTAGTAATTTATTTCCGTGTTCTTCTACAACTCCAAGTTTTAATAATCTTTCAATTATTATTTCAATATCCCTAAGGTTTAGATTAAGGCGAAAATGTTTTTTAATCCAAGCAGGATTATTTTTAAAGTTCTTAAGCTGTGTCATTTCAGCTAATACAATTTGAACGGGATCAGTAATGTACTTATATGCTTCAAGATCGTTTACTTCTCTTAAAGGAGTTGGGGAGAGATTCTCTAAGCGCTCCCTATAAAAGTCTTTTTCTTTAATAGTTTTACTTCTTTGCAAATCAACTAAGGCTTCGAAGTACTTTGCATCTTTTGTATTTAATTTTAAGGACTGAATAAGTGCTGGTACCAGCTTTTTTGGTATACCTCGTTGCTGATTCAAAATGGCATGTAGAGGGCCATGGGATTTCATACCTAATAGTTTCGCCCAAGATCTAAGGGAAAAAGCAGAGTTAAGCTTCTTCTTATGGGTTAAATGATCTTTAAGGAATTGTGATGGTTCCACATAGTCATAGATATTTATCATGCTATCTCATCGGAATTACGGCTTTAAACTTGAGACCGGCCATGATCTAATTTGAAACCAGGCTATCTCTATGTAAATTATACGTTATTTGTGTTGCGCGTCACTGTTATGTGCTATGAATACAAAAATTTAAAGGAAGTTAGATATGAGATATTTGGTTTTAACAACAATCAGTTTATTGGGTTTTCAGTCTGCAATGTCAGCACCTGTGGAGTTTAATAGCGTGGATGTGAATTCTAAGTCTAGCTCTAGTATTAATATTTCCGTTGAAGAACTTAATCAGATAACTCCTGCGAATTCAATAAAAGTAAAAGAAGAGTTACTCAATAGACAAAAATTAGAGAGGTCTTTAAGAGATACTCGTAAAGAGTTTAGAAGCGGTGGTGCCGGAAATGGTGGTGATGCAATTGTCTGCCAAGAAAGAGAGATCAAGGCCATGCTACTTGATTCCTATGAAGCAAGGGTCAAGCGAGGATTAACTCTTGATTTATCAAATAAAAATATTGAGAAACAAACATGGCGCTCAATGGTTAATGTTGCGGTTAAGAGATTAGAGCGAGTAGATATTCATACGGCTTCGATTCTTTATGATTATGCAATGGAGATGGTCAATGACTTTGAGAAGTTTAAGATGTATCCAGGTTCACGGGGTAAAAATGTTTATCTTGGGAGCGATGTTAATACAAGAATAAATGATTCAGAACATATTTCTACTCCAGCTGACTGTGATCCGGAGCCATTGCAAATGGTAATTCAAATTCAACCTCAGTTTAGGTTAGATCTAAGGTATCATTTTAATAAAACACTTTGGGATTTGTTAACTTTGGAAGATCAGGCAATGACTATTTTACATGAAGCCTGGTATCGAATAATGATTGAGAATGGTGCAATAACTTCAACAGCGACTAGGTACATGAATGGTCTTATTGCTTCAAAGGAGTTTGAAGAATATACATTTTCAGAATACCTTCAAGAACTTAAAGAAACTGAGTTAAGAGAATATATTATCATAAATAGAAGTGAAGCCGTTAAAGATCAAGAAATTAAAATTGATCTTCAAAATCATCTTTTTACTTTTAATCAAAATGAAGTTTGTGCCCCAAATTTTAAAGTGAATATGAGCATAAAAGAAGCTTTCACTGTTTTTAATCGCTCTCAGCGATATCTAAAAAATATAAAATTTAAACAGGTTTGTTTTGAAAACTCTACCCTTACAAGACTTGTGCTCCCGGAAAAAGCGACGACATCAAAAGTAGCGTTAAGGTTGCCTTTTTACCAGGCATACTTTGATGGAGCTATAAGTGAGACTCCAACGATTAGTTTTCATCCAAATGGAAAAATGAGCAAAGTGAGTGGAGTTAAAATATCAGAGTTCATGGAAATGTATTATATCTGTGACGGAGAAGTTTCATATACACAGAGTCAAAATTGTGAAAAAGGTCCATTTATAGATCACGATACAAAAGTGAAAGGACTGACTGAAATTAACTTTGATGCCGCTGAGAGGCCCACGAAGTACTTTAGCCGCTAATTCTCTTAGGTTTACTTAGTTATGATATGGGTGGCCTTCAAAAATTGTTTGAGCTCGGTAGAGTTGCTCTACAAAAAATACACGGGCAAGCTTATGTGGAAGAGTCATTTTACTCAGTGATAGTTTTTGCTTAGTTTGATTGAGAAGCTCTTCTCCAGGGCCTTCTGCTCCACAGATGACAAAAATAATTTCTTTTTGATTTTCAATATTTTGATAATACCATTTTGAAAAGTCAGGACTCTCATATTCTTTTCCAAACTCAGTTAGAGTTACAATATAGGGATTCGAGGTAAGAGAGTTTGCTTTTTTTAATATAACGTCGGCTTCGAGATTTTTATTCTCAGCTCTGGCCTTAACTTCATGGATAAGAAGTTTTGGATTGTTGATTCTTTTTAGATAGTTACTTTCTATTGCTTCAAGGTTCTTGTCTTTTAACTTACCAACAACAATGAGGTGACTTTGCATTAGAAGTAATTAGAAGTTGGATCTTCAGGAGTTTTAATTTCTTCAGCTTGTCCAAAGTAGTATTCCTGTGGAATTTCTAATTGGTCATGCTCTCCCCAAAGGCTATCTAGGTCGTAAGCATCACGGCTAATTTCTTGAAAAATATGTAGGATGACATCACCTAGGTCTAGAAGAACCCATTCTGCATCTCCCATTCCTTCTAGAGAAATGATATTTACACCATGATTTTTTGCATTAGAAACAATTTCATCTACCATTGCTCTTGCTTGCGTCGTATTTTCTGCAGAAGCAATAAGGTTGTAGTCACATAATGAACTAGTCTCTTTAACATCAAAAATCTTAATATTAACACCTTTAAAGTGAGCCACAATCCAAGCACTTGCTAGGGCCATGTTCTCTGGTGATTTTTTCTCTGACATTATTTTACTAATTTCTTTTTCGATAAATGGATTACTCATTTGTCTCTTCCTCATTATGTTTTTGTTTAGTCTTAAGCATAAGTGTTTTTAATAGATCAATATTTAATCCAGAGACACTTGATATTGGTAAGACTTTTTTATCTGTATGTTTTTCCATTTCTTTTTGGAATTTATTTACTTCTTCATCCGTCATTGCATCTATTTTTGTTAAACAAACAATTTCAGGTTTATGAGCTACGGCTTCTTTAAATTTAAGTAGCTCAGCTCTAACTGTTGCGTACATCTCAATAGCTTCGTATGGCTCTAAAAGCATAGAACAATCAACCATATGAACAAGAGCAGTTGTTCTCTCGATATGCTTTAGGAATTGAATTCCTAAACCCTTACCATCAGCTGCATCTTCAATTAGTCCTGGTATGTCAGCAACAACAAGCGAGTCTTCACCAACGCTAACAACACCTAAGTTGGGTTCTAATGTTGTAAATGGATAGTCTGCTATTTTTGGTCTTGCTGCTGAAATAGCAGAAATTAGAGTTGATTTACCAGCATTTGGTAATCCAACAAGTGCTATATCTGCAATTAATTTAAGCTCTAATCTTAGGTCTAACTCTTTACCTTCATCACCCTTTTGGGCCATTCTAGGAGCTTGATTTGTTGAGGTCTTGAAGTGCATATTTCCAAGTCCACCACGTCCACCTTCAACAAGTAATTCTTTTTGTCCGTGCTCTACTATGTCTTTAAGTAATTTATTAGTTTCAGCTTCGAATACAAGAGTTCCAACTGGAACAAGTAAGATTAGGTCTTCACCATCACTACCATCCATTTGAGAAACGCCACCATTCACACCATGCTCTGCTGGGTAAACTTTTCTACCACGAAAGTTAACAAGGGTGTTTACACCCTCATCACCTTGTATATAAACGTTTCCACCTGTACCACCAGTACCACCGGCAGGTCCACCAAAGGGAACGTGCTTTTCACGTCTAAATCCGACACGGCCGTCTCCGCCATTACCTGATTGTACTTGAATTTTTACTTCATCAATAAACTTCATATAGATCTCAATTAAATTTAACGGTTAGAGTTATCTTAAGGTTAGGCTACTGGCAAGGTTTGAATGAAAAAATTGGTAATTTATATAGGATTCGGACATAAAAAAGGAGCTCCTAAGAACTCCTTTTATATAATTAAATTTAAAAATTTAAATTATGCAGTTACAACAGAAACAGTTTTCATTTTCTTGTTGAAGTGACCAAATTTAACTTTCCCGTCAGCTACAGCGAAAAGAGTAAAGTCTTTACCCATTTTTACACCTTCACCTGCGTGAAATTTTGTTCCTTTTTGACGAACAATGATGTTTCCAATTATTACTGCTTCTCCGCCGAATTTCTTAACACCTCTCATTTTTGGGTTAGAATCACGACCGTTACTAGTACTACCACCTGATTTCTTATGAGCCATTATATTTCTCCTAAACTTTTTTCTTTTTTATAAATTAAACTTTTTTAAATTATGCTTTAATAGCTGTAATTTTTAAAGCTGTGTAATGTTGTCTATGTCCATTTTTAGTTCTGTACTTACCTGGACTTCTTTTCATGATAATAATTTTTCTTGAACGAGCTTGTCTTACTACTTCAGCAGTAATTTTAGCACCAGCTACAAGAGGCATTCCCACTTTTGGAGCATCTCCACCAATGAAAAGTACTTTATCTAGTTCTACTGTTGAACCAACTTCTGCATCTAATTTTTGAACGTCTACAACATCACCTTCTGAAACTTTGTATTGATGACCTTGGATTTCTACTACACCGTACATTTTATCTCCTTAAATTGCCTAGCTAGGAGAGGATTATTTCAACCTTCTTGATACCCTAGATTCTAGATCATAATTATGAACTCTATCTTTTATGGCCTGGGGCCCCATCTGTCAATGTACTTTTGGGGGAATTTTTAAAATTTCGACCTTAGAGCAAGGCCTAATTCCGCTGGAATGAAGTTCTGGGAGATGTAGTCCGAATCATCATTTGGCTCACTACTAAGACCGCTTGCGAATACCCTGACTTCACTATAATTATTTAAGCTGTAACTGTTTGAAAGTTTGTAAAATAGGGCTTTAGATGAAGTATCGTTGACTAGATTTAGTTCTGTTGTGATTTTATCATTCAATCTAAATAAATTGTTCAATGCAATAAATGACTCAAAGGGAAGATAATTTGTTTGCCCGGCAATTGGGTTAATTTTGTCTTTTTGGAACTTTCCTAACTCTAGTCTTATTGTCCAGATAGGAGTTAAATCAAGTTCGTAACCAGCAAGTGAGTGAAAAAGTCCTTCAGAGTTTGCCTCTTGCTTATCTATTTGTTGGGAAAATCTGACGAGTTGAAGAAATCCTATTCCTTTTCCAAAGGAATGTTTTATTTCCACTCCATATTTATGTCTTTTTTGATCTTCCCCAAGGGTATAATTAATATGAGTTTGATTGGATTTTTTCCAATCTCCTCGAAGGAATACAGTCCTCGTGATCTCTTCATCGTAATCTGTAAAAGATTTATCTCCTAAGAAATAGAGGTGAAGTTTAAGGTTAGTGTCTTTTTTTAGGATAATTCGAACACCATCGTTAGCTTGGCTAATTCCGTAAACATTGCTCTGATTAGCACTATGGTTAAATGGATTTATGGGGTTGATAGTATGTCCCTCACCATATTGGATAAACATCCGACCTGCAGTGAATGCAACTTCATCGTCACCCCAACTATAAGTCATTCTGTGAACAATGATATCATTCTTTAAGTCATTATTTGTTTTTGTATGCTGCATTTTAAAAACATCCCTAGCAACTATTTGTTGTGGGAAAAATTGATTTGTTAAAACTCCATCAGTTTCCTCTAAGAGAGCTGACTTTGTTTGTCTGAAAAACGTTTCAAATTGTATTTTATTTTCTAAAACTGTAAAATCAAAGCCAGCTTGACCATAAATTTGTTGAAGTGTTTCACTGGACCAATCGGAACCAAGTCTTTCAGCACCATCTGTATTGGAGAGAGTTTTGCTCTGGTACTCTATAAAACCCCGTGTATTCTCGAGGGACAAAACAGTACTTGGGTTTAATAGGCAAGTAAAAGCGCTAAGGCTGAATATTAAGTTATGAAGTTTCATTAAATATGGTCCTTTAGTTATGTTTAACTCTAAAGCAATCTCCAGAAAACGTCGATAAATAATAGAGTTTAAAGTTTTTAATGCAACTTTATTAGGATGAATTATGTCAGAAAGTAATTACAGTTATTATCAGTATCAAAAAGACCTTGGTTATGAAATCTATCTTAGATTTGAGGACTTCGATTTTGAGAATCAGTTAACTGAAACTTTGGATGTTATGGGCTTCAATAAAGTTGAAAGAAGTAGTATTAAAGACCAAAGTTTTAATAGATACCATACAAAAGTTTTAAATATCGTAAAGGCATCTCCTAGAGTTGCAAGACAGATAGATAGAGCTGATTATGGTTTTGATAAATATGGACCTGAGAGTTTATCTCAAATGGGTACCTATGATGTTTATCGATATAAAAATACTGGAATGATGATCCTTGGAGAAGGTAATTATCTATGGGAACTTGGGTTGAAAAGTACAAGTGATGAGGGGGCCCTAAGAGTCATCCTTACACGTTTTTTAAGCTTTGCCCTAGCATCGAGAGGTATTGTTGGTTTTTGGGGGGTTCCTATTGATGAGGGCTTTGTAGTTATGAGTCAGAAGAAATCAAGCTGTGAAGCAATCTTTGTTGATCTGAAAAATAATGCTCTTTTGACTTTCGATGGTCGAAAAAAAATTACATCTGAGTTACAAATTTTAAGACTCGATTCAACTTTAAATAACTCCATGAAAAAAATGAAACCGGAAGAACTTCTTAGTTTTCTTTCAATGAATACAACGCATCTTTCATATAGTGGATTTGAGTTTAACGTCAAAGAAACAATCTATGAATTGTCACGAGATGCTTCAGGCTTTATTTATCCAGAAGATAACTTTAAGCCAAGATTAGAAACTACTGAGACTTAGCTTCTAGTCTTTCCAGGATAGATTTAAATTCATCTGTGTCTTTATTGGATAATTGTTTAACAGCATAATAAATTGGGAAGCAGGTAATTGTACAGGCCCCTGAATAATAGTGTCTTAGATTATTCTTATTCTTCCAAACATACATCGCTTGTTCCTCTTTCTTTTTATAAATGTCTTGAGGACCTAATCTATTTATCAAAGATTGATGAAAAGTATCGTGGAGAAAATATTGTGGAAGTCTTGCATGAAAATCTGTAACAATTCCATTATTAAACTGAACAAGAATAGAAAATTTGTATCTAATATGGGCGATATAAAACTTGTAAGTCATGTACTGGTCATTCTTAAAAACGACTTCTTTATTTTTATAATTCTTTTGAATATCCACTAACTTTTTACCGGGCATAAATTCGTCGAATTTATTTAGAGAAAAGTCGTAATTAGGCGGCTCAACTTTTGAAAAAGCTGTGTTTAATACTAGAAAAATAGAAATAAAAATTATTGACCTTAATATCTTTGGCAAATCAAGCCCTTGTCTAAGTAATTTATTCTCTCATAAAGCGAGTTTACACTTACAAATTATATCATTAGTATAACTTCAAGTGTTTGATTTTACATTTAGGTAGAATGTTCTACAATGAGTGATTAAGTACGAATTTAGAATTCCCAAGTAAGCAATACCGGGATGACTTTTGTATAGAAATATCAGAAAATAGAGTGGGGTCTAGAATGGATCCCTTACGTAATGGCCAACGGGGCCAAGGAGAGTTTATCGTGTTGAATGTGAAGAAATTTTTTATCTTGGGGGCTTTGATTGGGCTCACATCCTGTGCAACAAACACAACTCCAACTACGACAACATCTGAAATTTCATCGACAGAAGCAGTACCAGAAGCAGATAGAATCCAAACTCATCTTGTTGATGAAAATCTTCCAGTGTGTAATGACTGTATTCTTGGGTCAATAGGTGATCAGGAATTAAAAAAATCTGGAAAGAAAATATTTTTTCTCTACGGTGCTGAGCACTTAAACTTAACCAACTATTACTTTGATATTCCTGTAGTCTATAATAAGTCGACTAAAATGTGGGTAGATTATTTTACAGGTCGTGGTCGAAAACATTTTCAGCGATATGCTGAAAGAGCGGGAAGATATGCTCCTGTACTTTCAAAAATTCTTAATGATCAGGGCTTACCTCGAGACCTTATTTACCTATCGATGGCAGAAAGTGGTTTTCAAAATGCTGCTAGATCTTGGGCGAAAGCGGTTGGACCTTGGCAATTTATGCCTTACACCGGGAAGAACTATGGTTTAGAAGTAGGTTTTTACTTGGATGAGAGAAGAGATCCACTTAAAGCTACTGTCGCGGCATCGGAATACCTAAGATTCTTAAATAATAAATTTGGATCATGGGAATTAGGAATGGCCGGATATAATGCTGGTGAAGGAAAGATTGGTCGAGCAATTAGAAGATATAAAACAAAGAATTTTTGGAAGATTAGAAAGGGAAGATACCTTAAAGCCGAAACCAAAAACTACGTTCCTAAAATTATGGCCCTTGCAATAATTGGAAAAAATTTAAGTAAGTTTGGGTTCAATGATGTTCAATTTGAAAGAGCACTCGATTTCGAAGAGATTAAAGTTCCAGCTAACACAGACCTCTATAAAGTGGGGGAAGTTATTGAAGAAGACTTTAAAACCGTAAAAAAATACAATCCTGAGATATTAAGATGGCAAACACCTCCAATGGGGGAAGAGTATGTTTTAAGAGTGCCAGTTGGAAAGAAATCTGTATGGGAATCAAAGAAAAATGATGTGAATGTATTGGCGACGGATTATAAGCGTTACCAATTGAGAGGCTATGCAAGCTTACACAACGTTGCAAGAAAGTTTAAAGTACCTTTAAAAGTTTTAACGGGATTAAATAATCTTCCGGGTAAAAAGAAACTATATCCAAAAACGACAGTACTTCTTCCTTTTCATGGAGAGTATGATCAGAAAAAACAAGGTTTATACGCTGATCTTTATGAGAAACCAAGAAAGAGTGTTCTTAGACGTAGGGCCTATCAGAAGTGGATAAAACGTGGAAATAGATCTGGAAAAAAGATCTCTAATCCATCACAGTTTTATACTGTTAAGAGAGGGGATACTCTTTGGAATATAGCTCGTAAAACAGGAGTAAGTATAAATACTATTATAAGAACTAATTATAAGCTGGTTAAAAAGAGAATGATTTTACCTGGTGATAAACTAGCTATTAAGTAGATTATCAGTCATTTAGATAACGACGAGGCGCATTTTTTGCGCCTTTTTTTTTACCTAAAGCCTTATATAATCGATGTCTTTGTTGTATGATTTTCTACACACATATACAGGAGCAAAGATGTCTGGTTTTGGACTTAGAGCATTAAAAAAAGTTATTGATGAAGAGAGTACTCTCAAGAAATCGAGTTTCGTAAAATATATTGTTTATGGAGAGAATACTTTTGGTATTTTGACGTTTCTAAGACTTCATAAAAAATATCCTGGAGAAGTAAAACTCATAACGAGAAATCCTTTTTTCAAGGAAGACTTGTTAAATGAATGGAGCTGCACACTTAGTTCAATTAGATCTGAAGAAGTGGCCAATGCATTCATGACGCTTAATCCGAGATTTGAAGTTTTTAAAACAAGTGAAGAAGTCCTATTTTACAAAGATACAAAATTTCATAAATTTGGCGGAAGAGCAAAACCACACGAATTAAAGGAAGGAGAGCTATTTTTTACTGAATCTCCTTATCATGTTCAGCTTCAAGCTATGTTTGAAGAAAGTGAGTTTGAAGACCTCGATGAAATATTAAAAGACCACCAACTTCATAAAATTATATCAGATATTGAAATATCTGAACCAACAGACTTAGTTGAAAAAATTAACTTTAAAATTCAAACTGGTGAATTTGAAAGCTTTGGCTGCGAAAAATTATTTTTTTGTGAGTCACCAAAGAAGTTTTTAAACTTTGTTTCAAATAAAAAAGAATTAAATGATGATGTTTATAGTTTTGCTGCAGGGATCAGTAATGATCAAGCAATCTCAGTTCACTTTAAATGCGATAGAGAGATCTCTAAGGACCCTGGAACGATTATCCTTCCTCAAAGTATGACTCATGAATGGGGAAGCTTTATACTTGATTTTGAGTGCTTTGATGAGAGCACTAATACTCAAGAGTTTAAGGCCCTTACCTTTATTGGTGATGATGATTTACAAGAGGAAGATTTAGCTAAAAAAATCAAATTAATGAAAAGAGTTATCGAAAGAGTTCTTCCTGAACTTGGTAAAGCACAGGTTGATCAAAGTATCCGATTTAACGATGAATATAGGATTTCTGGCATAAATGATACACAGTTCACAAACCTTCAAAATCAAAATGTCAGATTTTTGGGGCATGGAACGGCCATTAATCATGAGCTTTCAGAGAAGTTTCAGTACTTCTCAAGAGGCATCTATGCTATACTTAATGAAAGTTTATAGATAAAAGATTTGTCTATCTATCACGAAGATTGACTGAGAAAAAGGTAGGCATCCCTGCCCAGAAGCACCTTCCTTGGTTAACTAAAGCTGTACTTAAATTCTAGGTTATTCATCTTTGGCATGTCATTATTTTTTTTCTAATGTAAGAAGATGAAAGTTAAATAAAAAATCACAAGCACACTCCATTCGGAGGACTTATGGCCCGTAAAATTCTCTATTGTTTTATTATCGCCTTTCTATTTGTGAGCTGTTTAGTAACGCCACCTTCAACAGATAGTGAGAAATCTGTAATACAAACTAACCTTAGAAACATTGAAATTAAGTGTAGTGAAAGTACACACTGTTTAAATAGTAATTCTAGCTTTGAAGTAATTGCACTTTATACAACAGATGAATGTAACTCTATCGAGGTAACGAGTCCTGTAATAGGTCAGGCCAGAGAAAAGCTTATATGCGATGAAGATGGTTGCACTGCCTATGCTAAGAGTTTCAAAAAACAAGGTGGAGTAGAAGACGCTATTGTAACCGATAGTGGTTATTACACACTAGCAGTATTTGTTGACATTAATAACAATGAGTTTCCCGATAAGGATGAACCTTTTTATTGCAATGCTGATGTCGATATTTTTTTCACTAAAAGGTTAACAAATATAAAAGTAGAGATTAATCGAAAGTTTGATATTTAAAAAAGGCAAAAAAAAAGGGTCGCTTTTTAAGAGCGACCCAATTTTATTTCTTATTAAAAAGTTTTAATTAGAATAATACGTCAAATTTTAACCAGTTCCAACCAAGAGAAGTATAAGACTTTCCTTTAGCATCGTCATTAGCTGAAGCATCCCATGAGTATGAAGTCATGTTGTAAGTTACGCTTGGAGCATAAGTTAGGTTCATTCCCCATGCAGAACCAACGTTCCATCTGTGACCGTACTCTAAAGCAATAGTTGTTGCAGTATCATCTTCACCGATTGCATCATCTCCACCATTAAATGAGTAAGACCCATCAGAAGCAGCATGCATGTTGTAATGAAGACCAACGTAACAAGTGTTACCAAGATCTGATTCAGCATTCCAGTAACCAGAAAGACCAATTGTAGTCCCAGCACTTTTTACAGTTCCAGTCTCACCAGAGTTAGTTCTGTAAGTAGCACCAACTTGCCATTGACCAAAAGCTCTTGCGTAGTTAAGTGCAATGTTTTGAGATGTTGTTTTGTTGTCAGCATCGTCAGAAGACATTGAAACATCAAAAGATCTTGTGTTGGCATCGTTGTCAATGTTAGTGAATCTAACCATGTTGTCTGTACCAGCAAAAGCTGACATTGTTGTAAGAGCTAAAACAGCTACTAGTAATTTTTTCATTTCCACATCCTTTGTTTGTTAAACTTTGTGTTTTATTAAAGTTAATCTATTAACTTAAAAAGTTAAATACTTATTTATTTCTTAAGTTTAACTATTTTTCTTTAAAAGCAAACAAAAATTTAAATAATTAAGCCAATTTATTTATTTTTTTTAACAATTATCAATTTCTCATTACAAACAAAAATAAAATAAAAAATAAAAAAAGAGTCAAAAAAACGACATGAATAGATCAACGTTTCTTAGTATAGGGGCAATAGCTGTGGATGGTTAGGGTAGGTAGTCTTCTCGGTTGATATTAGTTATCCACAATCTGGTGATAAAACGTTCGTAGTTAATTCTAGTACCGGTTTTTATAAAAAAAATGAATTCATTCGTTTGACAAAACTCTCAATAAACTCTCTAATTTTAGTAATAGGAAATTTTTACCGGTTAGCGGAAGTGAAAAACGGTAGCCTTTTTATTAATACAGAAGGATTTACAAGGAGAATGTAAATGAAAAAACAAATCGCAATTGCTATAGGTTTAGCAGTACTTTCTACGGGAGCATTAGCTTCTAAGGCAAGATTACAAGCACTAGGTCAAGATACTTTTGGCTCTTTTTTCTTAGATGATGCTAGAAACGTAACAATGAATCCAGCACTTTTAAACATGCACAAAGACTTTGTTACTCTTGAATGGGGTGATACTTCAAACAATCAAGATGCAGCAGCAACACCTAAAGCTGAAGGTGGAATGTTTAAAGCATCTGGAAATATGATTTACGGACTTTACTTTGGTGATGAGTCAAATACTGCTAATGGTCTAAGAGCAATTACAGGAACAATGGCTGAGCAAAACAACACATCTTTTTACGTTGCTGGAGACGCTGGTGTTCAGTGGGGTGTAAAATTAACTTACCACTCATTTGAAAATGAAGCGACTGATGTTAAGTCTGATGCAACTAGAGCAACTATTGGTATCAACTCAGGTGATATCGAATCATTTCTAGCTATTGGTTTAACTAATAAAGCTGAAAATGGTGCAGCAGAATTTGAAGGAAAAGGTTCTTACCAATTAGGTGTAACTTATAACAAAAATGATATTGATTACATGTTAGAAGTTAGAACAATTACTGTAGAAAATGCTGGTGGTGATGAATATACTGCTAACTTTACTAGAATTGGTGCAGCAAAAGCTTATAAATTAAATGATAAAGCTAATGTTTGGACTTCTGCTTGGTATAAAATGGATAACTCTACAAATGATATCTCTGCTACAGGTGATAACAAAGAAACTTACTTACCAGTTTCAATCGCTTTAGAAGTATCTGCAAAAGAATGGTTAACTCTTAGAGGGTCAGTAACTAATGAAATCATTGGTACAACTGAAGTAGACAATGGTGATAAGAAAACAAGAGCAGATACTACAGTTGTAGCTGCTGGTGCTTCACTACTTTTTGGTGACCTTACAATTGATGGTATGATTGGTAATACAGATAACAATACGACTGTTACTGAATCAACTTCAAATGGTACTTTAAGAACAGATGCTCTTATGTCTAGAGTTTCTATGACTTACAAGTTCTAATTAAAAAATTCTGATAGGATGTTAGAATCGGACTTTATGTTCAATACGAGGGTCGCTTTTATAGCGGCCCTTTTTTATTTGGGTTTGTTAGCCGGGAGCCTTTTTGATTCTATTGCGTTGTGAGTTTGCCAGATACTAAATGTTTTATAGTTTATTTTTCCTTTTGAGGGAGAGTTTAGCAGGCTAAAGGACGTGACTGACAGTGCAGTTACTACCATTATCGCAATCATAGTAATATGAGGATAATGTTGAATATTAACCCTTATAAAACGAAAAAATGTTCTCTTTTTGGCCATACTTTCACCTTTAAAACTTGGTTGATTGGTAGTACTTTAGTTTTACTAACTTATAGACTTATCGGACTTTTAATTGAAATTTAAAGTATTTATCATTTTGCCTATTATCTTTGTCATCACACTTTTTTTGTCGGGTATTGGAATGTACTTTTACATAGAAGGTAGAGTGGCAAATCTTTTAAGTCACTACCCAGTTTGGAGTTTAGAAAAAAAATCATATGAATTAGTCAGTGAAAAACCAAAATCTTGGGTCGAGATAAATAAGATCTCAAAAGTTGCAAAAGGCGCTATTTATATTAGCGAAGATTGGGCATTCTTTGAGCATAACGGTCTTGATCTTAATCAATTAAGAATTGTTTTAGAGGAAAGTTGGAAGGAAAAACGCTTAGTAAGAGGGGCGAGTACAATCACCCAGCAAGTGGTTAAAAACTCTCTGTTATCAAATGAGAGATCACTTTTTAGAAAAGCTCAAGAAATGCTTCTTGCTCTAGCTATTGAAAAAAAAATGAGTAAGGAAAGGATTTTAGAGTACTACTTAAATTTGATTGAGCTTGGAAAAAATACATATGGTATTAAAAACGCTAGTTATAAATATTTTTACAAGCATCCTCGAAATTTAACTGCAAAGGAAGGAGCTTTTTTAGCAATGTTACTTCCCAGTCCGGTTAAGTACGCTCAATCATATCGAGATAAGAAACTTACTGATTTTGGAATGGAGCAGGTTGCAAACATCTTAGTCAAAATGCGACAAGCACATATCATTTCAGAAGAGGAACGCCTAAGAGAAACCTCAATTACATTATCATTTGAGCGACTTCAAATTGAAGAGGCCATAAATGAAGATATTCTTTCAATTGATAATGAGTCTTACGAATAGCTTAGTTCGGGTAGATTAATTCAAACAACGCAGACATTCGAAAGCAACGGTTGTTGCAGTATTTGATAAATTTAGAGAACGTATTTGGTCACTAAACATTGGAAGGTGGAACATTCTATCTTTGTATGTTTGGTAAAAATCTTTAGGTAGCCCCTTTGTTTCAGAGCCAAAAATTAAATAACAATTTTCTGAGTAGGGAGCGTCATAAAAATTTTGATCAACGTTATTTTCAAAAAACAAGAGTTGATCGGGAGATGGAGCTTCTTTTTGTAGAAACTCATCAAAGTTTTCATACTCTTTAATATTAACATGCTTCCAATAGTCTAATCCTGCTCGTCTAACAGCTTTTTCTGATAGGTCGAAACCATAGGGTTTGATTAAAATTAAATCCAACCCTAAGGCAACACATGTACGCCCGATACTCCCGGTATTTCCGGGAATTTCAGGCGCTAATAAAACTATTTTAAACGATTTTTGTTTCAACTTATTTTTCTGTCATTAGGTGATGAAGTGTTCTTACGATAAGACCAGATCCACCAGTTGCTGGACAATAAGGTAGGTGACTTTGAGAATCACAAACACCTGCAATATCTAAGTGGGCCCAACTAATATCATCTTTAATGAAGTTTTGAAGGAAAGCAGCTGCAGTTGCAGTACCAGCGAAACGTGAACTACCGATATTTTTTAAATCAGCAATTTTAGATTTCATATCTTCTCTCCACTCAGGAATAATAGGCATTTGCCACATATACTCATCACTTGATTTTGCTGAAGATAAAACTTTCTTAGCAAATTTATCATCATTACCAAGAATGGCACAAACTTCTTTACCAAGAGCTACTAAACAAGCACCTGTTAAAGTTGCAGCATCAATGATGAAGTCTGGTTTTTGATCACATGCATAGTCTAAACAATCTGCAAGAACTAATCTTCCTTCTGCATCAGTGTTTAAGATTTCAACAGTCATACCGTTTCTAGCTTTAACAACTGAATCAGGAACTGTAGCACTTTCGTTTACAGCATTGTCAGTCATTCCTAGGATACAAGTGATTTTGTAAGGAGCGTCGTTTAGAACAGCTGCTCTAAATGCACCATAAACAGTTGCAGATCCACCCATGTCAAATTTCATTCCCATCATTGAGCCACCTGGCTTTAATGAATATCCACCTGTATCAAAAGTTAAACCTTTACCAACAAGAGCAACATGTTTTGTGTTCTTAGTTGCTTTCTTAGGAGTGTAAGTTAAGTGAACAAGTCTTGGGTCATAAGCTGAACCAGCATTAACTGAAAGAAATAAATTCATATTTTCTTTTTTAAGTTCTTTCATTCCAAGAATCTTAACAGTTACGCCTTTTCCTTTAAGTGTTGATTTAACATCTTTCTCAACTCTGTCTGAATACTCCTCTGATTGAAGAACATTTGGTACATCATTAACAAGGTCTCTTGTGTAGTTTACAGAACTTGCAATATTATCAGACGTAGTAATTGCTTTATCTAGCGATCTTTTAATTTTTTTATCATTAACAAATACACAAACTTGTTTGAATGAGTGTTCAGTTTTCTTGCTTAAATACTTATCAAATGAGTAAGCCGTTAGTTGTAGAGACTCATTCATAAGAGAAACAGTATCTAACATTTTATTAACAGCATTAAATGAAGCTGCATCAAATGCTACGGTATTATACTTTTTACCAGCAATAGCTTGGAAACCAAGGGCAGTTGCTCTTCTGATTCCTTCTGCTTTAGCCTTTGTTTTTTCACCCATACCGATAACAACTACTGTTGCTCCGCTAGATGCAGTAAAGGTAAAGTTTGTACCCACAGCTGCAGTAAAGTTTTGAGCGGCTTTAATATTTAAAAATTCCTTAAAAAGGTCTTTTTCACTCCAAGTTTGCTGAACTTTGTCGGCCTTGGTGAATGCTGCTACTACTTTTACATCTGCATTGTCATAATGCTTAGTTTCAAAATCAAAATGAATTTTCATATATATCTCCTTAAATAAAATCGGTTGAAATAAGTTCATTTGTTCCAGTCACCTTATCAAAGATAGAATTTATTGTCTAAGTATCATGTCTCTAGTAATCTAACGTTATGCCAAAACTGTATTCAAGCTATATTGCATCAAATTTCATCGTTCCATTCTTAGTAAGTACGGTGTTCTTTGTGTCATTTTTGATGACATTCGAGCTATTTCGCATAATGACCCTTGTTTCTTCAGATGAAATCTCATTTTGGTTTATTTTAGGAATGATGGGGAATGTCATGACGACATTAATCCCTATGGCGATCCCAATATCAATTTTTTTCTCGACAATATTTAGCCTCTCTAGGATGTCAGGAGATTCAGAATATGTTGCCTTAAGAGCCGCGGGTCTTCAGAAAATTAATATTTTATTACCATTTATGGTTGTGGCCATTGTTGTTTCGATTTGTGTCTTTTTTTTAAACCAAGAACTTGTTCCAAATGCTCATGGCCAGGTTAGAAAAAAAATTAAAATTATAAGTTCAACAAGCTTAATTCAGGGATTAAAGTCTGGGCAATTTTTTACAAATCTTAATAATGTAACCATTTTTCCAAGTCAGGTAGATGATGTTACAAAAGACTTATCCAATGTTTTCCTTCATATCTATGATGATCAAAATAATATTGAAAAAGTTATCGTTGCAAAGAAAGGAAAAATTTTACATAAGAAAGATGTTAAAACGGGAATAGAGTCGTTTAAGCTTCTTCTCAAAAATGGAAATATAGTCAATAAAAGTATTGAAAGTCCTGACGTTGAAAAAATTCTTTTTGATGAATATATATTACCAATTTCAGAAAAACGATTCTCTTATCAAACCTCGATGAAAGAGATAATGATGAATCGAGCTGAGCTTGAAGAATTTATTGATGGCGGACTTGCCAACGCTAAGAAGGCCGGCTTTGACAAAAAAGATTATTTTAACGCTAAATATGAGTATTGGAACAGAATAAATACCCCCATTCTTGTAATGATTTTTACATTCTTAGGTTTTACTCTTGGGATTACTGGAAACCGAGGAAGAAGTAAGAATTCCAGCGGTAAAGCTATCTTGCTCCTGATTGGATACTATGTCTTTTACTTTACAGTTGTTAGTGCAGCAAGGGATGGAACAGTTCCAGTTATTTTATGTGCAATCCTTCCAAACCTGGCTTTACTAGCTTATGCCACAAAGTCTTACCGAAATTTAGATTGGTTGAGCTAGATAGAAGTTTCTTCTTGAGTTGCCATATTTGCTTTATAGTCTTCAGCTGAATAGGGAATTCCCTTATAAGATGGAAATAGTGGTAGCTCAAAATCTGTCGCCGCATCTTCTGGGAAAATCATACTTTTAACACCCGTTTTAGTTTGGGCTGAAATTAATTCATTATTTAAAAATATTTTAGCTGCATTAAAGTTACCCATAAAAAGAAGGACACGATCACCTTTAATGAGGATTCTACGGCCTTTTTTTAGAACAAATCGCTTGATCTTGCTTTCATCAGATTTATAGCTGATCCAAGTATCTTGCTCTGTTGCAACAACATATACATTTTGCTTATCTGATAAAAGTGATGCTTTTATATTTGGTGGAAGAAGAGCAGGGTTATTGGCCTCGGGCGCATCTTTTACTATAGAGTACATTTCCGTTGGAGCAGGGTAGAAGTTCTTGAATGGGAATTTTCCATTAATAAGCTTAACCTTTTTAGGAGCTTCTTTAACTTCTGGTTTAGCTTCTTTTTTTTCTTCAACAGCAACTTTAGGAGTTTCTTTTTCAACTGTTTTTTCTTCAACTTTCGCAACTGGTTTTGAAGCAGGTAGCTTTACAACTTCTTTCTTATTAACTTCGACTTTTTCCACTGCTTCTTTTTCTTCTACTCTTTTTTCTTCTATAATTTTTTCTTCTTCTTTTTTTTCAGCGATAATTTCAGATGCAAGCTTTTTAGAAGCATCCATCTCAAGGATATTGGCATCTTTATCCTTAAGCATATGATCATTAGATTTCACAGAAGTTGTACTTGTTTCAGAAATGTTTTGTTGTTCAGAGGTGAGCTGACTTAAAAATCCAACAATTCCTTTTCCAATGACGAATAAAATAAGAAGTGCAACACAAGCATAGATTACTTTTTTATTTAGAAACCCTTGAACAATAGAGATCAAAGTTTCTTTTATCTCTTCAGTTTCATCTTCTTCTGGATTATCGGCCTGTAATGCACCCAATGTTTTTTGCGGAGAAGTTTCATCTACGAGATGACCAAATTTAATATTATATGTATTTTCAAGAGAGTTACGAGCATCATTAACATCAAGACCAACGGTCTTAGCATAGTTTGATACAAAGCCTCTAACATAAGTTTTGTTAGGTAGGTTATGAAGATCATCTTCCTCTAAAGCCTTTAATATATTTATATTAATTTTGGTCTTTTGAGCGATATCTTCTATAGAGATATTATTTTCTTCTCTACATTTTTTTAAAAGGGTGCCAATTGTGTTGTTTTGTTCCATATTTCAATATTTTAGGGGAAAAATAAAAAATTAAAAGTCGGGAGTCAATATGTTCCGCTTTTTTGAGTAGCGAGAACTTGAGCCTTCTTCTATCCTTTTAGATAATAGGTTAATTTTATCAATCTTCTTACTTGCCTTTTGTTCATACTCAGAAGGTGAGAATCTCTCTATGATTTCTTCTAGCTTGAGTTTCGCTGTATCGTACTGTTTTAGTTTGATATATGAAAGAGCCTGATGATAAATAGGTTTCGGGTTATTATAACAAGTTCCATAACCCGAAGCTTTAAAAGAAGCTAGAGCTTTCTCAAAGTTTCTATTTTTAAAATAGAGCTCACCTAAAAGAAAATGACTTGCACAAAAACTTGAATTTTCAGCGATTGATTGCTTGAAGTAATTTACTGCTTCAGTATCTTTTCCCTGCTTCATGTATAGAAGTCCAATATTATAATATGTTCTGTATTGTCCTTCATAAGTTAGGTCGTCTAGAACTATATCATACTGATTTTTAGCTTCATTATATTTTGATAGTGCCATGTAAATTGTTGCGAGGTTTAATCTTGCTTTAGTGTTTTTTGGATCAATTTTGATTGATCGTTTTACATAGCCAACTGCTCTATTATGTTTTTTCTTGAAATAGTATGCCATTCCTAGATTGTTTAAGATTCTTGAATCATCAGGTTTTAAAATATTTGCTTCCATCAAATGCTTAAGCGCTAAAGTATAGTTCTTGGAAACAAGTTCTTGCGTTCCTTGATTGTAATAAATTTCAGCTCTTTTCTCTATCTTACTTATTTTGACTTGCTTGGTCGCACAAGAAATTAGAAATAATAAACTTAAAAATAATGAAAGCTTCATAGCTCCTCCGTGATGTCTTGATTCTAAGCACCATTTACTATTTCATTTTACAGAAAAAGACGGTCATTTGAAAAGGTAAAACTATACTTTTTCTAGTAGAACCATCGCCTCATAGTGATAGGTGGAGGGGAAAAGGTCAATCATATAGGTCTTTTTAATTTTATAATTTTGAGAAAGGTTTTTTAAGTCTCTGACCATGGTTGCTGGGTGGCACGAAACATATAAAATATGTGCTGGCATATAGTTATTTACCCAGTCATTCATATACTTAAAACCGCTTCTAGGTGGATCAATTATGAAGCTATCAAATGATATCGTTGGATATTTTTTTGAAAATTCTTGCATTGATCCTTCATCAAACAAGTCTAAGTGAAAAAATGGAATTTCAATTTTTTGTTCATTGTCAGGATAGAGATCAATACAGAGTCTACTATCAAAAGGAAGGTTTTCTGAGAGGTTACCTTTCCCACCAAAAAGGTCTAAAATATTTGAACCAGAATGAGAGAATATGTCCTTAATTAGTTCTTGTAATTTAGAGTTAACCCCTTGATTAACTTGAGAAAACCCACCTTCAGCATAAGATTTGTTCCATGAAACTTTAACCGTAGTCCCAGTATTATAAATTTCAACATGTCCGCTGTTTTTACGTTGCTTTCGAGCAGTAGATTGCCAGTTTTTTAATAATTCTTTATAAGCCTCTGATACCTTCTCGTCCATAACACTACATTTCGGAACAGGAAGAATTTGATTTGATTTTGTCTTCTTAAAGCCAATTACATTCGCCTTAATATTATAATGCAGTTGAATTCTGTTTCTATAACCAAGTCTTTTGTCTGATGTGATAATTTTTGAGTCCACCTGGTCGGCTTCAATGACTTTTAAGAGTTTTTTGAAAGAGGAAAATTTAAACTGAATTTCAGACTGATAATCTGTATGTAGAAATTGACACCCTGAGCATTCATTGAAGTGAGGGCACTCGCTGCTTATTCTTTGTGGGCTTTTTGTCTGCAATGAAGTAAGCTCGCCAAAGTTTACACCTCTTTGAGATTTAGTTATTTTAAACTGACCTTTTTCCCCAGGCAGCGTTTTTGGAATAAAGTATATTTGATCGTTTTCCTTGTAAACGCCCTGGCCTAGTGGATCAATATGGTCAATTATAAATTCTTTCATTTGTGTCAATTTTGCTCAGATAGATAAATTCTTAAAATTACGTAAAATATACTTATACTATGAATAAACTATATCAAAAAATTCCATTTATTTTAGAACTCTTTATAAATGGCTCATTTATATTTCTGTATTCTTTTTATACAGCTAATAAATTAGAGTCATCTTTAGTGAGTCCAATTATAATCGAAATGGCCCTAGAGCTTTTTACAAACGTATCTCCGTTTGTTGTTCTACTCTCTGTTATCTCTTTCTACTTTAGATCTAATAACTATGATGAATTCATCAGAAAGTATATATTTTCTTTGATTTGTGTCCTACCCATGTTCATTACTTATGGGGATCTACAGTTTGCATTTTGGCTTTCAGCTGTTCATTTGTTTTCATCCGTTCTTTCATTATATGAAACTACGGGCGAGCAAACAAAAGGATCTGTTAAGCGAATAGAAAAAGCTACATCTCTTTTAGAGCAAATTAAATTGGCCCCAGGTCAAATTGTTATCATCTCATTCTCTGCAATTATATTAGTTGGAACGATCTTACTTGCACTTCCAATTTCCGCTGCAGAGGGGAAGACTATTGATTTTATTGACGCTTTTTTTACAGCAACAAGTGCCACCTGTGTAACGGGATTATCAACACTTTCGCTATCTGAAAATTTTAGCTTTATGGGACAAGTGATTGTTCTTATCTTGATTCAAATTGGTGGTCTTGGTTATATGACGCTTTATTCTTCAATGACAATTCTTCTAGGAAAGTCATTGGCGGTTAGAGATCAAGTTATGATGCAGGATTTATTAGATATTTCATCTCTTGAGGATTTACTCCAGATGATTATAAATATTATTAAGTACACACTTGTAATTGAAATCATCGGGGCCATTATTTTAACAATTGCTTTTAATTTAAAGGGGTTCGAGTTTGGAGAGGCATTATATTATGGAATTTTTCATAGTATCTCTGCTTTTTGTAATGCCGGATTTGCTTTGTTCGATAACTCTCTTGAAGACTTCGCATTAAACCCTGCAATTCACGGTACTATAAGTGCACTTATTTTCTTGGGGGGACTTGGCTTTATTGTATTAAAAGAACTTGAATACGTTATGTTTAAAGGCGGAAAACTTATTAACCTAAGCGTCCATTCAAAGATAGTTTTAACTACTAATATCGTACTGGTCGTTTTAGTCGCACTCTATATTTTCTTCGGAGAATTCTTGCATGGATTAAACTCCTATGGGCTTTGGGATAAGTTGCAAGTGGCTTTCTTCCAATCAATCACAACAAGAACAGCTGGTTTTAATACAATTTCATTTAATAGCTTACATCCTCATACTATTTATCTACTTAGTCTGGTTATGTTTATTGGTGCAAGCCCAGGTTCAACTGGTGGTGGGATTAAAACTACAACTTTTGCAATTTTATTTCAATCGGTTAAGGCAACCTTGCGAGGTAGAGAGAAAGTTGAGTTCTTTGACCGAACTGTATCGAATGTTATAATCGTTAAAGCAGTTGCCATTATTGTCATTTCTTTGATGATGGTTAGTTTCTTTATATTACTAATGATGAGATTGGAACCAGAGCATGATTTCCTCTCTCTTTTCTTTGAAGTTATAAGTGCCTTTGCAACAGTTGGATTATCTCTAGGGATTACCCCATATTTAAGTGTTGCAGGGAAAGTTACATTAGCAATATTAATGTTTGTTGGAAGAGTTGGGCCGTTAACGCTTGCTCTCGCAATTGGACAAAATAAGCAAGAACGTGGAAATCTTGAATACCCTGAGGGTAGGATAATGATAGGATAAATTATGATTGTTACAGTTATTGGGCTTGGTACATTTGGTGCGAAAACAGCAACCCGACTTTTTGAAAAGGGTGCAGAAGTAATCGCTATTGATTACAATTCCGAATTAGTTGATAAAATTAAAGACAGAGTTACTCATGCAATTTGTATTGATGTTACAGATGAAAAATCAATTAGATCTACAAATATTTCTGATGTCGATGTCGCGATTGTAGCTATTGGTGACAATATCGAGATGAGTATTCTTGCAGTAGCAATGCTAAGAAAACTTGGAGTCGGTAAGATTATTGCGAGAGCAACAAATAAACTCCATGAACATGTTCTAAAAGAAATTGGTGCTTCTGAAATCTTAAAAGTTGAGGAAGAAATGGGGGAGATTGTTGCTTCAAAGATTGTTGCACCTCACGTTCTCCAAAGATATAACTTCGCTGCAGGATATTCTATTGTTGAGCTAAAGCTTGGGAAGAAATTTGAAGGTAAAACCCTCGTTGAAAGCCAGATTAGACAAAACTACTCTTTAAATATTGTAGCCCTTCAAAAACGAGTACCTTTTATTACTGAAGAAGGTAAATCATCTTTTAGAGTTGAGATTAATGATAGTCCACTACCAATGGACATAATAGAAGCCGATGATATTGTTGTATTAGTTGGATCGGAAAAGAATTTTAACCAATTATTTGCAGAACTTGCAGATAGCTAGGAAATATAAATGAATTTATCTTTAAAAAGAAGAATTGCTTCAAGTTTTGGTATGGCCAATATTATGGTTTTACTAATTGGGTTCACAGTTTTTTATTATCTGAATTCCTTGAATGATCAAATTGAGAACATAACCTCAAATACCAACCAGATAAGTTTATTAACTGATGAAGTCAGAATATCTGCTGTATCGATTTTAAAAATGCAGAAAAAGCTTTTAACTAGAAAAGCTAAAGAGGAAGATTTAAAGAAACTTAATGTTCTTTGTGATGGTTTTCATTCACAACTTCAAAGGCTTGATACATTTTATACTGAAGTTCAAATTAAAACGATTATTTCAAAAATGATAGGTTATGTAGATTCTTTACAAACATTACTGAGTAAAGTTTCTATTTATAATAATAGAGGAGACAATGGAAGTTTATCAGCGATTGGTGAGCTCTCAGACAAGATACTAGAGGCTTTTTCAGAGTTTCAAGATATTCAGTACTACCAAAATGAACAGCGTGATAAGCAGCTTAAAGGAATCATAGGGGAGACAAGACGTTATATGCTAATTGTCCTTATTATTACTTTTCTTTTTACAATTATTTTAAGCCTTGTTATTCCAGGGAAAATCGCGCTTCCATTCAAAAAAATTAATGATGCGGTAAGGGAGCTTCAAGACTGTAATTTTGATGTCTCAATCTATTATAATCAAGACGATGAAATTGGAGAGTTAGCAAAAGAGCTCAACAAAATGATTGCGAGTATGAAGAACTTCGAAGAACTTCGTACTGATAGAATCTCTGTTGAGCATCGTAAGTTTGATATATTGGCGAACATGATTCAAAAAAATGTTCTTATCGCTAATGCTAGCGGCGAACTTATTTACCTAAACAATCAAATGTATAAAATTCTTAATATGGACTCAGAAAGTGTTCTTGATAAAAAAATGGAAGATACTTTGATGCCTAATTCTATTAAAGAAGCGTATGAGCTTGCTCTTAAAAGACGGTCGAAAATAGAAAATTCAGAAGTTCAAATATCTGAGAAAAAAACAGTTGAAGTAGAAAATGAAGAAACTGGTGAAATGGAAGAAAAAGAAATTGATGAAATCGTATTTAATGGTTACGCCAATGTCATTCCTATTAGAGCTAAAGAATCAGATTTGGATTATTATATGATGGTTCTATCTGAAGAGATTTTTGTTTAATTATCTTTAAAATAAATTCCTGAGCCTAACCAGTATTTTTTGTCCACAGGTAGAGCATATCCTACTTTATCCGCAAGGACTTCTGAATTAGGCAATGGCCAAACATACTTTACAAAAGCTCCATCTGATTGAGCTGCTTTAATAAGCCCTTTGATGAGTTTGTTGCCCTTTCTATCTTTCATTTCAAGAAGGTTTTTACCGATGAGCTCTTTTGTAGCTCCATGGCAAAGTACTTTTCCTTCAAAGTCATAGGCGAAAATGTAGAATTCTCCTCTCTTAAACTTCTTACCATCGTTAAATTCAGTGCAGGCTTTTTCAAAACCTTGTGCCCTTGCAAAAACAACAGCCTCTTTTACAAAGTTAACGAGGTCAATCCTTTTATGCTTTTGACTAAATGAAACTGAACTAACTATTAAGGTGATCAATAGTATTAGTGATTTTATCATGAGATTTCCGGTAAAAAGAAGGAGGGGGAGCCCCTCCTTACAAAAATATAATCGAAATTTTTAGAATTTATAAAGCATACCAATTTCAGTTAGGGAACCATTAGAATCTTCTGATTTCTCATCAGTAGAATCATAATGACTTGTTGTAAAAGCATTTTGTTCAACGAAGAAAGTAAGACCTTCATCTAATGTCTTATTAAATCCAATTGTCATAAGAGCATTTTTAGATACTCCAGTGTTTCCAGCTTCTTCTTCCTTATCAAGAGTATCCACTCCGTAACCACCATAAACATTCCATTCTGGTTGAGTATATTTAACTGAAAGAAAGTAAGCAGTTTCTTTAATTTCGTCATCAGAGGTGTTAGATGATCGCCCTAAAGCTCCTGTATGAATTGATCCAAGGTTTGATCCCATAGTATATTCAAGATTTACATTAATTGAATTGTACTTTCCTGCCCAGTAAACTTTTGTACCAGAAGCTGAAGAATCTTTATTATTAGCTTCATCAAGTGATTTATGTTTAAGTTCTGCCGTTGTATAAGCTAAACCTATTTTATGCTCACCCATTTTATGATTAACAACAATCGTTGCAGTTGGAGTACTTACAAGGTTAGCGTCATCACTTGAATTTGCTAATTCAATTGCAAAGTCAGTCATACCCATTTTGTGTGTATAATCAAAACCATCCACTAGAAAACCTGTATTACCTGCCCAAAAATTGACTCTTGTAAAACCAATCGTCTCTGGAAGAACACCCATAAATTTAGTCCATTTCTTCCCAAAAGTGATCGTACCATTTTCAGAGGCTTTGTAAGAAAGGTGAGCCTGTCTTACTCTTGCATTAGACATTGAAGCAGCACCATTAGTTTGCCCAGCGTCTAGGTCAAATTCAAATTTAGCAGATGTTCTAGATCCGTTGTTCGCATTCATTCCCCATCTTGAATTTGTAGATGAAATGTAAGATTTTGCTTCTTTTTCAGGATCAGTTGCAGAGTCGTCATTTGCAAAAAATGGCTTTTGAACAGATTCGGTCGTTCTGTCTGATCCAACAATTTTGTCAGCCATCATATAAGATGCTTTAACGAAACCGTACGTGTTTACTGTAGTTGCTGCAGATGCACCAGTTGCGGCACATAAAGCAGTTGCGATAATAATTTTTTTCACTCTTACCTCCGTATAAGTTAAATAAAAAATGTTTTATTGTTTTGTTTTTGTACTTAAATTATTAGTTTATTATTTGATAAGTAATTAAAATTATACATTAATTAAGTTACATTTAAGCTCTCATCAATACTGAATTTTCAAACTTCAGTTATACTAAGTCAAACTTAATTTTTTATATCTAGGGAGATTGTATGTGAGTAATTACTTTATTACTAGCGATGAGCGTAGGCTCGGTTTTCGCTGCGGGTGAGTGTAAGAAAGAAGAAGCAAAGAAGTCAGTTGAGTGGGCATGTGGTCAAATTGAAAAAGATGGTAAAAAGGGTCTTGAAGCGATCAAGAACTTTAAATACTGTGGTCAAAACTACGTATGGATTCAAGATTCACCAGAAGTAAGAATGGTACTTCACCCGATTAAAAGAAAACTTAATCACAAAGCACATGGTGGTAGAAATGCAAAAGATTTAAAAGGATATAAAGACAAGAAAGGTAAAGCTATCTTTATTGAATTTGATAAAGTTGCTGCAGCTAACGCAGCTGGTGGGTGGGTTGATTATGTTTGGCCAAAACCAGGTGATGAAGATGCAACACCAAAAATTTCTTATGTTAAGAAATGTGCAGGCGGGTTAAATTTTGTAGCTGGTTCTGGTGTTTGGAAATAATTAAACAATTAAAATAAGAAGAAAATATGTTCGAGTGGTTGAAAAATATTAGTTTAAAGATAAAGTTAGTTCTTTTTATAGGGGTAGTAGTCCTTGCGACAATTACAACGGTTTCATCCGTTTCTTATAATAAATCAAAGCAAGCTTTGAATGAGTTAACTGAGAATCAATTGAGTTCCAGTGGAATGTCGATTAAAGATTCTTTGAACTGGTTTTTGAGCCGAACAAAAAATTTCACTTCAATTTTATCAAGGGATAGACTCGTAGAAGGTTTATTAATCGCCTACGAGTCGTCTTTTTTTGGCTCAAATTTTGATCCAGGAAAAGATTTAAAAATTAACAATGATTTTTATAAAAAATTAGATGATGTTTATTTAGCTCGAAGTCAAAAAATTCTGGTTGAATATGAATTAAAAGATTTATTGCTAGTTAGTTTAGATGCTCAGGTCATCTTTACAGCTAAAGATTCACAAAAAGAGATATTCTTAGGTCGTAATTTAAAGAATGGTGCCTTTAAAGATTCACCCCTTCATAAATGTTTTGCAGATGCTATCGCTTCAAAAACAGGGGAATTAATTTTTTCTGGTTTTAATTATAGTGATATAACCAAGTCCGTGGATGGCTTTATTTGTGGAAAGAAAAATGCCGAATTTGAAAATCAAGATGAAGGAATTTCAAAAGGCGATAATATTGGTATTATTATTAGCCAGGTTAATAATGATATCATTAATAGAATGCTAACTTCAAGAACGGGAATGGGAGAAACGGGCCAATCTTATCTCGTAGGTAAAGATCTTTTATTAAGATCTGACTTTTTTGTTAATGCTAAAAAGTTTAATGCCATTGATTCTATGAAAAATGGAATTAAAATTGAGACCGATGTCGTAAAAACTGCGTTAAAAGGGAAGTCTGGTAATAGGTTTAATATAAACCCTAATATGGATGAAGTGCTTTCTTACTTTCAACCATTTCTGTTCATGGGACAGGAATACGCAATTGTAACAGAGAAAACAAGTGATGAAATTTTTCAATCCACAACAGAAACATTGATTTTTATATGCACGATTGCTGTCATTATGTTTATCGTCATTATTTTCTTAACGGTTTTAGTTACGAATAGTATTTTAGCGCCAGTAATTAGTGCCAAAGATGTCCTCGAAAATGTTTCTGGAAAACTAAAGTCAAATGCACAAAGTTTACAAGGCTTCTCTAACTCGTTAAGGGAAGGAGCCGAAGATACCTCTAGTTCGATTCATGAAACAGTTTCTACAATGAATGAACTTAGTCAAATGGTTACCCAAAACCTTGCAAACGTTAAGCAAACTAATTCTGCTTCAGCTGAAGTTGTAGAGAGTGTAGCTAAAGGAAAAAGCGAAACTGGGGAAATGATGAATTCAGTTAATGATATCTCAGATAATAATAATAAAATGATCGACACAATTAATGATATCAATACAAAAATGGTTGAGTTTAAAGATGTTATTAATAATATTGCTGAAAAAACTAAAATCATTAACGAAATTGTTTCTCAAACAAAACTCTTATCTTTTAATGCTTCTGTTGAGGCGGCTAGAGCAGGTGAACTTGGAAAAGGTTTCGCTGTTGTTGCTGAGGAAGTTGGTAATCTGGCATCAGCATCAGGTGCTGCTGCTGAAGAAATTGGTCAACTAATCACCGAAAGTGTTGAGGGAGTTGAGAAGATGATCTCTGAAACAAACTCAAGAGTTGATACTGTTAAAAGAGAAACTCAACAAAAAATTGAAAATGGAAAGGATAAGGCAAAAGCTTGTGAGAACTCGCTCTCAATTATTAATAATCAGATTGAGTTGATGACCAGCAAGATCTCTGAAATTAGTGTTGCATCTAATGAACAGGCCAATGGTATTCAGGAAATAACTATAGCTATGAATAATCTATCTGAAACATCTCAACAGACCTCTAAAGTAGCAAATGACACCCTTTCATACTCAAATGAAATATTAGAAAAGTCTGATGATCTCATAACGATCAGTAATGATTTAGACACTTTGGTTACTGGTAAGAGATAATTACAAGTACTTAGCTCTGATTAAATCAAATTATTTTTCCAATGACGCAGCTCAGTCTGCGTCTAAAATCTCGCTAGCTCTTTTAAATTATTTCATGTATCTTATGGGATCGAAAATTTAATAAAATTAGGTATATGGAAACAAAATTTATAAGAAACTTTTCAATTATTGCACACATCGACCATGGTAAATCTACCCTTGCAGATCGATTAATCCAAGAAACAAACTCTGTTTCAGATCGAGAGATGAAAGATCGTCTTCTTGATAATATGGATATCGAGAAAGAAAGAGGGATTACCATTAAGGCCCAAACTGTTCGTTTGAGTTATAAAGCTCAAGACGGGGAAACTTATTATTTAAATTTAATAGATACTCCAGGCCATGTTGATTTTACTTATGAAGTTTCGAGATCTCTTGCTTCTTGTGAAGGAGCAATGTTAGTTGTTGATGCTTCTCAAGGTGTAGAAGCACAAACATTAGCAAACGTTTATATGGCAATTGAGAACGACCTAGAAATTATGGCCGTATTAAATAAAATCGATCTGCCTCATGCGGACGTAGATAAAGTTAGAGATGAAATTGAAGAAGTTGTTGGAATTGAAGCTCAAAATTCACCTTTAGTATCAGCGAAATCTGGTCTTGGTGTAGCTGATTTACTTGAGCACATAGTAAAGACTTTTCCTTCCCCTGGTGGAGATATTGGAAACCCTCTTCAAGCATTAATTTTTGATTCTTGGTTTGATCCATACAGAGGTGTTGTTATTCTTGTAAGGGTTTTTGATGGTGAACTTAAAGTTAAAGATAAAATATATTTAAAACATTCTGATAAGGCTTATGAAGTAATTAAACTGGCGATCAATGATCCTTTTTACAAAGAAGTGGATGCTTTGGGGGCTGGGGAAGTTGGGCTTATTATTTGCGGAATAAAAACTATTCGTGATGTTAAAATCGGGGATACAGTTGTTCATGATAAAGCCAAAGATACTCCAGATCTTGCTGGCTATGAAGACATTAAGCCAATGGTTTTCTGTGGAATTTTTCCAGTTGTTTCTGACGACTATGAAGAATTAAAAGAAGCGCTAGAAAAGTTAGCATTGAATGACTCTTCATTTACCCATGACCCTGAGTCTTCTACGGCACTTGGTCTTGGATATCGATGTGGCTTTCTTGGTCTACTTCATATGAGTATCATCCAGGAAAGGCTTGAACGAGAGTTTGACTTGAATCTTATTTCAACAGCTCCAAGTGTTGGATATAAAGTTGTGACTAAGAAAGGTGAAGAGCTGATGGTGGATAATCCAGCTGAGCTTCCAGATATTGGGGAAATTGAAACAATTGCAGAGCCGATGGTTGAAATTTCTATCCACGTTCCAAATGAATACGTAGGAACAATAATTACTTTATGTGAAAAGCGTAGAGGAATTCAACAAAATATTAATTATATTACCAGTGAAAGAGTTCAAGTTGTATACTACCTTCCATTAAGTGAAATGGTTTTTGATTTTTACGATAAATTAAAATCAATTACTAAGGGTTATGCTTCTATGGATTACGAGTTTAAGGACTACATGGTTTCTAAACTTGTTAAGCTTGATATCTTAATTAATAGCGAACCAATTGATGCACTTTCTTTGATTTGTCATGAGTCTACAAGTTATACCAAAGGGAGAGACTTAGTAGGGAAACTTAGAACTATTATTGATAGACAGCAATTTGATATC
>JBLIAG010000025.1:0-66096 GCA_047634375.1 Bacteriovoracaceae bacterium
TATTAAAAGTATTCAGCAAAATAATTCTAATAAATTTTCCTTGAAAGGCCTACTTTCGTTATCTTTCCTATATTATTTGTTTAATTATTCACTTTTCTGGTAGAGATTCAGTAATTCCTCCTTTTTTCACAAGACTTTTAAGGCCGGGAAAGAAAGGTGTTCACTTTTGAGAACAGAATTGTTTCATGTTTTAGGTAATTATTTACACTCAAATTGACATTTTTTCGAGCAGAAGTGTAATTAATCTTTAATGAAGTTGTTAATAATTAGTGCGAAGGTTTTTGTTATTCCCCCACCTGACCCTTATAAGTATTAATGTGTAAACGTTTCATCAAATTCCCCCAATGATATTCTCAAGGTCAAGATATTTAGAAATCTGGCCTTGAGTTATCTTTGAGAGCTAATCGGGTCAATAATCGACAGAAATTAAATCAACTTGGGCCCTAATGCCATATTTAAGATAGATCCTTTTAAGACTTCCATCATCATACATTTTTTCAAATCTTCTATTAATTATTGAGATCAACCTTTTTGCCCGTTTGGAATTACGATGAATAGAAATATAGTTATGAAATGTTCCTATCATTGCAGGATCAGGTATGATTTTCTTTCTTAAAGGTGATGCTTTTAATTTATACTGGGTTGTGAGTTCACCTGCGGCGAAAACATCACCTCGTTTTTTTACAAGGAGCTTGGTCATTTTTTCAATATGATTACCAACTGGAACTGTGACCAAATTAATATTGTTTTTTTGGGCTACGAAATTGTCGATATGAGTATTCCCATATTTAAACCCTTTTACCGAAACTAAGGTGACTTTTTTTAAAGAGCCTGGTCCACTGTAAGACCAATTGAGTCCAGATCTTTTGTAAAGAATTGTTCTATTTGGAGTCGTTACATATTGGGGAAAGAGATTATTTTTTAGTTGTTCTTTATTGCCACCTATAAAGCCATCGTAATGGCCGTTTGTATTTTCTTGTAATGCTCGTTTAAAAGGCCTGAATGATATATTAATCTTAAAGCCTAGGGGCTCAAAAATCGCTCTCGTAATATCTACCATAATCCCTTCATGATCTTCATTCTCACAAATAAGAGGGCAGTAGTTTGTGGTGAGAAAGTTTATCTCTCTTTTATATTCGGAAAAAGCCGGGTTAATAAAACTCATTAATACAATAATCAGTAGACTAACTTTGAATTGAGATTTCTTCATTTTAAATTCTCTTCAGCATAAAAATAGGTAAATATGGGTGGTTTTATTATAAGTAAATTTAGTGAGCAAAGTACAGGGTGAATTTAAATTAAGTCTTTTATCTTATAGGAATGGAGCTCTGCGATAAAGGAGTCCATCGCCTTTTTTAGCATTCTCTTTAACTTGCAATGGGGATTTAGGGAACAAGACTGTTCATTACCTTCAAAGCACTCGACTATTGCTAAGGACTCAATATTCTTGATGACTTCTCCTACGGATCGATCAGCAGTCTTAGGGTTAAATTCGATTCCACCTTTTGGTCCTTGGGTAGAAAGTATATATCCAAATTCAGAAAGCTTGTTTACGGCAACACTAAGGTGATTTTTTGAGATATTATAAGCATCTGCAATATTTTGTATTTTTGCTTTTCCAGGATTTTTTTGGAGGTAAATCAAGACCCTCAGACAGTAATCAGTTTTTTTATTTAAACGCATTTTTTCTCTACCTTGATATAGATCATATTTTAACAAGTGGATCTCTTGTATTAATATATTTAATATATATAAATAGGGGGTTGTGGTCAACGCCATATTAAACATTGGAGATTTTATGTCTGAACAAAATAAGAAAGAAATGACGAATGAAGAAATTAAAGCAAAAACTGAGAAAGACCAAGAGGAAAGCACAAAGAAAGATGATGCCAATGGAAGCTGTTGTGGAAGTTGTAGTTAAGTAAAATAAATAATTAAAAAAGAGAGATATAAATGACGAAGGTACCAGCAATCTTATCAATTGGATTTAGACCATTTTTTCTATTAGCAGCACTAATAGCGATTATAAATCCAGTTTTATGGGTGATGACTTACCTTGGCCATTATTCCTTCTCTATGATTACAAGTTCTGCCTTTTGGCATGGACATGAGATGGTATTTGGCTTTTCCGGTGCCCTCATCGCAGGATTTATTTTAACTGCAAGTGCAAATTGGACTAATACAAAACCTTATCAGGGCCGGGCGATTTTTATTTTGGTGATCTCATGGTTACTGGAAAGACTCAGCTTCTTTCTTACTGGAAACACCTACATCTCTTTTATTCTTATGAATACATTTTTTCCTATTTTAGGTTTTATGCTATTTTTAAAGTTGAAAAATTTTCCAAAACAAAGAAATGTTTTTGTTCCCATTATTTTAGGGATAATGACTGGTAAAATTTTTTATTGTTATGGCCAACTTTTTGATGCAGAGTCATTTGGAGAACAAAGTCGTGAACTTTCAACCGGTCTTATTAGATTAATTATTCTTTTGATTGGGGGAAGAGTTATCCCATTCTTTTCAAGAAAAAAAAATCATGGTTTAGAAATAAACGTTCCCAACTGGTTAAATCCAGTGGCACTACTACCGATTATTTTTCTGGCACTCCCTTTACCTGATAGTACTCCTAAGCTAGTTATGCTCTTTCTTTATATTTGGGCAATTATTTTTGGCCTGTACAGACTCTATATTTGGAAACCGTTCAAAAGTATAAAAGTACCCATTTTGTTTATCCTTTATATCGGTGTTGGTTTTATTTACCTAGGTCTTGTGTATGAGCTTTTAGGATTATATTTCGAACAATTTCTTTTTTCAAAAATTCCACTACACTCACTTATGGTAGGGGGTCTTGGAATAGTTGGTATGGGAATTATCACTAGGGTTAGCCTTGGCCATACAGGTCGTGTCATAGAGGCCAGTAATCTCACCGTATTGGCCTATATTTCAATCATTATCGGTGCTATTTTTCGAGTGATCACACCACTTGTATGGGAGGGAAACTATGTTTATGGGCTCTATTTATCGGTTGGTTTTTGGGCGTTTGCCTTCTTATTATACATTATTGAATATGGAAATATGATGTTTACTAAAAGGCCCGATGGTAAAGAATATTAGAAAGGTAGGCTTATTCTATAGTCTTTACGCACTGTATTGCTTTTGTGTATTTGCCCCTATAAGTATGCCGGAAGAATTTTATCACGACTAATTGGGGAATTATCAATGTTAAAAACTATTAAATCAAACACACTTTTTTTATCAACATGCTTAGGAGTTTTTCTTTCCAATTCTGCGATAGCGGCAGCGATATCGCCAATGGAAGGTTTTGAACCTACAAATATTTCGAAATCCAAAATGAATCAAATTTGGAGAACGATGGAAGATTCATTTAAGGGAAAAGATTGTTATAGAAGAGCTCATATTTGGGCCTATGATATGTATAGGCACGAAGGAGTGAAGTCGAGAAAGCTTTTTCTTCATTATACGAATAAATGGAATTTTGAACTTGATACAATGGGCGGAGAGTTTTCTGGTTGGTTTAGAAAGGTTAAGCAGTTGGCATTTGATGTTGATGGGATTTCTAATAGAAATAGAAATATGGTGAGATCAAATATCACCTGGGATTATCATGTTGCACCTCTTGTCTTAGTTGAAGGAGAGGATATGATTCTTGATAAAGAACTAACTATTGCCTACGATGCAAATCCAGCTGATTATTCGGAAAGTGAAGGTTGGAGTCTTACTAAAAGACCAGCAACTCCAGACGAATGGGTTGAAGGTTTAACAATAAGAGGTGAGATCCTTTGGGAAGCGAGAAGAGCACTATTAAAGAAACAATTAAGAAAGGCCAATAAGAAAAAGAAATACTCTGAAGCAAGAAATATAGAAGCAAAAATGGTTTCTCTAGGAATGGATTCACAAAGAATTGATATCAAGTGTGAAAAAGTTGATAGTATCGCTGAAGTTGATAAGAACCATAAAACAGCATGGTGTTTTACTACTGAAGCCCCTATGTATTATTATAATGAAATAGATTTAAGAAATCTTGCATACGGAAGAACTCGCTATAATTACGCTTCTCCACCACCATCAAGTGTACACAACGAAACTAACTATAGAAACGGAAGAGATTATAAGCAAAATAGCTTTAATCCTGCTGAGATAAAAGATGCACAGGGTGAAAGAAAATAAATTCAAAGAAATTAAAAAATAAAATGGGGTGTCTTTAAGACGCCTCTTTTTTTATTAAAAAACTGGACCAATGAAAAATTATGCTTACGTTCCATACCAAAAAACTCATGTAAATGACATGCTGTGAATTCAGGTATTTACAATTCTACTTTGGATTTGTTAGTATAAAATCTAAATGAAATTGTAAGAAAACCAATTTAGATTAACGGAAATATTCCGATAAAGATGCTATGAAAAAAACTAATAAACAAACTGCACAATTATTCTTATGTCTTGTACTTCTGACTTCTTTGGTTTCCTGTGAAACTGAACAACAGAAAATTTCAAGGATAAAAATTGAAAAACAAAAACTAGAAGATTTTAGACAAAATCAATTCGCTCACGATAAAACCTTATTGGTGGTTAAGTCAGGAAAAGTGAAAAGGGGCGAAGGTCTTTTTCAGGCCCTAAGAACTGTTTCTGTGGAGGGTCAAAATGCACTAGACCTTATAAACCTTTTAAGAGATAATGTTGAATTTTCAAAATTAAAAGTAGGTGACGAGCTTTCGGCAATTTCAAATTCCCAAGGTGAATTGATTAAATTTACTTTTTCAAATTCTCCAGCTGAAAAACACTTATTGACTAAAAACTTAGAGAATAATTCTTGGGATTATAATTTTATAGAAGAAGATACAATTTGGCAGACAAGACTTATTACTGGAGAGTTGAAAGCTGGTTCCACTCTTCAACATGACCTTGTGAGCGAAGGCTTGAAGAGATCTGTTGTAGGGCGGATTGTTAATATTCTCCTTTGTAAAGTTCACTTTAGAATGGATGCTCGAATGGGGGATAACTATAAAGTACTTCTAAAAGAGAGACTATATAAAGGTGAAGTTCTAGAATCAAAAATCCTTTTTACATCTTATAAAGGTGTTAGGGCCGGGGAAAGTAAAGCTTATTTTTACGAAGATGGAGAAGAGAAATCTACTTATACCGCGCATTACACTGAAGACGGTGAAGCTCTGATTAGATCAGGGCTTAGATATCCAGTTAAGAGATTACATATTAGATCTGGTTACGGCCGGCGGAGGCACCCTGTTACTGGTAGAACTACTATGCACCGCGGAGTTGATTTGAGAGGCCGTAGAGGATCTCCGGTCTACGCTGTAGCAAGTGGTGTAGTCATTGAAAGTAAAATGACCCCAATCGGTGGAAATAAAATAGCTATCAGGCATAATGATAGATCTGTTTCCTATTATCTTCACTTACATAAAAGACATGTACGTGTTGGAACTCGTGTTAAGTCTCACCAAGTTATTGGTCAAGTAGGGGCAACTGGAAGAGTTACAGGTCCACATTTACACTTTGGATTTAAGAAACCAAATGGTAGATGGATGAACCCAATGCACAAAAGAATGATCGCAACACCAAAACTTACGGGTGATAAATTAGCAAGCTTGAAAGAACAAGTTAATCAGACTAAGATTCACCTTAAAAATGTTGAGCTGAAACGAGTTTCTCAATCGAGGCTTCCAGCTGAAAATAATAATATTTAATTAAAGAAAATGATTAAGGTTATTTATGAAATCAATTGCACAAAAAGAACTTAACGATTTATTAGAATCTTGGGGGAATGGGATTATCAGTATCTCTGATGCTTATAATGCTAAGGCCGAGTATAAAGAGATGGCACTAGATTTTGTTCAATCAAAATACTGCTTTGATAATGGTCCACTTTTATTTAAACCAACAATGGCCAGTGAAGAGCAGTTTAGAGGTGACCTAGATTCAACTTTGTCTTATTTTATCGGTGGCAATTCAAAGTATCCTGAAGATCAAGGTTTCGCTCTTAGAAACTGGAGTGCCGTAAGGTTCGACACATTTCATACAAAAATTTTTAACGATATCGCTATCTGTATGGGGAATTATTTTTTTACTAATCATGATGGTGAAACAACAAAAGTTGAATATAGTATTGGTTTCAAGAAAGACCTTACTGGAAAGATAAAGATAAATCTTCACCACTCATCATTTCCTTACAGTCCCTAATTAGGTTTTAGAAATCTTTTCACTTACTTTAGTTGCTTTATTTGCCATGATTGTGGCCAAGGTATCCCTTTCTTTTTGATTGAAATTAATCATACCTAGATTGAGGGAATCAAGAACTTTGGTAGATACAGTAGGATCATTGGGAGAGTTTTTTTCAACCTTAAGGTGTTCTATTTTTTTTACCTGAGCTTCAACTTTTGGGGCATCATTTTTCTGTCTTACTTGAGTTGCTTTTTCTGACATGATTGTGGCAAGCGTATCTCTTTCTTGCTGGTTGAAATTTATCATTCCTAGGTTAAGTGAATCTAATACCTTTGTGGGTACGGTTGGATCATTTGGTGAATTGTTTGCGACTCTAAACTGCTCAGGTTTCTTAGAACTAATTTCTACCTTATCTTCTAACTTAGACCGGGCAGAAGCTGGGCCACTTTCTTGGTGATTATCTAGTCTTTTGTATTTTTGTAAATGGTTTTGAGCTTTTGCGCTATCAATTCTCATAAATAAATAATAGCACAAAATTTAAATGAATTTTATGGTGAAGGTTTTTCCTAACTATCTCGTTAAAAGCAGTCCAAATGAGTCGGAAAAACGGGAAACAGGTCTTTGATTCTGGTCTAGCCCGATAACTCGAATCTGATATTGTCCATAACCTGGTACTTCATGTTGGGGGATAAAATTATAGACACCTTTTACACGGCGAAAGACTTTTGTTCCTAAACCGTTTCTTCTATCCGGTGTAGTTCCATTTGGATTTGAGAATTGTAAATTTGGTTTACTTAATTCAATGGCCATTCCAACAACCCCTGGAAAACCAGAAACATTAAATAGTATTGGAACCACAGCTTGTGGGTTTTTCGAAATGATTGTTGTTTGCCCATTTACGGTTGGAATTTGGGCCAATTCACTTACTGGCGGCGTCGGTTCTGGGGGAGTTGGCTGCGGATCTTGGGTTCCACCACCAGCGTGTGTTGGCTTAAACCAGCACTTTGGTCTTAGTCCCTCTGTAAAATTATCTCTTCTATTACATGTGCCTTTGTTTGGATCTGCTTGACCTATTTCTGTGTTGTGATCAACCTCACATATTGCACCCTGAAAGTAGGTATCAAGTCTGCATTGATAATCAGGATGGGATTCGTACGTTGCTGTGACAACGGCCGGATCAGGGGTATCAAAGTTGGGTAGTGACTGATTGTTCATTACTGCGAATAAAGACGCGCTTGAGAGTCCGGCCATAGATAATCTTTTACAAAGCGCTATATCATTTGTTGTTTGAAATTGGGTATCACACTTTTGAGCAACCAGTGGATCGATATTCATTGAATTTACTATTGCTTCGTTATCTTCATTTTCAAATAATCTTCTAAGACATTTTGCTGTCGCAAAATAATCTGACTGTCCTTCAACAGCGGCCCATGAGGCAGATTGGCCTGAGTACCTCGGAACACCTCCGATATGATGTCCTACTTCATGACATGCAACAAGAGCAAAACCGTCCTGAGTAATAGATCTATGCCTAGCAAGACCGCCGTACATTCGAATTTGAAAAGTATTCCCAATTCGATTGGCCGAAGCATTTACTGTTCCATCAGACCATAACCTCTCAATCTTGAGCTTTCCTCCGTAATTTCTTATAACGGGAGCATAGACTCGCTCTATTTTATCTATAACATTATTGAATTCACTTTGAGTAATTCCCCCAGTTCTTGGTTTAAGTGAGATAGGAATGTAGTGGTTATTCTTTGGAAGAAAACCTTCCGTGCAGTTATGAGTTTGCATGGGAGTTGTTGATTGAACAGAAAGAGAAACTGTACTGGCAATGGCCAGAGTAATAATTGAGTTTTTCATTGCAGGACCTTATAAATAATAATTTATTTAAATGATCTATCGGGGCAGAATTTTGTTTTAATAAGGATATAGAATTTGTGACCCTGCTTCGGAAAAGATTACCTGGAGGGCATCTTAGTAAATTATCTAACTGACTGAAATTTGAATTAGGTTTATAACCAATCTACTCAGTCTGGACTGGGAGTTCAGGAGGGGATTCAAAACTGATTTTTCCTAATTCACCACTTCTAAAGTCTAGAAGTATAATAGTGTAAACTCGTTCATAATCTACAACGCCTTTTTTAAGTAGGCATTGTCTATTAAGTCCTATCTTCTCAAGACACTCTAAAAATCCCATATCATGATTTTCAAGTTTATATCTTTCAAGTAGTTCTTTTGACTTATTTTTAAGAAGGTACTCAATTAAAAAAATAGCGGTGGTTTCATCCGGAACAATTTTACTTGGAATGGCATGAACTGATGTTAGCCATAGCCCATGTTCTTTTGTATGAATTTTGGGAGGCATAATACCTGGGGTATCAAGTAATAGAAAATTCTCTTCTACCTTTATCCACTGCTGACTTTGAGTATATCCAGGTTTATCTGCAGTTCTTGCTGCATTTCTTTGAGACATTCTATTGATAAGGGTAGATTTTCCAGTATTGGGAAGACCAATTATCATCATACTTACTTTATTCGTTGGTACTTTTCCCGGGTTATGTTTTTCAAAATTATCGAGAACAACTTTCTTGGAGTAGTCAGTGATTTTCTTTATTGAGCCTTTATCAAGTGCATTGATAAAAAGAAAAGGTTGTTCTTGTTTTGAAAACCATTCTTTCCATAGTTTGATATTATCTTGATCGGCGAGATTGGCCTTATTAAAAACAATAAGTTTACTCTTTAGTCCAAGTGCTGCATTCAAAGCGGGATTACCTGAAACAAGGGGAACTCTTGCATCTCTAACTTCTAAAACAATATCAACAAGCTTAAGTTTAGCCTTGATCTGTTTGATCGCTTTATTCATATGGCCTGGAAACCAATTGATATACAGGTCTTCTTTTTTTCGATCTGGTGTGATTTTGATTTCTTCTAAATCTTCTTCAGGCTTTTTATAGGCCTTGTATCTTTTTTTACTACCCATCTTGTGAAAGCTCCACAGGATAGAGTTCGTTCTCAGAGGTAAATTCTATTAAGTAATTCTCGTTCTCAGCTGCAATGGGCCCGATGAACTCTATAAAGTCCGTAAGCTTTTGATTGTTAAAAGAAAGATTTACGATGACGTGATTATATGGATCTGACTTATTACTCTGAATCAGCTTTGCGGCTTCAAGATAGCTATCTACAAACTTGACCTTGGTTTCAATATCTTGATCCTCAAAGTGTTGAAGAATATTCAATCGCATATCTGAAGAAGTGAGAACAATAAGTATATGTTTAAAGTTTAAAAAGTATAAGTCCATACGCAGTTAATACCTTATTGTACTAGTTTACACAATGCATTCGTATGAGTTTTGCCAATTTTTTATGGGTGGGCCCTTCAATATCCTGTGCACGTTTTGCAATATAGACAAATTGTTTTTCTTTCGAAATATTAATATTTAAGGGAATGGGTTCTAGCTTAAATTTACTAAGGCAAGTCTGATTATGAAGTCTAGCAACAAATTTAGGAAGATAAGCGACTCCATCTCCATTTTGACAAATCTGAATTGCGGATTGCATCATAGAAACTTTGAATATAATACTTCGTGGATATTTATGATCTGGCCAGCCGTCAAGTCCATCCATCCGATTAGGAATTCCTGTGAGAGGTGGGAGTGGTGTAACAAAAGGAAGCTCTTTTAATTGCGCCTTTTTAAATTTATTTTTAAGTCCATAAATTTCCATTTCAATTGGTGCGACTTTTAAATGCTGAACTCCATCTGTTGGAATTGGGATATAAGTTATTCCTAAATCAATTTCATTATTTTTTAGGGAGGACTCTATTGTACCTGGTCCCAATCGGTGAATATGAAAACTATTAAACATATTCATTTCTTTTGTCAAAGGCCCAACAAAGTAGGTTGCAAAGCCCTCAAAGGTTCCAAGTCTAAGGGAGCTAAGGGAGTTTTGTTTCTCTAGTTGTTGGTCAAGTTGGTTTAAACTATCTGTGACACCGGAAAAACTTTTATACACTATTTGTCCATTAGGGGTTAACTCAATACCCTTATTGTTAGAGAGAAAGAGTTTATGTCCTAGTTCTTCTTCAAGAACTTTCATTGATTTGGAGATCGCAGCAGGGGAGATATTAAGAAGCTCTGCCGCCTTTCTAATGCTTTGAGTTTGGGCAATGGCCATAAAATAATTGATTCTTGTTAATTCCATACTTAGTGTTAACAAAAAGTTTACACAAAGTAAATATTAGATTCTTTTCGTTAATGAACTATAAGGGCAGTATGGCATTAACAAATTAACCGGAGGAAAGAAAATGAGAGCTATTACAAAATTATTTTTATTAACAATTACTTTATTATCAATTCAAGTTCAGGCGAATACAGGCAATCAAACAAATGAGATGAATCAAAATCTTTTTGGAGAATATGGCATACACCTATTCTTTAACGAAAAAGAGTTTATTGATGATTTAATTATTGGAAGGGATAGAGCAGGGAACCTTTATGGAACAATGTATGTTCCGAATGATTTTGATGGTGATATTTCTAATATTGTTGTGACCGATGAGACGATTATTTTTGATCTATTTGTGCCAAAGAATTCTAGTCGCCCAAAGGATTTAATCTTTCACTATGAAGGAAAATTCTTTAAAAAGGATTTAAAGCAGATTGTAGGATTTGTAACGATAAAGGGGCAAAGCGACTTTGTTGCTTCATTTATTGCCCTGAAAAGAAATTGTATATTACATTGCCGACCAAGCATTGAAGAACAATAAGATGAGTATCATGGTACTTGATCAGGAGATCATTAAAAAATCACTTAACTATCAAGATTATTTTGAAATTATGAAAGCATGTTTTACAGATTTTGCAAATGATAAGCTTAAGAATCACCCAAGGGATGTATTCGCGATACCTGACAATAAATTTATCGGTACCATGAATGCATTTTCAAACATTACAAACCTGGCCACTGTAAAGGTGGCCGGTATTTTTCCTGGCAATACTAAAACGAATCTAGATGTTCACCAAGGAGCAATCCTTCTGTTCGATACTAATACAGGAGAGTTTAAGGCCATGGCCGATACTAGTGAGATTACAGCAAAGAGAACAGCTGCGGTTTCCGCTGTCGCAACTGATTGCATGGCCCATCGATCAGCAGATCATCTCATTGTGTTTGGAGCAGGAGTACAGGCCTATGAGCATATAAGAGCAATTGGTAAAATTAGAAAACTTAAAAAAATAACCATTGTAAATAGATCTCCTGAAAGGGGGAAAATACTTATGAACAAACTTGGTTCCAATTATAATTGCTTTTTTATACCATTGAAGGATTTTATCAGTATACCAGAAAATGCAATTGTTTGTACAACGACAAGCTCCATGATGCCAGTATTACTTCATAAGATGCTCCCTAATAGCTGCCATATAAATGCAGTTGGTAATTGCCAAAAGGAGGGAGCAGAAGTTGAAGCTAGTATCTTCAAACAGGCCTATGTTGTAGTAGATAGTAAAGAAGAGTCCCTAAGAAGTGCTGGAGACATAATAAGAGCGAGGATGAGGTTTGATTTTCCACTTCATGATTTAGGACAAGAACTATTATTAAATAAAAAGATTGTTGGCGGGATAAGTGTATTTAAATCCGTGGGTCTTGCTATTGAGGATCTGTATTGTGTTCAAGAAATATTTAAACGAGAATTAGAAAATTGTAGCACTCAGAAAATTAATTTAGGAGGTTTGAGATGTTAAGTTTTAAAACACCGCTTGTTAAATTTAATGATGAAGTCAAAAATGTATATTTAAAATTAGAAAATCTTCAACCTTTTGGATCATACAAGGTTAGGGGAATTGAGAGCCTTTTAAATCAGATTAACCCCTCAGAGTACAAGTTAGGGCTGACCGCGGCGAGTATAGGAAATATGGGGCAGGCGGTGGCATTTATGGCGCGGGAATTGAAAATTCCATGTGAAATTATTGTTCCTGATACAGCACCGGATATAAAGATAAAAAAAATTGAATCCCTTGGTGCGGTAGTAATAAGAAAACCACTCTATCAAGTTTGGGAATATGTAAAGGGGAAACGATTTGTTAATAATGGTATGTACTTTATTCATCCATCTCAAAATCAATTTTTAATCGAAGGATATTCTCAAATTGCAGATGAAATCATTTTAGATAATCCTTTTGTGGAGGCGGTGATCATTCCATTTGGCGTTGGGGGTCTTTTTAGGGGAGTATCAAAGAGATTAAAAAAACTTAAACCAAAGGTTAAGGTCTATAGTGTCGAGCCTATTGGAGCGAAACCTTTTTATAATTATTTTCATGATATAAATATTATCCAGGAAAGAGTTCCAAGTTTTATTGATGCGATTGGAACTCCAGACCTAATTGAGGATATAAAAAAAGAATTAAAATCCTATTGCGATGGGGCCCTTTTTGTGGATGATGAAGTTGTTAAAAAATCAATTAAGCAAATATTTTTTGAACATCATACCGTTGTAGAAGGTGCGGGAGCAGCTGCAGTGGCCAGTTATAGGGAATTGGATGAAGACAATATCGTATGCCTTGTATCTGGGGGAAATATTGATACCCAATTATTTTTAAAAATTATAAATGATACTTAGTTCTCCAGTTGCCGCTCTTTTGTATATTTATTAATACTTGTGAGGTTTCTTTTGTATTCTTTATCTATTAAGGAAGATTTTATAATAAAGTCAGCTGAGCTTCTATTACACGCTACGATGGTATCCCAAAGTGCTGCTACTCTAAGAAGTGCTTTTACATCTGGATCATGAGGCTGGCTTGCAAGAGGGTCCCAGAAGAAAAATAAAATATCAATTTTTTGTCCTACGATTGCTGCACCAATTTGTTGATCGCCACCAATTGGTCCACTTTTATATTTGTAAACTTCAATTCCTAATTCTTTTTCTATTTTTACGCCGGTTGTTCCGGTTGCAAATAATTTATGCTGAACCAATTCATCTTTATGAATTTTAATCCACTCCATAAGCTCAGCTTTTTTATGATCATGGGCCACTAGGGCGATATTTTTTTGAGATTTCATAATATCCTTTTTTAAACTTAAACCTTATCAAAAATGGCCATAAACACACGTTATTTATGATTGAGTCATTTTCTTAAGTATATTTTAGAGCAAATTAAACTATTTTTATAACCTACCGATAAGTTACCTGTAAAGGAGCTGGTATTGGCCAAACGTACGTATACTAAAGCATTTTTAAGAGGTGACACAATCTTTAAAGAAGGTGATACCGGTGGGTGTGCCTATCTAATAGATAGTGGGAGAGTAGAAATTCAGGTAGATTCCCTGGACGGTACTCGTACTCCTGTCGCAATTTTAGGTGTGGGCGATATTTTTGGTGAAATGGCAATTATCGATGGTTCTCCTAGATCTGCTTCTGCAGTGGCACTTGAAGAGTGTGAAGTTGTGGAAGTTTCAAAAGAACAATTAAATGAAAGAGTAGAAGATGCAGATCCTGTTGTTAGGTTTTTATTATCCATTCTACTGAATAGGTTAAGAGAAAGTCTAAAGGGTTCAAGTGATCCTACTAAAACAAACCTTCCTGTTGAGGCAACAACAACAAATATCATTAATCTAAGTGATTATAAAACAAATGCAGATGTTGTTGAAAAAATTAAATTAGAAAAAAGCTTGAAAAACGCTTTGGACGAAAATGAATTCACAGTTCATTATCAACCCATTGTGGATGTGAAAACAAATGACGTCGCTGGTTTTGAGGCCTTAATGAGGTGGCATAATTCTGAGCGTGGTTTTGTGCGTCCTGATATTTTTATGGGTATTGCGGAGGAGACTTCCCTGATTGTACCTATAGGACACTGGATAATTAAGCGTACGATTAGAGATTTTGCAAAGTTAAAACAAAATTTAAAAGCTGATAAGAAATATAAGAATAGAATGTTTTTAAGTATTAATATCGCAGCAAAACAATTTAATGATCCTCATTTGTTTGAGATCTTGAATAAAACCGCAAAATATTATTCAATTCCACCAGAAGAAATCAAACTTGAAATAACAGAAAGAGTTCTTTTACAAGGGAGTTTTGTTTTTGATTGGATTTCGAAAGCGAGAAAAAAAGGTTACTCAGTTGCCCTTGATGACTTTGGAACTGGTTATTCTAGCTTAAGCTATCTTGCAAATCTAGAAGTGAATAATTTGAAAATTGACAAATCATTCGTAGAAAAAATGATTAATGATCCAAAGTCTAAAAGTATCGTTAAATCTCTTATCAGAATGGCAAAGGATTTGAGTCTTACTGTTATCGCCGAAGGTGTTGAAACAAAAGAAGAGTGGGATATGTTAAGAAGCTTTGGATGTACATATATTCAGGGCTACTATTATAGTAAACCTATTCCTATGGCCGATATTTATTACCTTTTATCTGGAACAGAGAAGAAGAAAGCTGCTTAATCCTATTTCTGCTTTAATTTTTTTTCTAAATAGTCATCGTACGATGTATAAGTATCTTCAGTTAATTTTCCATTGATTTCAATAATTCTATTTCCAATTGTCTGCATGAACTCATGATCGTGAGTGGTAAAGAGTATTGTTCCCTTGTAGCGAATGAGGCCATCATTAACTGCAGTAATACTTTCTAAGTCTAAGTGAGAAGTAGGCCCATCAAGCATAATAACATTTGGCTCTTTAAGCATCATTCTAGAAAGGACACAACGAACCTTTTCTCCACCCGATAAAACATTTGTTTTCTTAAGAGCTTCCTCGCCAGAAAAAAGCATTTTCCCAAGAAAACCTCTGATAAAGGTTTCAGTTTGATCTTTTGAAAATTGTCTTAACCAATCTACTAATGTGTATTTTCCATCGGCAAAGTAAGAAGCATTATCCTGTGGGAAATAACCATGATTTGTTGTTACACCCCAGGTATAAGTACCTGAATCTGGTTCTATTCTACCAGCAAGAATTTCAAATAGGGTCGTGATTGTAAGGTCGTTTTCACCAAGGAAAATAACTTTTTCTCCCTTATTAATTGTGAAGCTTACATTATCTAGTATTTTTATTCCATCAACTGTTTTTGTTAATCCATCAACTCTAAGAATATCTTTTCCTGCTTCTCTTTCTTGATCAAAGTGAACAAATGGATATTTTCTTGTTGATTGTGGGAGGTCATGAAGCTCTAGCTTATCTAGTTGTTTTTGTCTTGAGGTTGCTTGACTTGACTTTGATGCGTTGGCACTAAATCGTTGGATAAAGGCTTTAAGCTCCTTTGCTTTCTCATCAGATTTTTTCTTTTGATCACCTCTTAGTCTCGCTGCAAGTTCACTGGATTTTCTCCAGAAGTCGTAGTTGCCTGCATAAACTGATATTTTTTGGAAATCTAAATCTGCAATATGTGTACATACTTTGTTTAGGAAATGCCTATCATGGGAAACAACAATGACTGTACTTTCAAAATTAAGTAAAAAGTTGTTTAGCCATTGTACAGCTTTGATATCAAGATGGTTGGTTGGTTCATCTAATAAAAGTACATCGGGTTTTCCGAAAAGAGCTTGTCCCAAGAGAACCTTTACTTTTTCAGACCCCTTAAGGTCTTTCATAAGTGTACCATGTTTTTCGTCTTTAATACCAAGACCGGATAGCATAACAGCTGCATCTGATTCGGCTTCCCAGCCATTCATTTCTGCAAATTCAGCTTCTAGTTCGGCGGATTTAATTCCGTCTTCATCTGTAAAATCTTCTTTTGCATAAATTAAGTCTTTTTCCTTCATGATTTGAAAAAGACGCTCATTTCCCATAAGCATAGTATCAAGAACAGTGTATTCGTCGTACTCAAAATGGTTTTGTTTCAGAACAGATAATCTTTCACCTGGTGTTAATTCAACGGTTCCTGTATTTGGCTCAATGTCTCCTGCTAGAATTTTAACGAAAGTTGTTTTACCTGCTCCGTTTGCTCCAATTAATCCATAACAGTTACCAGGGATAAATTTAACGTTAACATCGTCAAATAACTTTCTTCCACCGAAACTCAAACTTATATTATTAGTGCTTAACATAGAACCTTCTCCAACTTACCTGTACTTCTTAATTTAAATTAGTTAGCATTTTAGTATAAAAGTTAGGAAAAGGAAACATAATGCTCCGGTATATATTCGCTTTCATGATGTTTAGTCTGAATAGCTATTCAGTTGTTGAATTGCGGCAGGATGCTGTTGATTATATGGTTCAAGTTCCTGAGTATAGAGAAAAGCGTGACTTAGAAGAGCTTTGGGATTTTTATTTAACTGATGAATGTGATCAATATAACACCTCCATTGAAAATGAAAATGAACTTAGAAGTAAGGGCTTACGACGGTGTCTAGATAAAAGTGTATCATTTGTTCAACCTGTGTCTCGTGGTATCGGTGGCTGGGAAGGAAAGTGTGGTCATACATTTGCCGCCAATTCTTTTTACACGATGTGTAAAGTTGCAGTAGACCCAAATGAATATTTCGGTCCAGTTTTGGGTGATATTACGCCAGGTGTTCGTCCAGGAACTTTAAGGTCCGGACTATCTAAAGCATTTAGTGAATCCGGGGATAATTGTCCTGACTCTCAAGGTCATTGGACTTATTTAAAGCTCAGAAATAAGAGTAATTACATTAAAAGAATAAAACAGTTATTAATTCCAAATTACTCACATATCAATCTTCAAAAAATTGAAAGATTAGGAAAGTCTTATTTAAGAAATCCTGTAGGGGTCCTTATTCAAAATCCAGGTGGAAAGTATATTCATTGGGTGAAAATAATTGATGTTCTAGAGAGTCAGAATGTTTGTAAATTTATAGTAAATCATTGGGATAATCAATATGAAGTACCTTGCGATACAATAGGTAAATGGTCTGGAAGAGTAGGTCGGACTTATCCTATAATATTAAAATCATACAGTGTTGTTAGTTTCAAATAGGAGAGATTGTGGTTACATGGAATGTTAATCCAGAAATTTTTAATATCAATATATTCGGGTTCGATTTAGCTCCGAGATATTACGGGCTCGCTTTTGTTCTTGGATTTTTCCTCGGTGAAAAGTATGTCGGAAGCTATATGAAAAAAAATGGCTATACGAGTGAAGATGTCTCAAAACTTTTTACCAATATGCTCCTTGGTTGTATTATAGGTGCTAGACTTGGCCACTGTTTATTTTATGAGCCAGGCTACTACCTTAGTAATCCCATTTTAATATTCAAAGTTTGGGAAGGGGGCTTAGCTTCTCACGGTGGATTCATTGGTGTTATGTTTGGTGTTTGGTTATTTAACCGCAAGGCAACAAAGAAGCTTGATTATATCTGGCTTTTGGATTTAGTTGCTGCTCCATCACTTATAACAGGGGCCTACATACGTATTGGAAACCTAATGAACTCAGAGATATTGGGTACACCATCCGATGCACCTTGGGCATTTGTATTTAAAAGAATTGATAATATCCCAAGGCACCCTGCTCAATTATATGAGTCACTTGGTTATTTCACAATTTCAATGATCGTATTTCACTTATACAAAAAATTTCATGAGACATGGCCTAAAGGTAGGTTTGTTGGTTTGATTTTAGTTGGCGGAATGGGTTGGCGTTTCTTTACAGAATTCTTTAAGGAAAATCAAGTCGCTTTTGAAGATGGGATGTTTATTAATATGGGGCAACTTTTAAGTATCGTGATGTTAGCAGTTGGGGTGTACCTAATATTTAGAAAGGCACCCAATAAGTAAATTGAAGCTCATTAGGTTCGGATATTCCTATTTGTGCTTAAAAAGAAAGGGCAGTTAAAATAACCACCCTCTATGGAAGAAAATCTTAAGAAGTTCTAAGAATAAGGTGGTAACCGAACTGAGTCTTAACTGGCCCACTAGTTTTTCCTACCTCTAATTCTAATACTGCTTGCTCAAATGGTTTAACCATCATTCCATTAGAGAATGTACCTAGGTCTCCACCTTGTTTTCCTGAAGGACATTTTGAAAAGTCACCTGCGAGGGATTCAAAAGTAATTCCGTCATTAAGTTTTTTAATTAAGTCTGTTGCTTCAAATTCTTGATCCACAAGTATGTGTTTTGCGCCCATTTTCATTTTATTTCCTCCGGTTAATAAATTTTTTATAAAGTTAAACATTTTACACCTTTTTTAGTATGTGGAATAGATTGCATAAAAGTGTGATCCAGATCCGCATAACACTAGTACATGCCATATTCCATGATGGTAAGGCAAGTTTCTCATGGAGTAAAATACGGCACCTATCGTATAAAATATTCCGCCATAAACGAGGAAATCAAAAGACGTTTGAGGAATATTATCTAATAGGTCAGCTTTTGCTAAAAAGCACATATAGGAAAAAGAAAAGTATAAAATAAGTGAGAATACCGAACTTTTGTACTTTGAGAAGAATTTATAGATTACACCAAAGATGGCAATCAACCAAACAAGGCCCAGGAACCAGTATTTAGGACCTTCATTCATGTTGATGAGAACAAATGGGGTGTAGCATCCGGCCATAAAAATATAGATACAAGCGTGGTCTACTTTCTTAAGGAATTGTTTTTTATCAGAACACTTTGCATTATGATAAAACGTAGAGGCCGCATATATAATGATGAAGCTCAGACCATAGATACAATAGCCAATTAGGTGAGTAGCACTTACATCTGGATATTTCGCTAGTAAAAAAGCCGAAAAAATAAAACCTATTAGGATTCCAGGTGCGTGGGTAATCACATTAATGAACTCTTCATCTTTAAATTTTTGCACTGTAATACTTGTCATTTTAAAAGGTTAGCATATTGAAACAATTTGGTAATCAAGAAATTGTATGCGTTTATCCATTGTGTAAAAAATACAATCCCTAGGCCCCCACCTTTAAAAGCATTTTTGATGGTGTATTACAAAAGAAAATTATAATGCAATACGATAGGGGAATAAGTATGCAGCCAAATAGAGCGACCGTTTTAAAAGGGTCTATTCTTTTATTTAGTTATTTCTTTTCATTTATATCATCTGCACAAATGCCGGAGTGGTCATATGATGCGGGCCCTGATCCTAAAACGAAAATGGGTAAAGAGTTAATTGATATAACTGCTAATATTCCTAATATGCCTGAACTTTCAAAGAAGATTATGGGAAGGTCTCAAAAATTTAGACCAGCTTTTGGTCCTATTCCATGGAGAATGCGACAAGAAGAAAATAAGGTGAAAATTCTTTTTATGGGACAAGACGGAACTCATATTGCTGAGGCAGCAGGTCGTCCGGCAACTGCTGGCTTTGGTGGAAGAGCACAAGATCTTGCTAACTATTTTGGAGTTAATGAAGGAGCAGCATTTATTAACGCTTACTCATTTACTATAAAAGGACAATACGGAATATATAATACTCCATATATTTACCAAAACAATAATGGTCCAACTGTTCGAATGGCAAACTTAGTTAGCAATGAACTATGGGCCATGTCTAATAGTTTAAAAAGTCCTGTCACTAAATGGAGAAATAATCTAATTGATTGGATCATTAGAAATAATAAAAAATCTATGAAGCTAATTGTTCTTTTTGGTGGAGCTGCTAGAGATGCTATTGCAAGTTATGCAAAATCTAAGGGTGCAAAAGTATATGGAAGAATGGAAAGTGAGATGAGTAGTATTCAGGTTCCTCAAACAAAGTCAGAATACGCAGGGGGAAATAATACTTTTCCATCTTTGGTAGCAAGAGATGGTAAAGACCTTTATTCAAAAATTATTGGACGTAAATTAACTTATAAAAATATTAAAGATCAAAAGACGGCCGTTAAATCACTAAAAGAACAATTTCCTGAATATTTAGAGAAAATGGTTTTTACTAAAGGTGGAGAACATCAAAATGGCCTCCTCAATTCTGCACAACTTGGCGGATATGATCTTGATTCAATGTTAGTTAATGGAGTTCAGACAAGATCACTTAAAGGTCTTAAGTTAAATGATGGAAGTATAATTGAAAATGACATCATTGTTATTTCTCTTCCACATCCATCATCTCTATCAAGAACAGTTATGGATGCAGAAACTTATTTTGATGGTAAGGAAGCTGCTAGTGCTAGAGTTATGAGAGATGTAAAGAAACTTGATACATTTTCTGAAAAAGGTTGGATTATTGAGCCTGACCTAAACAAAACAAATTTTTATGCTCAGGGAAAAAACTATAATTACGGTAGATCAGATATTGGTCCTGAATTTTATGATTTTGGTACTCCTGCAAATAGAATGGTTTCAAAATCGACAGCTAAAAGAATGAGAGGAAACTCCAATGTCGTTATCATTGGAACAAGAGATGATGGCAAGTTTTCTAAGGCTAAAATCTCTGAAATGAGCGAAGCGATGCCAGCATTTGGAATTAATCCAGAAAACTTATTTATCGCGAGACCTAGAACTATGGATGAAAGATATTCTTTTGATCCGGGCCCTGGAGAAGAGATAGCTAAACTCATGATAACTTCTCTTGATTATAAAAAAATATATACACCTAAAGAAGGAATGACATTTAAGCAAAATGGGATTGCAGCATTCAATATAAAATCTCATCCGAGTGTTTCAGATTTTGGACATTATAGAGGAACTTTTAAGAATCCTAAGGTTCTAATAATTGCGGACCCACAAGGGTATGATGATATTGTAACGGCGAGAGCACTTACAGGATCTAGAGGTCAGTATCTTCATTCACTAATGAAGGATCTATACGTTGATGATCAGTACCTTGTTATTAAAACTGTTCCATTTGCAATGGATGGTGCCAATGAAGAAGAATGGCAAACTACTTTGAATGCAACTAAAAACTATAGAAAAGCTCTATTAAACAAGATATTCGAATCAAATACTCCTAAGCTTGTAATTTCTGATGGTCCATACGCCACACAATCAGCTCAGATCCTTTTAAAAGGTATTGATATCCCATTGGTTTCAATAAAAAGAAAACCCATGTACCACGATTTTGGAATAGCTAGTGCAGGTAGTGAAATAGTTAAGTTAGGTCTATTATCGAAAGTTAACGCTGAAATAGAAATAAGGCCAAGAATGGAAAATATTCCAAGATCCCATCTTTCGTTTTATTCAAGAATTTGGGAAGGTACTTCCGGGGATAGGGCCATTACTTCTAAAGGTATACTTTACGAAGGCCTTGCTTTCGCAGAAGTTGTTCCTAATTGGGCCTTTAAGCAAAAATCACATCTTTCTGAAAAATCCGAAAGCGAGGTTAGTGACTTAATCGAATTACTACGAGAAGAAAACCTTCCTTTGCCATATGAAAGTATTCCTCAGTACCTAAGAAGAGTGAACAGTGATCCATCTATTACTTTTATGAATTTGTTTTATAACTGGGGCTTAAACCAAGCCTCTTAATTTTTTATCTTTTTAAATCAAGACTAGACATCCAAATGTAGACATCACAACGCCAGCGAGTCCATTTGAAAAATAAATGTAGAAAAATCTTATTAATTAAGGGAATTATCTCTGTTCAAATTATATTCAGTACCAGCCAATTTTGATGATGGAATTTAAAATTGGCCGAAGTATATCGAAGTAATTAAAACTCCAACGCCAGTCGCAAGAAGACTGAAATCCCTAGATTTAAGATGAAAAACAGTTCTCTTAAATATCTCATCACTAGAAGGGTTACGTGCTAATTCTTTGGTTAATTCAGCTTGAACTCTTGGTTTGATTTTCTTTCTTATTTTTGTCTCTTCAAAAACCATAATCTTCAGTAGAAATAGGATCACTAGAAAGAAGTAGTTCATATACGGGATTGTAGGAAAGTAATTACAAACAGCAATGTATGGGATTATAATAAAGACTGTTAGTAGTAGGGCCGTTAATTTTTGGCATTTAATGTAGTTGATAATAATTTTCATATATATATACTGACTTGGATGTAATCGAATTAAAAGAAAAATGTGTTAGGCAGCGATTATCAGACTTACAACAGTTAGCTTCAACATTACTCACATCAACTTGGAACACGAGGGGATGAAATCGCCACCTAACTTAAGGCCAAAGGCCGTAATATGATACAACTTTATAGTTAAGTGAAAATTAAGTAAAGGAAATATTAACATTAAACAAAATTTACATGGAAATGATGAAAAAACCAATAAAACAACCAATGAACCTTGGAAATGGACATTCTGATACAATCCTTCCTTTTCTATTTCGACCGATAAAAAAGCAAAATTATGAAAGGGAGAGGATTTATACAGATGATAATGACTTTCTTGACCTAGATTGGATCAAAAATAATCAGCGAAGTTTAGTTATTCTATCCCATGGTCTTGAGTCAAGTTCACGGGCCCAATACATTCAAGGTATGGCCGACTATTTCAAAAAAAATGGATATGATGTACTGGCCTGGAACTGTCGTGGCTGCTCAGGAGAAGTAAACAAAACACTTAAATATTATCATTCAGGTGCAAGCTATGACTTGGAAACCGTTGTTAATCATGCAATAGCTCAAAATCTCTGGGAAAATATTTTTTTGATAGGATTTAGTCTTGGTGGAAATCTAACATTGAAATACGCTGGGGAAAATGCAGAAAAAATAAGCCCTAAAATTAAAGGCGTTTGTGTTTTCTCAACTCCATGTTGCTTAAAAACATCTAGCTATAAACTAAAATCTGGTTTTAATAAAATTTATACAAATGAATTCCTGAAAACTCTTAAACAAAAAGTGTATGCCAAGGAAAAACAATTAAATGAAAATGGATTTGATACTTCCGTTGTTAGAAAACTGCATTCTTTGCCTGATTTTGATGAGTACTTCACAGCACCCCTCCATGGTTTTAAAGATGCGAATGATTATTATGAGAAATGCAGTTCAAAAGATTTTATTTCCGGTATACGAGTGAGTACGCTTATTGTAAATGCACAAAATGATCCTTTTCTCTCTCCGGAGTGCTTTCCTTATAAGGTTGTTTCTGAGAATCAATTTGTTTCAATGGAGGTACCAAAGAGTGGAGGACATGTTGGATTCTATACACCGTCCTTTAAAAATATTCTTTGGTCTGAAAAGAGAGCTTTCTCTTTTTTTGAAAATCTATAAGACGATTCAAATCCAATAAGGTAGGATTTACCAAAATGATTAATTGAATTTAAATAGGAAAATATAAAGATGCTAAATATTTCAAACGTGACAAAAATTCTTGGTGGAACAACGCTTTACTCTAAGGCCACCTTTCAAATTAATCCAGGTGAAAAAGTTGGCCTGGTTGGCCCAAATGGTGCAGGGAAGACAACCCTTTTTAGGCTGATAACAAAAGAAGATAGACCTGATGAGGGGCAAGTCAGTATTCCTGATACATACAGGTTAGCGTACTTCTCTCAAAATGTTGGAGAGATGAAAGGTAAAAGTGCTTTGCAGGAAGTTGTAGAGGGTGACGAAAAGGTCAGAGTTTTACAAGAACAACTTCGTGGTTTCGAAGCTCAACTCGCAAATTGTGCAGATTTTACAGATGACGAAATGAATAAAATCCTTATGAAGATGGGGGATGTCCAAACTGATTTTGAAAAAATTGGTGGGTATGATTTAGAGACTCGCGCTGAGGAAATACTTTCTGGATTAGGTATTTTACCTGAGGACCATCATAAAATGGTTGAAGACTTTAGTGGTGGATGGAAAATGAGAATTGCTTTAGCAAAAGTTCTTGTTATGGCCCCAGATATTATCCTTATGGATGAACCAACCAATTACCTAGATATGGAAACAATTATTTGGCTTGAAGAATGGTTAAATAACTTTAAAGGAGCAGTTTTAATGACGACCCATGATAGGGACTTCATGAAAAATGTATGTAAGAAAATTGTTGAAATTAATTTTGGTCAAGTAACAACTTATTCAGGAGATTACGACTTTTATATAAAAGAAAAAGATATTCGTCTTACCCAAATTAAAGCAGAGTATGCTAGCCAAAGAATGATGCTTTCAAAAGAAGAAGAGTTTATTGCAAAGTTTAAGGCGAGGGCATCTCATGCAGCTCAAGTCCAATCTAGGGTGAAAAAAATTGAGAAAATAGTAAGGATTGAATTGCCGCCGGAAGAAGAATCTATAAAATTTGAGTTTAGTTCTCCTCCTAGAGGTGGTGATGATGTTGTTGTTATAGATAATCTTTCAAAATCTTGGACTAATTCTAAGGGGGAACATATACCTGTTTTTAAAGGTTTGAGCGGTACTGTCAAACGTCGTCAAAAAATAGCTGTTGTTGGGGTAAATGGTGCAGGGAAGTCTACATTGTTAAAGGTTTTGACAGGACAAACTGAGGCCACAGAAGGTAGAGTTAAGATTGGGCCATCTATAAAATTAGGGTACTTCTCGCAATACTCCCTTGAAGTCTTAAAACCAGAAAATACGGTTTTTGATCAAATTCGTGAAGAATTAGCAGAGGCCAGTGATGGTTATGTTAGAAACCTTCTTGCTGCTTTTTTATTTCGTGGAGATGATGTTGATAAAAAAGTTAAACATTTGTCCGGGGGTGAAAAAAGTCGGTTAATCATGGCGAAGCTCTTATCTCAAAATAATAATCTTTTAGTTTTGGATGAACCTACCAATCACTTGGATATTAAAAGTCGTGAAGTTTTACTTGAAGCACTTAAAGAGTTTGATGGAACAATTGTTTTCGTAAGTCATGATAGGCATTTCCTACATGAGCTTGCAGAAACAGTATATGAAGTCGATAAAGGGCATATACAAGTATACCCTGGTGATTATAAATACTATCTAGAAAAAACTGAACACTAAGCTGTTACTTGAGATTCTACCGTGTTTTCTTTGAACCACGGTAGGTAATTATTTTTATGGTTCTCATCTTTAATTATCTCTAATCCAAAACCATCGGGTTGATATTTATGTCCTGAATTTATTCTTACAACCTTCGCTTTTAGACTTATCTCACTTCCATCAACTATCTTTACACTAATGATATCGTCTAAGGAAATTGAACTTAGTAATTCTTTTTCTTTTATTTTTGCAAACATACCTGTGCTTGAGATATTTAAACTTTCTGAATAGATATCAAATAAATCTGAACTAATCTGAAGTGACTTTTGCATCTCATATCTAGTAGGTGTATTCCACCATCTGAATCTTGGATTTAAGATGACCGCCTTTATTTCCGCTTTATAAAATGGTCTTAAAGATAATCCAAATAGGATAAAACTTACTGCAACCTGTGCCATTGTAAAGTCAGTACCGTAAAAACCTACAATTGCATTATTTGTGAAAAGAACAAATAGAAGTACAGGTATGATTCTGTAGACCCACTTACTCATGGTCATCGTTAATGCGCCTGCTACTACTAAACAACCCATTGTAAGTAAGTTTAAAGGGGTAAGCATAGATATGAGTTTTGCTAAATCATCCAATGGAACCTGATACAAGAGGTGTATTTGCACTGGAAAGCTTAAGGCGAGGCCAAATGCTAAAAGCGGAAAAAGTATTAGGTAAAATGGTTTAGTTTTCATTAATATTCCCTTCATTAAATGCATAACAATAGCTTTTTATATTCATGACGTATTTTCGAGCTTCTTTAAGTCCGTTATCAAAAAGCCATTCTTTTTTATTTTTTAAAATTGATTTTTTTACACGATAAGCTCCAGAGTTATAGCTTGCAAGGAGGATATCTATCTCCGGTATTTCGTCACTAAAAGTATCAACAAGAATTTCTTTTTTATCTGGGGTTGACCAGTAAGAGTTTATATAATTTAAATAAACGATTCCACCTTCAATTGATTTTCTCTGGTTTAAGCGCCAATCATTAGTTTTATTAATGGTTTTGTCCGCGAGGTGATCCTTAATGTCTGATAGGGGAATTTTGGAAAAGCCAGGATAGATCTCCCAGTCTTTTTTAAATCGCTTTATTTCTGTTGCAGCAGTAGGAGTTACCTGAGTTAGGCCTAGCGCCTTTGCGTAACTAACAGCATTTGGATTAAATGATGACTCCTGTGCAATAAGAGCGGCAACTAAAGAGGAGTTGTATTGGTACTTATCAGAAAGATTTTTAATATTTGTCATGAGGTCTGTTGAAATGTTGAATGGTGTAATATGAAGTTTTTGATTTTTGAAATTTTTAAAGCATTCTGGAATTTTTAAATTATAGGTGACAGGAAATTTACTTCCAACTGGATAGTATAAGAATCCAATTTTATTTTTATTTCCTGGTAGTATTGATAAATTTTTAAATGTAATAATTATTGGATCAGTTTTGTTTTGGGGAAAGGTTATCTCTTCTGTTTTAAACCAACGATTTAATTTTTTATTATTATAAATGATCTCATAATTGAAATCTGAAATACGGAAATTGGGATCCCGTAGTTTTATCTTTAGGTCGTAAGGGGAATTATAATATTGTTGTCCAGGTGATGAATCAATTTCAATATTATGACCTGTGTAGTGCATGTCAATTGTAAACTCTTGGCCAATAAAAATATCACCACCAAATGGAGTCGTTGGTCCGGCACAGGACGCTAAAATAAATAGGATAGAAAATAATTCTAAGAGTTTCATGTCCACTCTATTTTAATGTAAAAAAGGATAATCCATAAGGGTGGAATGCATGAATTATTAAAAAAATAAAAATACTTACCTTATAACAGTAGGTTACAGGTGTAGTTGTAAACCTATTTTCTATCTAGCTATGAATATATGTCATATATTATTGCTATTTAGTAAATCTAAGCATATGAAATTATGTAAAATGAGGATTCCAAAATTTGAAGAAAAATAAAGGTCAAAAAAGTAGAGATCGTATAATTGAAGTCGCAATAAAGCTCTTATCAGAGAAAGGCTACGCGAATACTTCAGCACAGGAAATTGCTGATATTTGTGGTATCTCACAAACGACAATTTTTTATCATTTTAAAAATAAAAAAATTCTTTTTAGTGAAATTCTTAATTACGTAATTCAAACGAATAGAAATATTTTTGAGACCCTTGATGTCGAGCAAACAGATGCTTTCGAGAGGTTGATACTACTTCTTAAGGCCAATATACAATGGTGTTGGCAATATCCAGAACAAACAAAGATTGTACTCTTTCTATTTAGTTTCGCTGCCGCCGACAATGAAGCTAAAATTCTTGCCACTAAAACTATTGATAAGGGACGAGAACTTGTTATGGAGCAGCTCCAGGTCATTAATACCTTAAATGATGATAAGGATCCTATCGCTGTTAATGAACTGGCGATCATCATTCAACAATACGTTAATGCTGTGATGTTTCAAATGTTAGCAAGAGAAGATAGAGAACAAGTACTTAAGTCCTTTAACGACAATGTGCGCACATATTTAAACAGGTTAATATTTCTGAAGTATTAGCTTTCGAAAACTATTTTATTCTTTTTCCACAAGAATTGTAAGAATATAGCAGTCTATTTCACTTAGTTTATAAATCAAGGAGATTTCATGAATAAAGTTAATGAAGAGGTTAAAGATTACTATGGTAAAGAGCTCACACAATCGAGCGACCTAAAAACAAATGCATGTTGCACTATGGTTGCACCTCCTAAACATATAATGAATGCCCTTAGAAACGTTCACGATGAAGTGCAAGCTAAGTACTATGGTTGTGGTCTAACAATTCCAGATAAGGTCAAAGGATTAAGGGTTCTTGATCTTGGTTCTGGTAGTGGTAGAGATGTTTATATTGCCGCACAGTTAGCCGGTCCAAGTGGGGAAGTCGTTGGTGTAGATATGACTGATGAGCAATTAGAAGTTGCAAATGCTCACCTTGATTATCATGCAGAAAAATTTGGCTTTAAAAATGTATCTTTCCTTAAAGGTAATATAGAAAAACTAGATGAACTTGGTCTTGAACCTAATAGTTTCGATCTTATTATTTCAAACTGTGTAATTAACCTTGCTACAGACAAAGAAAAGGTCTTGAAAGATGCCTATGCATTACTAAAGCCAGGGGGAGAAATGTATTTCTCAGATGTTTATTCCGATAGAAGAATTTCTAAAGCCCTGCAAGAAGATAGTGTTCTATGGGGGGAGTGCTTAAGTGGTGCTCTTTATTGGAATGATTTCTTAAGGGTCGCTAATAATGCTGGTTTTATAGATCCAAGAACTGTTGAGGATAAACCAATAACTATAAACAATCCTGAGCTAGAAGAAAAAGTCGGGGATATTAAATTTTACTCTGTAACATATCGTCTCTTTAAGCTTGATTCACTTGAAACTTCTTGTGAAGACTATGGTCATGCTATTCGCTATAAGGGAAATATTTTAGAAAGTGAAAAAGGTTTTCTTCTAGATGCTCATCATTATTTCCCTGCTGGAAAAATTCTACCAGTTTGTGGGAACACATACATGATGCTCAATGATACAAGGTTTAGAGAAAATTTTGAGTTCTATGGAGACTTTGATACGCATTTTGGAATCTTTGAAGGCTGTGGCGAAAATGCACCATTCACTTTAAGTCCAAACTCTGAAGAGGCTTGTTGCTAATGAAGAAATTTTTAGACGAAAAGATAACGGCCAAAGGCGAAAAGAGGGCATGGGTTACCTTAAATAACTTGAAAACTCTTTGGTTTAATACCGGTACACAGTGCAATCTTTCCTGCAGTAATTGCTATATTGAATCTAGTCCGACTAATGACAGACTCGTATATATAACAACTGATGATGTTACTCCCTATTTACAGGAGATAACAAAGGAAGAATATAAAACAGAACTAATTGCCTTCACAGGCGGAGAGCCCTTTTTAAACCCAAGTATGATCTCAATACTTAGAGAAAGTTTGAAAACAGGAATTGACGTTCTTGTTTTGACAAATGCCTATAGAGTTTTGAAAAGGCATGAAGCAAACCTTTTAGAACTTAAAGATATTTATGGGGATAAATTTCACCTAAGAATCTCACTAGACCATTACACAAAAGAAATCCATGAAAGAGAAAGAGGGGATAAAACATTTGTCCGAACTCTTGAACAAATAAAATGGTTATTTGATAATGGTTTTAAAATATCGATTGCTGGACGAAGTCTATTAGAAGAAGATCAAGAGACTGCCCTTAGTGGTTATCAAAATCTCATGAACGAATATAGAATAGGATTAAACTTAAAAGAACTCGATAATATTGTCATTTTTCCGGAAATGAATGCTGGAGAAGATGTTCCTGAAATTACTATTGATTGTTGGGGGATTTTGTCAAAATCACCTGATGATCAAATGTGTGCAAGTGAACGTATGATAGTTAAACGAAAAGGTTCTGAGACACCAGTTGTTCTACCTTGTACTTTGATCGCTTATGATGAAAGCTTTGAGCTAGGAAGCACTTTAAAAGAATCAAATAAAGATGTTTATTTAAATCATCCTTTCTGTGCCAAATTTTGTGTTTTAGGTGGAGCAAGTTGTTCCTCAGCAAAGTAGTCACTTTGAAAAAATGAGAGTTATGCTGTTGGTGTGTAACTATACAAAGTGAAGTCATCTATATACGTACCCGGATGATTGGAATCATCTCTATCAGCATGAAATAAAAATCTAACTCGAATTTCATCGTCTTTTGTTATACCGTTTAATCCTGGTGTTGAAAGGTTCAATAATTCTATAACAACTTCTTGCCATGGCGCTACGACACCACTCCAACCATCAAGTCCGGCCATATTTCCATTGTTTGTATAAGTATTTGAAAAACCAAAATCTCCAAATCCAATTGTTATAAAAGCACCGCCATTAACTGATATTTGAACATTAGAACCATCTGAATTTACTTCTGAGTCATTATAAAACCAAAACCTTATTGCTGGATTATCATCAGTTTGAATGGTCATAGGTGGAGAGTTTAGGTAACTATCTATAAAGCGTGTAGACGAGGGGGCAAGAGGGTTAATAATGTAGTCTGCATTTAATTTTGTTGCTGCTACAGTATTCCCGCTATAACCAGATGCTGGTCCAAAAGTTGCGTTTGTTTGATTTCCAATTTCCCAGACATTTCCACCACCAGATGCGAACCATCCATCAACGGTATCGAAATTTTGAGTATAGGGTAGGGATTTTACCTCCGGTGAAAATTCAGAAACTTCAAAATCGTCAATATATGTACCTGGCCCACCGCTTGATGCATCGGTGTGAAGTGCGAACCTAACTACAATAGTATCCCCTGCAACAATTCCTGTAAGACCTGTTGTTTCTAAAGAAAAAAGATCAAGGTTTACCTGGCCCCATTCCCCTGCTGGCTGGGTGTTTGACCAACCTGCTGGTGTACCAGCTCCGGATCCAATTTTGTATGCATCAGGAAGTAGTCCACTAAGCCCGGTATCTGAGAATTGTAGGGGCACGAAGGAGCCAGAGTTAACACTTATTGAGAGTGAAAGACCATCACAGACATAGTCCGCTCCACATGAATTTATTTCAATTTCGTTATCCATCCAAAAGCTAACCCTTGGAGATATTGCATCGGTCAATGTTATGATCGGAGATTCGATATAGGCAATAGAGTTTGTTACCGTGTAATCTCCATTTAAGACAGTTCCACAAACTGTGTTTCCTGAATGCCCAGATGGTGGACCAAAGGAATCATTTGTTTGATCACCACACTCCCAAGATAGGGCTCCAGAAATGGTCCAATCTGTAGCATCGTCAAAATTTGTAATATAATAAGGATCATCTACTGGGATAAGAGTGAAGTTAACAGTTGCTGAGTTAGAAGTCGTACCATCTACTAGGACTGTATATTTAAAACTAGCACTGCCGTTATAGTCTGGAAGGCCAGTCACTCCGACTGTACATGTACCACTAATAGTACATGAACAGGCAGTTGTTTCGGTTATATTAGAAAGATTAGACACATAACAAGATGTGGCCAATCTATTTTTTGGGTCACTATAATTTAGAGTTATTAAGTGTGGAAGATCCTCCATTCCAGCTGGAGCAGCAAAAGCTGTTACGACTGGGGAGGCGATGACCTTGCTTTGGAGCGGTATCTCAACAAAATCAACTTCTATTTCACTACTACAGCCATGTAAAAAAATAACTGCAATACTTAGTAGAATATATTTGAACTTAAAGTCTCGCATTTTGTTTCTTACCTACCTTTTAATTTATAATGGTACTTTATCACCAAAAATAAAGGCTCTCTTAATGTATCGGAATCTTAGTTGCTTAACTCAATCGGTTGAATGAAAATTAAGAAAAAAATAACAAAATTACATAGAAAATTGGCATTCTTGATAAACTAATTAAGGTTTTTTAAGAGGGGTTTTGTGAAAAAAGCCCGCTTATCCTTGCAGGCTTCATCATTAAATATTAAATATTAAATATTGAATATTTATAAGGTTTTGGCCTGTTAACTAGAGGTCATCCATGGCCCTACTCAATTCTGATTTTGTCTCTTCAAATCCTAGTTCTATTTTTAAAATAATATCTTCATTTAAATGAGTATTTCTTTTAAGTAGGTTGAGTGTAATTCCTCTATCTCTAAGAACTAAAATACTGGGTACCAAATTAATATAACTTACTTCAGTCTTGGCAATTTCTTCAAACTCGTTAATATAATTTAAATCTTCAAGATGTGAATCGATAATGGCCAATATAGTTTCGGTACTTAAATACTTTCTTGCATCGTCTATAGCCGCTTTACAACCTAAATTATTCTCAACGTTCATGGAGCTCATAAACTCCCTCAATTCTTCTTCGTCTGAACAAAATTTTAGTTCGGTTGCGAGATAGGATTCTCTGGCATCTTGATTGATGAAAACTCTTTGCTCCTGTAATTGATCATAGTGTTTTTGTATTTGGTGAACCTGTTTATTATCAGATGCAATTAATGGAAGAGATGCTGAAAGTAATAGCACCGTGAAAATCAGGGTTTTCATAAGGTAATTCCTTTTATTAAAATTTATTTTAAAATTTTTAGTAACTATACTTTCGCAGAAATTGGCTTGAGTATACAGGGGATGAGAAAAAGATTCATAGGGGTGTTAAGAACCTAACAGTAAATAATGAATTCAGGAGTTTAGCTCTTTATCGACTTTAATATTTCTCCCATCTGGTTAAGTTGGTCATGATTACTATATCTTGTTTCTTGGTAACAATCTAAAAACTCATAAAGGACTTCTGACTGTGCATGGTCTCTACACCTGTGTTTCATATCTAGAATGGTTTTTTGAGAGGCGAGATTTAAAAAACTCTTTTTTAGTTTTTTATCTAATTTATTTAAGAGCACATCAGCAGGATGAAGAATAACTTTATCTTTTTTCTTTAAAAGAAAATAGTAGATACCAATAGAAAAAGTGATTATAAAAAAACCTATAAGGAAAAAGGATTTAAGGCCAAGTTTTAAAGCTTTTGAAATTTCACTTTGCTTAGTTCTATCGTAATTATCAAGGAACAGACTTATTTTATAATTTAGATTATCAAAATAAAGGCGAACGGTATTAAATGCTCTGAAAAAACCTGTCGTCTCTTGTTCTTGGTTGAGTATCGCACCTGGGTTTAGGAAGTTTTCTCCTCCAAGTCTGATTCGATCTGGCGATATGAAAGAAGTTGGATCTGCTTGCTTCCAAATTCCTTCTGAAAAGTATTCTACCCATACATGGGCATCATTAGACTTTATCTCATAAAAATTACCTATATTATTATATTGGCCACCCTGAAAGCCACTTACAAGCCTTGTTGGTATGCCCTTTAACCTTAGAGTTAAGCCAAGTAAAGACGAGTAGTGTGTACAATATCCAAGTTTTTTTCTAAGAAAATCACCAATGGTAGGCATTACACCTGGGCTCAATGTATAAACAAAATTGTCTTTTAAGAGTTTGCGTTTAAATGAATTAATGACCTCATTGGGATTAGTTCCTTTAATGTCACTAACGAAATTTTTAACTTCTCTTGGAATAAAACCCGGTAGCTGAAGGTATTGTTTTCTATTACTATCTTTTAGTTGCGTTTTATTCAAAATTCTAAGTGCTGACTCTGCTGTAACAATGGATTTTTTCTTTTTTTCATAAGATCTAAATTCATTTGTTATGGGAATTCTATATATTCTCAGATTTGAATCAATCATCTTTAGGGGAGTATTTAGAAGAATAATATCACCGTCAAAATCTTGTTCGTACTTAATTGTCTGAATGATTTTACTGGATCCAACTTTAACAGTTTGCTTCTTTGGGTCCATGGTTACCTTACTCCAGTTATACCCATCTGTCTTAGTGTGAACTCTTCCACGCCAGTAAAGAAGTTCTGGACTTACATTTACGGATAGTTCTGCATAAAAAGCTGTTTGTGAAGAAAGGAGTAAGTTTGAAGTTTGGGAGTTATCGACCTTCTTACTGTAGCCGATTTTCCCTTGTGTATTTATATTTGTCGTTGGAAGGAAATTATAAAATCTGGGAAAGAAAACAAATAAGAGAATCGTTATGAGAGCACTCATTACAAGTTGTTTTTTATGAGAGTTGATACTTTTAAAAATTGTTTTTATGGATAGAGCTTTATCAGTATTTTGATAAAGAAAAACAATGAGAAGAGTAAGTAAACTATAGATAAGATAATAAAAACTTGAGGAGAAAATTGCAAATGCTCCGATCCATAAAAAAAGTGGATACATTTCAAACTTTTTTGTTTTTTTATTGTTGATTAACCTGGATATTATAAAAATGCCGAGAATTGGTACCATGGTTTCTGGAACAATCATCCGACCGACAGTTTCAAAAATAAAGTATACGGCCACAAAATTTAAAAGACTTAAGAGTTGTAAGGGAATGAAGAAAGCAATATAGCTTAAGGCCCCGGAATAGAGGAGAATGTACCAAGTTGGGATAAAGTCTTGCCCTAAGATTAATGCCGGAATTAACATCAGGTATTTAAGGTCAATGTTCTTTCTAAGTTTACTTTTAAAATTCACTGATGGCCTCCAGAGAATCTCGGAAATGTTTAACTCCTTGTGAACTCTTTAAAACCTTATTAGGGAGAACGAGTTTCCATGGCCTACTTTGTTTAAAAACTTGGTCTACTGTGTAGCTTATTTTTTTTAGCCGTGTCTCTTTATCACCAACTATTAGGTTGTAATTTATCTCCAAGGTTGGTGTATTATAATCAATATGTTTTTTCCAATAAAGTAGATCCTTTCTAGCATAAACCTTCCAATCAATTCTTTTTGAATTAAGGCCTCTAGAATATGGGATATGGTGTTCGAATTCCACCTCTGAAGATGCGATAGGTTTATTTTCATCGAGCTTAGTTGTGTGGACTTTATTTTTAAGTCTTTCTGGATAAATAAAAAATTGTAACTTTACTGGGAAATATCTCCATACGTAAAACAAGTTTGAATTACCATGGGTAAAAACCTTTATGCTTTTTATGTCATACTTCCCTCTTTTTGTGACTTTGAGAGGGTACTTAGCAATATACTGATCATGAAAAGTTGGATGGAGAGTTGTAATACGTTCTTTATTTTCCCCAATGAATTCAAGACTAAAATTATACATTTTATTTTCATCAAGTTTATTTTTAAAATAACAAGTTGAACTATTCATACTATTTAAAAAATCATCACTTATAATAGCATTATCAATTTGAGTATCCTGTATTAATTTATGAGCGTCTAACATTTGTAAAATTAAATATGAAACCATTATGAAAGTTATTAGGAGGGCCATGTTATTTGCATAACTGAGGGAAATCAAAAAAAGTGTGAAGTTAATAAAAATAAACTTTAGGCCATCTTTAGAGGGAATGATATATACTTTGCTGCGTCCCTCTGTGAATGACTCTATTTTCTTTTTAAAAAATCCCACCTAGATATTGCCCAGAACTTCCCGTGCCATTTTATGTTCAAAATCAATATCTGAATTTTCTGGATGAACGAGCCTATGACCGGCCACAAAGGGAAAAATATGGTGAATATCATCTGGTATAACGTAATCTCGCTCTTTGATTAAGGCCCATGACTTAGCAGTATTAACAATGTCGATACCACATCTATTACTGAGAGGAATGAGATCTTTATTAGATCTCGTCCAATTGAGGATATTATAGACGGTTTCAAAAATTGAATCATCTACATGAATTGCCCGTACATCTTTTTGAATGGCTTCTAATTGTTCAGTTGATAAAACCCTGGAGATGCTATCTATTTTAATACCTTCTGAACTAGACTTAAGTAACTCAAGAGTTGAATTTTTATCTGGATACCCCATTTTTATTTTCATGGAAAACCTATCAAGCTGGGATTCTGGGAGGTTGAATGTCCCAACTTGAATATTAGGATTCTGAGTAGCAATAACTGTAAAATAATTTGGAAGTTCAAAAGTTTGACCTTCAATTGAAATCATTCTTTCTTCCATCGCCTGTAGTAAGGCACTTTGAGTTTTAGGGGGGGCTCTGTTTAATTCGTCGGCAAGTACGAGCTCCCCAAAGATTGGCCCTTTGTGGAATTCAAAGTTGTGAGTATCTTTATTGAAAATACTTGTTCCGAGGATGTCGGCGGGTAATAGGTCATTAGTAAACTGGACTCTGGAAACATCAAGGCCTAGAGATCTCCCAATATATTTTACGAGGGTTGTTTTTCCGACGCCTGGTGCGTCCTCAATAAGAGTGTGGCCATTAGCAAATATATTACAGAGGACAAGTTCAACTTGTTCTTGCTTTCCTTTTAGGATGATCTGAGAGTCATTTATTATTTTCTTTATCAGTTTATTTGTCATCGTTTTATTTTATAAGATTCTTGGCTTAATTCAATCTAAATAGAAAATATATAACTTGATGAAAATGGTTGTTTATACATCAGAGCATGGTTTGTCTTTCTCAAAGATGTAGAGAAGTGCAGGAAGAACAACAAAGTCTGCTATTAGAGCAATGCTTAATACAAGACTCACCATAATTCCAAATTTAGCGTTAGGAATATAGTCAGCTATTACAAAAGACCCAAAGCCTATGACAATCAAGAGAGTGGTATTAAATAAGGAAGGCGCAGTATTTGTGAATATAATCTCAAAACTTCTTTTGATATTAAGGTTTTCTTTCCTATACTTTTGATATTCAAATAAGAAGTGAATACTATCATCAACAGCGATACCGAGGCAGACACTTACTATTAAGACACTGGCGATGTCTAAGTACTCACCGGTCAAAGAATAGACACCCGCACCTAGAATTAAAGGGAAAATATTTGGTACAAGTGCGAGTAATCCCAGTTTTAAAGATTTTAAAACGACAATTAAAATTAGGAAAATAGCGATTAGAGCAATTGTAAATGAATCAATAAATGACTTTACGACATAAGGAGTGAGCTCATGAAATAGGGGCATTTTTCCAGTAACTTTCGCAGTAAGGCCTAACTCTTTGGCCTTAAGTTCCATTTTTTGAATTTCTTCATTTGCCTGTTTTGAGGTAATGATACTCCAAATGGCCGTAAGGCGAACAGCATCACTTTTTAAACTGATACGATCATTTAACTCCCGACCTGGAGGGAGTCCAAGTGAGTAGAAGAAAAGATTTTGTCCAACTTCTTCTTTTGTATTTGGGATAGCAAAATGTTCTGATGCTCCACCTTGAAGTGCCAGGTTTAGCTCTTTTATAATATCATTTAAACTGATTGTTTTTCTTATATATGGGAGATCATTGAGCCAGTTTTCAAAACTTTCTACCTTTTTAAGGAACTCTGGATCTTTGGCACCATCCTCAGTGTTGGTTTCGATAAGAAATTCAACTTGAGACATTGAGCCCATATTTTTTTCTAAGGAGCGCATGGCAACTTTATAAGGATGGTCGTGTTTAAATTGCGCATCAGGATTCAAGTTAACTTCTAGATTTTTTGCTCCAAGAATAGAGGCAATGAATAAAGCTAAACTTACAAAAGCAATAGCATATCGGTATTTAAAAAGTCCCAAAACATAACTTTTTGTAGTATTTGAAATCTTTAACTCTGTCGCAATGACCTGTTTTTTTATTTTTTGAGGAGGAATGGAGTTCGATTTAATAAATTTAGGTCTTAAGACCAATAGCGGCCCAATTAAAAAATAAGTACTAATCCAAGCAAATACCACACCGAAACCAACTTCAACTCCTAATTCAGCGATTGATTTGATTAGAGAATTAGAAAAAGATAAAAAACCTATGGAAGTTGTAAGGCTTGTTAATAAGGTTGGGTAAAAATTTTTTATTAAACTGTATCTAACGGCCTCTTCGTTATTATGACCTTGAGAAAGGGCAAAAAAGTATACTGTGAGAATATGTATAGCATCGGCTATGGCCACTGTGAGTAATATACTAGGTGCAGCGCTTGATATTGTTGTAATTGAATGTTCAAAATAACCGGAAAGCCCAAGCATCATAATTGCCGAAGAAAAAAGACTGCATAAAGGAATAATAATTCCTGATTTATTTCTATAAATAAAATAGAGAATAACTATGAAAATAGTCATGAGAAGAGGCATTAGTATTCCTACATCTCTTTCAGTAATTTCTGTGAATATATGAATGAAAGTAGCAGTTCCGGCAAAATAGAAGTTAAGTTCTGGCCATTTTTTTTCAAGACTTTCTTTGAGGGCCCTTGCCTCCAAAATAAGTTCTTTATTATCGACTCTTTGCTTTAGGGAGGGTTTTACTATCCCACGAATGATGGCCATTTTTTCATTCTCGGAAATTAAATAATTTATCACTAATTTTTTGTTTTTAATTTTTTCTTTGATTACGGGGATATCAGATTGGCTCAAAGATGTACTTAGTTCTTCTGAGATAAGTGGTCCAATATCGATTTCGTCATCGGCACCCGAAATTGCATCATAGTTTGCAAGGGAGTCGACTCTAATGATTCCTGGGATCTTCCACATCTCTTGTGTTGTATCATAAATTAACTTTAAATCTTTTGGATTGAGAAGTGAGTTTTTAGATTCAATGGCAATGATTACAGAATCATCATTGCCAAATTTATTTTCGAATTTATCGTAAAAAACAAGAAGGGGGTCATCTTCTGAGTACCACGCACGGTAAGAGAAGTCTGACTTCAGAGAGAAAAGACCGGGGATTAAAATGAGCAAGAGCATTATTGTAAAAGCTAAAACTTGCTTTGGATGCTCTTGTATTATTCCGACAATTTTTTCTCTGATATTAACTTTCATCTTTTAAAAAATCGCTCCTACTTATTATTTTCTGCTTCTTATTTAAAGACACTCCCAATTGTTTTGTTGAAAGTATTAAAAGCATTTGTAACAGCTTTCTTATCACTTGCTTTAAATGCTTTTACTTGAGGATCGATCTTACCATATCTGTAGGTTACTAAGTCAATTCCTTTCTTATTTCCCATAATCGCTTGCATTCTTTTCGTGTGTTTAATATGGTCATCAGCAAAAACGATACCTTTAAATTTTGATTTTGTTTTGTGAAGAATTGTCTTAAGCATGATTCCTTTGTTTAACCCTGAAGTCATCATCACTCCGTTCATAAAAGAGATTTTTCTAGCTTTTCTAAGTTTGGCAGTTGCTGCTTCATCTTTTGTTATTCCAAAAGCTTTTAAGTTATCAAGTTTATAAGGAATGAAAGTTCCTGCGTATCCACCCTTTGGGCCGATAGAGTTACTAATCATATTATAACCATTTTTCTTTAGTTCTCTTTCAGTGGCGTTTCTATAGTTGGGACCTCTGGAAGTAAGTAACATTACCTTGAAGCCTTTCTTTTGAAGATTTTTAACAACCATTGGTGCAGTTGCTTCAGTAGGAATCATATTTGAAAGAGAGAATAACTTCCCTTGAAGGTCTAATAGTTCCCCCATGTTTTTTGCTGTACAGTGAGCCTGTTTCGGATCTTTTTTTATACAATCAGTATATTGCCAGGTAAACCATTGATCGCTTCCAAGTTCCTGGGGCATCGCTAGAATGGTATTATCGATATCTAGAACAACCAATACATTTTTAGGTCCATGTTTTTTACCTAGTGTTAAAGCTTTTTTCTCGATTTCAGCAAAAGAGCTTGTTTCAAGGGCTTCCCCGGCAAATGTAAGTGTTGAAGTCGTGATTAAAATGAATAAAAAGAGCATGTTTTTCATCTGAAATCCTTGGGTGAGATGTCTATTTGTAAATAACGAAAAACAAATAGCACAAGTATGAAAGGATTTCTATGGCCAAGGCAAATGTAAGATTTTTACGGTGCGTTAAGGTGTCAAACTGACACGAACTTTTTAAAATTCGGACTAGTAGTTAAAAAGAAAGGAGCCACCAAAGACACTATCTTTGTTAGTTTCAATGTTTGAGCCTTTGTAATACGTTGTATAGAGCGAGATTCCGGCCGATTCACTGAACCAAACATTAAAACCTACAGTTCCTTGAATATACGTCACTTCATAATCAGTTATCATAATATTCCCATGGAACTTATCTTTTTCAATATCAGTTTCATCAGTACTTACAGAGTTTATCCTTCCATTAGCGAAAAGTTCAAATTCTTTTGAAAATGCCAGGGATGTAGCAATACCACCGTAGTAAAACTTGGTAAGTTCAGTTGAGCCATATCCAAATTCAGCTGCCATACTTGGACCGACTTCGTTATTTAAGAAAGAGTATTTTAGAAATAAGGCTGAGGTTGAAATCTCACCAAATTCCATAAGAAAACCTGCGTCTAAATCTTTTGTAACTCCTAGACCGAATTTTAAATGATAAGAAGAGTTAGAGTTTCCAACTTCTGAGCGAAATTTTCCTTGGCCATATGATCGACCTGAACTTGTTGGGCTAAATGGCGCAAGGGAGCACGAAGTTAAAAATACTAATATTAAAAGCGAGACAAAAATTCTCATTTTTAGGGAATCTCCTTAATTAATAATTAGACTAAAAAAGTCAATTAAGCGTAATGAAGTGGCTTATAATAATCTTATGTAATTGTGTACTAAAACACAAATTTATTAGGTTAGTCTTGACGTTTACGTAAAGCATACTATCTTAATAGTGTAATTAAGTTCTTTAAGGAGACAATTTATGTTTAAAAGATGGGGTTTATTTTTATTAACTAATTTGGCGATCATGCTAATGATCAATATTATCCTTTCGGTATTCAATGTGCAGCCATACCTCACACAGTATGGAATGAATTACACAAACCTAATGATCTATTGTGCTATTTGGGGACTTGTTGGTTCTTTCGCATCTTTATTAATGTCAAAATTTATGGCCAAAAGATTTATGGGTGTTCAAGTTGTAGAAGCGAACGGCCAATTCTCTGGCCTAGTAAATACGGTTCATAGGCTTGCAAAATCTGCAGGACTACCTAAGATGCCAGAAGTTGGTGTTTATGAATCTCCAGAAGTTAACGCCTTTGCTACTGGTCCCTCGAAATCAAACTCTTTAGTTGCAGTTTCTACAGGTCTTCTAAATGGAATGACTGAAGATGAACTAGAAGGTGTTTTAGGACACGAAATTGCACATATAGCGAATGGTGATATGGTTACAATGACTCTTCTTCAGGGTGTTGTTAACGCATTTGTTCTTTTCTTTGCTAAGGTCGCAACTTTTGCTATCAGCCAGGCAATGAAAGATGATGAAGGCCGAGGTGGACTTGGTTTTATGGTACATATTATTGTGGAGATAGCTTTCCAAATGGTTTTTGGAATTATCGGAATGTTTATTACTTCTTGGTTCTCAAGAATTAGAGAGTATAGCGCCGATCTTGGTGGAGCACAGCTTGCTGGTCGTGAGAAAATGATCGCAGCACTTAAAAGACTTCAACAACAATACGAAGGCGGTGGACATTTTGATAATAAAGAAGATAGCCTAAATGCTTTCAAAATTTCGTCTAAAGAAGTAGGTTTAAGAGCAATGCTTTCAACCCACCCAAGATTGGATGAAAGAATCCGTAGACTGGAAATGAATATTAAATAATGAAATCATTTTCAATAATGGTTTTTATCTTCATGGCCTTGTTATTTAATTTCAAGGCCTATTCCTCCTCAAGTCCACAGGGCTTAAAACAATTTGAAACAGATTATTGTACAGGATTCCCAGAAGGAACCTTTTTCCAACCAAATCTTTGGAAGAGTTGTTGCTTTGGTCATGACCTTCGTTACTGGTTTGGTGGAAGTAAAAGTGATGAAAAAAAAGCGGATCTTATTTTAAAACAATGTGTCGCAAAGAAAGCAGGAAGCTTTTATAGTAATATTATGTATTATGCAGTTAGAACTGGTCATTACTCACCGATAAAGCATAGGTTAAAATGGGGATGGGGCCACACTTTTCGTAGCCCGTATAAAAAGTTATCAGATGAGGAAAAAAGCCATATTTTAGATGAGTTAAGTAAGCTTAACTTAGAGTCTCAATACCTCGAAACATTTATATCTACATACAATTTAAAGTAGCTCTTGCAGGTGTAACAGGAGAGTGCATTTATGGGTAAATTTTTTACTTCTTGATCGATTTATGAAGGCCTATAAATTGCTCATGAGATTTTAGCTTTTTAATTAAACTTTCTATATATTCGGGGGTGATATTCTTAATATCCTTTCTAAAAAGGAGTCTGTGTTCATAGGTTTGGTCATAGAAATTAGAAATTAAAAGGTTTTTGGATCTCTCAGGATATTGTCGAAGATATTGAATGAGATATTCTTTTGTTATTATACCAACTTCGAAGCGTTTACTGAGGACAGCATTGATTATATTTTCTTGGTTACTAACTACTGTTGTGTTGTAGTTTAGCTTTAGTGATGGGGGATCAGATATAAAATCTGCAAATTTATAGTGATACCCAAGGATACCCATTATTGATTTTCCTTTAAGGTCCTTAAAATAACTTTGATTTCTTTTACCATCGTTTATCGTGATAAAAACCTCGCCGCCTTTCATAATTATACTTGATTGGTTCAAGAGACGGTCCAGTTTTCTATCTTTCCAGCCCCATGCAATATCCTCAAAAAGCATCATTTGAAATTTTTTGTGCTTAAAGTCTTGGTATCTACGATTTGGTGTTGTTATGAAAAGTTTAAATTCGAATTTATCTTGAACCTCGTTGAGAATATTAACGATTGTTTTAGAGATACCTGTATATTCAGCTCCCTTTAATTCTAGGTAAGGAGGAAAGTGATAGACACCAATCAAAACAACTTCTTTTGCAAAGCAATTAAATGAAAGCATTGCAATTAATAAGATTAAACCTTTTCTCATAGGATTAGTTTATCGAAAGCCTTGTAAACTTCAACCCCTAATTACAATGTTTGAAGAGAATCCGAATATTCTTTTATTAAAGATTGAACCAGATCTTCAACAGATAGAATATCTGGTATACTAGAGCATATTTGACCAGCTTCAAGTTCACCATTAGTAAGGTCTCCCTCAAGCATTCCAGCTTTGGCCCTTCCTTTCCCTAAATGCTCAATAAGATCTTCCTTAGTCGCACACTTATTTTCTAACTCCGATATTTCTTCATAAAATTGGTTTTTAATTAATCTAACGGGCATATATTTTTTCATTGAAAGCATTGTGGAATCTGGTCGTGTTTTAGTCAGTAGTTCTTTGTATTTATCATGAGCACTACTTTCTTTTGTCATCATAAATCTTGTTCCCATCTGAATGGCCTGAGCACCTAAGGCCAGGCCTGCTAACACAGATTGTCCTGTTGCAAAGCCCCCTGCAGCAATAACAGGGATAGATACTGCTTTAACTGCTTGTGGTATGAGTACAAGGGAGGTCAACTCGTCCCGTCCGTTATGCCCACCAGCTTCGAAGCCTTCCACAATAACAGCATCAACTCCAGCATCTTCGCATTTTTTTGCCAACTGAGGGCTACTTGTTACGTGAATAACTATACAATGGTTATCCTTAAGGTAATTTGTAAACTTCTTCGGTGTCCCTGCACTTGTAATAAAAATTGTAATACCACACCTAAGGGCAGTATCAATTTGCTCTTGAGAGTCTTTATACATGATAGGAATATTTACAGCTATTGGTTTGTCTGTAAGGGAGAGTGCTTTTTTTATATGTTTTTCAAGAAGGTCTGGCTTCATACTTCCTGCTCCTATAACACCGAGGCATCCTGCATTTGAACTTGCTGCTGCTAACTTAGCTCCTGAGACCCAGACCATGCCAGCTTGAATAATAGGGTATTTGATACCAAGTAGGTTACATAGATGAGTAGTTATCATATTTAATTTCCTAAGGTGTAGTTTTTGTAGTTTTCATCTGTTATTTCTGGGGCCGGTGATCTATTGAGACGATCTAGAATTTCATACTCTGTTGTACCATTGAGCTTTGCTCTAGTTGAAGACCTTTTTTTTCCAAACTCCTCACCATTATAGATAGTCCATCCAGCAGCAATCATCGATTTTCGAATAGATGATGAGGCGGAGTAAGTGCTCATGATACAATCTTCATGAGATAGCTTTTTGAGTTTTTGAAACCACTCAGTTGTCCAAAGTACTGCATTTCTTTTCGGGCTGAAAGCATCCTGGTACACAGCATGATATGAAAGTTGTAGCTCTTTTGGCATTTTTAGAATTGTCTCTCTTGCATTCCCTAGTATAATATACAATTCATGAGTTTGATTTTTGAAAGAAAAGATATTTTTTTCTTTGGTGAAATTTATTTCATATTTTTCAGAGAATATTTCAATCAGTTCTACGTCTATTTCGAATGAGACGAATATGAATTTTGATTCTTTTAATGACTTTGCAGTTTCAAGATAACCAATCCCGGTCCCAAAACCAACTTCAAGAATACAAATGGGACTATGAGTTTTTGAATTATTAAGAATTTCACATCCTTTTATATAATGGGTGTAAGTTTCATCTTTAGCACCGGTAGTTGAATGACAGGTTTCGTTATATAGCTTTGAGAATAAGGTTGTACTACCATCATCAGTTATTATTTCATCATAATTTTTATATTTTTTCATTTTGTTATTTTCATTTGTAAATTCAGTTCATACACTAGTTATATGTTCACTGAAAAAGATTTGTATAATAAAGCTTATAGTAGATTTACACCTGATTATATTCAAGTAAACAATATTAGTAAAATAAATGATTTTCTTAAAGAAAACAGTGAAAGCCTGGTAGATTTTTTTGAAAAATATTGTAATCAATTTGATTTGGAGCATAAGGTGCGACAAAACTCTTGTCTTGAACTTGGCTGTGGGATTGGAAGTTTAAGCTTTTATTTGAAATCTAAATTTTATGACTATACTGGGCTCGATTACTCTAGTTTAGCGATATCAACGGCGAAAGAAATATCAATTTTAAGAAATGAGCAACTAGATTTAAAACTTTTTGATGTTTGTTCTGGAGAAAACTTAGGCCAAAAATATGATTTCATCATAGATTCTCATCTCTATCACTGTCTAACGACTTCAAAAGAACGAAATGCCTATATTGAATTCATTAAGAAACACTTAAGCGACGAAGGTGTTTTTCTTCTAGAGACGATGGCGTTTCAACCTAAATTACAGGTTCCAGTTGGCTATGATTTTAATTCACAATATATTCTGAGTAAGGAAATTGAAGGGGCACTAATACAGATTCGTTCTATCTTCCCATCAGTAATGATTGAAGAAGAGTTCAAAAAAGCTGGAATGAAAATCAACTATCTTTTTTTTCATAATGAACTCTCGTTTAATGTGTTTGATGATTACCAAAACTATCCATTAGAATTTTTGCCGAAGACAATTCGAATGAGTGTTTCACTCCAGTAATAAAACTTTCCTATATCAATATACTTGAGTCTTGTTTATCATAACTAAATAGAATAAATGTTAAAACGGAGAGAGTTAGAAATGAATCATCCATGGTTAAAAAATTATCCTGAAGACGTACCTCATGAAATCAATGAACAAGAGTATAGCAGTATTGTTGATATTCTAAATCAGTCGTTTCATAAATTTGAAAACAGACCATCTTTTACTTGTATGGGAAAAGAGTTTACTTATGGTGAGATCGATAACTTAAGTAAGAAGTTCGCTTCATATTTACAGAATGACTTAGGTCTTGGTAAAGGTGCAAGAATCGCTATTATGATGCCAAATATTTTACAATACCCAATAGCTTTATTTGGTGCTTTAAGAGCTGGCATGGTGGCCGTTAATGTAAACCCTCTCTACACTCAAAGAGAGCTTGAACACCAGCTCAATGATTCAGGTGCCGAGGCGATTATTATTTTTAATAACTCATGCCATATTTTACAAAAAGTATTACCTAAAACAAAAATAAAACATGTTATTACAACTGGTATTGGTGATCTTTTAGGATTTCCTAAATCTCTGATTGTTAATTTTGTAATAAAAAATGTAAAAAAAATGGTACCGGCTTGGGAAATTGAAAAATCAATCAAGTTTAATGATGCATTGGCCATAGGAGATGCTTCAAAATTTAAAGAACATTCTGTTTCTTTAGAAGATATTGCTTTCTTACAATACACTGGTGGAACAACTGGTGTTGCCAAGGGCGCAATTCTAACTCATGGGAACATTGTTGCTAATATGGTACAAGCAAGAGCATGGATAAAGGAAGGGATAAAAGAGGGTGAAGAAATAATTATCACGCCATTACCACTTTATCATATTTTTTCCTTAACAGCGAACTGCTTTGTATTTAGCTCAATAGGAGCTAGAAATGTTTTGATCACTAACCCAAGAGATATGGATGGTTTTGTTAAAGAACTTTCTAAGTGGAAATTTACAACCATTACTGGGGTGAATACATTATTTAACGCACTTTTAAATAATCCAGGGTTTAAAGATCTTGATTTCTCATCGTTAAAACTAACACTAGGTGGTGGGATGGCCGTGCAGAAAAAAGTAGCTGATCAGTGGCGAGAAGTTACAAAAAGACCTTTAATCGAGGCTTATGGCCTAACTGAAACTTCACCAGCTGCCTGTATGAATCCATTAAATATTACTGCATTCAATGGAAAAATTGGACTTCCTATTTCTTCAACCATTGTTAAAATTTTAGATGATGATGGAAAAGATGTTGAAACAGGAACTGCGGGGGAACTTGCAATAAAAGGCCCTCAAGTGATGAAAGGTTACTGGAACCGTGATGATGAGACTGCAAAGGTGATGACTGAAGATGGTTTCTTTAAAACTGGAGATATTGCGATAATGGATGAAGGCGGTTTTTTTCAAATTGTTGATCGAAAAAAAGATATGATTCTTGTTTCAGGTTTCAATGTTTACCCTAATGAAGTTGAAGATGCAGCAGTTACACATCCAGGTATTTTAGAAGTAGCCGCAATTGGTGTTCCAAATGAAAAATCCGGTGAAGCTGTAAAGCTATTCATTGTTAAAAAAGATCAATCTTTAACTGAAAAAATGGTTATTGAGCATTGTCGCTCGGTTTTAACAGGTTATAAAGTTCCTAAAACAGTTGAATTTAGGGATGAACTTCCAAAAAGTAATGTAGGGAAGATTCTTAGAAAAGACCTTCGTAATGAAGAGGTAGCAAAACAATAGACTTTAATAGAATAACTTAAGTTTTTACTTCATGAAATGGTCCAATTTTAAATAAATTGGGCCATTTTTCTTTATAACTCCTTAATATTTCACTTGTATAATTATTAACAAATATTCAAAAAATTATATCAAGGAAAATCGATGAAAAGCCGAAAAGCCTACCATGGAAGATTTTGAAAAAGAACTCAAATTAGATTTTTTAGAAGAAGCAACTCAGTTATTAGAGAATACTGAGCAGGCCTTTCTACAGTTAGAAGATGACTTGGAAAATAAGGAACTTATTGATGAAATATTTCGATTTGCCCATAATTTAAAAGGAACCTCTAGAGCTGTAGGCTTCGGGGTGGTAGCAGAATTTACTCACGAAGTAGAAAATTTAATTTTAAAAATCAAACAAGATGAGATCCAGTTAAACGATGCTGTTGTGTCAGTGTTACTTGAATGTAACGATCACATTGAACTTATGATCACTGAGCTTAAAGAAGATTTTGACTGTACATTTGATAGTGAAGAACTTCTAGGAAAAGTAAAACAAGGCTTGGCCGGAGAACTAGTTGTCACTGTGGAAGCTGAAGCTGTTGCCGAAGAACCAGAAGGTGATTTTCAGGCAGATCATGATTTAATTAATCACGATCTTCTAGCTGAGTTAGAAGCAATGCAAGTTCCAAGTGAAGCGGACTTTGAGGTTGAAGAGGAAATTATTTCTGCTGCAAAAGAAGAAGTGGCCGCTGTTCAAGAAACAGAGAAAGCAGATTCACTGCCTGGAATGAATGTATTTGAAGGCAATGATAATGTTACGCAAATAAAGCCAGAAGAAGTAGTTAAAGCTGAAGCTAAAAAGCCAGTATTAAAAAATGATAAAAAGCCTGAGAAGGACGAAAGTATAAGAGTTTCATTATCAAGAGTAGAAACTTTGAATAATTTTGTTGGAGAGTTAGTTATTCTACAATCTGTTCTTGAGCAACAAAAACATATTGCAATAAAAGATGAACTTGCCATTAAATCAATAGGTCAATTGAGTAAGCTGTGTAAAGAGATTCAAGATATCTCTATGAGTTTGAGAATGATTCCCATTAAAACGACATTACAAAAAATGTCTAGGATTGTGAGGGACACTTCGAAGGCCCTAGATAAGAAAGTTGTTTTAACCCTTAAAGGCGAGGAAACTGAAATTGATAAAACGGTGTTAGAACACCTTGCAGATCCTTTAGTCCATATTGTTAGGAATGCTGTCGATCATGGGCTGGAAAGTACAGAGGGAAGAATAAAAGCTGGAAAAGATTCAAAAGGTAATATCCTTATTGACGCTTTTCATGAAGGAAACAACCTTGTCATTGAAGTTAAAGATGATGGAGGAGGGATTGATCCAAATATTATCAGGCAAAAAGCAATTGAAAAAGGTGTTATTAAAGATGGCACAAATATAAGTGATCTAGACGTTATCCAACTGATTTTTCACCCAGGATTTTCTACAAAAGACGAAGTTTCTGAAGTTAGTGGTCGTGGTGTTGGTATGGATGTTGTTAAAACGAACATTGAGAAACTATCTGGTGATGTTAGGGTGACAACGAAAATGGGAGAAGGCTCTGTTTTTAAAATTGTCCTACCATTAACAATGGCAATCATTGATGGATTAATTATTAGAGTCGGAACTGAAAAATTTGTTATTCCTATATCTCAAGTTCAGGAATCACTTAAGCCTCAGAAAAATGATCTCCACTATGCTACAGGCCTTGGTGATTGTTTAAATCTTCGAGGTCAGGTCTTACCTGTTAAAAGGGTAAGTGGTCTACTACAACTAAAAGATACAAATAAGCCTCTTGAGGAGCAAATAGTTATTATTGCGAAAAGTAAAGCAGGCCTAACCGCTGTTGCTGTTGATGATATTATTCAACAACAACAAGTAGTCATTAAGAAATTAGGTAAAGAAATAAAAGACCAAAAAGGATTTATGGGAAGTTCAATCTTAGGTGATGGAAAACCTGCATTTATCGTTGATATTGATGATTTATGTTCGAACAATAAGCAAAGTGGAAGTATTGGTAAATTAGCAGCTTAATCGAGAGGTATATATGAAAGATTTAAATGGTACAGAAGGAAATGACTCAACAGGATTTGATAGATTTATCGAGTTTAGTTTAGGAGATGAGGATTATGCAATCCCACTTCTTATGGTTCGTGAGGTTATTTCAATTCCTGAAACGACACCCATTCCAAAAGCACCAAAACATTTTATTGGTTTAATGAACCTTAGAGGACAAGTTATTTCCATTGTCGATCTAAGAAATAAACTTACAATTAAGCCAAAAGAAGTCACAAGTGATAGTGCCGTAATTATTGTCGACTTTAAAGGCATGAATATTGGTATTGTTGTTGATTCAATAAATAGAGTACTCGCATTCTCTAGAAGTGAAATTCAAGAAATGCCTGAACTTCAGTCTCAAGTCAAATCTGATTATATTTTGGGTATCTACAAAAAAGAAGCTGGTCTAACGGTTCTTCTAGATATCGCTAAATGTTTGGATGTTAAAGATTATAATGTTCTTAAATCTCTGGGACAACAAGCTGCTTAATAATTTTTTAAAACTCTAAAAAATAAGAAGGTGTTAATGTCTGCATTATCAAAAAAACAAGATGATCTGAAAGATTTGATCGACTATGCTATTGGAATTGTTTCAAAAGCTTCAGGGAATGTGTTTACAGAACAGCACCATTTTTTAATCGAAACTAAAATTCGAAAAAGAATGATGGATCTGGATATCATCCACGCCGATGAATATTTTAATTATTTACGGGCGAATGAAAAAATTGAAAATGATTATTTCGTATCAGAGCTTACGACTCATTATACTTTCTTTTTTCGAGAGTTCAGACATTTCGAATATCTTCAGTTAAATCTAGCTAAAATTATTAAAGATGTTAAAGCAAGAGGTGAAAAAGAAATTAAAATTCTTTGTCTTGCTTGTTCAAGAGGTCAGGAGCCTTATTCTTTAGCAATGTTTTTTGACTTTCATTTGAAGCAAATGGGCCTTACCGATATGAAATTCTCGATTGAGGGGACAGATATCGATAAAGCATCAGTGAAGGTTGCGGAGAATGGTGTTTACAAATTTAATGATATCAAATCTATTCCAATGAAATATCTAGCAGATCATTGGCAAAGAGGAAAGGGGGAGATATCTGAATACGTAAAAGTCAAAGACTCCCTTAGAAGTCGCTGTAAATTTCGTTTCGGTAATATTCAAAAACTACATAATGAGCTTACAACAAAATATGACATTATCTTTTGCCGTAATGTATTTATCTATTTTGATGAAGTACAAATAAAGAAAATTGGAAAAGACATTCTTGATCACCTTCAGCCAAAAGGGCTCTTTTTTACAGGAGTATCTGAATCTTTAACAACTTTAAACTTGCCGATCGCTGTTCACGGACCTTCTGTTTATGCGCATAAAGATACTGTTGTTGAGGTGGAGACTATTGAGTCAGTTAAAGCTGTAGAGGCAGAGGTTCATGTTGCACATCAACCAAGCTTTGTAGAATTACCTGATCCATTAAAAATACTATGTGTGGACGATTCAAAAATTATCCTTTCATTAATGAAGAAAATTTTTGGTTCAACTCCTGGTTATGAAGTTGTGGGAACTGCTGAGAACGGTGTTGAGGCGGAAGAATTCTTGAAAAATAACAAAGTTGACATCATGACACTTGATATTCATATGCCAGTGATGGATGGATTAAGCTATCTTAAAAAGAATTACAATCAAGATCATCCACCAGTAGTAATTGTTTCATCTGTCTCTAGAGAGGATGCATTTAAGGCGATGGAAGGGCTAAGATTGGGTGCGAGTGATTATATAGAGAAACCATCTCTTGAAGATTTTATGATTAAAGGTGATGAGCTTTGTACAAAATTAAGAGTGGCAGCATTAGAGAACTTAACCGGGCATTCACCAGTTTCATTCTCTGAAATAGATAAAGAATTTGGAAGTAAAGAATTAGAGAATCCAGCTGAAAATTTTTACGCGATGTATGCTCACTTTACTGATAAGAAAAAAATCTACCATATTTTGAAAGAGATCAATACTGACACAGGTTGGCCTGCAACTTATTTAATGCTAGAGGGAAGTTATAATATTCTAGATTCAATTATTGATGAAATAAAAAAAGATCTTCCGTTATTGAAAATTGAAAAGTTAAATCCTGGTGCTGTTGAAAATAAACCAAATGTTATTTATATAGGTGACTTTAAAACCAATGTTGAGAATGTTTACAAATCAAACGCCAAAAAGAAAAGTTCTATCATTGTCCTTGGACATCACTCTGAACTCGCAGGGGACCTGCTTAAAAATTTAAAGGTACCTAACTTATTGCTTGATGATGTAAATTTTAAACATGGTAGTAATCATAGTAAATTACAAGATATTGCTATAGATAGTGGACCTTTTACAAGTTTCGCATATCAAGCTAAGCATTTTCTTATTAAGGATAGTTAAAGATGAGCAGTGAAATAATTTCTAAGTCTAATACTGATGTTCTTCATCGTGTTATTGATGGTGAAGTTTTTATTTGTATACAATCTAAGACAGAGGCCATGGGGATAATAAATCATGCGAATGATATAACCCCTGGAGTTTTAGATAATATGTGTAAAATGATTTCTCCAGATATTGTAAAAGTAATTTGTTCAGAAGAAGATTATAAACTTATTAAGCCCGCGGTTAATATGGTTTTTGATAATATTAAATATGTTAATCGCGAACATAAATATGAACTCTACTTTAATCCAAATGAAATGATTGTGAAGGCAACAAAGTCAATTGCACCGGTTGTTAAAGCAGAAGCAATTGTAGAAGAAATCCAAAAAGAGGTAAAGGTTCTTATTGTAGATGATTCAACAACCATCTGTAATCTTTTATCAAAAATCATGGGACTCTCTCCACATATAACTGTTGTGGGAACAGTTAATGATCCATTGGATGCGGAAGCGGCAATCATAAAGTACTCTCCTGATGTCATAACACTCGACATTCATATGCCTAATATGAATGGAGTTGAACTACTTAAGAAAATTAGACCTAAATACAAAATCCCGGCCATTATGATTAGCTCTATTTCAATGCAGGAAGGTCCACTAGTTTTAGATGCACTCGATTCAGGTGCCGTTGATTATATTCAAAAACCAGATATGTCCAACTTTGCTGTAATTGCTAATGAGATCAATACAAAAATTATTTCCGCTTCTAAAGCAAAACATCAAGAAAATAAGAAAGTACTTAATAAAAATATTTCTAGCGCTAATGTGGATATGGATAATAATCTAATCCTTATTGGTGCTTCTACTGGTGGAACGAGGGCCTTAAAAGAAGTTCTAGATTCAATGCCTGCCAATATTCCACCGACACTTATTGTTCAACATATTCCAGCTGAGTTCTCTAAGGCATTTGCTGATAGGTTAAACGAGACGGCAAAATTTTCAGTTAAGCAAGCTTGTGACGGTGATAAACTAGTCAACAACCAAGTCCTTGTCGCACCTGGTGGTTTTCAAATGAAAGTTGTAAAAAAAGGTGGATCATTGTATGTGGAAATTAATGATGATCCCCCAGTAAACAGATTTAAGCCTTCTGTTGATTACCTTTTTGATAGCGTCGCTAAGTCGTCAATAAATCGCAATATTGTCGCGGCTATCTTCACTGGAATGGGAAGAGATGGAGCTAGTGGAATGCAGGCCCTTAAGAATACAAAGAATGCAATTACAATTGCTCAAAATGAAGAAACTTCAGTTGTGTTTGGAATGCCAAAAGAAGCGATAAAGCTAGGGTGTGTGGACCACGTTATTCCATTAGGAGATGCTGGTTATACTTTGATAAAGAGTTGTATTGGGGAAGAGCAAAAGAAAGCGCAGTAAATATAATGAAAATGATAAATGAATTTGGGCCTTAGTTAATAGGCCCATTTTTGTGGTAGTAAACATGCCTCCAAATCCTTGAAATTTGTATAAACTTGCTTCAATTAAGGCTTCATTTTATAATCTAAGTAACCGAAAATATATTATGAAAAAAATACTTTTAACCATATTAACTATTCTCGTTTCAACAAGTTCTTTTTCTGAGGAAGTCTCGGAAAAGGAATTAAATACATTCCTAGAGGCCATTAAAGAAAAGAAAGATGAAGAACTTTTAATTAGTTCTCCTGACTTTGAAAAGTGTCAGACAGATCTAGAGAACTTTAGAAAACAAACTGATGGTGGTGAAGGTGGAGAAAATTATAAAAAGAAGCTTGGAGAATGTGTAAAAGAAACAATCCTAGGGGAAGATGGAGTTGAAGGATCTAATGAGAAACTTCTTAAAATTGCAGATAACCTAGGACTTGAGTCTTATAATAAGGGGGCATCATCGTCTTCGACATCAATTAGGGATTACCTTTCAAAGCGTATCTATAAGGCCATTCATGGGGTTGATAGGGATAAAAAAGACCTTACACAATTTAAAGATAGAAAAATTGTAAATCATGATATCTATTACCAACTTTACGCTGAACAAGTAGGAAAGAATACTTTACTTGAAGTCTCTAAGTACTGCCTTGAAAATTTTGGATTAAAAGACAAAAAACAAGACTTTCTCTATCTTGTTCCAATTGGATCTCCAGAGAAAACTGATCCAAAGCCAAATTTTGCTTACAGTATTAACTCTTATATTAAAAATTCAGATGATTTTGAAAATCTTTTACAAGATGCTAAAAAACTTAATCCTAAATCCGATAAAAAGTGGGTTGAATATTCAAAGAGATTCCAAATTGATGACAACGAAATTAACAACACGATTTCTAAGGTTTCTGGTGGAGAGCTTCCTGATAAGCCAATAAAAGATCTTTGGTTAAAACAAGGTTCTCTTGTAGAGGAATATCAAGCTTGTACGGGAAAAACAGAGAATGATTGTGATTATTTATTTCCAAAAGATAAAGCTACTCCCTATAGATCGATTTATACGAATAGCCTTTTAAAAGATATAGAGTTTAAGTTATCGGCAAAAGATTCGGAAAAAGAATTGATTAAGGCCAGATATGGATTTTGTGCATCATCAGTTATTCAGAACATGTGCGAAATTTATAAGTGTAATAATGTATATGATACGTTTGATGATAAGATTGTTAAAAACTGTAAAGACACATTTAGTATTATAGTGAAAAATGAAAAGAAACTATTTTCGACGGATGATCCAAATAGCAAAGTTAAAGAAATAGAGTTAAAAAGTAAAAATATAAAAGGTGCTGTCGCTTGTAATCTTATGCGAAGGCTTAAGGAATACAGAGTTGTTTTAAAAACAATTAAAGAAATTAAAAAAGATAATCAAAAATTTATTTCTAAAACTGGAATTAACAACGAGGGAAATGAGGTTTTTAATGGAAGTAAAGGTACTATTGATAAGCTAACTTCAATCTCTTCTACAGAGCTTGTGGAAAATGTTGACTCACTGAAAAATGCTGAAGAAAATGCTGCGAAACTTAGAGAGGAGTGTTTAGTCAACGAAAATGGTGGAAATGAGTTAGATGGATTTAAGTTTAAACCTGATGCAATGGAAAAAGAAGTTTGTGCTCCTTTGGTGGCTAAAATGGATTCTGCAAAATTTGAGGTTATTACTCTAGATACAGAGGCAAAAACAGCCTTGAGGTTAAAGCAAATTGAAGACCTATCGGATGAGGAACAGCTTAAAAAATATTTGGAAGAAAATAACCTGGAAGAATATATTGGCCAAATGGGGAAATTGAGTATTGATGAAATTAAAAATTTAATATCAGCAGACTTTAAGGCTCAGAGAATGGCCTTAGTTGATAGCCTAAAAGAGCGCTTTAAAAAAGAAAAAGAAATTCAGATTGGAAGTCAAAAGGATGATGCTGAAAATATAATGAAAGGTTTACAAAATGATGTGGCCAACCAAACGATAGCTGATATTGAGCAACATAAAAAAAGAGTAGAAACACTATTTGAATACTCCAATATTGTTTCTTCTTATCTCGAAGTAAATGATGAAGATGGTAATAAGATTGGCTCAAATGAAGCTGGAAGAAATATTGAATTTGAAAAGAATGAAAATGTGAAAAATGATTATTTTAGTAATGATGAAAGTTCCGGTGGTAGTGGCGGCTCCCTTGATTACCTTCAGGCATTAGGTCAAATTGTGGGTATTCCTGAAGAGGAAAAGGAATAGTACTTAGAACCTTTTTGCACTTATAAACGGAGGAATGGGTCTTCCAAAGATTGAGTCCGTTAAGCACTTGGCACTATGAAAAGCAAGGCCCAAACCATGGGCCGTAAAACCTCCAACAAAAAAAGTTTGATTATCTGTTGGAAGGGAACCCACTAAGGGTTGACCATCTACTGAGAAGCCCATAATGCCACTCCAGCGGTGAGTTATCTCCACGTCCCTTAACTTTGGTATATGAGTCTTTAAGAAGACTTGTAAGGCGTTTTGAATGATATCGCTGATTTCATCAGAGTAACCGATCTCCACATCTTTTTGTAATTGTCTAAAACCGCCTATAACTAACTCTCCAGTAGGAAGTTGTCTGAAATAATCTAGAACAAAATTTGCATAACAGGGTCCTTCCATAAATCTAGGAACGGGCGCCGTCGCTAGGATTTGACCACGGGTTGGAAATATTTTATCTTTGAAGTATTCATTTAGCTGAGGGGAGTATCCATTAGTGGCCAAAATAACAATTGATGATACTAAATTGCCACCCTTTGTGTGAAGTCTTTTTTTATCTGAGTCTTGAACTATCGAGAAAACTTCATGATTTTCCAATAAGGTGAAGTCTGGACTTTTTTCTATCATGCTTAAAATTTTCTTTGAAAGTTTTAATGGGTGAATTGATGCATCATTAGAATATTTCACCCCTCCAACAAATTCACTCGCCCCAAGACGATCTTCGACCTGTGTCTGATTTAGGAATTCAACCTCAATTCCCAATTCCCGCATAATTTTATATGATGTATTTAATTCAACTAATTCTTCTTTGGATGATGCTAAAGAAAAGCTTCCTTTCTTTTCAAATTCGAGGTCCTCTTCATGACCATTAATAATTTCTGTTTGTAAAAGCTCTAAGTTTTTTTCAGAGAAGTTCCAAATTTCAAGTGCCTCTTTCTTTCCATGTTTAGCGATTAATCGATTAAAGTGTTCTACGGAACCACATGTGATAAAACCAGCATTTCTTCCAGTGGCACCATCCCCAATTTGGGACTTTTCCACGAGAGCAATTTTCAGTCCTTGATTTTCTTTAAGAATCCAATAGGCCGTTGAAAGACCTGCGATCCCACCACCTACGATGACTACGTCAAATGATTGATCAACCTTCTTAAGTAACTTCTTACGATCTTGCCAAATAGAAACACTCATCTTAGCTCTCCTTAATTCTATACTGCTTATCATATTAAGAAGAAGGTATTCGAGTCAAGGTTAGAGTTTAAGGATCATTTCGTTAGCACTACATTCACAGCGTCTAGTGGAACATAGCGTACATGTGTAATCTTTAAAGTACCAAAAGTTAGGGTGAAGTTGAATCGTTTTAAACCCCATCTTTGATAAGTATTTTTGAGATGAGTTATTGGGGGATTCGATCCAGGAATGACATACTACTGCCTTTGCGCCCATCTTTCTTAATTGTTCAATCGATTTCCTCGATAAAATTTTCCCAAGGCCTTTCGCCTGGTAATTCTTGGCAATAAAAAGACTTTTAAAGTACCCAACCTTTTCATTCTCAATATTCCAGCCATGTGGGGTTATATTATAGGTATCATCCTTTATCCATTCTCCCGGTGCAAGGGTAAGTCTGATCCCTACGATCTTACCTTGGTCTAATGCTAATAACGAGGCATTGATATTATCTTTTATACCCATAAGGAGAAGTTTCCGGAGTTCTTCTTTGGTGAAGTAATTTTTGCCAATCCATTTGTCAGTAAATATAAGAATGTCACTCAGATCTTTCATCGAAACATTTTTTATTTGAATATTCATGGGATTCCTCGGGATAACTTATATTAAATGGCTTTTTCATTTCAATCAACGATTTATTAGTAATTTAGAGATAAATTAAGGTTCTTCTGAATACAATTTTTTAGCCTTTAATAAAAGTGTCTAAAGTTTAGACACCTAGTATAACCTTTACCATTGATGGAGGATTTATGACTAGAGGTGATACTGTGTTTAAGAATATTTAACTGTGTGAGGTACAAATATGAAAAAATTAAGTTATTTACTAGTTTTAAGCAGTCTGTTTTTTACGAATGCTGCAAGTGCAATCGAAGGTTTAGACATTGGTGTTTCTGTAATTACAAGTAAAACAGATACTAATGATAAGTACGATGTAAATGGTGTGCTTTTTATCAACTATGAAGGGTATGAGTTTGGACTTGATGATGATAAGTCATTAAACATATTACCGACTTCAATTGAAGTAAGTGTAAATGGAGAAAAGGTTCAGGCCTATACTGATGCGGCAACATTACAATACTATGGTGTTGAGAACTTAGAACTTGCAATAAGTGCAATATCTGTCGATTATAAGAAGTTTAATAATTTCTCAATTAGAGAAAGTGAAAAAATGGCATTAGTTGATGCTAGCGTTACAAAGTTTTTTGCTCTTGGATCAATTGATATCGATCTAACTGCTGGTTTGGCCTTAGGTGGTTACTCGAAGAACAAAATTGGTGTTAGTGATGGTGCTAAAGATTACAGAGACTCACATTTCTATACATTAGACATGGGCGCAGGTGCTAATATTCCAGTAACTGACACTATTGATCTATACGTTTATGGTGGGTATTCTATGCAAAAAGGTGAGAATACCGAATTGAACACGACGTATTTTGGTGGAGAAATGTTCGGTGGTGTACTTGCAAAAGATATTACTTACACACCTTATTTTGAAGTAAGAAAACAAGATTACGTAAACAGTGACTCTGGAATGGAGAGCATGTTTAATACAGCTGAAGATACTCAAGTTCTTTTTGGAATAAGAGTTAGATTCTAATACATAATTAAGACTTAAAGAATACAAAGCCCTCATTTGATTGAGGGTTTTTTTGTCTAAAGTTTAAGCAGGTACGTAAACTCTACAATCCAACTCGAACTTTTTCTATTCAGCCTGTATTATTTAAGTGGACATACAATCGAGGAAAAAATGAAATTAATCGTACTTATAGTTTTAATAATAGGGGCAAAAACATCTTTGGCCGGAACTAGAGAAAATACGCTTCCTCAGGTGAAGGCAAAAAAATGTAAATCTATCGACGATTCAAAAAAAGTGATCTGCGGAGATCGATTATCCAATGGCAATCTTAAAATATCTGAGTATAAACTTACTAACTTACTTATAGATAAGCTTGATTCAAATGGATACGATTACGAACTCAGCACGGTGTTTAAAAATGTAAAAATTGAAAGCTGTGTTGAAGAACAAAAATTGGTTAAGCAAGTCGCCTGTGTCAATTTGGAAAAATTAGAAAATAACGATAAAGAAAATATTGCGAGTTATGTAGAAGACCTATTTTAAAATAAAGTTGATAATTTTACTGGAGTTATTTTTTTCTAAATACCTATTAACATTCTCATTTCCATTTCAAATATACCGATAAAAAGGTATATGATTTTTGTTCTGGGCCTAGGCCATAAACTTAGAAATATTCCTATTGCCACAATTCTGATAATTGTTTTTTGTAGTATCTATTATTTGGGATTTCAATCACGGAATGTTGCTTATAATGAAATTACCGAAAACAATATATCTCTAATAGAGTCTGTTGAGTTTCTTGATCTGTTTGAGGATTATCTTATTTCTGAAAAACAAATTCAGAGAGATAAGCTCGTTTCACAAAAGGTCATTGAAAAGTTTAGTGTGGCTTTAAGAAACGAACTTAGCGGAAAAAAGAAAATTGAGAAAAAAAAGTTTATTCTTGTAGAGGGAAAAGAGGATATTAGGGCAGAACTTCTACCGAATTTTACTATAGAAGTTAAAGAAAAGCATGAAAACGTTATAAAATTAAATTCTTATGAAAACTACAAGAAAATTTTAGATAAAAAGAATCTTGAACTTGTCGATATTCATAAAAAATATAATTTACTATCCAATCACAACAATAATCTCATGAGCGCCTTGACTGCAATGTTTAGTCACGGTGGCATATGGCACCTTTTTGGTAATATGATCTTTTTATATTTTTTTGGAAGGTATGTCGAGCAACGATACGGTTCTGTTATTTACTCAATTGTCTATTTTTTCGGTGGCCTATTTGCTATGATGGGATTTGCACTTTTCCAAGGTGGAGAAAGTTACACAACTGTACTAGGTGCAAGTGCAAATGTAAGTGTCATAATGGGAGCATTCTATGTTTCTTTTCTTCATCATAAAATGAAGGGATATGTTTGGTACTTCTTTATGGGAAAAGTCGTAGAGCTTAGTGTTAAGAAGTACTTTGTTATCCTTTTTATCATCCAAGATGTCATCTTTAGTTTTTCAGGGAACTCTGGTGTCGCCCACTTGGCACACGTTAATGGTCTTATCTTGGGTATGATATTCGCTTATATTTGGAATTATAAAATGGATTTTCCTCATGATTTTTTATACCCATTCGAATTAGATAAATGGAGAGCTATTCAGAGAGAGCATGGAGATAATTATTATAAAGAAGTGAATTATCTCCTTAAATTCAATCCAGGTAATTCGACAATTAAAAGTGAGACGAGAAAACATATTTTTAAAACGATAACCGAGACTGGTAAGCTTACAAATGAAATGCATCAAAATCTGCTTTACTTAATACCTGATTATATTGAGAAATATACTAAGTCTCCACAAACATATATAGATTTTTATAAATATATGAACGTGATGAGTTCTAAATACATGCCAAGATACCTTAAAAATATAAATCAAAAGAAGCTACTTTTTCTGATAGATAACTCTATTGATAGCGAAGAGTATTTTCTTTCAATTCATTTTATTCATAATTTTTACACAAAATACCCACGATCAGGTAAATTAATTAATATGGGAAAAACCTTAAAGTCTATTCTTGATCATTCTCATGAGGCTCAAAGGATTCAAAAATTACTTTTTTTACTAAATGTGGAGTCAAACTCCAATCGATTTAACAAAATTGTTAGTAACTACATAACAAGCAACGAAGAATAGGATAATGAAATGGCAAAAATAAGTGAATTAACGGATGCACAATTATCTATGAGCATTGATAAGTATACGGCAAGGCTAGCCGAGGATTCAACGGATGAAAAAAATCAAAAAATTCTTAAGCAACTCGAATTAGAAATAAAAAAAAGGAGTGCAGATAAACTCTCCTCACCAACAGAGAAAGCTCTCAATTCTGGAAATTCCCAACAAAGAGTCAAACCTGGTGTTCAAAAGTTTCATTCCAGTGATGTGGACTATTCGGTTCTTCCGGATGCAAGTTTTAAGCATAGAGCACTTGCTGCAGGTCTCGATGGTGTATTTTACGCCATTTTTAGCCAGATTATTAGTGCTGTTCTAGGGATAGTAATGAAGTCTAATATAGTTCCGGTAGAAGTTGGTGCAATCCTTGTGCTTCTTGTTTCATTTATCATCCTGCCTCTAATTTATTATGTAATGCCACTTAAGAAAACAGGACAAACCCTGGGTAAGAAAATTTTAAAGGTAAAAGTTGTCTCTTTAGAAAACAATGAGGCCCTAGACTTAGGTACGGTTGTTAAAAGAGAATTTTTAGGCAAAATGCTCTCGAGTATAGTTTTCATGATAGGTTTTATAGTCCACTTATTTGGTAGACCAACTTGGCATGATAGTATTGCTAATACTCGAGTGATTAAAGTTAGTTAATAATTAATATCCAGAATGGCATTATCCTTCACTGAGCGATTTCTCTTATCATAAATTTTGGTAGTTTCAGGGTTAGCATGTCCAACACTCAGGCTAACTCTGTAAAGATCTTGTCCTTGTTCTAGGAGGGACGTTATTAATGTGGCCCTTGCACTATGTGGAGAGATTTTTTGTCTTATTCCTGCTTGAAAAGCTCTTGTGTTGAGAATTTTATAAACTCCATAGCGCGAGATGTTTTTTCTTTCCTTATTTCTATTGTTTTTGAGACTAAAGAATAGATAATCATCAGAGCTAAGTGGGTTTTGATTCATTGACTTTAGTTGAACTCTAAGAACTTTAAAATAATCCTCTACAATAAGTTTCACATCAGGATGTATGGGAACAATTCTTTGTTTTCCACCTTTGGCCATAATTTTAAATGCAGGCATTCCGTTATAAACATAGAAGTCCTTACGTTTTATATTGATAAGCTCGGTTACCCTAATACCTGTGTAAAAGAGTATGTAAATTAAAGTTCTGTGTAGGTGAGGGGTAAACTCATTTCGGGTGATAACCTCAACATCTAAGAAATCAAAAAGGAGACGGACCTGATTATCACTTAAACATTCTGTACCTTTGTTTGGTGTTTTCTTAGGCCTTCGGATTCCATCAACCGGATTAGACTGAATAATATCTTTTTCTAACATAAATTTAAAATAGCTAGATAATGTGGCCATCTTTCGGCGTACTGTAAGGTTGCTTGCCTTATCATTATCTTTGCCTCCACAATCCATTACAAAGTCCTTGTAGGCTATAATTTGGACTCTTGTGACTTCACCAGGATGGCGTATCGATTTTTTGAAAGCCATTTTATAAAAATCAAAAAAATGTTTTAAATCTGAGTAGTATGCTTTTCTAGTTTCTTCTGAATTAAAATTTTTCAAAAACTCGTAGTGAAGCTTTTGACCATTTCCGGCTTTGCTAAAAAATTCTAATTCCTCCAATTTTTTTAAAACTTTTGAAGTTTTTTTAATGAGGTCAGACATAAATAATACCTTAGTTAACAATACGAGTTAGAAGTCACGACATATATTGTATAAGGCCGAATTTAATTGGTCAACAAAATATGGATTATGTAAACCAAAAGTAGGAGAGTTGAAATACGTGCTGGGATCATAAATAATTATTGTTGAAATGCTTGGGCAGCCTTTCTGTATTGAATAAAGGTGTTTTAACCCTCTGTTTAGTTATTCATGGCTGGTTTCTAATGTAAAACTAAAGTAAAAGCTTAAGGAAATGGCCACAATTCATAAACATCCACTTAGAATATTATTAGAGAGATCTTAACAGCTATTTGGAGAGCAATTATGAGTATAAGACTAGCGAGTGATAAAACTACAGACATTAAAGAAAAGACGAATTGGCGTAAAATCATAAAACAATACAATAAGCCAAATGCTACAAAAAGTAACTGGCAGATTCTAAGTACTATGGCCCTTTATGTTGGGTTCTGGTTTTTGGCCTATGAAGCTTACCAGGTATCGGCTTGGTTGTGTCTAGCTGTTGCAGCAGTAGCTCAAGTTTTTTACGGTAGAATATTTATCTTTATGCACGATTGTGGGCATGGATCTTTTTACAAAAATAAGCGAGCAAGAACGATTTGGGGATATATCACTGGAATAGTTTGGTTTACACCTTATCAACAATGGACGAAGGCTCATGCAACTCACCATAGGCACTCTGGAGACTTAGCTGAAAGAGGAACCGGTGATATTTGGACTTTAACAGTGGAAGAGTATAACGAAGCCAGTATGGGAAAAAAGCTATTTTATAGAGTATGCCGATTTCCCATTTTTGTCGTTTTTGTTGGTGGGCTCTATACATACTTTGGAACTCAACGTTTTTACACAAAAGCAGATGGGCCTAAAGAAAAGAAAAGTGTCTGGATCACAAACCTATCTATAATAGCAATGGGATTTACCATCTCTAGTATAACGAGCTTTGAATTCTTCGCATTTTATCAATTCTTCCTTCTTTATATGGGAAGCTGTCTGGCCGTATTTTTCTTCTATGTTCAGCACCAGTACGAAGATGTTTATTGGGAGAAAAAAGAAAATTGGGATTACGCTACCGCAGCGATTGAAGGTTGTTCAAATTTAAAATTACCAAAAATTGTTCAATGGGCCTCTGGGAATATTGGTTTTCACCATATACATCACCTGAGTCATTCAATCCCTAATTATAATTTAGAGAAAGCATTTAAAGAAAATAAGTTTTTTCAAACATCCACGACGTTAACGCTTTGGGATTGTGTCAAAACCTTTAATCTTGCTCTATATGACTTTGACAGTAAAGAAATGATAACTTTTAAGAAATATAGCCAGATGGAAAGAATGAAGTCTAGGCAACCAAATACTGTTGAAAAAATGAATATGGCAGTAGAAAAAGATCTCATGGAAGCCTAAGATAAAAAGACTAGAAATATGGTCTTGCTCAAGCTAATTTAGAGTGAGATCAATTTCAGGAGAGTTATTATTAGAACTTGGTGGATTTTTCATCCAATTACCATTTTTTCAGGGACACTAGTTGCCATTGGTAGTGCTCTATTTATTTTTATACGCTCTTATCTCCAAGTAAATGACGCCTTATTGCAGTTTGTTTCTAAGTATCAAGTAGAATACAGTCAGTTTCAAGATACGCAGACATGGGTTATTATAGTTCTTCTATCAGTGCTTGTTTCAGTGACCTTATTTGGTGTTGCAATTATCTTTATCTATTATCAAAAGCTATTTAAATTATACCGCTTTCAACAAAACTTTATTAATGGGTTTACTCATGAACTAAAAACTCCGATCGCTTCACTCCGACTATATCTAGATACCTTTAAAAAATACGAATTATCTAGAGAGGAGCAGGCCCAGTACATTAAGTACATGGTAAAGGACACAGAGAGACTGACACTAAATGTGAATCAAATCCTCCATATTGCTAAGATAGAAGATCGAAGTTTTAGGCCAACTTTTAAAAAGGTAAAAATCTTTGATTTTATTAAAAAATTTATCCAAAGAAATCCTCATTATTTTGAAGATATACAGATAAATTTAAAAAATCTGGAGAGTGAAGATTTAGAAGTAGAAATTGAGCCAGATTTATTTGAAATGGTTGTCATGAATATTATGACCAATGCTGTAAATTACAATGAAACTGACTCTCCCAAACTTGAAATAGAGTTCAAAATAGTAGATCACAAGTTGAATATAGTTTTTTCTGATAATGGTATTGGTATTGAAAAACATGAGTTTAAAAATGTTTTTAAAAAAATGTACCAAGTAGGAAAAACAACAAAGGGCAGCGGTTTAGGGCTGTATTTATCAAATAATATTGTTAAAATTCATAAGGGAAAATTAAGAGTTACAAGCGAAGGTCTTAATAAAGGGACGAAATTTACTGTGAGACTACCTTTAAATCGGAATTTAGAATGAGTGAAAAAATAAAAATCTTGGTAGTTGAAGATGAAAAACATATTGCTGAAGGATTGAAGTTAAATCTAAGTAGGCAGGGTTATGATGTGCTTTTATGTCATAACGGTATTAAGGCCCTTGAGTTATGGAAGAGCTACACACCTAGCTTAATAATACTTGATCTAATGCTTCCAGGGTTAGATGGGTTTAAAGTTCTTGAAAATATCAGGCTATATGACGAGAGATTACCAATACTGATCTTATCCGCTCGGGATGCTGTTGAAGATAAAATTAGATGCTTAAAAAAAGGAGTTGATGATTACCTTGCAAAACCATTTGACCTAGATGAATTTCTATTAAGGGTTGACCGAATCTTAAAACGTTCCGAGTGGTCTAAGGAAACCGAAATTGAAAATAAATTTCCTGGAAAGGTTGAATTTGGAGATTGCTGGGTAGACTTTGACTCTCAGATTGGTCATGGATTTAATGGTGAAATAACACTTACATTGCAAGAGCTTAAATTACTTAAAATTTTCTACCAAAACCAAGGTCGAGTTTTATCGCGAAAGTTTCTTCTTGAACATGCCTTCGGATATTCATTAGATGTAAGTTCTAGAACTGTAGATAATTTCATCGTTAGATTACGTAAATACTTTGAAGAAGATCCTAAGAAGCCACGACACTTTAAAAGTAAGCGTGCTATGGGCTATGTGTTTGAAGTTAGTTAGTAGAATCTAATCCAACGACAAGATTTTAATACTCGAATTCCTGCGGCCAGCACATGGCGATTTTTTAATTCCGACTTTAATGTTTTTATAACATGGTACTTATCCCATTTGTTGAGCTCACAAAAACGAGTTTTTTGATAGCAAGGAACATGGGAGCGAAAAGCCATTTTTTTGAGGCCATAACAGCCGATTTGCGGGCTTATTTTGGAGAGTTCATCTATGAGGCAGGACCTAACTTCTTGAAGCCATATACGGCCTCTTTGAGATAGCTTTTTAGATATTTTGTCTTGAAAGCGTTGGCAATATTTTTGGCCAAAGGATTGTAGATAACCAAATTCACCACATTGCTTTTTTGATTCAATACAGCTGTAATACTCACAAGAATTCTTAACTTCTGAACAATTTTTTGCAGTTGAGCTTTCAGTATTTGAAAGTGCAATAATTGAAAAGGTAAAAACTGCGATAGTTAAGATGGTCTTCATCCATTAAAGCTAGATAAATTATATGCTAAAGGAAAGCAATAACTAGAAACCATGTAATAATGGTGTTAATCGGGTATTAAAATAGGCAAGGGTGCAGATACATCCCTGCCTATTTAATATATTTATAGGTCTTTAACTACAGTTCTAGAGCAATAAAATAAAGCATCAGCGGCTAAGCTAAAACGAGTGTTTTTCTTGGTTACTGATAGATAATTACTGTTTCTGTGAATGTGCATATCAATTCTATTAGACATTATCCCTTTTCCAATACTTAGGCCTCTAAAACCTGCGTCACTGTAAAATGACATATCTTTACCTTCTAACATTTTATTGCCATTGTCTGTGTCCATTACAATGTCATCACTAAGCCTACCTGAGACAAACACATCATACATCTTACCATATTTATTTTCTGAAATTCTGTTGTATTTTTTTATACAAATTGATGCGTCTTTGGAGAGACTATTCTTATTATCGTCTATAGCTCGATCGCAAGAAATGACTTCAAGTGATGCATAGTTATTCTTTAGGCTAATGTTGCTTGGCTCTAAGTCACACTTTGCAAATGTGCCAACAGAGGTAACAGCTAGCAGTAAGCCAATTAAATTTGATTTTTTCATTTCATTCTCCTTATAATCATTAATGGTTTAGTATATTTTTTTTTAATAATGATTCTTGCTTAAATTTTAATTGAGGTTTTTATTCAAAAGTAGACCCATCGAAATACTTACAGAGGTTATATGAAGTTTAGACAGTTCATAGTCCGCCGAATAATCATTGTTTAAACAGAAGTGAAAAGATGAAAAGGAATACATTTCCATTATTATAAGCACTTAAAGCCTAGTTATCCTGGAATTGCACGATAATGTTTCTTATCGTGCGTCGCGTTATTGTGGGCGATATGACTCATTAAAAACGTTACCGAACTAACAAAAATACAAATCAATGACTCAAGTCTGGTTTGTTGAACTTGGAGGTTCGGTTATGCTCAACTCTTTACCCCTTATTTCAAAGCCTATTC
>JBLIAG010000026.1:0-65851 GCA_047634375.1 Bacteriovoracaceae bacterium
CTTCAAGTTTTTAATGTCGTAAGACTCAACAGTTGTTTTTTTATTAACAAATATTTTTCCATCCTGATTGGTCACCTTAATCTTATATTTAACTTTCCTAGGATTTTTAAGCTTAATTGACCGGGTTGTTTCAGCGCTACTCTTAACATCTTCAAAGCCTAAAATATTTAAATCTTTATTTACAGTTAAATCTATTTCTTGAGTATTTGAGGTTCTTTCAAATTTTTGTTCTGTAATTTTTATTTTATAAATACCTGAGTCCTGAACTGAATAGGCGAACTTATTTCCCTGAACGAGCTTAGAAAAAGGCTTTTCACTTTCAATATCTACCCGGTACATTAGTTCTCCCCTACCGTTCCACGAAATATTTATATCATCGCCTTGGTAGTACTTTTCCCTTTCTCCGATAGTGAGCTCAATTGGCTTTAACCTCTTTAATTCAAATTCATCATAACCAAGTTTATCTGACTCCCTTAAAAAATACCGCCCATAGGCCAATTGCCGAATATCAATCTCGCCCTTAACAATTGGAATATTACTTTTTATTTTAAAGTCGTCCTTTTCAGATATTTCCATAGTCTTAAAGTTCATATACTTTTTAGTCAATAAAACCCTATCAGTAAAAACAGGATCAACGATTTTCGTTTGAATAATTTGGGCCTTATTCATTACTTTGGAGATCTTAGGCCCCACCAATAAGATCTTTCCTTTTTTCACTTCCAACTTCACATTACTGTTTACCTTAGTGATCGAAGCCTTTCCTTTGAGTGCTTCTACAGTTACATTTGATTGTTTACTAGAAATTTTCACATTTGAGTTTTTAGAGATAACAAGTTTACGTATTTTTCCTCTTTTATCCCTAAGGTTAATTTTCTTATTACTTTTCGTTTTAATAAGAACCGAGCCTTTAGAAACATCAAGATTAAATTCATCCCCGGATTTAGTAATTCTTATCATTGAATCTTCAGGAACAGTTAATGAAGACTCTTTATCTAACAACTCAATTTGGATATCTTTATTTTCATTCGCGAATATAACATCTCCGTAGTATAGCTCTGTCTTTTTATCAACATCAAACCATTGAAGTGAGTTACCTACTTTTCGAGTTCCATTCCCTGCACTTATAAATCCAAAGGTTTCTGTTTCTCGAAATTCTCCAGACTCAAATGGTTGGTTATTAAAGTAATGAGTCCCTAAGGCAATACATCCCAGTCCCATCAAAATAATTAAGATATCAAAGGGAGAATATTGTAACCTCTTGTAAGCGCTCATAATTTCCATAAACTATTATTATATTTGTTTTTTAACATAATATTAATATAAACCAATAAGTAGTTAAGATCATGACCGGAAAAAAAGTATTCTTCAGTATTAAAAATAAGATTGTACTAGCTCTCGTAGTTATCCTTATTTCAGTAACAGGCTTCAACCTAACTTATTCATATATGATGTTTAAAACGGATAAAGAGGCTTATATTTTTGAAAACTCCTTAAGAAACAGTGAGTTAGCAACTGAAAAGGTTCTTGAGTACATTAGATCCCAAAGTGAATTACTCGCCCAAAACAAAGAAGCAAAAAGTGATTCAATCTTCTTAACTGGAGAATTATTGGATAAAGAAAATAAATTTCTTTTTTATTATAATGATGATTCTTTCAAAGAAAATGAAGAAAAAATTAAAAGTATCGTTACCTTAAACTCAAAAAAAATAAAAAAAGACATTATTACCTTCCCTCTTGAGAACAATATTGTTCTGATTTTAAAACAGTCCAATGGGTTTCGTTTCGCTTTAATCAGTAAGGAAAGCATCGTAGAAATGCTTTCGAAAGATAATATTTTTAAATACGTTGTTACTGATAAATCTAACAATATTTTTTACGGTGATCAATCCTTGCTGGCAGGTTTTAGAAAGAACACTATTTCGAATTCTAATCAAGGTTCTGTATTAGCAACCAGTAACGATGTAAACTATCTAATTTCTTACACTCAGATTAAGAAACTAGGCCTTATCGTTTATAGCTATATAAGCCAAGATAGCGCGTTTTCAATTTTTAAAAATATTATTTTCAAGAATATAAGTTTTACTGTTGTAATCCTTGGTATTTTTCTAATACTCTCCTTATTATTTTCAAAAAAGATCACGACTCCAATTGTTCAACTAATTGCTAAAACGAAAGAAATAGCGAATGGGAACATGGAAGGTGAGATCATTGTTTCAACAAATGATGAATTACAAATTCTTGGTTCCAGTGTCAATATTATGTCCGGAAAAATCATGAAGCTCTTGGATGATAAACAAGCAATGATTAAAGAACTTGAGATCGCAAATGAAAAATTAGATGAATACAATAAAAACCTAGAAGGCATTGTTGCAGAAAGGACGAAGGAATTAAGTGCGGCTAATAGTTTTATCACTGCCATGATTAACTCCCTTGATCAGGGTCTGTTTGTTTTTGATAAAACAAAACAATGTCTCGATATTTTCACAAAAGCTTGTGAGTCTATGTTCAAAAAAGCTCCAAACGGCATAGAAGTTCCCAAATTACTTGGTTTAAATTCAAAGGAAGTTGAAGGTTTTGAGAAGTGGAGTAATGTTATATTTTCAAACATGATGCCATTTGACGCTGCCAAATCCCTTGGCCCTAAAAATGTAGTAAGGAGTCGATATGGAAAAGACGACTTCCAATTTATAAGCTTAGACTACTACCCAATGGTTAATGAAGATGATCAATTAGAAAATGTGGTTGTTGTCGCTACTGATAAAACGATTGAAGTTGAAGCTGAGGAAAAGTTTAAAGAAAAAGATGCATATGTTTCTATGATCTTAAATATCATAAAAAATAAAAAAGCTTTCTATGACTTTTTGGAAGAAATGGAGGAGATGCTTATTAACCTCTCCAACTTTAACAAGCATGAGGATTTAGTTAATATTGCCATGATTGCCTTCCACAGTATGAATGGTGGTTTCGCAAACTACTCCATATCTCATTTAGTTAAAGTTGCCAGAGATAGTGAATCTCAAATTAAATCGTTTTTAGGAAACAGACAAGAACTTGAGAACTTACTCACCTATTTGATCGAAAATTTTAGAAGTGAAAGAGAGCAATTAATCGAACAAATTGAAACTCAATTAGCAGATTCGAAGAATAAATTTGAAATTGATAAATCAGAGTTAGTCGAGTTAAAAGAAAGACTTCTAAGTAAAGAGGATCCGATCAAGCTTTACACAGAGTACTTCGAAAGAAGTAAGGTTTCTACTTTATTTACCCCATACGCAGACCTGGTTTCACAAATTAGTAAGAAACTGAACAAACCAATGATGCCAATATTAATATTAGGTGGAGATATACGAATAGATACCAGCAAGGTAAAAGAGTTCTCATCTACCCTTGTCCACTTATTTAGAAACTGTATGGACCATGGTATTGAGTCAACTGATCAGAGAGTTAGCGCAGGAAAGCCTGAACACGGATCAATAACTATAAATTGTTCACTTGATGAGAATCAACTATTAAAGCTTGTTGTTCAAGATGATGGTGCAGGGATTAATGTTGTTAAAGTTAGAGAGATTCTAACTAAAAAAGGAATTGATCACACCAATCTTACTGATAAACAGGCAATCATGTATATCTTTCAACCAGACTTCTCCACAGCTGAGGCCCTTACGGAATTATCAGGACGTGGAGTTGGTATGAGTGCAATAGATTATTCTATTAAAAACCTTGGTGGTAGATTAGACCTCGAATCTGAGGTGGGAAAAGGTAGTAAATTTATTTTTGAAATCCCATTAGCTTAAAAGAATTTTTTAAACTATTTGTTTTCCTACTTCTTTTAATTTTTGGATTAAAACTTCTGCCGAAAATGGCTTAATGATATAGTTTGCTGCACCTAAAGAGATAGCATCTAAAACCATTGAAGATTCATTTTCAGTACTTACCATTACAACTGGTGTACTTTTCAAAGCATCACTACTCTTAATTCTTTTCACCAATTCAATTCCATTACATTCAGGCATATTGATATCAGAAAAAACAAGCCCATAAGGTTCACTTGCCTGTGCATCCATTAACATTGAGTAAGCTTGATTACCATCTTCAGCAAGATCGATCTTAGAAAACCCTAGTTTCTCTAGGAATGACGATAAAGCTGTCCTATAAGTTGCAACATCATCAACAATCAAAATTCTTTTTTGCTTTAGTTCTTCTGCTTTACCCATTTTATATTCCTATTTTTTAATCTTAGTAGAAACTATATTAACATTTCTTCGAAAAATTAAAATGTAATTTTACAAAAAAAAAGCTCCACAATAATGGAGCCTTTTAGTTCAGTAAGAACTTATAGTTAATTTACACTCATTTCTAATTGCATTCTTTTTCGCAATAGCCTCTTTAGCTTTCTGTAAATTTTTCTCTTTTGATTTCTGCTCACATACTCGCTTCTTGGAGTAAAAACACTTGAGTCATAGATAGCCTTATCCCATAAAGATCCAATATTTGCGAAGATTGCTATTCCATTCTTCCCGCTCTCCTCAGATGTATATACACCTGCAGTGATATCAAACCCAGCTAGTTTAAAGTTAGCATAGACACCAATTGTTCCGGCCCCTAAATCATCCAATTGCTCAATAGATACTGCCACACCAACCAAAGTCATCCCTTCGGCTTTAGCTATATATACCTTTCCATTTATTTGATCTATTTCAATTTCAATTATGCCAAGATCATTAGATCCAACAGGAATTTGATGACCATTAGGTAAAGTCGCATAACCACTTGGAAGCTTTAAAATTGAAGTTAAGTTTAAATCAAGACCAATATAGTTTTCACCATTTAATCTCCACATTCTTAAATTTCCAAAGTCAGATGGTAGTGGAAGCATAAAGAATGGTAGTGTTGTCTGGCCTAGGTCAACCTGAAAATCTGTCACAACCCATGCCTGATCATCTTGCGTCGCTGTTTCAACATTAATATCTGTTACCCACTCTTTGGCACTCTTCCCACAACTGCTCACAAGAAGTAAAACAGCAGTAAAAACTGTCGTCCGAATAAATTTATGCATAATAAAACTCCCTCGAATAAAAATTATAATTATTATTTCATTTTAACTGATTCGTAGAAGTTTTAAAGGAAGTAAATAGTTCCAAACGTTTTACTTGGGAGCTTATTCAATGCGGAGTTAAAAGCAATTTACTCACTCTCATCCACCTTAGTCTTTTGTTCAATATATGCATATAACTCATCGAAAATTTTAGAATAATTGAACTTACTGCCATTCCCAAACATCGGGTCTGTTATTGAAAAATGTCTTACATCAGCTATAAAGTAGTTTGGTCCCAATTGATTTAGTTTGCCTTTAGAATGCAAGTGGAAGGTCTGTGCTCCGCAATAGGCTGCGATATTCACCAACGGTGAATCTCCTGTAACAAAACCTGCACAATATGAAACTATTTTACCAAAAGCAATATTCGATTTATCCTCAAATGTTCTATAGATATTTTTAGAAGGAAGCGACTCCATAAAAGTCTGAAACTTTTCGATATCATCACCGTTATCAAAATCTAACTCTGAACACATTAATACAAAAGTTTTTTTATCAAATAGTTCTAAAAAATCTTTCCACTCCGGATTTATTTCTTTACCTACTACATCTAGATTGATCAAGGTATAAAGGTTTTCGTTCCAATCGGAGTATTGAGAATCTAGGTTACGAGAATAAACATTAGGGATAGGAGGGACATCATCAAAGACACCTTTTAACAATTCATAAACTTGATTTGAAAAGTGTTGCCCTAAAAGTTTTGAGATTTTATTATTAAAAAACCAAGCATTTTTACCAAGAGCAAATCCTACCCTTTCTTTTGCATTATAATTTTTTCCAATACTAGCATCAACGAAACTATCAGTGGTCGAAATGAAAACATCGAGGGACTCTATTTTCAAATTCACACATGCCCGGTGCATCGTAAAAATAGACTTAATATCCTCTTCTTCAAGCTCATGATAATAAGCATGAAAAGGTAATAGATTAAGAACATCAATTCCATTTTTCAAAGAAATTAAATGAATATTAAGCGCCTCCTCTTCCTCCAATTTTGCACTCAACACTTTATGAAGAGTATGAAGAAATGGAAATGTTAGAACTCTTTCATTTAGATCGTTAGGTAATTTGATTGCTATGTTCATTATTTTTAACCCAAAGGACAGTAAAATAGCTTGTCGCCAAAGATGGCACAATGATATTTAATAAAGGAATTGCAATAATGACCATAAATATTCCGCCACCAAATGCATAACTAATAAAGTTTTTTCGAACATCTGCTCTACAATTTACAAATGGAATATTGTTCCTAGACCATGAGTAGTCGACATAGCTAATAGCCAATAATAAGACTGTAACAATAACACTAATCGGTGTGAGAATAGGTATATAACCTAAAAACATTGCTACGAGAGAAAGGCTAACAATGAAAAATATTTTTTTTATTTCGTTTAAAACTGTGTGTAGAAAATTACTTAATACTCCCTGAAAGCTTGAAGAGAAACTTGGTAGATCTTCACCGAGAACTAATTTCTCAATTCTAGAGCTTAAAAGATCATTAAAAGGACTCGCAATCAAAGACAAGAGAATGACAAAGGTCCAGTTAACTATAAAATAAAGCATAATTGTTAAAATACTGACAACTAGGTAATAAACGATTTGTCCAAAAGTTCCATCTGATAAATATTGCTCAATATACTGATTACCGTAAGACAATGCTGACGAGAAAAAAACTTTTCCGGCTATAGCATATAAAGCAATCCCAAGTATAACGGGAATAAGTGCCAACAGCAGGGAGACTTTATCTTTTAAAATTAATTTATAAGCTGGACCAATTGCTTTAAAGGAATTAATAAGCAAACTAAAATCCCCCTAAGATACTTAATCCACTATCTACATATATGACTTGTCCTGTAACACCATTTGATAGGTTACTTGCAAGGTAGGTGGCAGTACCACCAACATCCTCAGGGGTAACGTTCTTTCTCATTGGTGCAATTTCTTCAACCTTATTAAGCAACTCTCTAAAACCAGAAATCCCAGAAGCAGCTAGAGTTTTTATTGGTCCGGCAGAAATACAATTAACTCGAATCCCCTTTTCTCCTAAATCATTTGCTAGATATCTTGTACTAGCTTCCAGAGCAGCCTTTGCGACACCCATAACATTATAATTTGTTATAACTTTTTGAGATCCATAATAGCTCATGGCCATAATTGAACCGCCTTCATTCATGATTGGGCTTAGTGCATTTGACAATCCAACTAATGAAAAGGCTGAAATATCACAAGCAAGTTTAAAACCTTCTCTAGATGTTTTAACAAATGAGTCCTTTAAATCTGCTCTATCAGCAAAGGCAATTGAGTGAACAAGAATATCAAATGTTCCCCATTTTTCTTTAATAATATCTTGGATAGATTCATAATGAGCATCATTTGTTACATCCATTTCAAAAGTAAAATCTGCTCCTACTTTTTCAGCAAGTGGCTCTACTCTTTTTTTTATGGCATCGTTCACATAAGATAATGCAACACTTGCACCATGTTTTTTAAACTCTTCTGTTATACCCCAAGCAATTGATCTCTCATTTGCTACACCTAAGATAAGTGCTTTTTTTCCTGCTAATATACTCATATTTCCGACCTTTTTAGTTTGTTTAATTTAAGCTAGCTAATTGTCTCAAAACATCTTTTAATTGCAAATTTTTTTAACAAAATATTTTTTGTAATATTGACTTCTATTATTCTGATACCATATTTCCTTATGAAAGAAGAATATATTCTTTCCCGGGAATTTATTCAATTCTTCTTTACTTAACACTTGTTAAAGTAAGGAGATAAAAATGAAAGTAAATATCGCATTTGATAATGTAGACAATAGTGATGCGCTACAATTCTTTATTCAGCAAAAATCGGTTCAAGTAAAAAAGCTTCTCGCAAACGGAGAGGTTCTTAGATGGGTTATTGAACAAGAATCTAAAAGTTTTAAACCTATCCTTAAATTAAAGTTAAGAAATAAAAATCTATATATCAGCTCTAAGGCAAGAAATGCTTTTAGTGCTGTAAGCGATGTCGTTGAAAAAGCGAAACGGCTGGTTAATGAAGACCATAAGCGTCTTAAAAAATAACCTTCTAATCGTATAATGACTGGGTGTGATTCTCTTCATATAAATATCTCAAATTACCTAAACTACCTTTTATTATCTATTCTCCCTACCTTAAGATCCACCCAGAAGTTAACGAGCATGCGCAATGCGCAAATCACCTAAAACCCCCTCGTTTAACCTTGCAAAAATGCTCTTTCCACTATAGTTTGAGATTACAATTTCAAGGAGAACCTCACAGTGCACAGAAAGCTAATTCCAGACTATTTAGACAAGTTACAAGTATATAAAGCCGGTAAACCAATTGATGAGGTTGTGAGAGAAAAAGGTTTAACTCATGTTTCTAAATTGGCCAGCAATGAAAACCCACTCGGGCCAAGCCCATTTGCAATTAAAGAAATGACAAGTGCGCTTTGGGATATTCACAGATACCCTGATATGCACGCAACTGATTTAAAAAATAAATTATGTGAACTTTATAAACTAAAGCCAGCAAATATCATTCTAGGTAATGGCTCTGAAGGAATCATGGCCTATATTGCTCGTGCATTCATTCAGCCAGGTGACGAAGTTTTAACTGCAGAAAAAACTTTTATCGGTTTTCATATTTTAGCAACTGGAGCTGGAGCAAAGCTTGTTACATGTCCTAGAACTGAAGACATGAGATACGATGTAAAAGCACTAGCAGAAGCTGTTAATGAAAAGACTAAAGTTCTTTATATTGCAAACCCTGATAATCCAACAGGTACTTATATAACAGAACAGGAATTTGATTACCTCATGCAATATGTTCCAAAACATACTATCGTAATTCTTGATGAAGCATATTTTGAATTTGCACAATCAACTTGGGATTACCCGGACTCTATGAAGTATCGTTATGATAACGTAATAACCTTAAGAACTTTTTCAAAAGCTTACGGGTTATCAGGAATTAGGGTTGGCTATGGTTTTGCTAATGAGGACTTTATTACGGCCCTTCATAAAGTTAAGCTTCCTTTTGAGCCAAATTTAATAGCACAAAAAGGCGCAATTGGTGCACTAACTGACTACCCTCACCTTGAAAGAACCATACGAAATAATACTAAAAGATACTACGAAGCCTTAAAATTTTTAGATAAAAAAGATTTTAAACCTATACGTTCTATTACAAATTTTATTTGTTTTAAAACTGGCTCAGCGCAAGCTAGTGATTTTTTATTTGAAGAACTCCTAAATAGAGGTGTCATAATCCGACCACTTAAAGCCAATATTATGCCTGAGTGGGTTAGAATATCCATTGGTCTCAAAGAGGAAATGAAGCACTTTTTTGATGCGATGGAAGAAATTCTACCTGAATATGATAAAAAATTTGGTCGTCCTGAATAGAACTCTAGAGGAATTAAAATGAAAATATGTACTTACAAAAGACAAACTCCGCTTGGTGAATTTCATCGTTTAGGACTTTACTTTAACGAGACAACCATCATTGATGTTAACCTACTTTGGCAAAGTCAATTTGAGAAAGATGGTTTTTACAATGCAAAATCAAAAGCTTTAGATATTGCTCCTTCAAGCTTAAGTGCTATTCTTTCTAACTATCAAGATGCAAGTATTTCATTCTTCTTAGAGTCTATAGACTTGTTCAAAGACCTCTCTAAAGAAGGTATTCTGAAAACAAGTGACGGCGGTGATTTAAGTTTCGACTTAAGAGATGATAAAGATGTAAAACTTGGTTGCCCAATCGACAAAATAAATTGTTACCGAGACTTTTATGTTCATGAAAAACATGTGGCCAAAGGTTTTGAAAAAAGAGGCGAACCTATACCAGAAGCTTGGTATGAAATCCCCGCTTACTATAAAGGGCCAACTACCGGCTTTATTGGAACGGACGAATTTATCCCATGGCCAAACTATACAAAAAAATTAGATTACGAGCTTGAATTCGGTTTAATTATTGGCAAAGATGGAAAAAATATCAAAGCAGAAAATGCAATGGACCATATTTTTGGCTACACAGTATTTAATGATATTTCCGCACGAGATATTCAGAAAAAAGAAATGGCAATTCGACTTGGACCGGCGAAGGGAAAAGACTTTTGCTCAATCGTAGGGCCAGTTATAGTTACTGCCGATGAATTTAACTACAAAGAACCCAATCTAAAAATGAACGCTATTATTAATGGTGAGACATGGTCTGAGGGTTATACAGGGGACGCACATTACACTTGGGCTCAAATGATTGAACATGCTTCAAAAGAAGAGTGGTTACTTGCAACTGACTTTATGGGAAGTGGAACGGTAGGTACGGGCTGCGGACTTGAACTTGATAAGTGGATTCAGTCCGGTGATATAGTTGAACTTGAAATAGAAAAAATCGGGCGAATTAAAAATATAGTGGGAACACCAAATTTAAATTAAGGAAAAAGATGTTAACTTTTGATACTGATGGCGACCTTGCCCAAAATTATAAATTTTTAATTGGAGCAATTCTTCCAAGACCAATAGCTGTTATAGCGACAAAAAATGAAGACGGAACGGATAATCTAGCTCCATTTTCATTCTTTAATGGTTTTAGTGCTAAGCCGATGATCATAGGTTTCTCGCCTATTAGAAAGCCCAACACAGGTGAAAAAAAAGATACTCTTGTTAACATAGAAAGGGATAAAGAATTTGTTGTGAATTTTGTAACCGAACAAAATGCTGACCTCATAAACCTTTGCTCAACTGAACTTCCACATGGTGAAAGTGAATTTGAGTTTGCAGGTCTTACCCCATTACCTTCAGAGGTAGTAAATGCATCAAGGTTAAAAGAAAGCCCAATTCACTTTGAGTGTAAACTTCGAGATATTGTTTCCTATGGCGATTGGCCAGGAGCTGGAACTCTTATAACAGCTGAAGTGATTAAAGTTCACGTTGCTGAAGAGATATACGATAATGGTCGACTAATTACTCAAAACTGGAAACCACTAGGACGTGGGGCCGGTAATGACTGGTTTAAAACCGACGAACCTCTTGAAAAAGTAAGACTTACAAAAGCGCAAATTCAGAAATAATTTGTTTTAGTTCTAAATACCTATATAATTTAAATATATGTATAAAACTCTCTTCATTCTCATTTTCCTAAGTTCTTGTAATAAAGTTCACGAGGTTCAAAAGAAAAGTGGTGTGCACTTCTTAAAAGACATTTACACGGAAGTCCAAGGACTGAAAAATATTGAATGGGACGTAGGTCGAAAACGAGAAGTTACGATTTCAAAAGGATTACGATTCTCTTCTACAATTCCAAGTATTTCTGAGAATGGAAAAATGATACTTAAAAAGAAGTATGGTATTGATTCATGGCTTATTAAAATTTCAAGGATGAGAAGAGGACAAGTTTCATCTCTAGGTCACTTTTACATAAGACATGAAAATATGACGAGAACAACAAAAGACTTCACCGTAAATCTCTATTACCATGCGGCGTCGGTTTCAAAAAGATTTCGCCTATTTCACTGTCCGGCATTTAATCATAGGTATGAGTTAAGTAACTTTACCCTTGAGGATAGGGGGAACTCCCAGAAAAAAGATTTATTCATTAGGCCAGTGAATAGACTACCTGCAAAAGCCAATCGACTTCGATTCGCTCCAATTGTTGTTAGTGGTGGACGCTCACTAGTTGGAAAATACATGGTTGATTTTGCACTTTTCAACTCCGAAACAAAACGAGTTTACAGTAATTGGTTTCATGGAAATGGAATTATAAATATAACTCAAGAGATGTCAAAAGTAATAGCTAGTTGTAATGGTGTAAAAGAAGAAAACAATCCTCTTCCTGAGAGTAAAATGCCAAGTATAAAAGATCTCGAAATTAAATAATAATTCAGATAAAAAGTTAAACATAAAATAAAAACACGGCCTTTTTCAAGACCGTGTTTTAGACATTAAAGACTTAGAAATAAAAAAAGTAGTTGCTCTTTCCCGTTCGCGATCCCTCCGTTAAGGTTGTAAATGGTACAAAATTTTTGTCCATTTTCTTGTTAACCTGAGTATATCGCAAGATTGTTTAGAAAATATTTACTTTGAATTCTTACCATATTTTTAAGTATTATTGGTAAGTTAGAATATATCGACCCTGCTAATCTTCTCTTTTTCTAGAGAAAAAGCTCTAAATTGAACCTTACTTTTATCACCCTCTTTTTTAATATCGAAGATTACATAGTTAGGCTCGCCATCAAAACCATCAATCCTTCTAGGGTTTGGATCTCTCTCAAGTGAACCTGGGTACATCTTGGTATGCATACCGCTGATTGTGTATTCAATTGAGTTACTTCCTAAATCTTTTTTCGAAATCTTCATAACTTCAACTAAGTGACGATCTCCAGAAACAAATAGGTATCTCTTGTTCAATTCTTTAAGCTCGGAAAGAAATTTTTTAAACTCAATAGGATGTAAGCCCTCAAAAGATTCGTATGGGTGATAAGCACCAAAAAATTGATCACCACCAATAAGCCAGTTTAGCTTATTTCCATCTGCCAATTGTTTTTGAATCCAAGCTCTTTGCTCAACTCCAAAATGATGACCATCTTTTTTACTTTCGCTATCTCGAAAGCTTCTCCCATCTAAAAATAAGAAGTTATTCCCTCTAAATTTGAAAGAGCTCCCTACACCTTTTCCAAGAGAAACAAATTCATTTTTAAATGTGGGAAAAAATATTTTGAAGATTTCAGCTGACTGTTCTTTGTTTTTGTATGATTTATCACCATTATTTAATCCATAATCGTGATCATCCCAAGTCGTAAAAGTAGGTACAAGTTTTTCCATTCGATAAACTTTCATCAGCATCGCATGATCAATATGTCTTCTCCATAAATGTTCGATTGAAGTTGGAATTTTACTTCCAATATAGATTCCGGAATAAACATCAGCGTAGAGGTTATCTCCTGTTAAAAATACGACATCTGGATTGTGGGCAAATGCTTTAGGCCAAATTTTATTTCCAATTTCATTAAATGAGTCACTCATACAACTAGCAACTAACACTCTAAGATTTTCATCACTGTTTTTTAGTGTTTTAAAGTACCTTGTGTCTTTCCATTGCTTATCTTGGGTCTTAACTTCTAGGCGATATGATTCATTGGGCGAAAGATTTTCTATAAAAACATGACTTACCTTAAACTCAAACGCTTTACGCTCAAAATCTCTAACACTGGCCACATGAACTTTATTATTTTTGCTGTCATATACTTCATAAACTGGTTGTAAAAAATTAGGGTAAACAAATCTGATAACAGTACTTTTACTGTCTGTAGTTCCTTGAAGAATAGAAAATTGATAATTTGACTCTGCCCGAGAAGTTATTTCATTTGAGATAAGACTTTGTAAGATATTGCTTGAACATGAACTTAAAACTAAACAAGTAATCAACACTACAATCTTCATTTTCCACCTTAGTGAACCAGCTTACTTAAGATTGCTTAAGTCAGAACACCGCTAAAAGTTTATGATACTTAATATCATAGTATAAAAGTATGTAATGGAAAGGAACTTTTATTGAGAAAAAAAGCCCTCAAACATGAGGGCCTTAGTATTTAGTACTTTAATAATTTATGTAATTCATTGTAAACATCATCGACCTGAGGAAGAATCACATCCTCTAGGTCTGGGCAATAAGCAACATGGGTGTCTTTAGATCCAATTCTCATGATAGGAGCATCCAATGCTTCAAAACACTCTTCATTTATTCGTGCTGCGATCTCTCCTGCAAAACCAGATGTCTTATGCTCTTCATGACAGATTAAAATTCTATTTGTTTTAGTAAGGGACTTAACAATTGAATCCATATCAAATGGAGCGAGGGTTCTTAGATCAATAACTTCAATTGATTTTCCAGTCTCACTTTCAACTTTTTTTGCAGCATCTATAGATTTTTGAACTAAAGCTCCCCATGCAACAATTGTTGCATCTGAACCCTCTTTAGCAATTCTTGCTTTACCAAAAGGAATCATATAATTCTCCCCTGGATCAGCTGATCTATTATAACCTTGATAATATAGATGTTTATGCTCAAAGAACATTACTGGGTCATCACAACGAATTGCTGTTCTTAATAAACCTGCTGCATCTTGTGCATTTGAAGGGTAAACAACTCTGATCCCTGGGTTGTGAGTAAATAAAGATTCTCCAGATTGTGAATGGTAAATCGATCCACCTCTTAAGTAGCCACCAATGGGAACTCTAACAACCATAGGTGATTTATAATCTCCACCAGATCTGTATCTAGTTGTCGCCATTTCATTTTTCAATTGCATATAAGCAGTCCAAATATAATCAAAAAATTGAATTTCAACAACAGGCTTAATACCTCTCATCGACATTCCAATTGCTCTTCCTATAATATTCGCTTCAGCTAGTGGTGAATTAAAAACTTGGCCATTTTTGGAAACTCTTTGACAACCGGCAGTCACTTTAAAAACTCCCCCCTTACCTTTAAGTTCCTCATCATCTAATTTATGTAATTCTGAAAAGTCTGCAACATCTTCTCCAAACATTCTCATCAATGGATTTTTTTGAAGTTCAGATTTTAAGACTGCATTGATTGCACCGGCCATTGGAACATCTTCAGGTCCTGTAAACTCAGGCTCAGTCTCAAAGTCTGATGATGTTGGATCAACATCCATTGAGTATAAATGATCAGCATAAGTATCAAGAGCAGGCCATTCAGTAGCGATTGCTCTTTTCATTGCGTCTTTAACATCAGCGTTAATATTTTCTTTAATGGCTTTTAATTCGTCTTCTGTTAAGAATCCTGCTTTGATTAAGAAGTCCGGATAGGTATTGATAACATCAATTTTTGCTTCTTGTGCTAGTTCTTCTTTTGTTCTGTAGAATGATTGATCATCCGATAAAGAATGTGAGTATGGCCTTGTTACATGTGCATGAACAAGAACAGGTCCCTTCCCGGCCCTTAAATGTTTCTCGGCTTTTAACATTGTATCGTAGGAATCGACGGGACAAGTTCCATCACATTCAAAAATTTCTAAAACTGGAAAATTACTTAAACACTTTGAGATTGATCCACTTGGTGTTTGTACTGCTGTCGGAACAGAAATAGCAAAACCATTATCTTCTACCATGAATAAAACTGGCATTTTATTTACACATGCAGTTGTTAGTCCTTCCCAAAATTCACCTTGAGAAGTTGTTCCGTCTCCACATGAAGTATAAACAATTTCATTCGAGTGATACTCTAGTGAATGATCAACACCATCTTTTGCCATTAGTTCTAAAAACTTTCCAGCCTCTGCAGTACCAACAGCTTGTAAAAACTGAGTACCAGTACATGATGATTTATTAATTATATTAAGAGCTACATTTCCCCAGTGGGCCGGCATTTGGCGACCATGACTTGCAGTATCTCCAACATTCCCATTTGCCTGACAGAGCATTTCATAAGCTGTAACCCCTAAACCAGTACAAAGTGCACGGTCTCTATAATAAGGGATAAAGAAGTCATGCTTAGGTTTCAAAACCTGTGCTGCTGCTGAAAGTATTCCTTCATGACCTGCTCCAGAAATTTGGAAAAATGCTTTAGATTGTTTTTTCATTGAGATTTCTGCATCATCAAGTTTTCTTGATAGGTAAGAATTCTTATACATATCCACTAAAAGCTCTTTGGACATATTATTTTTTTTAATTAGGTCTAGTTTTGCTTTAAAAGCTGATTGAGATTTATTTTCTTTCTTCTTGGTAGTTGTTTGCATATTGGACATAAATGACCCCTTTGAAATCTACAGTAAATTCACTCTAATTATTCAAGTAACACTATAAAATTATAGAGAGCTTGACCAGATGTGTTGCGTAATTTACCTATTTTTCACACAAATTTTAGGGAGGGTAATAGAACCAAGCACAAAGATAAACAATTTAAGTTTAGATGATAAAAATAAACATCTTAAACGTCTTAAATCACGTTAAAAAATGTCTGACTAAATAAGGATAACTATTTAGATTTCCCATAACTTACCGATAAGATTCTAATGAAAAAGTATTTATTTTGGACATTTATAATTTGTTGGGCTTCAGGTGTAAGCCTTACTATTGCCCATATACATGGCTTCCATCTAGTAAATTTCCAAAATGAAAAAGTAAACGAATCATTGATAATACCCAAGATCGAAGAAAGCTGGGGCATGATCCACTTACTTGCTGAAGAATGTGGCTGCTCACAAACAGTTGCAGAGTACCTAATAGAGCGAGGAAAGCTAAAAGGAACCAGCGAGAAGGTAATTTTAGTCGGTTCATCAACTCAGTATAGTTCTCGCTTAACAGACTTGGGCTTCGAAATTGTAGAAGCTAATTACCTAGATGGTTATATTGATGGGGTACCAATGCTCATCATTCACAATAAAAAAGGTGAAGTTAAATATTCGGGGGGTTATGCAAATGGAATGATCACTCCTGTTACAAAGATTGTCGATTTAAAATTACTCGCTCAAGTTAAAAATAATATTAAGTCAAAAGACCTTATCGTTATGGGGTGTGCTGTAAGTAAAGAAATTCAAAAAGAGCTGGACCCAATGGGTTTAAAGTATAACTAAGGAATAGGATGCAAAATTTAACCTTTAGAGAAAATTACAACAAAAAAATCAACAAACTATTTCTCATAGTCGGGCTTTTACATATTCCAATTTTTATTGGGATGGCCTGGTTTTTTAAAACAGAATATTCAATCGCAGTTCTAGCTCCTTTAATTATTTTACTTGGCCCTTTGATGGGGTATTTAAGAAAACCGGAATCCATTATAACTTCATGTCTAAATGCTTTTGCAATGATGTGTTTTAGCGGGATAATGATTCACCTTGGAAAAGGAATGATTGAAATGCACTTTCACATTTTCATGCTGATGAGTTTTCTCGTTATATTTGGACATATTGCACCTGCAATAACTGCATTACTCACTGTTGCTGTCCACCATATTGGATTTTTCTTTTTTCTACCAAGTAGTTTGTTTAATTATGATGCAACATTTGGAGTTGTTCTTATTCACGCAACATTCGCAGCCGTCACAACTCTTGGATGCTCAATCATTACTAGAAAATTTGGATTGTTCATAGACGTACAAGAAACAGTTGTGACTAATTTAGGTCTAGTTGTAAAAGGTAATAAGAAGTTAAGTCTAAGCCTTCAAGAAATTTCAAGTCAAATTTCACACTCAACAAACTCCCAAGCTTCCAGCGTTCAGGAAACAGTCGCAACTTTAGAAGAAATCACTAAAATGGTTGAAATGACAAACAAAAATATAAAAGAAACAGAAACAAACGCAAAAGAGAGCTTTGATGTCGCCGAAACTGGAAAAGTTTCAGTAAGTGGTGTTACGGGCTCCATGCAAAACATTGATGAATCCAATAAAAAAATGGTCACTGAACTAGAAAAAAATATGGACCAAATTCAAGAAGTAACTAAACTATTCAATCAAATTGCTGAGAAGACTTCAATTATTAACGATATCGTTTTCCAAACAAAATTATTGTCGTTTAACGCATCTGTCGAGGCTGCTCGAGCTGGTGAACATGGTAAAGGCTTTGCTGTCGTTGCTGAGGAGATTGGAAACCTAGCAAGTGTTAGTGGGCTAGCTTCGACGGAAATTAATGCTTTACTAGAAAGTAGTATTACTAGAGTTAATAAAATTGTTAATGATTCAAGTAAAAATATGGAAAGTATATCGACGCAAGGAAAGTCTGTTATTAGCGACGGTATTAAAAAGTCAGATGAGTCTATTGAAATTATTAATAATGTAGTTACCAACATTAAAAGAAATAGTGAGCTCATGAAAAGTATTGCGACGGCCTCAGACGAACAATCAAAAGGTGTAACAGAAATTGCAGATGCCATAAAAACAATAGATAGCAATAATCATGTAAATATTAACAAGGTAAATGAGCTAATCAAACTATCTACCGAAATGAATGAAGAATCTGAAAAGCTCGAAGAAGTTGTAAAGAATATAAACAGCAAACTCACTGGTGAGAATGCTGCTTAATTAATTTTCAGGACTGAATTCTAGCATCAAGCCTAATAGGTCTATCAACATTGATACCTAAAGCCGTGATACCTTTTTGAAGATCCATAGGCCTTACAGAAGTTCCAGATTCGACTTTGGTTTTAATTACAAAACCTCTATTCGTACAGGGAGAGACTTCGTCGATAATGGCAATTAAAGCCTTATCAAGCTCAACTCTTCCGATTACAGCTGATTTAATCTTTGGACTAATGTCCTTAGAAATATAAGATCTCTTCTTTTTAGAAAAACTTTCTACTAAAATTTCTTTCTGAGAAGTAAAATGAAGAAGATCCTCTTCAATATTCGTATCATCTTTTAGCGGGACAAAGTATGTAAATTCATCTACAGCTTCTTGAATGGATTTAGTTTTATTTTCAATTTTACTAATTGATTTAAATATCACACCTCTTTCACTATGAGATGCTAGAAGCTCAAGAATATCATTTGGATTTTCCCATTCTTCTTTAATTCTAATATCAAAAAATTCTGACATAGAGCTAATTCCAAGAGTCAATGCTGGTCCAAATGACATTAATGGACGAAGTTTAAACCCTTCAGAGTAAAGCATATCAATTTCTGCACGCTTAAAGATTCTCATCATTATTTTTTGTAAATCAAGGTGGGATGTAAACGTAAGTGGTCCAATTTTAGCAAAATTGATTCTGTACTTATGTCCTACCCATTGTCCACGCTTCTCACGTGTTTCAATAATTGTTCTACGTTCTGGTCTCTCATAAGGTTCGTCTTCGATAGCATCAACTCTTTGTAAGAAGTCCTTTCTCTCTTCAACCATTCCTTTAAGGTCACACTCAACACCACAATGATAACAAACCAATCTTTTCTTATCGATATCAAATGTTTTTTCAAGTGCTGTTAAGTTCGTATGATGAACAATCATACCGGCAACTTTTCCACAAGGAGGAGAGACTCTATTCTTAGTCGCTTTTACCCATTCTCTTCTAAGAAATTCCGCTTCAAGACCAACATCAATATGATCCCATGGAAGATGACCATCCATTGGAATAGTATTTAGGTATGGGTCAAATTCAACTTCAGCTTCTTGAACTGCTTCAAGCCATAGATCATGTCTAAAAGTTTCGTTCCAACCATCAAAACGACAACCTTTTTCCCATGCTAGATAAATTGCTTTACCAACTCTTCTATCTCCCCTGGAAACTATTCCTTCTAAGTGAGAAATTTTAGACCAGTGCTTTCTAAAGTTTAGGCCATACTTAACAGCGTGATCTTTTAATAAATTTTGTTTTCTGATAATCTCATCAAGCGTTATCATATTTGCCCATTGAAATGGAGTATGAGGTTTTGGAACGAATGATGAAACAGAAATAGTAATAGCAGGATTATGAACCCCGCATTTTTTTTGAGCTACTTGTTTTGCTCTTAAGCCACTTTCCATAATAGCGACAACATCTTCATCATCTTCAGTTGGCAGACCAATCATGAAATATAATTTCATTTTCTTCCAACCACGACTAAAAACATCTTCAGCTGTTTGAAGCATATCGCTTTCTTTTACATTTTTATTAATTACTTTTCTCATTCTTTCACTACCAGCTTCTGGAGCAAATGTTAGAGAAGAGTTTTTTACTTCTGCTAATTTATCAAGAACGCGGTTATCTAACCCGTAAGCTCTAAGAGAACTAATCCCAAGCGTCGCATTTTCAGCAGATAGTTTATCTAGAAGATCAACAATCAATGGCGTTACCGCAGAATAATCAGCGGTAGATAAACAAGTCAGTGAGGCCTCGTCGAAACCACCGTTCTTCAAACCTTCCATAACTAATTTCGTAACGTCATCTGGTTTTCTTTCTCTTACTGGACGATAAATCATACCGGCCTGGCAAAAACGACAACCTTCCGTACAACCTCGACTAAGCTCAACTGCAAATCGATCAAATACTGCAGTTAAATGTGGTATCGGTGATTTAGTTGGAAATGGAAAATCTTTTAAACTATCTACAAAAAATCGTTCAACTTTATTAGGGATTTCTCCATCAAATTCAGGCTTTGGTCCTGTTACATACTGAAGACTTGTTTTGTCACATATAGCAGTATCGTAAAAAGATGGTACATAAATACCTTTCTGCTTAGCTAATTCAAATAGTATATGATCTCTCTTCATTCCTTCTTTACGGGCTTGGCCGATAAATCTAGCAATTTTTGTAAAGATATGTTCACCATCACCAATTACAAAGAAGTCACAGAATGGGGCAAGAGGTTCAGGGTGTGTTGCACAGGGACCACCAGCAATAACGAAAGGCTCTTCTTCCTTTCTATCTTTTTGGTGTATTGTAATACCACCAAGGTCTAGCATATTTAAAATATTTGTATAACTCATCTCATATTGTAGAGAAAATCCAACCACATCAAATTCGCTTAAGGGTTTAAAACTCTCTAGTGTAACCAAAGGAAGTTCCCTAGCACGCATTTCTTTTTCCATATCAATCCATGGACAAAAGGCACGCTCAGCACATATATCTTCTGCTTTGTTTAACTCTTCATACAAGATTTTAAAACCTAAATGGCTCATTCCAATTTCATATGTATCTGGAAAACAAAGTGCAACTGTTCCTGTTAAGGTTTCCCAGTCTTTCTTTATGATGAAATGTTCACCACCAATATAACGTGCAGGCTTCTCTAACGTATCAAGGAATGCAGCATAAGGATTATGCATAACTGTTTCTCCAGTTTGTTGTTTAAGTATTGCTACTTAAGAAGGGATTGAACCTTCTATTTATAAGTCGGCGATATTTATCAGGTTTGGAAAATTAAGGCCAGAGAATTAAGCTATTATAAAAATATTATAAGTTTGGTAGTAGCTGTGTTTCTAGTTAGTTATAGTGTTTGTAAATGAATTATCTTATTTAAGTCAAAAGAAAGTTTTAACAGCTATCTACAACCCGGTAAAAAATTCAGCACCTTATGTACTTACCTCGGTAAATAGCATACTAAGATCCAAATTACGTTTAAATCAAATATTAGGAGTTTTTATATGAAAAATTTATTTATATCTCTAGCATTTCTTTGCTCGATTAATGCATTTCCTGGGAACTGTGAAAGTGATTCGTACCAAGTTACCATTCAGGACTACGCAGGTAATTGTAAGGAATTGATAATTGATGCTTCGATTAAGGCCGGTTGTAACAAGGAGCAAGTCTCAGTTTTAAAAAATAAAATTCAGGCAGGTAACATGAATATACTCTCAAGTAGTTCATCAACCTTTTGTAAAGTTAGTAGCTCAAATGGTCACTACCAAGTTATGACAGATGACATGCCAGAGCCACCAGTTGCAACATTATATTTTTCTAGAAATGATTAATTAGAATTTTTATTTTTGTAATATGTATTCTTGATTAAATCTGACCCAGTCATTTAAACTGTCTCCAATTTTCTTTCTTCTTATTTTGGAGTCAGTTTCTGATGTTAAAATTTTTCCAACCTCTGGATTACTCTTTATAAATAAACCTAGCTCAGTACTTATTTCTTTTTCAGATAAAAAATTATCAATTCCGCCTTGTTGTATTTCTTGAGCAATTTTAAGTCTCAGCACATCATACAAAAAGACTGATCGTTGCTTTTCTCTCGCCTCTCCACTTAAAGAACTATCTGGCCCATTTGGGTAATACTCATAAAAATTGGGAAAAAGCTGGCTACCATAATCGTGTAATTCTTTATTTGCAAGAAGGGATGATAAATATAGGTTACTATCTTTTTTAATTTCTTTTGATTTAACTTTTTTATCGTATGACTTTTCTATTTCTGAAAAAACCATAACTCCATCCAGGACAAGGTTATTATTATATTTAACTATCAGGTCAATGTCCTCTTTACATGATTCTGAAATCTTGCATGCCTTCTCTATTTCCTTCACTTTACTAAATCTAGGGTCCAACTCGTAAGAGTCAAAATTCTTTCCAGCAAACTGTTCTCTTCCAGGCTTTCTATCTAGAAAATCCTTACCATGCATTATTGCGGCTCCATAACCAACAACAAAGAGTCTAAAGTCTACAAAATTACCTAAATATGAAACAGGTCCAGAAAACTCAGCCTTACCTTTAAATAGTTTTGTTTCAAGTTTTTTTATTGCAAATTCCGCTGGTTGAAAAGTGTATGCTTTTTTTGTAAGGAGTTTTGTCACTCCGACAACTGGAGCTTGAACGATGATATCTAATAAATCGTGAATATTTGGTTTATTCTTTAATTGTTTAAAGGCATTTTTATAAACAGCATCAGAAGTTACAGGTGTTTTAATGATGATTCTCTTTAAACCTTCTTCTCTAACAGCTGTAATATACCCTTTCATACTTGTAGCTATAACATCAGTCCCAATTGCCCTAAAGGCGACTTTACCAATCAAAGAAACTGGTGTTGAGAGTAGGACCATTCCTGCGGCCATTCCTTGTTTTTGGGCCTGTCCTGTCACTTCCTCAATTGAAACCATATCTGGGACACCAGCGTACTCCATGGTAGCATCAAGTCTTTCTTTGCTATCTAAAAAGTTAACAACACTTCCTCCAAACATCGCTCCGGCACATCCGTAACCAGTAAATGGACATAATACTAGTCCTCCGAAAGCGAATAAGTTTTCTTTTAGCTCTCTTGTGTCTTCCAATTGTTCTTTTTTATTTATTGCATTTAAACAGAAAAATGGATTCTCACTCAAAACTTCTTCAACCATTGGCTCGAAAAATAAAAGCTGCTCTAAATCATCATACTCTAAATTCAAAATCTTATCGCGGTTTTTATTTAAACTCTTACTAAGTTCAACAAACCCTTTTTTAACATCTTCAAGTCCAGGGGCATGTTTTGTGATGTGCTTTAACACGGGATTATTTAATACAGTTTCAAGATAAATATACTTATATCTATCCATCATATTTATTTTATGTTCTTTTATTGCGTCATCATATCTCATGATATCAATAAAAGATTTTGTTTTTTTGAAAGCCTCCAATTGCTTATCTGAAATGACAATATCAGCTTCTATCTCTCTTGAGGCTACTTGTGGATCATCTATCCTAGGATCATAAAGTAAGATTTTAATTTCTTCTGATGTATGTCCTTTTCTCCTAAGATGTCTTTTCTTTCTGTTTCTTTTAGCTTTCAATTTTTTAACTAGTTTTTCCTGAGCCTTAGCTTTTTGCCAGTCACTATTCTTTTTCTCTCTTTTATTTTTCTCTTCGATTTCCTTTTTCAAAAATTGTTTAAAAGAATTATCTTGTTCAATATCAAAGATTTCTGCTGAGAGTTCACTTTCCTCTTTAGTAAGTGGACCAAGTTTATTTCCTTCAACATAATTGAGATGCTTAACCTTTGTTCGGTATTTATCTTCGGGTCTATTATTATATTCGTGTGGTTTTCCAGGTGGATTCCAAAGGGACAAACTAATTCTCATGTCTACATTTTGTGCAAGAACATCATTGTAGATAGGCCCAACACTTTCTACACATTTTGGGTAGGATGCGATAGCTTCATTACATTTTTTATTTTTACTTTTAATTCCTGAGCAAGATTCCGCCATCATAACAGTGTTAAAACAACTAATATTTTTTTCTACCTGTAAGGCGTATAAATCATATTTTTCTAAAGCCTTTTGACGGATAAGCTCCATAAAAACAAAATCAGTATTTCCTTTAAGGCTATCCTTAAGTTGATCTTGAATGTTTTCAATTTTGTCTTTATTACATCCAGAATTAAACGAACCATTGCACGCCTCATAACCATGAGCATACTGGATTAAAAGAAATAGATAAATTACGAACCTTAACACATTAACTTATCGGCTTTAAACTATATTCTCTATAGGGATATTTCTGATCAGACTGTTTAAAAAATAGACAAATTCCAAACCTAATATGTTGATTTTATATACACTTTATTGGCATCTAAAATGCATTATAAAGAGTGTTATTTAGTTTAGGAGAAATGTTATGAAGTTAATTCTTTTAGTTTTAATTACTTTTTCAAGTTCTTTTGCCCACGCAGAAGGTGAGGTGGATGCCGAACTACGAAAGAAGCAATTGGACGAGTACAAAACCGAACAGTATATAACGACTGGCGCGAGTCTCGGGGTTAATGCGACTCTAGAGTTAAATAGAAGGCGTCTATTAAAAAAGTCAAAAATTGTATCTGCCGAGCTTAAGGCAGCGGAAACTGAACAAAAAGCTGCTGAAAGAACATCGAAAAAAGCAAAAGCGAGAGGAAAGCAAAAAGCTGCTCTCTCATTAAGGTCAGCAGAAGCCGAATTAAAGTTGCAAAAAAAAGCTTCATTTAAAAACAGATGGGGTTCAAGACTTAATATAGGCGCACTCGCAGCCTCAGGTTATTTTTCTGTAAAATCCGCTTTGGCCAATATCTACCTTTGGAACAAAGATGAAGAAGACTGTTGCACCGTGACTGAAGTAGCAGGTGATCCATCTGATGTTGTGGCCCAGGAGCTTTCAGAATTAGCACAGCCAATAATGCATTCATATAAAAATAAAACAGAACAAAAGGATAACTAAATCATGAAAAAATTAATCTTCTTATTTTTAATTCCCCTATGTTTTTCTGCAAGTGCAGATGATGGCGCTTATGAAGCTCTAGACAAGCTGGATATAAAACAAAAAGAGCAAGTTACTGATGCTTTAATTGGTCTTGGAACCGCCACTACCCTTGGGGTTACAAGTCTCACTCTTCAAAGAGAAGGGGTGAAGCTAAATATAAATCAGTTTGCTAAAGAGTTTGTTCAAAAACCACTTGAATTAAAAAGAACTAAAGAAAATATACTTATCAAAAAACAAAATGGACTCTCCACTAAGTCAGCTCAGAGATATATGACGGTTTTAAATGATAAAAACTATACAAAAAAAGAAAAAAATAGTGTTATAAAAAATGCTAGATTTGCGAAATCAAGTTTTGTTTTAGCCGCTGCAGCTCTTGCATACACTGGAACTAAAATGATTGGCGCTATTAGTACGAGGAATAAGATGGAGGAAATCATAAAATGTAATCCTTTTATGTTGGAAAATACTCATGAAAATGATGAAATAACTGAAGATCTAGCTGATCTAATGGTCCCTGTGTCAATGATTGAATAGTTAGCAAATTTTACTGAAATTTGAATTATTTAAAAACCACCAGATACGGATAAAATATATCTTCGATCTTCTTCCTCGCGAACGCCATCTTCAGATGCTTCAATCGCATAGGATGTAAGATCGAATGCAAAAGCTTTACTTCTAACACCTATTCCACCAGATCCCCAACCATCACCATACCCGAATCTTACAAACATAGTCCTCTTATAATCGAATTCAATTCCAGTCATTAGCTTTCTTTGAGCCGGAACATTATCATATCTATCCCCCACATCTTTCTGAGCGATCTCCCAATGCATTCTCATTGTTCGTCCTAAGTTGGGTGTTATAGAAAAACTATAATCAACAGTCTGTGGAATTGAATTAGGCAATCCACCTAATTCTTCAGAATCGAATTCTGTTTGAGATGAATTTCTAATGACGGCAGAAAATGTGGGAAGTGCTGTAAGTGGAAGGGTTAACCTAAATCCTCCTACAATATGAGTCATTGAACCTTTTTTATAATCAACATCTGCATCTACTGAAACCGACTCAGAAGGTGCAAAATCTTTTTGTAATTCTTTACGTGTTAAATACGTAACCGTTGCGCCAAACTTAACAATTCCACCAAATAGGGAAGCACTTAATGCGAGTACGGGACCAAAATCAACTCTTTCAGAAATTTCAAAGTCATCAGTTAAACTTTTAAGCCTTGCCCTATTTTGTTGGTTATACATGTAGCCAATTGTGATTCCACGGTATGTTAAATTTGGAAAAACTTGAAATTTTGCATATGAAATATTTCCAGGCGTATCAACATGGATATTTCTCAAACCAACTGGATCAAAAGCATCGGAGTAGTTTGAAATAGTATCAGTAAAAGCTCCTTTACTAGTAACATTTAAAAAGCCGTTATTTGTTTCCATGTGAAGATTAGTAAGGTGAAATTGAAGTCCCCTAACTGTTCCTAAACCTGCTGGGTTATAAAAAGCTGACCACCCATCATCAACTTTACTCATATAGGCATTACCCATTGCTAGGGCGCGTGCAGAAGTTATGAGTTCAGGAGATACAGCATCATCAAAAGGTAATATGGCCTTTGCCTGAAAGGATATGAATAGTAAAAATAAAGTAAATATCTTCATAACTTCCTTTTAATTCCCTTCTTATTTTAGCAAGAATTTTAAGTAAAATTTTGGTGCGGAAAAGGCTACCATCCGGCCGTAAGCCCCATACCAAAGTGTTGAAACATTTTCTCTTCGGTATGTGTCCAAGCAATCTTCTGAGCAGCTAACTCTACTTTTAACTTAAAGCCGCTTCCACCAAAAACCATTCCAATATGTGCTCCTAAAATATTCTTAGCAGTATACTCAATTATATCAGAATTTAGGCCCGTCGCTCCCTGAATAGTTCCTTCAAAGCTGTAATTACTTACAGATATACCTTCATAAATTAAAACATATGGGCTTGTTCTATAACCATGAATCAGTGAAAAATCAGAAACATCTGACTTTAGATCAATTGTAAAACCTTGATCAAACTTATCCCTTTCACTTCCCATTCCCATTGTAAATGCAAGACTATTTCCAACTGCGGCGGCCTTAACCGGCTCACCTATTAACTGAACTTTAATACCAATTAAACTTGATGACTCTTCCGCAACTCTTATAAAAAGATCTGTATTATTGGCAACACCAACACCAAGATAAAATTCAGTATCCTTAGCAACCCCCATCAACAATGGGTTTTGTGTAGAGTTACCTGTAAAATCTAGTACACCTGAACTAAAGCCAATATCTCGATACTCTATTTCTGCTCCGACACCAATTGCTTCCGGCATAATTAAACGATTTATGGGTACTTTAATTCTTTGAGCACAGCTTGTGATAAGGAAAAAGAATAAAGGTAAGAACAGAAACTTCATCACTTAATAATATCAATAAAGTAGCTAGTTTGAGTGCAGGAAAAATATCCCTTTTAAGCGGCAAACCTAAATAGCCATTATTCTTTGCCTATTGCTACAAAATCAAACAACTTTCATTTAAGTTAGAATCAAATCCCAAGAGCCTAACCATTTGTAATTATGGATTTATTAAAGTTGACTAAATAAGTTAAGAACATTGTGCCGATAAGGTTTAAACTAATAAGAGGAGTCGATCTAAATGTCGATAAATATAAGGCAAATACTACTTAAGAGGTAACTTGAAGCAATTTAGTATTTTTATCCTATTCATCCTACTTACACTCTCCTCGTGTAACTTTGAAAGCGGAAGTGAAGATTCTTCTGGTGGTGGATTATTCACGGGCCATAAACCTGTGGAAGATGCATTTATTTTATCGGTCCCCTCAGATCAAACTGCGATTGAAGCTCATAATTTAGACTTTACATTAACTCACCCATATAAATTAACTGTAACAGGCCTCCCTAGATTAACTCTCGATGTTGGTGGTACTACAGTTTTTGCTAGCTATCTTACTGGTAATGGCACGAATATTTTAACTTTTAGATATACAGTCACAGCCGGTGAAGATGACCTAGATGGAATTGATATTGATCCAACACTTGATCTCAATGGAGGAACTGTTCAATATTCGAACTCCGGAGTCTTAACTGCGGCAACAAATTCGATCAGCCTAGTTCCATCAACAGAAAATATTTTTGTCGATACTACTGGACCTAGTGTAACAGTGGTGACACCACCAACTGCAAAAACATATTATGAAAATGAACAATTAGAATTTATTGTCATTTACGATGACTTAACAATTGTTACAGGCACCCCAAGGCTCGCATTAACTATTGGTGCAAGTCCTCTTTATGCAACTTATATTTCAGGAAGTGGAACATCTACTCATATTTACAGATACGTAGTTCAAAGCTCAGATACAGATTTAGACGGTATTACACTGGCGTCTCCAATTGATCTCAACAGTGGTACTGTAAAAGATGAAGCGGGAAACCTTGCAACTTTAAACTTCTTTCCAATTCCCATGACAACTACGTATGTTGAAGGAGACTCCCCATACGTAACCAGTATTAATCTTCCATCTAATAACACATATATTCTAGGCCAAGCAATTTCAATCGGACTAACTTTTAATGAGATTGTTAATATCACATCTGGCGTTCCTGGAATCGATTTACAAATTGGATCAAACCTAGAAGAGGCTGTTTACGTTAGCGGAACAGGCACCAACACACTTACATTTAACTATATAATATCCCAAGGGGATGAAGATACTAATGGTATTGGTATTAGTAATACCATAAATTTAAATAGCGCAAATATTCAAGACTCTGACTTAAATGATGCGAGGATTGCGATCACCCCTCCATTAACACCAGGTGTTTTGGTTGATGGTTCAGTTCCGACGGTTACTGCTTTTACAGTTCCAACAGATGGCAACCATACGACATCCCAAAACATGGATTTTGTAATTGAGTTTTCAAAAAATGTTTTGGTTACTAATACACCACGAATTAATATAACTCTGGATACTGGTACTGTTTATGCAGACTATGTAACAGGATCAGGTTCAGATACTTTAGTTTTTAGATACTCTGTAACTGCTCCCGATATCGACAATGATGGAATTTTAATTGGAAGTAACTCTATTGATTTAAATTCAACAGGTACAATTGTTGATGCAACATATACTAGTCTTAATGCCCTATTAGATTTCACAGCATTCGTTCCACCTGATATGACGAACATAAAAGTCAATGAAACTCCAAGTACCCAATTAGCTATTACAGCTCAGCCCACAAATACCTATAAAGATGATACCCTCTCACCTTCTATAACTGTTGAGATTAGAGATGTTTTAAATAATCTCGTTATTACTGCAACAGATACTGTAACACTTTCTTTTGGAACTGATCCATCAGCAGGAAGTGCAACTCTTACTGGAACTCTTTCGGTGGGTGCAATAGGAGGGATAGCAACTTTTAATGACCTCAGTATTGATACACTCAATTCAGGTTATACTTTCACCGTTACAACACCTGGTTTAACAAGCGATACTTCAATACCATTTGATATAATTGAGGCCCCCCCAACTCAAGTCGCATTTGTAGATCAACCAACAAGCACATTTGCTGGAGCAAATTTATCACCAGCAATTACCGTAGAAATAAGAGATGCCTTTAACAATATTGTTACCTCATCAACTGACAACGTAACAATAGCTTTTGGAACAGACCCATCCGCCGGAACCGGAACACTAGGTGGAACTTTAACAGTGGCAGCAGTTTCCGGGATCGCAACATTTACGGACATTAATATAGATAAAGCTTTTTCAGGTTATACCTTCACAGCGACTTCTGGTGTACTTACTGTAGATACTTCGAATTCGTTTACAATTTCACCTGCAGCAAAAGCTCAACTTGGTTTTCGAGTAGAGCCCAATGATACAGACTATGGAGTAAACATTGCTCCTTCAATAGAAGTTGAAATTCAAGATGCATTTGGAAATAGAACTCCTGATACTGATACCATTACTTTAGCGATAAATAACAACCCTGGCGGATCAACTCTTTCGGGAACAACCTCTGTATCAGCAGCAACAGGTGTTGCAACATTCTCTGATATAAGTTTAGATCAAGTCGCTGATGGGTATACCCTTTCTGCAACTGCAGCAGGTTTAACTCTTGGTGTTTCCTCAGCTTTTAATATCATTGCAACACCGACTCAATTAGCAGTCACGCAAGAACCAACTGATACTTACAATAGTTTTGATATAGCACCGTCAATTACAGTGGAATTAAGAGATGTAAATAATAATTTAGTAGTGGCAGCAACAGACAATGTGACATTGGCATTTGGAACAGACCCTACTGCCGGAGCAGCTGTTATAGGTGGAACATTAACAGTTACGGCCGTTGGTGGTATTGCAACTTTCACAAATATTAATATAGACTTGATAAATAATGGATACACTTTTGATTTTACATCAGGCGTGCTAACGAATGCCACATCAACAGCTTTCAATATTACTCAAGCACCCGCGACACAGGTAGCATTTATTCAAGAGCCTTCTAATACAATTGCCGGAGAGAATATAACATCGGCCATGACTGTAGAAATACAAGATGCCAATGGTAATGTTGTTTCTAACTCTACTGATAATGTCATTTTAGCTTTCAGTACAGATGCCTCAGCGGCGGCAGCAACTCTTGGTGGAACTTTAACAATCCCTGCAGTAGCAGGTGTTGCAACATTCTCTGATATCAGTATTGATAAGGCTTTTACAGGCTATGACTTTCAAGCTTCATCAGGAATTTTAACTTCAGCAACTTCTGCTGCTTTTAATATTACCCCAGCTGTTAAATCACAACTGGCCTTTATTGTTGAACCAACAGATGTTGATTATGGTGTTAATATTGCTCCATCAATTGAAGCTGAAATTCAAGATGCTTTTGGAAACAGAACTTCTGATACAGATTCTATTACGCTTTCAATTAATAATAATCCTGGAGGAGCAACTCTTTCTGGAACTCTTTCAGTAAATGCTATCGCCGGTGTAGCAAGTTTTACTGATATAAATTTAGACGAAATATCTACTGGCTATACCCTTGATGCAACAGGCACAGGTTTAACTCTTGCAACATCCGCAGCCTTTAATGTTATCGCAACACCAACTCAGCTAGCGATTACAACAGAACCAACTGATGCATTTAATGGTTTCACAATTTCCCCTGATATTACTGTCGAAATTAGGGATTCAAATAATAACTTAGTCACAGATGCTACAGATAACGTAACTCTGGCTTTTGGCACAGATCCTTCCGCCGGCGGAGCAACAATAGGTGGAACACTAACTGTGGCCGCTGTTGCTGGTATTGCAACTTTCTCAGCCATTAATATTGATATTGTAAACAGTGGATATACATTTGATTTTAGTTCAGGTGCTTTAACCGGTGCCACTTCAGCATTATTTAATATTAATCAAGCACCTGCAACTCAACTCGCTTACATACAAGAACCAACAAGTGCTATCGCTGGGGAGAGCATTGCTCCTTCAATAACTGTTGAAATTCAAGATGCGAACGGAACAGTTGTTCCAACGGCAACTGACAATATTATATTGGCGTTCGGAACAGATCCATCAGGTACTACCGCAACATTGTCAGGGACTTTAACTGTAGCGGCGATTGCTGGTACGGCATCTTTCTCAGACATTAATATTGATAAAGCTTTCTCCGGTTTCACTCTTGCAGCATCTTCAGGTATTTTAACAGGTACAACTTCTGCAGGCTTTAACATCACACCTGCAGTCAAAGCTCAGCTAGGGTTTAGTATTGAACCAACTGATGTTGATTACGGTGTAAATATTACTCCTTCAATAGAGGTCGAGATTCAAGATGCTTTCGGAAACAAAACTACTGATACAGATTCTATAACCCTAGCAATAAATAACAATCCAGGTGGAGCTACTCTTTCAGGAACTCTTTCTGCAAATGCTGTTGCTGGTGTGGCGAGCTTCTCAGATATTAACCTTGACCAAATTGCCGCTGGATACACATTAGATGCCACAGCCGCTGGTTTAACATTAACAACTTCAGCAAGTTTTGAAGTAATAGCGACGGCCACACAACTGGCAATAACTCAAGAGCCAACAAATACGTATAATGGCTTTAATATAACACCAGCTATTACAGTTGAAATCAGAGATGCTTCAAATAACTTAGTTATAGATGCAACAGATAGTGTAACTCTTTCTTTTGGAACTGATCCATCAGCGGGAGCAGCTACAATATCAGGTACATTAACTGTTAACGCTGTTGGTGGGATTGCAACATTCTCAGACATTAGTATTGACGACATTAATAATGCATATACTTTTTCATTTAGTTCCGGGGCTTTAACAGCTGCAACTTCGGCTGCTTTTAACATTACACAAGCACCTGCAACTCAGCTTAGTTTTACTCAACAACCGAGCACGACAGTCGCTGGGGTAAATATTACTCCTTCAATTACCATAGAAATTCAAGATGCAAATGGAACTCTAGTTGCAACAGCAACTGACAATGTAACGATTGGTTTTGGAACGGATGCTTCCAGTGGAGCTGCCACTCTTAGTGGAACTCTTACTGTCGCAGCCATTGCAGGTATTGTAACATTCTCAGATATTAATATTGATAAAGCATTTACTTCATATACCTTAACAACAACTTCTGGAATTTTAACAAGTGCTACGTCGAGTAATTTTGATATTGTTCCTGCAGCAAAAGCACAACTCGCCTTTAGTGTTGAACCTGTTAATGCCGAGTATGGTGTTAATATCACTCCTTCCATTGAACTGGAGATTCAAGATGCTTTTGGAAATAAAACTGCTGATACAGATTCAATTACACTCGCGCTAAATAATAATCCAGGGGCTTCAACATTATCAGGAACTCTATCTGTGAATGCTGTTGCCGGAACTGTAAGCTTTACTGATATCAATCTAGATCAAGTCGCAACAGGTTATACACTAGATGCAACCGGAGCTGGTTTAACTTTAGCGACATCAGCAAGCTTTGATATTATTGCTGTTCCAACTCAATTAATTATTACTCAAGATGCAACTGATACTTATAATGGTTTTAGTATAACTCCGTCCATAACTGTGGAAATACGAGATGCTTCAAACAACTTAGTTACAAGTGCAACTGATAACGTAACCCTTTCCTTTGGAACTGATGCCTCTTTTGGCGGTGCAACTCTAGGTGGAACATTAACAACTGCAGCCGTTGGTGGTATTGCAACTTTCTCTGATATTAACATTGATTTTGTTGCTAATTCATATACTTTAAACTTCACTTCCGGCTCACTAGCAAGTGCTTTAACGACTACTTTTAATATTACTCAAGCACCAGCAACTCAATTAGCATTTACTCAAAACCCTACTGCCGCTGTAGCCGGTGTAAATATAGCTCCTTCAATTACAGTTGAAGTTCAAGATGCTAATGGAAATATAGTTCCAAGTTCTACTGATAATATAACTCTTGCCTTTAGCACTGATCCTTCTGCAGGTGCAGCTACTCTTGGTGGTACATTAACTGTTGCTGCTGCTTCTGGTTTAGCTACATTTAATGATATAAGTCTCGACAAAGCCTTCACAGGATATACTCTTCAAGCATCCTCAGGTGGTTTAACACTAGATACATCTAACCCATTTAACATTACTCCAGCAACCAAAGCACAATTAGGCTTTAATGTTGAACCCACCAATGCTAACTACGGCGTAAATATAACTCCATCTATTGTAGTAGAAATTCAAGATACATTTGGAAATAAAACGACTGATACAGATACAATTACTTTGTCCATAAATAATAATCCTGCAGCGGGTAGCCTATCAGGAACATTATCTGTTCCGGCAATCTCAGGCTCTGCGACCTTTGGCGATATCAGCATAGACAATTCAGGCATTGGCTATACACTTGATGCCACAGCAACAGGCTTAACACTTTCAACTTCTGCAAGTTTTGACATTACGTCTACCCCTTCTCAACTAGTAATAACTCAGGAACCAACCGATACATATAATTCAGTTAATATTAGTCCGGCAATTACAGTTGAGATTAGAGATGCTTCTAATAACCTTGTGACAAGTGCAACAAATAATGTAACCGTTTCGTTTGGCACTGACCCCTCTGGTGGAGCAGCTACTTTAGCAGGTACTTTAACTGTTGCAGCAATAGGTGGTATTGCGACATTCTCTGACCTTGACATTGACAATATTCAAAATGGATACACTCTTGACTTTAACTCTGGTGTATTAACAAATGCAGTATCCTCCTCATTTAATATAACTCAAGCTCCAGCAACACAGTTGGCCTTTATTCAGAACCCTACAAATACAATTGCTGGCGTAAATATTAACCCCGCAATAACAGTTGAAGTTCAAGATGCCTCTGGAAATATTATTTCAGCTGCCACCGATAATATTACACTTAGTTTTCAAACAGACCCATCTTTAGGTGCTGCAAGTATTAGTGGAACAGTTACAATTGCAGCAATAGCTGGTACTGCGACTTTCTCAGATATTAATATTGATAAAGCACTTACTGGATACACACTTAAAGCTGCTGCAGGTGGGTTAACAGACGCTACATCAAACTCCTTTAATATATCCGCTGCTACTAAGTCTCAACTAGCCTTTTCAATCCAACCTCTGGATACTGCTTATGACTCAAATTTCACACCATCAATTGAAGTTGAGATTCAGGATGCTTTCGGAAATAAAACAAACGACACAGATACAGTAACCCTTTCAATAAATACAGATCCATCAACTGGAACAGCAATTTTTTCGGGAACATTATCTCAAGCAGCTACTTCTGGTACTGCAGTTTTTGCTGGACTTAATATTGATACTCCAGGTGTAGGATACGACTTAAATGCAAACGCGACTGGGTTAACCTTTTCAACTTCAGATTCTTTTAATATAGACGGTGGTGCTCCAACTCAACTTATAATAACTCAACAACCAAGCAATACATTAGATGGAATAAATATCTCACCTGCCATAACAGTTGAATTGAGAGATGTTCTTAATAATCTATCCAACGTTACAAATAATGTTACGGTAAATTTTGGTACAGATCCCACAGCAGGATCTGCAACTTTAAGTGGGAGTCTCACTGTCGCAGCAGTAGCGGGAGTGGCAACATTTAGTGATTTAAACATTGATATACAGGATACCGGTTATACTTTAAGCTTTAGTTCAGGGGCACTAACAGGTGCGACCTCAAACAGCTTTGATATAGTTGGCCCCGCTGTGTTAGGTTTTTCTCCATCAGCTGACTTTGATTTTGGAACAGTATCTTTAGGAGACTCTGAAGATACAACATTTCTCATTAGTCATTCGGGTGCACCGGCAACAAGTGTTGGAGAAACGACTTTAGTTCCGCCATTCACATTTAAAGGTGGAAGTTATCCTGGAACAGGTGGAACATGTGGAACTACGATTACTGCTGACTGTACTATTGTCTCCACTTACACTCCAACAGCAGAAGTAACAAGTAACGAAACAGTTACAATTGTTTATCACGATGGAAATGCCCTAACAAATACGACAAGAAATCTTACCGGAACAGGGTTAAACTCAACTCCGACATCACTAAATGTAATTGGTCCAAATGCAGTTATAACAAATAATTGTATCCCTTATAGTATTAATGCAACTGATGATAACGGAAACATTGTTAATGTCTCTGGAAATGAAGGTGTATCACTAGTAATTAATAACGGATCAGGAGATTTTTATTCGGACTCTGGCTGTACTACAACGACTACAACCGCAACTATATTAAGCGGCACTAGTTCTATTCCTATTTATTTTAAGACAACAGTCGCAAATCAAAGCTTAACATTGATTTTCAATGCATCGACCTTGAATAATACGTCTAGATCGATCACCTCGAGTAACGAGCCAGTAGATATTATTGCTAACGTATCTTCTGAAATAATTATTAATGAATGTACTCAAGCTGAAGTTAGCCTTGTAGATACAAATGGGATTAAGACAGGAGCAAGTTCTGCACAATTAATTGATATTACAACATCTGGTAATGAACTTGTTTACAATGATGCTTTCTGTACAGGACAAATCACTCAAATTAGCTATGCCCAATACGAGGGGACAAAGAATATTTATTTAAAAAATGCGGCAATAGAATCATCCACGATTAGTTTTACTGACAATGCAACTGTTCTGAATGCAGACAGTGCAAATGTTAGTTTTGTTTCTGCTCTTACTTGGTGGGATGCAAATTACGGTAAACGAATCAAGGTATCACTAAATAATCTAGACCAAGCTAATAGCTTTACCGACATTCCAGTTTTAATAAAACTTGATAGCTCAAAATTAAACTATGCCGACTTGCTAGCTAATGGTGATGATATCAGATTTACATTAAATGATCATACAACCACTTTATCTTACTCAATAGATACATGGAATACTTCTGGAACAAGTTACATCTGGGTCAAAGTACCTTCAATTGTGGCAAGTACAGAAATGGATATTTATATGTATTATAATTATGGATCAGCTACAAACTCAGAGAATTCAAGTAATGTATGGAATTCCTACGAAGGTGTTTGGTTAATGAATAAGTCAGGTGCAAACTATATTGATGAAACAGGTTCCGGAAAAACTGGTACTGCCTCAGGAGCTGGCACAACAGATGTAGCCGGCCCTATCGGAAATGCTGTCAACTTTGATGGCGCAGACACTCTCACAATCAGTTATGACTTGGCCTTAACTCTAGGAAGCACATCGACTCTATCTTTTTGGATTAAAACAGCACAAGTTGGTGATGCAACAGATTGGAGAGCTCCAGGAATAACAGGAATGTCAGGAACTGCGGCAAGCCAAGATTTATTTTATGGCTATATTAAGGACACTGGTGTTATCGGCTCTAGTGCTGGTGGTGGAACTCAAGTTGAAAGTAATTTTGTTATCAATGACGATACTTGGAGATACGTTACAGTTTCAAGAGATGAGACTTCAGGTGAGTTTAGATATTATATAAATGGTGTTTTCAACGGTAGTGGAAATAGTGGAACAGGGTTTAAAAACCGTTCTTTTTATGATTTTGGAGCTACAACAAAAGCTTGGGGAGGAGGCGGCTTCTTCTACCTAGAAGGTTCAATGGACTCGATAAGAATGAGTAATTCAGTTCTTAGTGATGAAAGGGTAAAAGCTGAATATAAATTCACGACTGACACAAATATGACCTACGCTGCACCTGAGACACCTTAGATAGAACGGCAGAACGAACAAAATATCTCTATTTTTTAAATTGCTTTATATACTCAAGCAGAATTTCAACGTCACCACTACTATGAAGTAAATCCCTCTCTTTCTTATTTGGGGGCATTAATTTACTGGTAAGTTTGAAATGAATTTTCGTAGAGAATCTATCGATCTTTTCCATAACCTCCTCTTCTGTTCCCAATAGAAACTGAGGTGGAAATGCAAGGCCAGAGGCATGGCATTCATGACAATAACGTGCAAAAACATTTAGCTCTGGCTGTTTAAATACAGGCATTATTGCTCCACTAAATAGTACTTTCCTCGCTGTTTTCTTATCTAGAAATTTCTTGTAAGTTTTTGCAAATAAAGAATTTTCTCTTTCAAGAATTGTGAACATAATTTTGGGTTTATTGATTGAGGATTGTTCAAATATTTCATGCCCTTCTTTGTATAATGTTAAAAGTGCTTGTTCTATATCTTTAACTTCCTTTTCAATAATCTGTTCATCCTTGAAAGTAAACCCAGTAAGGCTTCTTGGGATAAGTGTATCATCAGAAAATGCTCGAAGCCTTCTGTTGGCTGGATTTTTACTCCCCGATAATTTATAAATATTCGCTACAATCTCTTGAACAGCTTGGCTGTTTAATGCTGTATTTTGGTAGGAATTACCATTCCCAGTTCGCTCATATTTTCTAATAACTTTTAAAGCTCCAAGCTCGGTGGAAGGTAAAAAAGATGAATAAAGATTTTGAGTGGCCAGAGGTGATAATTTGATTTCTTTTCTAGCAATGGCCATATACTTCGTAGAACTCTCAGAGTTTCCAGCAAGAGTACTTAATAAAAGTCCAAGACGACACTCATTATTCTTTCCACACCCAACATTCCAAACTCTTTCATCAAGACTGATTTCATTTGATTCTCTAACTAGGGCATCAAAATTTCCAACAGCATCTAAACTTGGAAGACCACCGTAGAGTTTATCTGCCATAGTGACTTTACTTTGTAATGTAGAGCCTTCTTTCATTCCTAGTTTCGCCGCAATCAACTCCCCAAGAACTCCAGAGTTAGTATCTTGCCAGCCAGGAACAGAAAAAATCGGAGCTTGCCCTTGATGACAAGAGAGGCACTTTCCACGATTTACATAAAAAATTTTTGGCTTAGTACTGTAATCTTTAACTAGTTGGTACTCAAACCTTCCAGCTTCATCGTTATAGCTTATAACTTCAAGTTGGTCCATTTCACGAACATACCCAATAAAAATTTTAGCGCGTTCAAGCCATGTTGAACTGTGTTTTGAACTAAAAACTAATCTAGGATTTAAAAGAGGATCATAAGAAGTACTACTAGGTCTTTGCAATGATCTACTAAATGGGAGCATAGTATGCACAACACTATTTTTAATAGAAATTTTCCCCATTAATTTACCTATCGGAAAAGGTAATTCGTGTAACGTCTCCCCATGAGAGTTTGTTTCAGAGAAAATTTTGTCAAACATTGAGCTTCCTACAAGTGGAATATCAGGACCTTGTTCTTCAGCAAATTGAGGAACATGGTTATTAGTTTCAGAATATGCTATCGCCAAATTAACAAAAAACAGAGTCATAAAGATAAATTTTTTCATATCCTTTTCTACAATTCTTAATGATCTTTGTCTTTAATCATAACCCTGATTTAGGTAGCTAAAATCACCTCAAATTTGATATTTTTAGTTAAATTATTGTTTTTCGTGTGAGTAATAAGCGAAGATGACATGCGTCTAGAGTTAAGGGAAAATGACCGATCCCATTTTTCATTGTTAAGATAGTTTAAGCAAAAACAAACACTTAACAAAGGAACCGGTCACATGAACTTTAACTCAAACCAACAAATTAGCATAGATATTATTTCCAAATACATTGAAGGCGAAATATTACTTGAGGACGCAGCTGCTGTACTTAGAATCAAAGAAAGGCAATTCAGAAGAAAAGTTAGGGCCTTTAGGGAGAATGGTGTCCTCTCTGTACTCCATGGAAATACTGGCCGCAAACCTCCAAATAAAGTCTCAGATCAACTTACACGACAAATCTGTACTCTCTATAAGTTAAAATATTTTGATCTCTCCATCGCTCATTTCATTGAAAAATTGGTTGAGAAAGAGCAACTTTTAAAAATCCCTTCATACACAACTGTAAGAAATATTTTAATTAGAGAAAAGCTTTTTACATTGAAAGCTAAGAGACCTCGTAAATCTTATAAGCGAAGAAAAAGATATGAACAAGAAGGACTGATGGTTCAAATAGATGGAAGTCCTCATCGTTGGATAACTCAACATGAACCAATTTGTTTAACAGCAGCGATAGACGATGCAACAGGAAAAATTCTCGGAGCAAAGTTTACGAAAACAGAAACAACCTTTGCGGCGATGGATGTAGTCGAACAGATTTTTAATAAGTATGGTGCTTTTCAAATGCTCTACTCTGATAAGGCGGGAATCTATGGAGGAGGAAAAAGACAAGGTTATAGCAATATGGATCGTGCGATGAAAGAGGTTGGAGTAATTTGTGTTCAAGCGAATAGTCCACAGGCGAAAGGGCGTGTTGAGAGGCTTTTTGGAACTCTACAAAATCGCCTTGTACAAGAGTTAAGGCTGGCAGGAGTGAGAGATATTAATAGTGCAAATAATTTTTTAAAAACATACTTAGATATTTATAATCAAAAATTTGCGATTAAATCAGTGTCAAGAAAGTCAGCATATAAAAAGATTGATGAAGAATTAAATCTAGATGAGGTGCTTTGTATGATTGATATTCGAACAGTAAAGAACGGAAATATCATCAATCACGGAGGTCATCAGTATGTGATTGATAGTGATGAATATTTGAATAAGAAATTAGTTGAGATCAGACATTATAGAGATCGAAGTTCAGGATTTTTTATAAACGGCGAAAAAATAGAGGTAAAATTATTTGAAAGCAAGAAACTGGCCGCCTAAAACCGGTCAAATTACCTTGATATAAAAATCTTAACTAGAGGAAAAAACAGGAAGAAAGATTAAATTTTTTTAAGTTTTAAATAAAAAGGAAAAATTACCGAAACATAAATAAGAAGGACTTGATTAACAATGTAAAATGACAGTTTGGTCATTATCCCTTGCAAAAGAACATGTCATAATCGCCCAACTCTCACATAAATTATTGTTTTTCGCCCATAATTGTAGTCATTTACTAAAAAGTATTAAGATTTATTAATTCCCCCCTTCATTTAACTTCACTAACTCCATGAATTCACATTATTAAAAAAACCTTAATAAATTTCTCAAATAACCGATTACAATAGTACTTAACTAGAAACTTAAGGGGCTTAAAAAAGCTTTAATTAAAGGAACTTAGACCAATATGATGAAAAAGATTTTACTCACCCTATTCACAGTTTTCATGATCAGTTCATGTAACTTTGAAAGTGGATCAGAAGATGCTTCTGGTGGTGGATTATTTTCTAATCATCAAAAAGTTGAAAATCTTTTTCTTCTTATTCCACCAGTTGATAATACATATATCGCATCTGAAAATATTGACTTGGTTCTACGTCATTCCAATTTATTAACAGTTACTGGATCACCTAGAATTGAAATAGACCTAGGTGGAACAACTGTTTATGCTGATTATTTAACGGGCTCTGGAACAGATAGCCTCTCATTTCGCTACACTGTCCAACCAGGTGATGATGATTTAAATGGAATTGATATCGCAGACTCAATTGAGCTTAATGGTGGTAATATCGAGTTTTCAAATGCTGGCGTTACCGTTAGTGCAAACTTGGAATATGCAACTCTTTCAACCTCAAATGTGAAAGTTGATACTACTGCTCCATCCATAGCCTTAGTAACGCCACCTACAGCGAAGACATATTTACAAAACCAACAACTTGAATTCATTGTTTTTTTTGATGATATTGTTAAAGTTGCTGGCACTCCGCAAATAGCTATTGATATCGGAGGGGTTACTGCATTCGCTGAATACCAATCAGGCTCAAATTCTACAAATCTTCTTTTTCGATATACGGTAGGCGGATCAGATGTTGATGTAGATGGCATCTCAATCAGCACTCCAATAGAACTAAATGGAGGAAGCATAGAAGATATCAATGGGAACGATGCAGTTCTAACATTTGTGCCCATTCCTATGCCTACAACCTATGTTGATGGGGATCTACCTTTTGTGACACAAATAATTACGCCAACAAATAAAACTTATCTTTCGGGCGAGTATGTTTCACTAACTCTTAAATTTTCTGAAATAATTAATATTACCGGAACTCCTAGAATTCAAATTAACATTGGTACTGATTCTAAATTTTTAGAATACGATTCAGGAAGTGGTACTGATACTCTTGTTTTCGAGTACTTTACAGTTCCTGGCGATGACGACAGCAATGGTATTACCATTGGGAATCTCATCGACTTAAATGGCGGTACCATTCAGGATACCGGTACAAAAAATGCAAGTTTAGGCTTATCCACACCGCTAACACCCGGAGTGATTATCGATGCTGGTATACCTAAGGTGACTTCAATAGCAGCTCCACTAAATAATACTTACGTAAACAGTAACGAGATGTTTTACACATTAAACTTTGATAGAGCTGTAGATATTACTGGAACACCAAGGCTACCTATTTTAATAAATTCTACAGACCCATTATTTATTTATGCTGATTATATCTCTGGAACTGGAACACAAACGATTATTTTTAGATACATCGTTCAGGCCAATGATCTTGACCTTGATGGTATTGTTATTCATAGTACTATCGACTTAAATGCTGGAACCATGATTGCTGCAAATGGAATAAATGCAGACCTAGATATAACAACACCAGTTGGAATAATTACAACAACCAACATTCTTATTGATGCTGCTCCTCCAACAGTAACAGCAATAACAAATCCCACAGATAGCAACTATACAACCGGGGTGGACATTGATTTCAACGTAATATTTTCTAAGAATGTGGATGTACTTAATACTCCAAGATTAGAACTCGATATCGGTGGAGTTACAAGGTATGCTAATTACTTAACAGGAACAGGAACAAGCTCTCTAACTTTCAGATATAATGTCGTTGGCCCAGACCTAGATAGTGATGGAATTTCTATTTCAAATACATCAATTGATTTAAATACAACTGGAACGATTAAAGATATTTATGGTTCAAATGCAGGACTGGACCTCACATCATTCATTACACCTATGCCTTTAGTATTTGTAAATTACAACCCTCTAAACATTACGAGTATTACACCTCCAGCAGATGCAACATATCTTGAAACTCAAAGTGTTGACTTCATTGTCAATACAAGTGAGTTAGTTAATATTGTAGGAATACCAAGAATACAATTAGATATTGGTGGAGTTACAAAGTACGCTGATTACTTCTCTGGAACTGGTACTACGGCATTAACTTTTCGATATATTGTTGAATCAAGCCTATTAGATATCGATGGTATCCAAGCCTTATCTCCTCTTGAATTAAATGCTGGAACTATTAAAAATGCTTCCTTACAAGATTTAGATTTGGCATTTACACCTCCAGTTATGACGAGTGTTTTAGTCGACTCCACTCCTTCACAGATAACGTCTATCACACCACCCGCCGATAGTTCATATGATGTTTCGGAGAATATAGACTTCATTGTAAACATAGATGAACTAGTAAATATTGTAGGAACACCAAGACTGCAAATTGATATTGGTGGCGTAACAAAATATGCAGACTATATATCTGGAACTGGAACAACTGCATTAACCTTTAGATATGTTGTTGAGGCCGGCCTACTTGATATAGATGGGATTGTTCTTGTATCTCCACTAGATTTGAATGCTGGAACAATTCAAAATACATTATTACAAAACTTAGACTTAGTTTTCACTCCACCTGTAATGCCAGCTGTTTTAGTTGATTCAATGCCACCAATAATTACTTCAATTACACCTCCAGCAGATGCGACATATATTGAGACAAACGATTTAGATTTCATAGTTAATACAGACGAAATAGTAAATGTTATAGGCACACCAAGAATTCAAGTTGATATTGGTGGCGTAACAAAATATGCAGATTACTTTTCAGGAAGCGGAACTACGGCCTTAACTTTTAGATATACGGTAGAAGTAGGTCTTACTGATGCTGATGGAATTACCATAACAAGTCCGGTTGACCTAAATAGCGGAACAATTCAAAGTGCTGCTTTAGAAAACTTAGCTTTAACATTCATATTACCTGCTACTGGAAATATTCTTGTGGATTCACAAGGTTCTACAATTACCTCTGTAACTCCACCTATAGATGCAACCTATATCGAAACAAATAATATGGATTTCATTGCTAATATTGATGAAATAGTTAATGTTGTTGGAGCGCCAAGAATTCAAATTGATATTGGCGGCGTAACAAAATATGCAGATTATTTTTCAGGAAGCGGAACTACGGCCTTAACTTTTAGATATGTTGTTGAAGCTAGCTTAAGTGACCTAGATGGTATCACCTTAATTCAACCTCTAGACTTAAATAGTGGGACCATTAAAAATGCTGGTCTTGAAGATATGGATTTAACTTTTTCAGCTCCAGTAACCCCTAATATATGGGTAGATTCATCTGCTCCAATTGTGGCCATAACAACACCTATTGATACGAGCTACATAAATATCTCAAATGATTCCGCAGCTTTTACTGTAGCTGGAACCTGTGATGAAAATGGACAGGTTGTTGTATTAGAAGTTGATGCAGCCGCCGCAGCTCTACCCGTTGGCTTTACTTGTAATGGAGCTAACTTTTCAGGAACAATTGATACAACCGGCCTAATCGCTGGAGCTCATACAATAGAAGCAAAATTAAGTGACCCTGCTGGCAACGAAGGAATTTCAACAACAATAAATATTACTAAAGATATAAATGCACCGACCATAAGCTCTGTTACACCTCCGATAAATAATTTTTATAATATTGGCTCAAATTTAGACTTTATAGTTAACCTTGATGAAAATACAGAGGTAACAGGAGTACCAAGAATTCAACTAGATGTTGGTGGTGTTACAAGATATGCTGACTACTTATCTGGGACTTCTTCTAGTGCATTAACGTTCAGGTACACTGTTTCGCCTGCTGATGAAGACCTCGGTGGAATAGGTTTTTTCTCATCAGTGATTGATTTAAACGGTGGTACCCTGATTGATACTGCAGGCAATCCAACAAATCTAAACCTAGATGCAAGCGTGGTGCTTCCAAATCTATCAAGCGTTATTGTTGATGGGGTTATTCCGACAGTTGCAATAACCAGTTCACCCGATATTACATCTGCTAATGAAACAACTTATTCAGTATCAGGAACTTGTTCAGAAAATGGAAGAACTGTAGTCGTTGACATCGACACTATTAGTGTCAGTCCAACTTGTACTGGTGGATCTTGGACAACTGGTTCAATTGATGTTTCTGGAAGACCCGATAATGCATCTTTCCCAATCACTGCCGACCATACAGATCAAGCTGGAAATAATGCAACTCAAGATTCAGTGATTGCGGATAAAAATACATTAACACCAACTGTAGCAATTACTTTTGCTCTCGATATAACTTCTGCAAATGAGTCAAACTATAGTGTAAGTGGAAACTGTACTGAAAATGGTATCCTGGTTGATGTAAATGTTGGTGCAATAAATATTCAGCCAAATTGTTCAGGTGGAACTTGGACAACTGGTACTTTGGATGTTTCGACCCTCGTCGATAATCCAACTATTTCTGTAACCGCAGATCATAGCACTGCAACCCAAGCCTCGACTACAATTGCCAAGGATACTACATCACCAATTGTTATTATTAGTTCCTCTCCGAACATAAATTTGACCAATCAAACTAGTTATATTGCATCAGGTACATGTTCAGAAAATGCTGTAATGGTTGATGTAAACATAGGTGTTTTAAATTTTACTCCAACATGCAATAGCGGTTCTTGGACCACAGGTTCAGTTGACGTTTCCTCCTTGATAGATAGTGGATCAATTAGCTTTACAGCTGATCACAGTACTGCCCCGCAGGCATCAACATCGGTTTCTAAAAATACTTCAACACCAACTGTCGCATCATTATCAGTTCCAACGACTCTAGCAAATTCAGCGGACCCGTCTTGGACTTTAAATGATCCGGGTGGGTTTACAATAAATGATTTTGAAATTAACTATAGGGTAAAGGGAAGTCCAACTTGGTTAAGTTTTGCTGATGGAGTTAGTCTTGATACTAGTACATCCGTAACTGGCCTTCTTGCCAGTACGACTTATGAATTTAGAGTTCGAGTTCAGTACGATACAGTTAATTATTCCGACTGGAGTAATACTGCCGAGGGTGAAACAAAACCAGATACACCGCTATTTAGTTCTCCTTATGCTGCTATGAATGTAGCTGGTGCGACTACAACAAATGTTGTTGCATACTACAACAACACTGCAGTTACATTAAATGGTGTCGCCATTGCAGGATCCCCTCTATCTAAAGGGCAGGTTGTAAATATCACAACAGCACAGTTTGATATTATTGATGCTGATAAACCAATCTATACAGCAGGCCGGAGAGGATCTGGTGGGAATACTGCTAAGGCCAATATCGTATGGCAACCAGCATCTTGGGCCGGAAAGAATTTTAGTTTTAACTCTACAAGAAATAATCCTCAGCAACTGCATATTTTTGCAACTGAAAATTCAAACATAGAAATAAAACAAGGTACCACAGTTCTAGCTAGCACGACCCTTACATCTGGAAATGGAACTGTTTTAAGTTGGTCTGTTTATGGTAGCTATCAAGTTATTTCAACTGGAACAATTCTAGCTTTTCACTCTTCAGGAGCACCAGCGACAACTTTAGTTGATCCCAAGCCACTACTTCCAAGTTCACTTGAAATTATAGGTTTTCCATCAAACTCCATGAGAATTACAACTGATGTTAATTCTACAAACTACAGTTTAATACATTCTGAATCGACAACAGCAAGTGGTAGTTTAAATAAAGCAGATTCTATTTCCACAAGTAATTTAGGGGGAGCATCTGAATACGCAGGGGATAGTCTTATCATTTCTGCAGATCAAAAAATCGCTGGAGCAAGCTTCGCCGACAGTAATGGTAACTGTGCAGCACCATTCTTACCAACAAGTTTAATGAGAAAAAATTACGCAATAAATATCTCATCTGATTGGGTGGCTTTTGCGAGTAAACAAGCAGGTTTAATTGATGTTATAGATTCTTCAGGAGTTGTAGTTGAAACCCTTACACTAACAAGAGCAGGTGCTAATCCAAATGCCCCATATAAAGTTCGAAGAGGTACTACTCCTGCTGGTTACAGATTCTTTTCAACAGTACCAGTTGCCGCATGGTATCAGCCAGACAACGATACAGGTGGTGCAGATCAAGATGAAACGATACTATACGGAACTAACGAATAGAAGAGACCTCCCTTCACTATTTAATTTCGACTCTTCAAATTTTCTGAGATAGGTTTATTGAATGAGAATTCTACTTTTATTTTTAATCACTTTTAATAGCTATGCCTTTGATATTACACCGACCGAGAAACAGGAATTAAACCGCCGGCTTAAACTCTATGGATTACTGGACAAAAAACCCTTAATTCCTCAAAACACAGAAATCAATTACGACAATAGTACTATTCTTGATCTTCAAAGTTTTATTCAAAAGGAATACATTCCTGATCTTGAGAACCGCTTTGGCCGATGTGATACCAATAATTGCCTTACTCATCATAGCGACTACAAAGAACTCAGACTCCAAAATAAGTCAGTGTGTCTTCCTTATACTCAATGTGGTTTTTATAAATGTATGGAGAAAAAATATCAATGCAAACAAGAAGGTGTTGAGTATTTCACAGATCTCGCTTATCCAACATGTTCTACATACATGAAGAATATTAAAAAGAAATGGTTCTCTCAAGAAGGCCATGATTGGATTTACACCGTAATGGTTTGTCTTCAAAAAGGACTTATCGATGAGTGCGAAGTCGAAGAAAATTGCGAAAAAGAAACTCGTAAGAAAACTTGTGATTATATTACTGACTTCACTTTAAAATTTCATCCAAGCTGTTACACCAAATCAGGTGTTGGCGTCTGTAAACTTCCTATAAAAGATAAAATAAATATTTGGCGAACTGTTGGTAAGTATCTTACAAAAAGAGAACAGCAGGAAGCTTTTAAAGTCGTTCTAGACTGTATTCGAAAAGAAAAGGGGCCAAATAATTAGCCCCTCTTTTATAAATTAATTCTACCTAATTATTTCTTGTCGCTAACCATTCTAAAAAGCGTTCCCACCAAGTTTGAGGCTCAGGTTGTGTAGGTTCCTCAGGTTGCGTAGGTTCCTCAGGCTGAGCTGGTTCTTCAGGTTGCGTAGGTTCTTCAGGTTGCGTAGGCTCCTCAGGCTGAGTTGGTTCTTCAGGTTGCGTAGGTTCTTCAGGTTGCGTAGGTTCCTCAGGCTGAGTTGGTTCTTCAGGTTGCGTAGGTTCCTCAGGTAGGCCTTTCACAGATGCTATCAACGTTACATCCTCACCTCTCCCGGCATTACTTCCAATTGTATTTGTAACACGACACCCCTGTGTACTATCGTAAACATAATCAGTATCGCCACGTACTAAAATCCCTTCAACTAACCCGCTATTAGCATTAAACACAGCTGAACCAGAGTTTCCACCGTAAGTATCAAGGTTGGCCACTAAGTAGATGTCATTTACTTCTCTAACAACAGCACCATCAGCGATTTTTGTTGGAAGTCCAGATGGATGCCCAATAACAACTAGCTCATCGCCGACAGAAGGTTTTCCACCTTTTCTCATTTTCAATGGTTTTCTATCTGTTACATCTCTATCAAGTTCAATTACAGCGTAATCATTACTAGTCTGGTTATTAAGCTCCTGAGAAATAACAGACTTACATTTATAAACATTCACTTTATCTACTACAACCTCTTCTTGATCTGTATGATCGACTTTATAATCGAAAACCCAAGAGCTATTACTACAGTCAAAACTTGAAGTTACACAATGTCCGGCCGTAACAAGTACATTTTTACTAACTAAGAAGCCAGAACAATTAGCTGTTGTAGGTTGTTTTGAGAATCGCTCTGACTCACACATTCCACCATCTTGAAGGCTTTTTCCACCAAGGACAAACTGTTCTGAATTAAGTTCTACAATCTTAAGATTTGGAACCATTGCCGCTGTAGACTGAGATAGTCTAACAAACATTGGATTCGTAGAATCATCAACTTCGACTCTATTATCATCTCCATAAACGACTTTGATATTGGCACTTGCTGCAATTGCAGTGGTGCCTAAGGTTAGCGTGGATGTTAAACATAGTGTTTGAATTATTCTTTTCATGATGCCCCTTTTCCGTGGTGGTAAACTTCCCACCAACATAATGACAAAAGTAAGAATAATAATCAACTAATAGATTCTTACACCAGAATGTTCAAAACATGGGCTATTATTGCCTTTACGAGCACAAAGATGGGGCCATAGTGACACTCAACTAAAACAGGAATGATAGTTTTTTACAAATTTTGGTGAGTTCGACTAGGTCATCTTGGTTAAATTCATCATTTTTTTCGCTATCAATATCAAGAATAGCAACAACTTTTCCGTCTTTTTTTATAGGAATGACTATCTCTGATTTAGAAAGTGCTGAGCAGGCAATATGACCTGGAAAGGAATCAACATCAGGAACAATAATCCCCTCTCCATCTTTCCATGCTGTGCCACAAACACCTTTACCATAATTAATGCGGGTACAGGCCAAAGGACCTTGAAAAGGACCAAGAACTAATTGGTTTTCTGCTTCACTCACAAAGTAAAACCCAACCCACAATAATTCAAACCTCTCAAATATAACGGCCGTAGTGTTCGCAAGATTAGCAATTAAGTTATTTTCTCCCTCAAGAAGGGAAGTGATCATTTTTTGAACTGAGTCATATTCTTTTTTCTTATTCATATAGTTAGTGCTTTATTAAGGATTAATATTACAGATCAGTTTCAATTTCTTTTCCAAAAATATATTTCCCGTACTGGTTTATAAATGGAGAAAAGTTCCCAAACTCTTTAAACTCTTCAGTCAAAATATCGTGTCGAATAATACCAATTTTAATATTAGAGATATTATCAATAATATATATAAATTTATCTTTTGAGGAATCTTCTCTTTGCTTAACCCTTATATGAACTCTTTCAATCTTATCACTTTTTAGTTGATCAAGAACTGGTTTAACTAAAAACTTTTCCAAAAATACGAGTTTGTAAATAAGTTCAAACTCTAATCCTTTATACAATTCAAGGTTCAATTTAATATTAGACTCTTCAAAGACAACGAAAAGTTCTTTATTCTTTCCCCTATACGCTCCTTCATAACGTCCTTTATTCCTAGGGAAAATCATATTACACTATTTTTTACTAACAGCTTCATTGCATGTAATCGCTCGCTTATTTTCCTTTAAAATTTGTTGCTTCATTTCATCAATTTTTAAATCTTCCCCAGGATTAACGGTTTCAACGACCTCTTCTCTAATAGAAGAATTTTTAGTTGAACTACCCTTCGCTAGTTTGATATTTGCGACCTCTCCTTGATTAGAAAATACCTTTTTAAAATATAACAAACCTACCACCGCAGCCGTACCTACAAAAACGAGAAGTAACGCTCGCATACTTTTACTTTTCTCCCGTTCTTTCTTCTTCACATGGCCAATCTCATCACGGTTTTCAGGTTCACCATGGCTTTCAAGCTCATCTCTTTTAGGAACAGCGTAATCTTTTTGTTTTAGAGGAACCGTGTTCTTAATTTTAATCGTTATTTCATCAGGTAGTACTAACTGCATAAAATCAAAATACTCTACATCAATATTCTTCTTAAGTTTTTCGTCATTATAAGAGATCCAATTAGATGATGTTATATCTGAAATATAAATTTTTTCTTCTTTAAGTACAATCTTTAAGTGTTTTCGAGAAACATTATCACTATTCAAAACGATATCACAATCGCTGCTTCTCCCAATGATAATTTCTTTCTTATCAATCTTAAATTCTTGTTCATTCCCATCGTTAGTCTTAACAAATATTTTCATAAATCTCTCTTATTTTATATCAATTTGAGTACCTGCATCTCTAGTTACTGTTGGCGATAAACCACTTGGAACATTTTTTGGATGGCTAACGTCATTTTTCATGTCACCAATCTTTGTAGAATCTTTATCCCATAAACCTTTTCTGACAAACTCCAAAAGCTGTTTAACTTCGTTATAAGTAATTACAGAATAGTTATCAAACTGTTTTTTAATTAGATTTTCCATATATGGCATATTTTTCTTTGTCTCTTGGTTCATACAACTATCGCATAAATTAGAATTGGCTTATATAAAGATGATTCTACCTAATAATTTCTATAAGTATTAAAGAGGACCAGTGGCATTTTTATGTGGAGGTCATAATAAAAAGCCCTCTTTTTCAAAAGGGCTCAATATATAGAATTAAGTATGTGTAATTATAGTTTATTATGTCTGTTTTTAGTACCTGGAAATCTATGATCTGAACCACGACCAAGATAAGTCGTTTGAATTTGCTTCATTGATTCTAACCTTTTTTCTGCTAATAAATCAGTGGCCTTGTTAACAGAAATATTTTCTTTCTCAGAAAGATTGAAGATTCTTAAAGTCGTATCATAAATAGTATCAATCATTCTTCTTGATTTATAATCATTCCAACCTTCAAATTCGATTGAAACATTCATTAATCCACCGGCGTTAATTAAATAATCCGGAGAATAAAGAATTCCTCTATCTTTTAATTCTTGTCCGTGCTTATCTTCTTTAAGTTGATTGTTTGCAGCACCGTTAACGATTTTACATTTCAACTGAGGAATCGTTTCGTCATTTACAGTTGCACCTAAAGCACATGGAGCATAGATATCCATGTTTGCACCATAGAAATCTTCAGGAGCGATATATTCAGCATGAGGGAATCTTTCTTTCATTCTAGAAATATTATCCTCAGAAATATCAGTAAAGATTAGTTTTCCACCAACTTCATCGATTAGCTTAGCAAGCTCAATCCCTACAGAACCAACTCCTTGAATACCAACAACTTTATCTTTTAAAGATTCTCTCGATCCCCAAACTTTTGTTGCAGATGCTTCCATACCTCTAAAAACACCTAAAGCTGTATATGGAGCCGGATTACCAGAACCACCAGATGCTTTAGCAATACCACAAACATAGTTTGTTTCTGTGTAAACATTATCAATATCTTGAACTGAAATATTTACATCTTCAGCAGTAATATATCTTCCGTTTAAAGACTCTATGTATCTTCCGTAAGCTCTAAAAAGTGCTTCTGATTTATCTTCTTTTGGATCACCAATAATAACGGCCTTACCACCACCTAGATTTAATCCAGAGACAGCAGCTTTGTATGTCATACCTTTTGATAGCCTTAAAACATCTTCAATTGCTTCTTCTTCAGTAGCGTATGGCCACATTCTAGTACCACCAAGTGCTGGACCTAGAGTTGTGTCATGAATAGCGATGATTGCTTTTAAATTACATGATGGCTCACTGATAAAGATTACTTCCTCGTGTCCCATAGAGTATAATTTTTCAAAAGTTAACATATTGGTTTTCTCCTTGAATATCTTAATAAATGAAGTAGTATTTTATTTCTAAGACTATATAATCTCCCAAGGATGAAAGTAACATGCCCACTGTGTCAATTGATGGAAAAAATCAAACATTTGAAGTAAAAGAAGGGGAGATTCTCTTCGATGCACTTGAAAATCAAGGAGAAGAGCTGCCTCATGGTTGTCTTTCTGGATCCTGCGGTGCATGCAGAATAGAAGTGTTAGAAAACCCTGATAATTTACAAGAAGCTTCAGCCTTAGAACTCAACACCATTGAAGCGATCAAATCAAACTACGAGAGAATTAATGGCCCAGGGAGTATGGATAATACGGTAATCAGACTTTCATGCCGTGCCAAAGTGAAAGGCGACGTAAAAATCAAACCCCTCTAGGCTAGAGTTGGGTCTGATTTTTTTTCTGATTCAGATTCTTCTTTTCGAGTTGTAACATGTTTTTCACCATCAGTGCTTTCAATTTTTACGTACTCTATTTCATTATCAATTACTTTTAATAATTCAAAAGATAGCCCTTCCCAAAAAAGGATATTCCCCTCTTTCGGAAAATTATTTCCAAGCATATCTAACAAGAACCCACGAAGTGTTGAGTAATTATCATTTAAAGGTATTTTAACATCGTATTCACCATCAAGATCGCGTAATGAAATTGAGCCAGGAACAGTCACCCCTTCCTCAAGGTTTTCATGAGCCTCTTTAGAAATGACATCGTTTTCATCATCATGTTCATCTTGGATTTCTCCAAAAATTTCTTCCATTATATCTTCTAGAGTAACAATTCCAACCACAAGACCATTCTCATCTTTAACAAGCGCCAAGTGAACTTTCTTTCTATTCATATGATCAAAAACGGCTTGTATCTTCATATGTTCATAAACAAAGAATGGATCATTTATATATTTAGTAACATTAAATGCATCACCTCTTTCAGCTGAGGATGCAAAAGTTATATCCTTAACATGAATGAAGCCAATAGTGTCGTCTAGATCTTCAGCGTAAACTGGGTATCTCGTGTGCTGTACGTCTCTCACTAGCTCCACAATCTCTTTAAAGTTGGAGTCAGACTTAATAGCATGAACAGAACTTCTTGGAGTCATGATATCTTTAACTTTAATTGTAGGGAATTCTAAAATTGAAGTAAGCAAGTCTATTTGTTTAGAATCGATTGTTTTATCTTTCTCGGCTTCACCAACCATAAACTCAATATCGTCTTTTGTGATCATCTTTTCTTGAAGCGAGGCATGCTCACCAAGAACAATCTTAATTATAAACATAAAGGTTTTAACAACTGGAAATAATAAGAAATACCATGCTTGAAGAATTCTAATAACTGGGACTGCCAACCTTTCAGAGTGGTTCCTCATAAATGTTTTTGGGATTATTTCCCCAAAGATAAGTATAAGAACTGTCGTAATCCCAACGCTATACGAAATCGCATCATCCTCAAAATACCTTTGAGCAATAGTAGTTGCTAAAGAGGCAACAAAAATATTAACGAAGTTATTTCCAATTAAAATTGTTGTTAGTAATTCACTAGGTTTCTCAGACAAAAAAGTGAATGCACCCTTACTTTTTGGATTATCCTCAATAAGTTGTTTAATTCTTTTAGTCGGAATACTTATGATCGCCGCTTCTGAACCAGAAAAAAATGCGGATAGCAAAACACCCACAGTAAAAATCAAAAAATCCTGAACTTCAACACTCATTATTAGAGTCCTCTACAGGATTTATAAATTATGAAATGATTTAGAGAGGCATTAAAGGTTAAATTTTCTGAAGGGGGCTCTATGGCGATACTCCTAACTTTTTGTTTTTATTGTTATAATTATACACTGTAATTTAGTTTTTTGTCTAACTTTAAGCTTTTACGTTTTAATTTCAAAGACTTAGACGATTCACTTATTATTTAAAGAATTGATCTAAATCTTTTAAGATTTCTATATTATTTGGAGGTATCTTGTCCAAGTTTTTCATCAAAAAGTCGATATTTTCATACCCACTCAAAATGAACTTAGTTTCTACATCATTATACAAAAAAACGCTAATTTCTAATTTATTTGAAAATGAATATGTCCTAAAGAAATTTAGATTTTTGATAAAAACCCCCACCTCTTCTTCAACTTCTCTTATTCCTGCATCTAAAAGAGACTCTCCATGCTCAACTTTACCACCGGGAAACTCCAATAACCCATTTAGAGAATCAGTCGATTTCCTAACCTGAGTCCAAAAGAGCAGGGCAGATTGGTTTAGAATATACGGGACAACAATACTAATTTGCATGGACATTTATTTTGTACAGCCACTTCTACTCGTATCCATTTCACACAAAAGTTGATTATAACGAACAGAATCCGCTTTTGCTTGAACTTGAATACTTTCTAAAGCAACAATACTCTCTTTAATCTTTTCAGTTTGTTCGGTTAAAGTACCTTTGTTAGAAGCTATAAATTTCTCAACAGCAGACCTTGAGCTAGTACTTAAGGTCGTCATTGAAATAGGCTTTCCTCCAGCAATGATAATTTGGCTAACCTGTCCACTGGAATCCAATATAACTCTATCAATATTTACTGGTGCTTTTTGTATTTGCTCAGCATCTATAGTTAAAACAAGGTTATTGCCGTTTAAAGCCAAATCAAAATCTTTTTTATCAATAAACTGCTCAGGATTACTTTTCACAATATTTGTGATGATCTTATCTCCCTTAAAAGCTTGTTTTGAAACTTGATCACTACTTGCAATACTACTTGGCGACCTAAATAATGGTTTACCATCTGCCCCAGAAACTGAAATAGACCCTCTTGATGAAGAACTACCGTCCCCTGGAGAAGGTTTATATGTTGTACTAGGTGATGTTGAGTCAACCTTCGCCGAGGCGATTTGCTTGAATTTAGCCAACTCTTCCTCAAGTGCTTTTATTCTTTTATCCGATTCGGATTGAACCGCTTCCGCACGTGTAGCTTTTGCTGATGCAGCAACTTGTGCTTTAAGCTTCTCAATCTCGGCCAATAATTCCGAATTTTGCCCTTCACACTTAGTTTTGTCCTCAAGCTTACATGTTAGCTCTGACTTTTCCAGCTCTTCTTCACCAGTCAGAACATTTTGTAATTTAGCATTTACATCCTCACCCGGTGCTAACTGATCTTTCAACCTGTCTTTTACATCAGTATATTGTTCAGCAATCTTTTCATCTTCATTTAGTGTTTCCATGACCTCTGTCTGAGATATCTCTGCTTCGATCATATCTGCAACTGTTTGCTTTGAGATATTATTACCAAAGCCACTTGAGCTTGAGTTCATCATTGTATTACTAATAATATCAGACATTTTAGAGTTGAAATCGTTCTCCTCTGAAGCAATTATTTCTTCGCCACTTGGTATGGCCTGCCTTTCTGGAGTGGAGTCATCAATTGAGCTCTGAGTGGAAATAACTCCTGACCCAACAACTACATCTGAATCACTCCCAACAATAACCTTATTAGACATCTCAGAGGTACCAGAACCTTCAGAGATCCCCGACTTTGAAGACTGAGAATTATCCTTATTTCCGGCCAGAAGCTGCTCACCATTCATGATAAAATTTCTATCAGCTTCTGAATCGTTAGAACTGCCAGACCCATTAGAAGCTACATCTATATTTGTTGATTTTTCAGATTTACTCCCGCCATGACTTTCTTTAACTTTACTATGTTTTAGAAGGCTGACACTTCCAGTCCTGGGGATACTATTCATATCCGAGCTATCTTCACTCTTATTTGCCACTTTAATAAGTGACTCTACCAATTTATCTGAATTATCAATTGCACCTACTACAGCTTCAGAAAAAGCATTATCATTTAAGGCATAAATATCAATTCCCTCAAAGCCGTCAAGTGAAGGCTTAATAACTGCACTGCATTTAAGGCTCGCCATGGCTACTTTTTCATATTCAGGTAAATTGGAACTATCGATTGAGTATAAATTGTATTTTGAAGCATCGTCATTTTTTGAACACATTAATTCCGTAATATTTTCAGCGATTGAGTCACAACCAACATCTCTCATTCGGGTAAACTGCTTATAGATAGCCATCTCTTTTTCTTCAGAATCTAATCCAGCAAGCTTTATTTTTTTCGCTATATCATGTTTTGCAATTTCTTCAGACCTATAAGTATTAACATAATCACAAAGCCCATCAGTCGAGGAAATAAATGGGCTAATATCTGGATCCATAATAGACATTATTTCTATTAGATTGATTGATTGCTTTAGTTTTCCATGCATTGTGTGCTGCTTTTTGACCATATTTTTAAAAACGATAGGTAAAATTAATGAGCGCCGCTCATATTCATCATCATTTTCACAGGCTGATTTTATAGCCCCATGTCCTTGACTTAAGTAATGAGGTAATGATTTATAAAAAGAATCAATCATAACTTGAGATTCTTCAAGGTTTTTAGCTGTCGCACCTTCAATGACTTTATTGTATTGATCAGCTGCATAGGTTTCAAGAATATTGTTTAAAGTTGCACCCATTCCCTCATCTGTTATGGATTTTTGTGACAATTCTACATTAGCATCCAAGCCAAGTGCTCTTACCACCTCTGGCATCATTTTTTTTGAATTCTTATCACAAGCATGCTCTTCAGGAGCTATTTTTGGTGCATCTATATTATCATCCCATTCTTCCACAAATTTTTGGCTACCTGCTTCATAAGAAATAGTTTCAAAGGGCAGACATAGATCTCTTTCCCTAACAGCTGTATCCAAAATATTCGAATCAATAACACCTGTCCTACTTAGGATATTATTTCCTGAATCAAGTTTCCTTGCTCTATCAATGACGTCCTTATGTTTTTTATAATAAGATCTAAGTTTAAAATGAAAGCCTGCAAGTTTCTTCATCTCTTGCTTCAACCTTTTAATTTTAACTCTTTCGATTATATTTTCTTTTGCCTCTGATAAAGATACTGGGTAATCAGGGCGAGCTTTATAGGTGCTATCAAAACATTTCTCACAATAATTAACTGTTCCCTTAAGAGTATTGTCACCTTGAACTATCGAGGTATAAAAACGCGAGATATCTGACATTAATCCAAAAACTCCAGCATTCTGAGGTTCAACTTCCATTAGAGAGTTATCCACTTGATTACAACTATATTCTTCACCTCGAACTTTACAAACCCCACCAGAACAACAAACCGGCTTTACTGATTCAGTTAAGACCTTACTTACATAATCATTTTGATTTTCCTCAAGCCTTAGTACTCCAATACTTTTATGACTTGATTTATTTAATTCTATGGCAGTTTTCCCTAAAGGGCTGTATTCAAATTCTCTTGCTTCAGCATTCTTATTTATTGATAGAATACCTAGAACCAACACTACAAAAAGTGTCATAGTAAATTTAAATGATTGAGTTCTATACATTATTTTTTCCATAGTTTATAAAAATCTCCAATAATTTTATCGGATCAATTAGCTAAAATATTAATCGATTTTCTATAAGTCTTGTGAATTATTGCGAAAGGCGCCCTAACCGCCTGATATTAGGTCAAGTACTAATATTTAGATAACAGATTTAATTGGCGATTTAAGGCCTAATCTATAAAGCCGTCTCTATGGAGAAAAGTTATATCTGGAAATTGTATATTTGAAGGTGCATCAATAATTGAATTAAATACGTAAGAGAAATCTTCTAAAGTTAACATCTTACTCGTATCAATCTCGGGATAATCTTCCCAAAGAGGAGTATCAACCGCCCCGATATAAAGATTAGAAAAACGTATTTGATACTTCTTCCATTCTTTTTCAATGGTACTCATTAAGGCTTTTTTAGCATGCTCAGAAGTGGTGTAGCTTGCTGTATTGGGAAAAAAACTTTTTGCAGAAATAGAGAAAAGATTCACGATATGAGTTTCTTCACTAAGAACAAGTGGTTCAAAATACTTTAGTATATTAAAGCTACCAATAACATTTGTCTCTAGGTGCATTCTCATATCAAGAGAAGTTGTTTCGCTCGCTGCATTCATATCGCACATTCCAGCAGCATTAACCAGAACATCAACAACTTCTGACTCAGCTTTAACTTCATCCATAAAGCGTTTAATCTGGTTCTCTTGAGTAATATCAATCTCAAGATCAACAAAGTTGTCATGCTCTATAGGGGATTCACTACGACTCCCGCCAAAAACTAAAAAACCTCTTTCGAGAAGAGAACTTGCACATGCAAGTCCCAATCCCGAAGAGGTTCCTATAACTATAGCTACTTTATTTTCCATTTACTTACTTCGCGATACCAACTGCACGCGTCTCTCTTACAACTGAAACTTTAATTGTTCCAGGGTAAGACATTTCTTCTTCGATTTTCTTAGCGATATCTCTTGATAACATTACTGTTTCTTCATCACCAATCTTATCATTCTCAACAAGTACTCTAATTTCTCTACCAGCTGAAATTGCATAAGACTTGTAAACACCTTCGAAACTATTTGCAATGTTCTCGATATCTGCAACTCTTGATACGTAAGACTCTTTTAAGAACTTACGAACACCAGGTCTAGCTCCACTTAGTGCATCTGCGGCCATTACAAGATGAGCAAGGACTGTTTCTGGCTTAACATCTTCGTGATGGGCACGAACCGCATGTACTATATCTGGATCTTCACCATACTTTTTAATAAAGTCAGCACCTACAACTGCATGTGACCCCTCAGCAGAAGCATCAATTGCCTTACCAATGTCATGTAATAAACCTGCTCTTCTTGCTTGTTTAACATTTAAACCAAGCTCAGAGGCCATAGCTCCACATAAGAAACCAACTTCTAATGAATGCTGATATTGGTTTTGCATATAAGAAGTTCTGTATTTTAAAGCTCCTAACATCTTTAGTATTTCAGGGTGTAATCCGTGAATACCAATTTCCATTTGAGCTTTTTCACCTAATTCACGTAATCTTTGTTCAAGTTCATGTTTTGCTTTGTCATGAAATTCTTCAATTTTTGCAGGATGAATTCTTCCATCGGCGATTAGTTTCTCAATACACATTTTAGCTATTTGCTTTCTAACAACATTAAATGATGAGATTACAACCATACCTGGAGTATCATCGATAATTAAATCGACACCACAGATTTGCTCAAATGCTCTAATATTTCGACCTTCACGGCCAATTAATCTCCCCTTAATTTCATCTCCAGGAAGCTCTACAGAAGTAATTGTTTGTTCAGCAACATACTCTCCTGCAAATCTTTGAAGTGCGATACCAAGAATTCTCTTTGCTCTTTTTTCTGACTCTTCATTTGCTTCGTCTTCAACTCTTTTAATCATTTTAGCTGCGTCAACTCTTGCCTCTTCTTCCATAACACTGATGAGCTCATTCTTTGCTTCATCTTTAGTCATAGCGGCAACTTTCTCTAGCTTTTCAGAGATATCGTTTTGCTTTTCTAATAATTTTCCTCTTTCAATTTGAGTCTGAGATTTTTCCTTATTAAGCTCTTCTTCTTTTCGCTTAATCTCCTCAAGATCTCTTTCTTTTGATTCAATTTTTTGATCTAAACTAATTTCTTTCTTAGTAAGCCCTCTTTCTTGATCTTGTAGAGACTGTTGTTTTTTAGAGTATTCTTTTTCTAGAACTTCTCTTTCTTCAGAAACAATTTGCTTTGCTTCTGTTTTTGCAGATCTTCTTATTTCGTTTGCTGCATTTTCAGCATTCTTAATAATGTTTTGCCCTTCTTTATCTTTCTCGTCTTTTAAGCTTTTCACTTTTCCGACAGAAATTACGTAGGCAATTACAGCACCAACCACAAAGGCCAGAATTGTAATTAATATACTTTCCGTAGTCATTTATATTCCCCTTATTATTATATCTTTTTCAGTCACTAAATAATCTAAAAATTGATCATGCTCTTCTTGAAAAACATCATCTACTTCCTGCATCGAAAAAAAGACTCCAATTTTAATTCCCTTGAAATTTTCAAGGTATGAATCAAAATAACCTTTCCCTCTACCTAGCCTCTCAAAATTCTTTGTAAAAGCTAAGCCCGGTATTAGTACAATATCTGGAGTTTCTTCATTTAAATCCTTATCGCTAAGCTTTAAACCAACTTCTCCTGATACTAATTTATCAAAGTCACAATGATGATATGAAAGCTTTCTTTCATCATGCATGTGAACTATTAAATAGTGGGCTACCGATGATCCACTAAATTCTTTAAACCATATTGGTTCTTGTTCAATTGGAGAATAAACTCCAAGCCTTAGTTCATGAATTTTTTTTTCGGATTTTAATTTAGATATAAGTTGTTTTAAATTAAGTGACAGTTGGTTATGCAAATCATGGGCACTACTAACTTGTTCTTTAAGTTTATGCTTTAACAATTTTCTTAATGTAGGTTTATCCACTTATGTTAGGGATTAACTTGCATTGAGCCAGGTGAAACAGCTTCAACAAATTTTAAAGCATCCTCCACACCAGTCTTTAAAGCAAAAACACTTTCCTTATATTCAACTTCAGTATCAATAGACATTGAAGCTAGATTAAGGGCACTTAAAACTGCGACATCAGACTCTTTCAAGGTAGGGCTGGCCCTTTTTACTTTACTAATTTCTGACTCTAAAAGCTCAATTGCTTTCAGCGCTTTTGTATTATCTTCATCCGATTTAATTCGGATGGTACAACCTAAAATATTAAATTCCGTTTGGTTCATGGACATAACTAAGAATAAGCAAAACTTGGCTCTAAGTCAATTAAAGTCACTCAATAGGAGGCTTGTTAAGCCTCAATTCCAAGCAGTGCATCAAGGAAATTATCAAGGTTGAAAATATCCAGGTCATCCACATCTTCTCCCACACCAATATAAACAATTGGAACGTTCAAAGATTGAACAATACTTACTGCACTTCCGGCTTTTGACGAGCCATCACATTTCGTAAATATCAGACCGGATAGCTCAAGAGACTTATTAAATTCTTCCGCTTGGCGTAAAGCATTTTGACCTGTGATCGCATCTAAAACAAGAAGCGTTTCATGTGGCGCATCAGAAATAACCTTACTCATAACTTTTTTAGTCTTGGCCAACTCATCCATCAAATTCGATTTTGTATGAAGTCTACCTGCTGTATCGATTATACAGTAGTCCGCGTTAATTTCTTTCGCCCTAGCAACTGCGTCATATGCTACCCCAGTTGGATCAGCTTCATCAGCACCTTTTACGATTTCAACATCCGCACGCTTACACCAAACTTCTAGTTGTTCAACAGCTGCCGCCCTAAATGTATCACATGCTCCAACTACAACACTTGCTCCTTGAGCTTTCAATTTTGTTGCAAGTTTTCCGATGGTAGTCGTTTTACCAGCTCCGTTAACGCCAACAATCATGATAACTTTTGGACCTTTGAAGGACTCATCATATTTATATAATTCAGTATTTACTTTTTCTTGAGAAGGTAACATTTTAGATTTCATAAATTGCTTAATATGGGCAAGGTAATTATTATCTCCATCCTCCATAGTCATCTTTTTTAAGTCTTCTAAAAGCTCTCCAACCAAAGTTGGTGAAAGATCAGAGGTGTAGAGAACCTCTTCTAGTTCTTCAATCACTTCATCATTTAATTTATTTCCACCAATGATAGAACCAATTTTACCCCAAATTTCAGACCTAGTTTTACTTAAGCCTTTGAATAATCTTTTTTCCCAAGAAACTTTATTTTCAACAATAATTTCTTTTTCAGGAATAGGAACTAACTCTTCTTCAAATTTTGGAGCGGGTTGTACTTCAATATTCTTCTCAACATCGATAGAATTAGTTAATTCATCAACTAGTTCTTTAGTTGATTCTGGCTTGTTGCTAGATTCTTTACCTGCTTGAACCATATTTATAATAATGATGATACTTGCCACAAAGATCATTAGGATTGCCAAATAATCTACAGTCGAAGGTACAGATGGTAAGTTAAGAATTTGAGCTATATTATTTGAAATTTGATCCATGAAATCCTCTTCATTTTATTGTAATGATAAATTAGAAAGAATTTTTATCATTAACCATATGTTTTTGGAAGAAGTTCAGAACCATTTTAGCGCTAGCACCCCATAAAACATAGCTAGAGCCCACTGTGTTATTTAAAAACCTACATTCTTCAAATGTTAGCGGGCAAAAATACACCGCGTAAGGTTTTTCTGAAATTACGTTTGCATGAGTCCAATTAGATTCCTCTTTAAGATAACTTACAGGGGCCAGGACAATATCGTCCCACTCTCCATTTGACTTGATTCTCGTCAAGAATTCAGATTCAGTTCCAAGGAATTTTGCCAAGATTGGAATTATCAGTTGTCTCTTTGAGGTCCAAACAGGCTGAGTCAGTCCCAATGTTTTGATTTTACTTGATACAAAACCAGACTCTTCACAAAATTCTCGTATTGCGGTGTCTAGAGGATCAATTTCATTATCATGTTTATGGCCCCCAATAAAACCGATCTGCCCTTTATGTGATGGCATTGTTTCACTGCGCCTAATGAAAGCAAACTTATCCCCAACCAATAACATCACGACAGCACCAGACCACTTCTCCACTGGATAGTCTTCATTCGTTATGCTAGAAAGTTCTTTAATACTCTTTGGAAGGTTTAAATTATTAATCATGGGAAAGCTAACTTATCAATTCGAATTGATTCAGGCCATTAGAAATTTTTTTATGGCAGAAGGATTTTTAGATGTCCTAACACCACCTGCTGTTCAAAATCCAGGAATGGAAACCCATATTCACCCCTTTCAACTTTTTCATAAAAACCAAAATAAGCTCTCTGACCTATACCTTCATACTTCACCCGAGTTTCACATGAAAGAGTTATTAACTAGTGAGGAGGATTTTAATAAGATTTTTACAATTAGTTATTGTTTTAGGGATGAACCTACGTCTCCAATTCATAGACCTCAATTTCTGATGCTTGAATGGTATCGTAAGAATGAAAGATATGAAAAAATCATGGAAGACACAGAGTCATTAATCAGACACTGCCAAAACTTTTTTGAATCAAAAAATATTTTAAAAAATAAAATTTCAAGTTACCAACAAATTACCGTACAAGATTTATTTCAAGAATTTTTAAACATAAATATTCTAGATTTTCTTGATACCGATGAACTTAAGAATAAAATAGAGAAAGATTTTAAAGATGTACCTCTTCCTGTTAGCAAATGTAGCTGGGATGACTATTACTTCCTATTATTTTTAAATAAAATTGAAGATAGATTAAAAAATTTCCCCTACCTTCTTATAAAAGAGTTCCCTTCACCGCTTAGCGCCCTTTCAACAATATCACAGGATGACCCAAGGGTTTGTGAACGTTTTGAAGTTTACCTATCAGGAGTTGAACTTTGTAATTGTTTTAATGAACTTACTTCATCGAAAGAACAAAGAAGGCGATTTGAGTTACAAGCTCAAGAGAAAAAAGATATTTATAACTATGATCTTCCATGGCCAAATGATTTTATGGAAATAATGAATAAAGGCCTTCCTAACTCAAGTGGCATTGCACTTGGCGTGGAAAGACTACTAACGAGCCTCGTTGATCTAGAAAATCCATTTTATAAATAAAGTTTAAAGACTATTCATAACTTTATGGATCTTTACAATTACTTCGGATTTGATTTGTTGGAATGGAACTTTTTGGGCCCACGAATGGTGATATTCAATACTCTGATTTAATCTTGTTTTATTCTTCCACAGGCCTGAGTACTTTTTACTAAGTTCTTCACTTAAGATTGCGTACCATTTGTATAGATCTTTTCCGTTGCTGGGAAAGGCATCTAAAATATCTAGTGTTTTCCCAACAATTATTCTTTTAATTCCCCAAAGATTTAATTTTCCAATTTGTTTGGTGTCAAATTGTAACCCTAAATACTTCACTCCATACGAAATAGTAAAGGCGACTAGGGCTTCATTAGGTTTCTCTTCGTATGTTTCTAGACGCATATATTCAGTACTTAGTACAAGAGATCGATATACACCCTCTCTAGTTCCGCCTTGTTCTAAAATATTAATTCCCTGAACAATTTCGTTGGTATTTATTTCCGCACCTCGAACGGCTGGATAAAGCTCTCTTAAAAAGGCTACGCGGTAAGCTCTCTTAGCCTCATCAGATAGTTTATTAAAAGCAAGACCTTGAGAATGAATCTTCCCATCTTTATTATAAACACCAATAGATGTGGAATCTGTTTCCACAACTGGTAATTTAGGCATATCAAACAAAGATGTCTTCTCCACTTCTTTGCCCAACAATCTATTTACTTCTGTCTTCATTCTTTTAATATATTTTTCATAGTCAACGGCATAAGCATTTGAATCAAATAAAAACAAAAGTACTAAAAATAATTTCATAATTTCCCCTTACTCTTATTCTAGCAATATTAGCTAGTTAATCACTAAGAACCTGATTTTTCTCCCTATAGAATTCCCCCAAATTAATCTATAATTAAAATAGGAGTTAAGAATATGTTTAAATTTCTAATGAAAGACAAAATTATAAATACAATAGTTGAGAAGATTACTTCTGAAGTAAAGGTATCTCTTGGTGTAATGAGTGAAAATCAGGATAATAAATTTGAAATGGTTATAGAGCATTTAGAAAAACTTAGGCTTGAACTCTCTAGTCTAGATCAAAGATTAACTCAAAAAGAAATGCGTGATAAAATGGATTATGGACAAACTCAATACAAAATTAGCTCTCTTCAAAATGAGTTAAAAGAGACTGCTCCAAAAAAAAAGAAGCCTCTAGACAAATCTCACTAAAGAATTCGACCTACTAGGTCGTAATCAAGAACTTCAGTTATTTCGACTTGTACAATTTCTCCAGCTTTTGCAAAACCATCATTAATGATTACTTTTCCATCAATATCTGGTGCTTGTCCTCTATGTCGTCCTTGTAAAAGAAGATCTGTTTCTTCATGTACACCCTCAACTAGGACTTCAATTGTTTTCCCAAGGTACTCTTGATTAAGCTCACGAGCAATTTCTTTTTGAACTTCATAAAGCTTTTCAAACCTTTCATCAATCACTTCTTGAGAAATCTTATCTTTTAATCTAACGGCCGGAGTTCCCTCCTCATCAGAATATTTAAAAACACCTAAATGGTTAAACCTGACAGATCTAACGCCTTCAAGTAATAATTCAAAATCTTCTTCTGTTTCTCCAGGGAAACCAACAATAACAGAGGTTCTCAAAACAACACCGGGAATCTTTTCACGAAGCATATTAATTTTTTGATGAATCAACTCATTTGTAACCTTTCTATTCATTCTTTTTAGAACTTTAGAAGAGAAGTGCTGAACTGGCATATCTAGATACTTACAAATTTTTTCAGACGTGGCCATTAGATCCATAACATCTTCAGTTAGATCATCAGGGTAGAAGTAAAAAACTCTAATCCACTCTGCTCCACTTTTATCGTCAAGGGACTTAAGCATATTATAGATAATTGGATTTTTATTATCTTCTCTAGAAAATCCTTCAAAGTCAGAACCATAGTCCGAGAAATCTTGAGAAATAAGATTAAGCTCTTTAACACCACTTTCAACAAGCGTCCTAGATTCAGTTACTAGTGAATCAATTGTTCTTGATCTCAACTTCCCACGCAAAGTAGGGATAATACAGAAAGTACAATTACGATTACAACCCTCACTAATCTTGAGCCATGCCATGTAGCCAGGACTTGTATTCAATCTTGGATCAAACTCAGTATGAATATATTTAGGAATCTCAACAAATGATTTTTTTTCTAGCTTACCTTCTTCGAATGCTTTAAGAAGCGGAACTATTTTATGATACTCACCAGTTCCAATAAACATATCAACTTCCGGCATTGCAGACTCTAGTTCACCATAATATCTTTGGGCCATACAGCCACTCATGACAAGTGCTTTACAATTTCCGATTTCAGGATCTTTATAATCAGAAAGTTCCAAAACAGTATCGATTGATTCAGTTTTTGCTGCTTCAACAAATGAACACGTATTTACAATTATCACTTCTGCATCTTCTGGCTGACTAGCAACAGTAAAACCATCTAGTCCCAGGTGACCTAACATTACCTGTGAATCAACTAAGTTTTTAGAACATCCAAGCGATGTAAAATATAAAGATTTATTGCTAAATTTCTGTGGTTCAGTATTCATAGAGTCTCCATTA
>JBLIAG010000027.1:0-58385 GCA_047634375.1 Bacteriovoracaceae bacterium
AAGGATCATCTTTAATTGTATCGGTTAGTTGATCATTTTACTTTAGTATTATATTTATATCAAACGAATTTTTAGGTAGTTACGTAGATCATAAAAAAAATTCTTAAAAAATTATGGACACTTTAAGATTTTGGGCCTATAAAATTATCTACTTAAGATTATTGGAATGTGGCGCAGTGGTAGCGCAGTAGACTGTTAATCTATTGGTCGTGGGTTCGAATCCCTCCATTCCAGCCATTTTCTTAAGTTTTATAAAAGCCTCGTTTAACCCACGAGGCTTTTTTTTGTCTAAAAAACGAACAAAAATTCTTTTAAAATAAATCAAGTTTTTGAGAGTGAATTGTTTTTTATTTAAGTTTAGATATTAGAGTTTGCATTTCATTAGCTGGCATTAGATCACCATTTTTCCCAGCTACTTTTATACCATGGTTTAAGATTTCTTTAGCCTCTACCAATTTGTTTTGTTGGTATAAGGATTTGCCCAGACCAAGAAAAGCAACAGAATATCGTTCATTTCCTACAATTGCTGTTCTGAAATATTTTTCTGCTGCTTGAAAGTTCTGTCTTTCAAATTCAATTTCACCCATTCCATTATTTGCCATAGAATCTTCAGGGTCCATTTCAATAACTTGCTTAAACATTCCTTCTCGTTTATCTCTTTCGGCAAGTTTTCTATCTTCTACTTCTTGTTCTCTTCGTTTTTGTTCAGCTTCATCACCAAGAACTTCAAAGTTTAAAAACGTTGCTTGCCCCTTAAAGTCTTCAGCCGTCTCTATATTGCCAAGTTTCATATGATATAAAGATAGGTTTGTTAGTGCCATCATACATTTTGGATTAATCTCTCTAAGCTTGGCCATAAGCTCGATCGCTTTATCAAAATTTTCAAGTCTTCCATAGAGTACACCTAAGCTTTCATAGGCATCTTCAAATAACGGATCAACTGAAATAGCTTTCTCAAAATACGAAATTGCTTCTTGATATTTTTCATTATGGAAAAGGTCTATAGCATGATCATATAATTCCACAGCAAAATCTTTTGAGAATGGGCTAAGATAAGGAAAATAAAAAATAGTTCCAATTAAAGTTTTCGACTCAATAGTCATTTCAAGATTAGATTTGTCGATTCTTAGTTCTCGTAATAAATCAATATTCAAAAAGGTTTGATCATTTATTATAATGGAAGATTTAACTTCACCTATTTTTTTATTATCTTTAAATACTTTTGTTCCATTTATCATTTTAAATGATTCATCAAACTTTATAAGGACAGGTTTAAAGGCCGCTCCCCTTCTAGTATTTATTTTAGAAACAGTTTCCTGCCCAGGAAAACATCCCTTTTTGTAAGATACCGAGAGTTCATCAAATCGTGTGTTGTTTATTAAAGTACCTGGTAAAACTTCACTTCCAAACTCGGAAACTCCACTTAAGGTTCTTAAAGTTTGAATAAGCTTTATGTCATCTGTCTCTAAATCATTATCAGTAACTATGATAGAATCCCTTTCAAAAAAATACTGTCCTTTGAAATCCCCATTATCATTATGAGTACGAACAAAACACTTTTTTTCTTGAATGAGAACTTCAAATTCTTCAGCGATATGATATTTTTCAATTCTATCGAAAGTTATTTTAACAAAGTCATCGTGGACAATTATTTGAAATTCCTTTTCTGAAATTTTACATAGCACAAAAGATGAAGTTATTTTTCCAGAAATATCTAAGATTGAATTAAATTGAAAACCTTTGTTTTCAATTCTAAGAACATCATTGGTAGTTTGAGATTGAAGATACGATTGAGCATCTACTCCAGTAATATTAATAACAGATTTTGATAATAAAAATGTCTTCGAGCTAGACTTTAACTCTTCAAGAAATATACTCATCTAAACAGAAAATGATTCACCACAACCACAAGTGTTGGATGCATTTGGATTTTCGAAAACGAAACCTTTCCCATTTAATCCATCTTTAAAATCTAATATAACATCTTTCAAATAGATCGATGATTTAGGGTCAACAAAAATCCTAATAGAATCTCTCTCAATAACATTATCTTTTTCTTTTAGATCAGAAAATTCGATTTTATACTGTAAACCAGAGCAACCACCACCAATCACTGCTAGGCGAAGTCCTTTTTCTGGTCCAGGATTTTCTTTCGAAAAAATCTCTGTTATTTGAATAATAGCTTTTTCTGTGAGCTGCACAACTTCATTAGATATCATAAAATCACCTTCTTTCTCTATTATAGCAAAGAAAACACATAAATATCACTCCTTAATTAACCTAATTACAGCAAGTTAGTATTTTTTTTTACTTGATGAATTTTATTACTATAATAAATCTAGGGGTTTAAATGAAATTTTATCATTATGTACATTGTCCTTTTTGCGTCAGAGTAAGGATGGCCGCAGGTTTATTGAATATTCCTTACGAATCTATCGTTCTTCCATACGATGACGAAAGTACTCCAATTAAGCTTTCCAAAGTTAAAATGTTACCCATTATGGAATTTGATGATGGAGCTATTAACGAGAGTTTGGATATAATAACTAGACTCGATACTAAGAATTTCTTGGATATAACTAACACAAAAAATGAAATGTCCGAAATAGACATTTGGACAAACGAAATAGGAAAAAGTGTTCACTCTATGGCAATGCCCTACTGGATCTGGACACCTGAGTTCAATAATACTTCAAGAACTTATTTTCAAAATAAAAAAGAATTAAAACGCGGACCATTTAGTGAACTGGTCAAGAAGCAAAGTCAGTTCACAAAAGAACTAGATCAAGTTTTAACGCGCTTGGAATCAAATCTTACACCCTATTATAATTCAGATATAATTACATTACGAGATATCATTCTTGCATCCCATTTATGGGGTATGTACATTGTTCCGGAATTTCAATTTAGCGAAAAGATACATTCCTACCTGCAAAGAATAAAACTTGATTGTAATTTTAATTATCATGAAGACTTTTGGAGATAGATGGAAGTTCACTTTATTGTTCTACAAAATTCTAGTAATCCTAAAAAGTTTAAGTTAACTGATAATGAATATGTAATTCTCGGACGATCTCCAAAGTTGTGTCAAGTTACACTAGAGGATGATTTATGTAGTTCAAAACACTGCAGAGTTTCTTTAAAAAGAGGAATTATAGTCATTGAAGATTTGAAGTCGAAAAATGGTGTTTACTTAAATGGCGTTAGAATCTTAAAACAAAAAGTTTATATCAATGATAAAGTCAAATTTGGCCTAACCTCTCTCTATATCAACCCAAAGAGAATGGAAAAAGAAGATGTTGATAAGTGTACCTATAAGGGTCATACAGAAATAAGAGGTGTTGGTAACCTAACCTTGGAGCTCGTTGGCCTAAAAGCTGGCTCTAACGAAAATAGTGAAAATATTTCAAGTCCTCCTCAGATTAAACTCTTAAAAAATACAAGAGCCAAACTTAAGCAAAGTGCAATGACAAGGCAAAAGGCAACAAAAGAAAAGCAAAATAAAGAGTCAGAACCCATTTTGTCTAGGAGAAAACTTGCAATTATAAAATACTTTTCTAATTTAATAGATGCCGCAATTTCAGCTATCTTATTTTTTATCTTTATTTATAACTTTAAAAGTATTACACCAGAATTAGAAATTTTATCTAAAGAGAATAATCTCTTAAAGTTTATTTTCTTACCGGACTTACTACCTTTTACAGGCGTTAGTTTTATTGTCAGCTTAGGGATTTATATTATTAATAGAAGACTCCAACCTGCCAGTATTGGAGAAAAGTTACTTAGAGTAAACAAAGATGTACTTGAGAAATAATTTTTATTTTTCATTCCATGGAATCTCGACTTTATCGAGTTTATAATTAACAAATCTTGAAGCCACGAACAAATAATCAGACAAACGATTAATCAACTGAAGAGCATTTTCTGGAAGTATGTTTCCATTTTCCTCAAATGAGACAAGGGATCTTTCAACCCTTCTACAAACTGTCCTTCCTATATGCATATATGATCCTGACATTGATCCACTTGGCAGAATAAAGTTTTTCATTTTTGGAAGTATTGAATCAAGCTTATCAATTTCATCTTCCACCAATTTTATTAATTCTTCCGAAATATCAGGAAGTTTATATTTTTCCCAGTTTTCATTTTCACAAGCCAGCTTTGAGCCCATATCAAAAAGACTTGATTGAATTTTGATTAATAATTTATCAATACCAGAAAAATCTCCTTGTTCAAGAAGGGATCTAATAAAGCCAATATGAGAATTGAGCTCATCAACCTCGCCGTATAGATGAATTCTATTATCTGACTTTAAGATTCTTGCACCACTAACCAGAGAAGTTTGTCCCTTATCTCCAGAGCGCGTGTATACAGCTGACTTCTTCATCTTACATATTCCTTCTGTATCTTCCACCAATATCGTATAAGACCTCTGTTATCTGGCCAAGACTGCAGTACTTAACAGCCTCCAAGATTTGCTCAAAGATATTTTCATTGTTTAAAGCAGTTTCTTTAATTTTTTCTAATTGTGCCGCTGCTTTGTCTGCATGTAAGTCTTTAAATTTATTTAATCTATTTATTTGTTCATCTTTTTCTTCATTACTTGCTCTTGTTAGCTCAATTTCTTGATTCATTTGCTGATCAATATTATCAGCAATATAAGTGTTTACCCCAATAATAGGAAACTCACCTGAATCTTTTAGTGATTCATAATACAAGGACTCTTCTTGAATTTTGGACCTTTGGTACATACTTTCCATAGCACCGAGAACCCCACCTTTATCTGAAATTTTTTCAAATTCATCCAATAGTGCCCCTTCAACTATTTCGCAAAGTTCATTTACGATATATGAACCTTGTAATGGATTATCCGTTTTATTCAAGCCAAATTCTTTATTGATAATCATTTGGATGGCCATCGCTCTTCTTACAGACTCTTCAGTAGGCGTTGTAATAGCTTCATCATAAGCGTTTGTATGTAGAGAATTACAATTATCACTAAGGGCCAAGAATGCCTGTAGCGTCGTTCTAATATCATTAAAATCAATTTCTTGAGCATGAAGTGATCTACCGGAAGTTTGAATATGGTACTTCAACTTTTGAGATTTGACATTTGCACCATATTTATTTTTCATTGCAACGGCCCAAACTTTTCTTGCGACCCTTCCGATAACTGTGTATTCAGGGTCTAGTCCGTTTGAGAAGAAAAATGATAGGTTTCCAGCAAACTCATCTATATTTAATCCTCGACTTAAATAATATTCTACAAAAGTAAAACCATTAGAAAGAGTTAGCGCTAATTGCGTAATTGGATTCGCACCAGCTTCAGCAATATGATAACCAGATATTGAAACTGCGTAATAATTTTTAATTAGATTTTTACAGAAGTATTCTTGAACATCTCCCATTAGTTTTAAGGAGAACTCCAAAGAAAAAATACAAGTGTTTTGAGCTTGATCTTCCTTAAGAATATCAGCTTGAACAGTTCCTCTTACTTGCCTCATAATTTCAATACGCTTAGCAGGATCTAACTTTTCTTCTTCGGTAAGATTTTGATTAATAGCGGTGTTCATATACATAGCAAGAATAATCGGAGCTGGCCCATTTATAGTCATAGAAACAGAAGTACTAGGCGATGTTAAATCAAACCCTGAAAATAAATCTTCCATATCCTTAAGTGTCGCAATAGAAACACCGGATTCTCCAACTTTTCCATAAATATCAGGTCTCTTATCTGGATCTTGCCCATAAAGTGTAACTGAATCGAAAGCTGTTGATAAACGCTTAGCCGGATCATTAGCAGAAAGATAGTGAAAGCGCTTATTTGTTCTCAGAGGTCCACCTTCACCAGCGAACATTCTTTTTGGATCTTCATCATTTCTTTTAAACGGAAAAATTCCTCCTGAAAAGGGAAAGAATCCTGGTAAATTTTCATTTCTTATAAATTTTAGTTTATCCGATGAATTTGTGAACTTTGGAAACCCAACCTTAGATATTTTTTGCATTGAAAGGGATGTGTACTTCGTTGGAACCTTAATAACTTTATCTCTTACATTATAAGAAAATTCACCAGCATCAAATTGGCTAACCGTTTGATTAAATTCTTCTAAGATTTTACAACTATCAGGGCCAATATCTTCTTTAATAATATTTGATTTTTCTATAAGTAACGCTTTTGTTTCTACATCCTCAATTAAATCTGCCGCTTTTATACAAGCTTCATAATCAACCATCATTTCCATTAATTTTTGAGTTTGTGAATTATAGTCGTTCACAGTATCTGAAATACTTCTTAGGTAGTTAATTTGTTTAGCAGGAATAATTGCATCTTTTATTGTTGGTTCTTTTACTGAAGGAAGATTCACGAGATCTTCACTTAAGTTAAAATCAAAACTAGAAACGATATCTTTAAACAAAGCATTTACACCTTTATCATTAAACTTTGAAGCCATGGTTCCATAAATAGGTAAGTCAATATCCTCAGGACTGCCGGGATGATTCGCAAATAACTTATGGTTTCTTCGATATTGTTTTCTTACATCCCTCATAGCATCTTCTGAACGAGGTTTTTCGAATTTATTTATTATTACAAAGTCAGCCGACTCTAACATTTCGATTTTTTCTAGTTGTGACTGTGCTCCAAATTCTGGTGTCATAACATATGCACATTTATCAGTAACAGTTGTTATTTCATCACTCGCTTGTCCAATTCCTGATGTCTCTACAATAATTAAGTCGTAGTTTTGTGTTTTCAAAAACTTAACAACCTTATTAATTTGTGGAGAAAGTTCTGTCTTTGAATTTCTTGTCGCAAGTGATCTAACAAAAATATTATCATAACTTGCTGATCCTAATCTAATTCGATCTCCAAGAAGTGCTCCTTGAGTTTTCTTCTTAGTGGGATCAACACTTATCAGCGCTACTTTTTTATCAGTAAAATAGCGGTGAAATCGGAGCAGAAGTTCATCAATTAATGATGACTTCCCAGCACCACCCGTACCAGTAATTCCCAGAACCGGTACGTTACCCACTTTTACTTCAAACGGTAGTTCTCCCTTATCTTCAATGTAAGTGATAACTTTAGAAATTTCTTTTTCATCTAATATTTTAGTTTCTAGGTCTTTAAAGTTTGTGTCTTCAAGAGTTGAATGAATCGCTTTTTGAATCATATCATCAATAATTCCCTCAAGACCTAATTTCATTCCATCTTGGGGACTGTAAATTTTCGTAATACCTGCTTTATGAAGAGCTTCAATTTCTGGAGGAGTTATAACACCGCCACCACCACCGAAGATTCGAATATTTTTAGCTCCCCTTTCATCAAGAAGTTCTCTTACATATTTAAAGTACTCATTATGTCCGCCCTGGTATGAACTTAATGCCACTGCATTCGCATCTTCGCTAATTGCGGCATCAACCACTTCTTTTGCTGATCTATTGTGCCCAAGGTGAATAACCTCAACACCCTTTGACTGTAATAATCTTCTCATAATGTTTATCGAAACATCATGGCCATCAAATAAAGAAGCAGCAGTAACAAAACGTAATTTGGAATCCATTTAAACACCTCAAAATATAGATAAAACTTTGGGATTACATATCATAATTGCTGTCTCCCTGCAAAACCAGAACAGTTAATATGCTTGCGCTATTTTGTAATATAAAAATGCTTAAACACGATGCAACATAGGATGATAAATAATGATACAATCTGGGATGTAGAAATTAGACCAAAAAGTCCTCTAATTTCATCCCCCCTAAAGAACTCTAGACAAAATCTAAGGATGGAATAACTGCAAAAATAGAAAATTATCAAAGGCTTATCTCTTAAGAATCTTTTCAATAAGATATAGCCTAAAACAAAAAGAAAAAACGATTCATAGAGTTGTACTGGGTGCCTTAAATAGCCTTGTATATTAACGGCCCATGGAAGCTCGCAAGCTGAACCATAGCAACAGCCTGCCAGAAAACATCCAATGCGACCTAGGGCATGTCCAAACACAAGAATTGGTATAGTGAAATTGAAATGGGAAAGGCTGAGTTTTTTTTTATGCGAATAAATTAGGGTAAAAATGAGGCCGCCAATAAGTCCTCCATAAAACACAAACCCACCACCTAACCAAAAGTGGCCGGACACAACTGCTCTCTGAACTACAGGTAGGTCTAGAGTAAGAAGAAAAAGTCCCTTCGCTCCTAACCAAGCAGATGCAAAAGCTCCTAAAAAATAGATTTTAAATTGTTTAATAGGAAGGTTCTTTATTTGAACAAATTTAATTCCCAATTTGTAACTTAAACCCCAAATTATTCCTAAAATGAGGGGATAGGTAAAGACTTGGAAACTTCCGAAGTTAAAGTATGGAAGCATTTACGTTGAGCTTGCTGAGTTATTTCTTTTTTTCTCTTGAAAAAAATCAAGAATAATTAAACCGGCCGCTATTGTTATTGCTGAATCTGCAACATTAAATGTCGCAAAGTGATGCCTTCCAATATAGAAATCAAAGAAATCAATAACGTAGTCGAGTCTAAATCTATCGATTAAATTCCCGATTGCTCCAGCTAAAATCAATGTATATGCGTAAGTCATTACTTTTGAGCCAGCTAATGACTTTACTAATAAAACAACTAACCACAAACACGCTAATACTGGTAATGCTAAGAATAAACTATAACGAATCCAATTATGAAAAGCTCCTCCAAAACCAAAAGCGGCTCCAGGATTTCGAACATAAGTAAAATTAAAGAATCCATCTATTACAGGGACTGATTCCCCTAAATAGAAATTTCCGGCTACATATATTTTTGAGACTTGATCAATAATAACAAGAACAACAATTAACAGAATGTATAAACTAAGCTTCTTCATTTATGACCTAATAGTAATCTTTCGGGTTAATTTCATATTTTTCAATTTTTCGTAGCAGTGTCTTCTTCGGAATATTCGCATTTAAGGCCGTTTGATTAATCTTACCTTTATTGAGCTTTAATGCTTGAATGATGAACTCCGCTTCAAACTTATCTTTTGCTGCTTGGAAATCTAATTTAACCTGACCATCTTCTTGGGTGGCAAAAGTAAATTGATAATCAGCACCTGGGCTATCTGATCGATCAACATCTAGAACTGAATTTTGTATCCCCTTGAAGTCAATAATTGCATCAGCTGTTTCATTATGCGTATGCTCTGCTGTGCCATCTTCATTTTTAATTTTATGAGGAAGGGCTTCATAAGTTATTTGATCAGATGATTCCATTATAAAACTATGTTCAATAGTATTTCTTAATTCTCTAATATTTCCTGGCCATGTATATGATTGCATCGCATTCATTGCTTCAGGAGATGCTCCCTTCACTTCTAAACCATGGACTGTATTAAAGTAATCCACATAATAGTTAACAAGATGTGGAATATCAGTATTACGATCTCTAAGTGGGGGTAAATAAACTGGAAGAACATTTAAACGGTAAAATAAATCTTCTCTGAATCTACCCTCTTTGATCATTTGTTCAAATGGTTGATGAGAAGCTGCAATGATTCTTATATCAACACTAATTTCTCTATTTGATCCAACCGGGGTAAACTTTTTTTCCTGAAGGACTCTTAAAAGTTTCACCTGCATTGTTGCTGAGATATCTCCAATCTCATCTAAGAAAAGTGTACCACCTTCTGCGTATTGAAACTTTCCGATCTTTCTTGAATCAGCACCTGTAAATGCACCTTTTTCATGACCAAAAAGCTCTGACTCAATTAAGTTCTCAGTTATTGCTCCACAGTTTACAGCCACAAATTTATTATCTTTTCTTGGTCCATTATAATGAATTGCTTTAGCAACTAATTCCTTACCAGTACCAGACTCACCTCTAATTAAAACAGGAGTATTTACTTTTGCTAGTTTTCCGATAACATCGAAAACTTTTTGCATGGAATTTGATTCACCGACAAATTTATCGTCACCATCGTTCCCCAAAGAAAGTGTTGGTGCACTAAAGGCCGTTGTCTCAACCATTGAACGCGCTTTTAGGGCTCGTTTAATTAACGCTACTAAATTGTCAGAGGTAATGGGTTTTTCAAGGTAGTTGAATGCGCCTTCCTTAACTGCCCTCACAGCATCTGAAACGTTAGAATATGCTGTTAAAATTAGAACAATAATAGAAGAGTCATGCTTTTTAATTTCGGAGAGAGCTTCTAGTCCATCCATTTCGGGCATGTTTACGTCCATAACAACAAGGTCATACTTTTCACGGTAGACTGCACTTACAGCTTCCTTACCATTATCTGCGACATCGACTTTAAAGTGATGGTACTCAAGCGCTTGTTTTAATGACTGTTGTAGAACCTTATCATCATCAACAACTAATACCTTATGCATGTGAACTCCCTTATTTATTCATTCTTTAACTGTATTAAAAATTTTGTTCCTTCATCAACTGTTGACTCAACTTTAATTAAGCCTTGATGAAGTTCGATAAAATATTTTACCAAATAAAGTCCTAGCCCTGAACCTTTTATTTTGTGACTCTCATCGTCTTTAACCCGATAAAATTTCTCAAAAATATTTTCTAGGTCCTCGCCGCCAATACCTTTACCATTATCTACTATTTCAATATACACCCAAGTATCATCATCCCAAGTTTTAATATGGATTTCAGTACCTTTACCAGCATATTTTATAGCATTTCCAATTATATTACCAAAAGCCCTGTTAATTAAATTTACATCCAATTTTATAGGGTAAAGTGGAGACAAATCAGAGGTGATTGTCATGTTCTGTGCGTTGGCCTCAAACTTAAGTTTATCAATCGTTGCTTCAACAAGAGGGTTAACATCCTTATTTTCTAATTTAAGGGCCAATTCTCTAGATTCAATCTTTGTAAGGTCTAAGATTGATGTAATAAAATTATTTAACTCTTTTGTCGACTCTACAATGTTTGTTAAAAGCTCATCTTGTTTTTGATTATTATCGTATTGAACTTTTAATATATCTGCAATTCCTGCAATCTTAGCAACTGGGGTCTTTAAGTCATGGCTCATCAGAGAAATAAAATTTTGTTTAAGCTTATCTACTTTCTTTAGAACCTTTGTTTCTTCTTGAATAGCATACCTTGTTTGGTATTCTCCAATGGCCCTAAATGGTACCCAAATATAATAAACAACAAATATGCTAAGAATAACATGTGAAATCTTGAACCAAATACCAAAGGTAATAAAAAAGAGGTATGTGACCAAGAAAATGCTTAGCATAATCAGCATGGTTATCAGTAAACCTTTAGTTGGTTGTACCTTTGAAATTATATAAGAGAGAAATATTGCGATTAAAATAGCGAAGAGATCAGTGGCCCACGGTGGAACTGAATAGATTGTATTGTAATTTATCAGAGCATCTATAATCTCGGCGTGGACATTTATCTTTGGAGCCTTACTATTCTCTTTTCCAAATGGAGTATAAACAAAATCTCCAGAATTTGATAAATAGCTAGAGCCAATTATTACAATTTTATTTTTGAAATAACCCTTGGGGTAATTTCCAACTACAACACGGTGAAACGGAATTGAATCAAATGCATTTATATTATTAGGATTTTCCGAATATTTAAAAAGGGCAAATGTAGCATCTGATTCAAGATCATAATACGAACCTTTGTATCCAGTTGCATCTACCACATCTAGGTTATTTAACTTCTGTAGTTTATTTGCCATCCAAAGGTGAAAAGAATCTTCACCTGAAATATTAAGGATTGCCCTTCGTGTAACATTATCTTTCGCAAAAATGTTTCCATCTTTATTTAGTAGAGAAAGGGAAAAGCCCAAATCACGCAATTCCTGAGGAGGAATCTGTTCTCCCCAAGCATCCTTATCTGTTCCAAGTCTAAAAAAGTTAAAATCGGTTTTATAATCGAGAATTAAACTTTTAAATTCTTTTATATATTCTTGATCTGAAGCACTTTCTGGTTCTTGAAATGGTACTAAGTATCCTATTCCTTTTGGACTATCGCCTAAAAGTTTTTTTATAAATCTTATGTGAGTAGCATAAGTATATGGATAAACTTCACCTAAGAATTGATCACTTTCTTCATCCATAGTAATGGTTATTATATTATTATTTTTCTTTGTTAAAATGTCGGATCTACTCCAAAGATCATAGAAAATTGCATCAAGGGAGTTAAACGAATATTGAATAAGGATAAGAATAAAAATTAGCGTAAAGAATAGCGGATAGAGATTATTGTATTCTAAGTTTTTAACTTTGTTTGATATTTTACTTAGTTTCATTCTTACTGAACCCGAAATTCTCCATAACTGGGAAGCTTTCTAAATAATTTAATAATAGTGATCGTAATTGAATATTAGTCATTAAGTGACCAAGTATGTATTCATTAAATGTTAGATTTGATTTATCTATTTGGTGAAAGATAGATTTTAAACTTTCATCCACACTAATTTCTTTATTGTTTTTTGCAAAATTTTCAATGGGACCCGTTAATGGTCTAAGCATCGCCAAGGTAAAAACAGATAAAGTTTTGAAGAGTTTCGAACTTGGATCAAGGAACAGCAGATTTCCTAAAATCCAATAAACATTGGTATAAATCAAAGCACATATTCCCATGGCCTTAGTCTGATACCATGCCGAATTATTTTTCTTATACTCATAAAGAAAACTTACTAAGCTTTCAAGTTGACTATTATCTAATTTGTCTAAAAGTCTGCGTTCAATTACAATCGCCCATTCATTTCTGGATTCAAAAACAAAACAATTTAGTTTTTGACCACTATACAAATAAACACACGGTCTCTTCTCATAGGTTTTATAAGAAACGTTTTTAACATTCTGAAATAATAATTGCTCATCAGTGTCAATAACTTCTCTAGCGTTAATAAACATTAAAAGAATTTTATCAAGGTATGTATAAAGTATGCCCCAAAAAATGATGTAAAAACCCAGAGCAACTTTAAAAATTAATCCATCTAATAACAAATAAAGGGATACGCATGGCACCATAGATGTAAAAAGAAATAGAGTTAGAGATTTTAAAGCTTTCATTTTTCAGTAGTTTAACATCATTTTCCTTATTCCCCATGTCGCTACGAGTCTAATCCATTTTTCCGATGCACCTTAATTCTTGTTAATATTACATGTTTTGCCCTGAGCCATAGACTTTTACTCGGATTAGGGCTATAAAACAGCAGCTCAAAATTGTGTACGGAGAAATAAATTGGACTACGAAGAGCTCAAAATGCTTGAGGAAGCTAGACTACAAACTGAATCCTCAGATAAGCAGGAAGAGGCTATAAGTGATGATGTCCTAATTTGTGAATGTATGTGCATAAGTATGGGTGATATTAGGGAATTTTGTAAAGAAAATGAAGCTAAATTATCAAATCTATCCCGAGAACTTGGTTTGGGAACTGGGTGCTCAAGTTGTTCAAAGTCATTTGATCAATGGAAAGACAAAATTTAGCAGAAAATGCACTTTTAAGGAGATGTAAATGTCATTTGATAAGCTATTATTTGGAACGGCCGGAGTGCCAAACTGTACTGTTAAGAAAAATAGTCCAGTAGAAGGTGTCCAAAAAATTCATGAGTTAGGTCTAGATTGTATGCAATTAGAATTTGCTCATGGTGTTCGAATGAAGGAAGAAGTTTCTTCTGCTCTTAGGAAAGTATCTTACGAACTAAATGTTCCACTAACTTCTCATGGTCCATACTACATAAATTTAAACGCAAGAGAACAAGATAAAATTGATTCTTCTGTTGAAAGAATTATTCAAACAGCTAAGATCTCAGATCTTTGTGGTGCAGAATCGATGACTTTTCACGCAGCTTTCTACATGAAAGATTCTCCATATGATGTATTTGATTTAGTAGAAAAATCAATGAATGTAATTGAAGAAAGACTTTCAAGACTAGATATCGAAATTGAACTTAGACCTGAGTTAACTGGTAAAACATCTCAATTTGGTTCCCTTGAAGAACTTATTACCCTCTCTAAAAATGTAGGTAGTGTTAAGCCATGCATGGACTTTTCTCACTTATATGCAAGAACTGGAAAATATAATACGAAAGAAGAAATCTTAGAAGTACTTGATCAATTAGAATCAGAAATTGGCAAAAACACCCTTAATAATATGCATATTCATGTTTCAGGAATCAGTTCAAACTCTAAAGGAGATTTAAAGCATTTAAATCTTGAGAAGTCTGACTTTAACTGGAGAGGAATGCTAGAGGCCCTTAAGGAAAAAGATTGTAAAGGCTATATCATCTCCAACTCACCTAACCTTGAGGAAGATGCAAAAATGTTAAAAGATTATTACGTAGCTCTTTAATAAATAAAAATTGATCTATAATTAAAAAGCCCTCAATAGAGGGCTTTTTTTTAGCTCTTATCTTCTTTTAATAATTCACTCAACTTTCTTATTGCTGTTCTTTCATGATCTGGATCTTTATCAGAAAGATCAGTTCCCTTAACCACAAAACCGACTTCGTCTAATAGATCTCCTGCGATTGCTACACAGTTGTATATCAAGGAAGCCCGCTTTCTGACATCGGTAGTATAATCTGTTGCCTGCTGAGAAATTAATAATGGCAATATTTCTTTTGCAGCAGATAATTTCTTTTCTAAAAAATCATATTCATCTATTTCGTAGTATTTCTTCATTAGGTCTCCAGTATTCTCTATATAAATAGGATACCTAGAAACAAACTCTATGCAATATAATTAATGCTTAACTAGATGCCACTAGCACCGTAATTTGGGAGAACCCTTGCTGACGGATCTTTCACATTACAATTTTCCCAAGTATTATTTGGCATCCAAAAGCCAGGGACAAGATATGACTTTTTTGGATAAAACTCTTCGAACAAGTCTCTGAATAAAAGAGATTCTTTTGTAAAAGGAGTTGAGTGATCATACTTTAAAATTTTGGTTTCAAACTCTTCATCTGTGTAAATCTCTTCTGCGTAAGCCTTTACGAAATCAACAAGTGAGTGCCCAACAGCATCACTGAAAGCTGCCTTTTCCCTATAAAGAATTGAATGTGGTAGGTAATCACCTTCCTCAAACGCTTTTCTTAATAAAAATTTCCCATGTCCGTATGTATTCATTTTAGTTTCCGGCCTAATCGCCATTACGTATTCAACAAATTTTGTATCACTGAAGGGAACTCTTGCCTCCAGGGAATTAGCAGCAATACATCTATCGGCCCTTAGAACATCATACATATATAATTCGCGAACTCTTTTTGCAGCTTCTGCTTGAAACTCAGTACCACTTGGAGCAAAATCAGTATACTTGTATCCAAAAATTTCATCACTTACTTCGCCGGTCATAAGAACTTTAATATCTGTCTTCTCGCGAATATACTTACAGACGAGATACATTCCCAGGCTTGCCCTTATTGTTGTTATATCAAAAGATTCAAGATGATTTACTACGTCTTTAATACAACTAAGCACGTCTTCTTTTTCAATTATAACTTCAGTGTGATCTGAGCCAATATAATCAGCGACTTCTTTGGCATACTTTAAATCAATCGCATCTCCACTCATTCCAATTGCAAATGTTCGTATGGGTTTGTCAGAGTGCTTTTGCGCAATTGAGCAAACTAATGAAGAATCAAGTCCCCCACTTAATAAAAAACCAACCGGCGCGTCAGCATTTAATCTTTTTACAACACCATCAGTAAGAAGTTTATTTATATTTTTTGATATCTCTTCAGCACCATCGTCATGAAATTTAGCGACATGCCCAAGATCAATATAGGAATGAACTTCTCCATTTTTATAATAACAACCTGGTGGCAGAGGAATAATATCAGTACAAAACTCCTGAAGTGCCTTTACTTCACTAGCGAATGAAACTTTTCCTGATTTAGTTTTCCCATAAAAAAGTGGTCTAATTCCGATTGGATCACGACCTGCGAAAATCTCATCGGACTCTTCGTCGTAAATTACAAAAGCAAATTCTCCATCTAACTCTTCCAGAAGGCCTGGCATTCCTAGTTTTTCAAAAATTGGAATCAGAACCTCACAGTCACTGGATGATTTATAGTTAAAAGAAAATTTTTGCTCTAAGCTCTTAAAGTTATAAATCTCTCCATTACACATAAAATACTTCTTACCATGTACAAACGGCTGATCACCATCGTGGCTTAAGTCCATGATTGCAAGTCTTGAAAAGCCTAACCAGGCCTTCTCAGCTTCAACTAGCTTCACATCATCAGGGCCTCTGTGAAAAATACTATCCAATGCTGATTGAAAATCTTCTCTCTTAACTTCTTTGTCACTCGTAAATACAAAACCACACATAACAACAACCTCCATGGAATAATAGATTATCGGCAAAGTATGGATTAAAATCAACATCTAACACTAGATATGTGCTATTATAACGAAATCATGATTATTTGATCAAATAAATGATAAAATGAGAAATAGAGGTGTGATTTATGGCGGAAAAATATCAAATTGATAGTACTGATAGGCAAATTCTGGGGTTCTTACTAGAAGATGCACGAATTCCATATCTAGAAATTGCTCGAAAGCTAATTGTATCAGGTGGAATGGTTCATCAAAGAATTGAAAAGATGAAGGAAGCCGGAATAATCGAAGGAAGCCAAATAAAATTAAACCTTAAGAATCTAGGATATGATGTAACAGTTTTTTTGGGGGTTCATTTAAAAAGCTCAAAAAAACTTCCAGACGTTATAAAAAAATTAAAGAATTACCCAGAAGTCTTAGAGGCACATTACACCACAGGGACTTACGCTCTTTTATTAAAAATAAGTACACGAAATATTTCCGACTTTCATAAATTCTTAATTGAAAAGCTTCAGAGTATAGACGAGGTACAATCGACAGAATCATTTATTAGTATGGACCAGCCAATCCAAAAAGGAATCAGCTTATAGGTCTATTTAATTTTTTTATATATAGTTTATGAAATTGTTGAATAAGGTTTTCTTCTGTATTTTTTAGGACTTCATTTAGTGAAATATATGTCGTTGGGTTAATTCCACAGGGATTTATTTTTTTTACCTCATCGAACATTTTAGAGTCTTGTACTAGATTTAGAGCTAGACCATGTTCAGTTACAAAACGGTTAAGGCCGACACCAATTGAAGCAAGTTTTTGTCTACCAAGCCATACACCCATAAGTTTTTTTGCCGCCATGGCCTTTTCAAGTCCAAATTCATCTCTTAAAATATCTTTTACCGATTTAAGCATCCAGCACATATGATCATCGAGAGAGTACTTCTGATTAATTGAAACAATTGGATAAAAGATCCACTGGCCAGGAAAGTGAAAAGTAATTCCCCCTCCTCTGTGAATTTTGTGAATTGGAAATTTTAATCTTTCTTCAAGTGCAGGATCAAAATCAACTAATTCATTCTGCCCTCTTTCATTTCCTCTTCCTAAAGTAAAACAGTGCGGGTGGTTCGTAAAAATATATACTTTATGATCGCGGTTTGAACGAATCAGCTCTTGAGCTTTTTTTTGAAAAAGGAGGCATTCTTGGTAATCCCAATTCCACTTTGTAATATATAAAACTTTGTTTTTAATATTGATTTCGCTTTCGGTGGGAAATTTAAGATTGGAAAAAATTGTTTCCTTTACGAATTCCAATTTTTCTCCTCACCAAGCTTTTCATTTAAAAATTTGAAATAATCAGCTGCCTTGTATGAGCTTCTGACCATTGGACCAGACGCCACAAATTCAAAACCTATATCATATGCAATTTTTTTTAAGTGGTCGAATTCTTCCACTTCATAGTATCTCTGGACCTCTAAGTGAGCCAATGAAGGTCTTAAGTATTGGCCGAATGTAATTATATTTACCCCAACTTTATGTAAGTCTGTCATGGCCTGAACGAGTTCTTCTTTCGTTTCGCCGAGTCCCACCATTAAAGAAGTTTTTGTAGCAATTTCTGGAAAATTTTCTTTATAATACTTTAAAGCGTTTATTGTTTTATCATAACCAGCTCTTCTATCTCTAACCTGGGCCGTTAATCTCTCAACAGTCTCTAAGTTCTGGGCAATTACAAATGGATTAGATTTCGCTAAAGTGTTCATATGCTCAGGAACGACTCCAAAGTCAGGAATTAGAACCTCAACTTTTACTTCCGGGTGATCAACGGAAATTTTTTCAACAACGGATGCAAAATGTCCTGCGCCATAATCTGGTAAATCATCCCTATCAACACTCGTTACGACTAAGTATTGTAAGCCCATCAATGTTACCATTTCAGAAGCTTTACTAGGCTCCTCTGTGTCTAGCCACCCTTTCGGATTTCCAGTTTTTACATTACAAAATTTACAAGCTCTAGTACAGATATCACCCAAAATCATCATTGTAGCGGTCTTTTGGTCCCAACACTCACCCAAGTTTGGGCACTTTGCTTCCTCACAAACTGTATTCAAGTTTCTTTCTTTTAGTGATTTTTTAATGCCTAAATAGTTACTTCCCTTAGGAATCTTTGCTTTTAGGTGTCTTGGTTTACCACTAAGATTCTTTTTTCCATATTTTGTAAAAATTGTTTTTTCCATGTTTTCTAGGTATCACGATTAGATTAATCAGGCCACAAATGACGCAGGAACTCACTTGAAATTATGTTTAATTGTTAAGCAGCTGAATTGATAGGAAATTTCCCTTGGGTGTTTTCTAAACTTACTTTGATAGAAGTCAGTTCTCTCTTAAAAAACAATGAGATTACCTCAACGAAGCTATCTTTATCATCAAATTTCGAAAGATAAAACTCACTTGATATTCGGTTTTTGAAAGGACCCCAATTTTCAGGAATCTCCACGGACTCTCTTTTATTGCGAATTATATAACAACGCCTTTTACTATTATAAAGCGCTCTTATTTCAAAACTATTCTCGTGTGTAAAACTAAGAAGATTACTCTTATCGTCTTGTTCACTTGAAATAGTTTCATGGACCATTTGTCCAATAAAGTCTTTATTATTCATCATAGACTTTATCGGCAAATTCTACTGTTTATTGAATTATTTTTCTTCGCCTAACGCATTTATTGGAACACTCGCCTCAATAAAGGTCTTAATATTTGAAACTTCTGAAATCTTCCAAAATTCGCCCTCTTGAACAAGAACTGCTACCTTCTTAACTTCTGACTTAAAGGTTCTTTTCGACTCTTCTACTGTATCATACTTGACTATATAACTCAGTGTACACTGAGAAGCGACGCAGTTCTTATTTGAAACCTGAACCTTTGCATTCTTCACTTTACTCATACTTATAAACTTCTTAAAAGCTTCTTCGTCTAAGTCAACAACCGACTCCCAAAGCTTTCCAGTCGTATATTTTTTAAAATAATCTTTACTGACTGAGCTATTACTCGTCAGATCATTAACATACATCTTGAGTAGACCTTCAGGAGTTTTAGCCCCTTTATCACAAGCGATGAATATAACTAAAAACATTGATAAAAATACTAACTTCATTTTAATAGCTCCGGCTTTAATCCCATTTCTTCAATTATTTCATAAAACTCGCCCCAACCCAATGAGTCCAAGTTTTCCTCTTTTTTAATAGACTTGAATTTAATTCCATAACCATTCTTCTTCTTGGTTGCAGAAACAACTGAGCCCAACTCTAGAAACTCATTATCTTTAAAGAAGGTTTTTAAGGTAACTTTACCTTTTATTAGTTCTTCTTTGGGCAAATAAACAAAGCAACCCTCTTCACTCCAGTTTGTAAGATATCCCTCTGCCTTAAGACCTTTATCGTTTGAAATTTCTACATTTATTGTCTTTAACATTGGGGGAAAAAGAAAATTGTCATCAAATTGAGGATTGTAATATGATTCTTCAATATCTACACAATAAAATTGGTAGAAGTAAAAAGCTATTAATAAATAAAAGAATAAGATTATAAGTGAGAATTTTGAAAACTCTAAAAACAAATTATAAGAAGTTAAGATAAAGGTTGAACTTACACTGATAAAAAACAAAGTTAAGGTTATTATTCTTTTATTGGTAAAAAATGAAACAATTGTAAAAAGAAATATCCCAATTATAAGATAATGATCATGAACAAAAGTTTTGAATAAGTCTTTTTGGATAATAGATGCAGTATTTCTAAATATTTCCTGGAAGTAGATAAATGCGAAAGAAAAGAAGATATAAAGAACTATGTTCCATATTACTGGACTCCTATAATATACTTTAAGATTCATCTGTTTTAATCCTCATTTTTTCAGCTATAATACTATTATGTTAGAAAAACTTGAAATAAACAATACATGTATTTCTTGCGATACCTGTCGCATAGTATGTCCAGAAAAGTCCATTTACACTAATGGTGAAAAATATGGAATTGATCCTTGGAGCTGTACTCAGTGTGGGATTTGTATTGAAGTATGTCCAGTTGATTCTATAAAAATTAAACTAATCGACTAAGTAATCCACAACACCTCGATATGAAATTGAATTTGGGCTTATTTTGAAATCTTTGAATATTAAATTTTGAAACTTCGTATCTATCAAATCAAACGCTTTTTCTTCATTTAGAAATTTATAAAAAGATGTTTCCTTGTTATTAAGGAGTTCATAAATATTATAATGATATCGTTTCAAGGTACCAAAATCCCAATATTCAAATTTATTAATTTTTTCTAAGGCAATCTTATTATTTTTTGGATTGGCGATTGATTCGAAAAACTTTGACTCACCTTTGCATCGTTCTAAACGATTAAGCTTGATTAAGGCCATTCCAGTGTATGTTTCTACTTCTTCATCAGGGGCAAGTTCTTGATTTAAAATAACTCCACTAAAACATCCACTTTTTATATCTAATGCATTATACCCATCCTTACTATTCACAGTATAGGTATAGAGCAGACTATCAAAATCGTTCAGTTTCCCTAAACTTTCACCTATCATAGATTCTTTAAAATAAAGAAATTGATCGGAATTTAGAATTAGCAAATTACCATTATAACTTAGCTGTTCTGAAAGATTATGAATCGCACCACCAATATCTAAAACTTCCTTTTCAATTAATATTTCAACGTCCGAAAAGGAGTTAGAATTTTTTTGAATAAAGTCATAAACGACATTTTTATAATTAAATAGATTGATATAAATTTTTGCATTTGGTGCTATTTTTCTAGCATAGGCAACTTGTAGTTCAAGTAAGCTTTTGCCAAAAATTGGCCAGATCACTTTTGGTAAGATTTTTCCGATCTCACCCATTCGCGTGCCTTTACCTGCTGCTAAAATTAGAACATGATCAACTTTCATAGTAATACTTAAATAATAACTCTCTCAATCCATCATACTTTTTATCTTTCATGAGAATTTTTCTTATTTTTTCCATCGCAAAACCAATATATTTAATATAACGAACATCTTTTCTTGTCTCATAAATATAAGAGAAACTTCCAACCGCTTTAAAAACTCTTTGTAATGCCATATCATTATATAAGGCCATAAATTCATCAAAGGTTTCCTGTCCATGAACTTCTACGGGTAAGGAGTCATAATAATATTGAATCAAATACTTTTTATTATCTTCATCTAATTCGTAATAACAATCTTCTAACATGGAAACAAGGTCGTACTGAGGTAGCCCCCATCTTGCATCTTGAAAGTCGATTATAATAAAGTCATTATCTTTGACCATTATATTACGAGAGTGATAATCCCTGTGAGTCAAAATCATTTTTTCAGAGGAGATACGTTCACATATTGGCTCAAACAATGAAGCAACCTTTTCTCTTATTAGGTTTTCTTCAACTTTTAAAAACCTTTTCATAAAAAAGTCGACAGTAAAATCTATTTCATTATTAAATTTTTCTGCATCAAACCTTAATTCAAACTTCCCACTTTCCTGAACCTTCTGCGAAGGAATTTTATGAATCTCCAACAGCCTATCAATAATAATCTTATATATTTCTAGCTCTTGTTCTTTTGTTTTAATTGTAGACAGATGTTGAAGTAAAGTAACATCACCCAAGTCTTCTTCGAGAATATAGCCCTTTTCCACACTGCGATCATGAATTATTGGGACACGAACACCGTGTTCATTTAAAAATTTATGCACTCTTATGAAGGGATTTGTTCCGGTTTCCGTAGGATGGTCTAGACAGGCCACAAATGATTCTTGATTAGTAAAAAGTCTATAGTACCTTCTTGTAGATGCATCTCCTGTCAATCGCTCAACGTTTTCTAATAAGTAGTCTTTTCCATTCAATTTTTCTGTACTTGTGGAAAACAACTCCTCAATAAAAAGTCTTTCTGAGAGTTCTGGTTTCATAAGCTACCTTTTTATATCATTTAGGAAAGTGTAAAACTTTTTAGATGATCCTCTATATTTGTTAGTGTTTTGAGAAACAGTCTCAATCAAGAAAGCCTTAAACATGGCTTCTTCCCTTGAAATAGTTTGAATATCACCAAGTTGAAGTGTAAAATCAAGTGAGTTTCTATTTTTAATTTGCAACCAAGACAGATAACTGTCAGTTTCAATTCCAACTCTTTTTAATAAGTAATATGCCCATTTATGTATTTCAACTTTATCAACTGTATTAAGCCTCAACAAGGAAAGCATTCTATTTGTATTCAATGTTTTTGTAGGAATTATAATAGTTCGATTATAAATATTTTTTTCTGATCGAATTAACTCATAAACTAAGACACAATAAAGCATTGCTTCGTTCTTAATGTATTTTTTTATTAAGCTAGATGAAAAAAAGAACTTCCGTCCTGGTAAAGAAAAATGGAAGGGGGTTTTTGATTTTATTACATAATAACTTGCTTTTATATCTTGCTTAAAAAATAGTTCATTATTTATTGTTATATTTTCTGTTAGTGAGTCTAAATATTTTTTTGATGAGTAATTAAGCCGGATCAAATTCTTCTTATTTCTTTCCTTATAAATATTTTCAAAGCTTTTGAGGTGATCAACATAATCAACATCACCAAATTCTTTGTAATCAAAAAGTACCACTTCCTCAGGTTTTTCGCTGCTAAAACCTGAAAAATCCATGCTAGAACAACTTACGAATATTAATAAAAGAAAAAATATTTTCATCAACTTCCAGAAATAAAAAAGCAGGCCAATTGACCTGCTTAAGTTTTATTATAATATATTATGCTTTTATATTATTGGTTGGCAACACCTCTACCCTCGATAAGCGGAGTGTAGATTGTAAAGCCGGCAAAAATTCTATTTGGGTTTTTAATAAGTGGCTTATTGTTTTGCCAAATATTTTTCCAGTAAGCATTTGTTCCATATGTATCATTTGAAATTGTTCCAAGAGTATCTCCAACTTTAATTAAGTAAGGGTTTCCATCTGGACTCCAAACAAACTTTTGAGCTGGAGCTTCAAATTTTAGTTTCATTCCAACAGAAAGAGAGTGGTTAGTACCTAATTTACCAGCGTTCCACCTGGCTAAATCTCTCCATCTATCGTAGTCACCATAGATTTTGAAGGCAATAATCATTAACGTTTCACTTCTAGAAACTGTATGCCATCCCTCTTCACCACTAGTATTCACTTGTACTGGTGCTGGAGCTGATTCTGCAACTTCTTCCATTTCATTAGCTTGATCCATTGCTTGGGCAGGTTCTTCTTCCATAGCCTCATCTGCAACTTCATCTTCTTGTACTTCTTCGATTGCATCGTCACCAGATTCATCATCCTCAGCAATTTCATCTAATTCGCCACCTTCATCTTCTGAAAAGTCTTCACTAAACTCGTCATTTTCTGCAAGCTCAGTTTCGGCGTCAGTACCTTCTGCTTCATTTGTTGATTTTGATCCCGAACAAGCAACTAAACTCATTAGTAGGAAAATAGATAATAAAACTTTCATATAAAACTCCTCTGCTATCTATATTATACATATGTCTATGCAACTTATCGGCGTAGGAAATTTTTACATAAAGTTTATTTTGGAATTAATTAATATTTATAGAACATTTCTTGTTGATCAATTGAGTCATGTATTCTTTTTACTAAATGATCAAAGTGTTCTTCGTTCTCAAGAAAGTCTAGCTCGTCCGTTTCAACGATTAGAGATTTACCTAAGTCATAGTTTTCATACCATTCGTTATAGTAACCGTTTAACTTAGTAAGGTAATCAACAGGAATAGATTGCTCATAGTCTCTGCCACGCATCTTAATTCTTTCAAGTAATTTAGGAACTGACCTCTTTAAAAAGATTATTAGGGTTGGTGCACTTAAATAAGTAATCATTGATTCATAAAGGGTACAGTAAGTTTCATAGTCTCTTGCGTCTAAATCACCCTGTTCAAACAGTGCCCGTGCAAAAATATTTGCATCCTCATATATAGAGCGATCTTGTATTGCGGAACCAAGACCGTTTTCAATTTGTTTATGTGTATTGAATCTGTGATTTAAGAAGTAAACTTGAAGAGGAAAACTCCAACGAGACATATTATCGTAAAAGTCTGCAAGGTATGGGTTATCTTGAACTGACTCAAAGTGTGGATTCCAACCAAGCTTTTCAGAAAGCTTTTTTGTTAAAGTAGTTTTTCCAGATCCAATATTACCTGCAACAACAATAAACATTTTATTCGAACCACTAGATAGCTGATTATATGCTTCTAAACTCATTTATGCCCCCTACATCTTGTGTAATTAAGTTCGTACCAAAGATTGAGCTAATGAGTCAAATACCAAAATTAGAAAATATATCAATCCTACGACATTTAAGTTAGTTTACCTATTGCGTTGGATTTTATATTATACTTATATATGATGAGAACATCTTTAATAAATAAATTATCTTTAACAGCACTCCTTCTTCTAAACTTTAGTTTTGGAACTTGTGCACTTGCCCAAGATCTTCTTAATGATGCTGGCAGTGAAATAACCCTAGGGGATTCAGCTAACCAGTTTTCAGAAACAGTAAATATTATTTCTAGATCCGGTAAGATTTTTATTTTAAGTAACTCAAATCAACTTTTAAACAAGGGTGATTTCATAACTCTTTCGTTGAAAGATGGGGGTCCAATATCTAGGTCCGTAGTTGCAAAAACTCATGAAGGTCAGGCCGGAATTAAGATGCTTAAAGTCTACTCCCTCTCAAGATGGAATAAGCTTAGAAGAGGCGTTGTTGTTAATATTCTTAAGGGTGATGACTCAGCGTTGTTTAACATAAAGAAAAAAGAAGAAGTTTCTCAAGGTGATGCAAAAATCGACTCTGAAGAAGATCTATTTAATGATAAAGCATTATTGAATGAAGACTTAACCGACTTCTATAAAGATAATCGTCTAATCAAGCCAGACAATATTGTAACTGCTGGTTATAACCAATTAAGATTCACTGATGACTACACGAGTGACACAATCGCAGGGAATGAATTCAACTTCTCATGGGGCTACCAATTTTCTGATAACTATTGGGTTGAAGGTCTTTATGGTAGAACTCAAATCGATTCCTATCCTGACGACGGAAACCAAACAATCATTAACAATATCACGGCCAGAGTTAAATATACTTTTAAAGCTCCATTCTATTCATATGTCATGCCATACCTAGGTTTTAAAACAGTCAGTGTTTCAAGTCCAGATGCTGGTATTGCCCTAGGACAGACTGCAGCAGATTTAGATCGAGCAAACAAAGAGCAAAAAACAATTGATGAATTAGAAAGAACTAATATTATATTAGGAGTAACAGTTTTAAAAAGATTGGTTCCTGGGTGGTTTTTAAAAGCAGATATGGGAACAGATATTTTCAGCTTAGGATTTGGTATTGAATTTTAAAGTACTTTTCTATTTTTCTATTTTTTCTACATTAATTAGTTGTGGATTAAAAACGACTCCAAGGGCACCAAAAGGCACTATGCTCCCTTCATTACCAAACCAATACTCAAAAACATATTCGAAAAAAAAAGCCAAAGAATCTAAAAAAATCAAAAAAAAGAATGATAAATGAGTCTAATTCTAGGAACCGGATCAAACCTCGGTGATAAAAAAGAAAACCTAAGACTTGCCAGACAAGAACTATCTAAAAAATTTAATTTCCTAGCACAGAGTGAAATCTATTGCTCACCTGCAGTAGATTATTTAAATCAGCCCGACTTTTATAATCAGATGTTGGAGTTCGAAATTCCAAATCAATCGCCCGACGATATAATGAAGATCATCCTTGATATTGAGCAAGGACTGGGTCGAAGACGTAATATTCCCAAAGGACCAAGAATAATAGATATCGATATTATCTTCTGGGGTGTGGAAACGCACAGAACTAATGATGTAATTATTCCTCACCCATCATGGGACCAAAGAAGTTTTGTCGTGAATCCACTGCAACAGTTACCATTCTTTCAAGTTCTTAAAAAACACTTTATAATTCCTACTACATTTAATAATTCAGCAAAATTATTATAATAATCTTTTAAAGGAATCTCTTATGGATTTTTCACTTTCTCCAGAGCAACTGGAAATGTTTGAAGTTGCACGTAAGTTTGCAAAAAAAGAAATGATTCCATTCGCAGCTGAGTATGATGAAAAAAGCATCTTTCCAAAAGAGCAAATACAGAAAGCATGGGAGCTGGGTTTTACCAATACATGTATACCGGAACAATTTGGTGGTAATGGATTTAGCTTACTTGATGCAGTGACCATAGGAGAAGCTCTTTCTTATGGCTGCATGGGGATGTACACCTCTATCATGTGTAACGATTTAGCTCTTACACCAATTGTTGTTGGTGGTACAGATGAGCAAAAAGAAAAATTTCTAAGACCCTTTACTGAAAAGCCTTTACTCGCATCATTTTGCTTAACCGAACCAGGCAATGGATCAGATGCTGCCGGAATACAAACAACACTAAAAGATGGTGGTGATCATTGGATCTTGAATGGTGAAAAAATGTGGATTACAAATGCTGGTCATGCATCACTATTCGTTGTCTACTGCACTGTTGATCCCAGTCTTAAACATAAAGGTATTTCCGCCATCGTTGTATCTAGCAATTTAGATGGAATACAGCTAGGGAAGAAAGAGCATAAACTTGGTCAAAACTGCTCAGACACAAGGTCCATTACTTTTAATAATGTAAGAGTTCCGAAAGAAAATATTCTAGGAAAACCTGGAGAAGGTTGGGCAATTGCAATGAAAACACTTGATCATTCTCGTCCACTTGTTTCCTCTATTGCACTAGGTGGCTCACAAAGAGCACTCGATTTATCAATTGAATATGCCAAAGAGCGAAAACAATTTGGTGTTCCAATTGCAAAACATCAAGCAGTTCAGTTTATGATTGCAGACATGGCAACTAAGGTTGAAGTCTCAAGAATGCTTATTCAAAAAGCTGCATGGATGTCTGATAATGATCAGCGAAATACTTTAATTGCCTCTAGCGCTAAGGTATTCGCTGCTGATTCATGTATGCAAATCACGACTGATGCGGTACAAATATATGGTGGTTACGGTTACTCAAAAGAATATCCTGTTGAAAAATTAATGAGGGATGCGAAGTTAATTCAAATCTATGAGGGCACCAGCCAAATACAAAAAATAGTTATAGCACGGGAAGTGCTAGGAAAGACATAAGTACTAAATATAAGAAATTTTTTGAAGGAGTAACGAATGAACATTTTTGTTTGTGTTAAACAAGTTCCAGATACGGAAACTAAAGTTCAACCAAATGGTGATGGTACGTTTATTGAGACAAGCTCAATTAAATGGATCATGAACCCTTATGATGAATTTGCAGTAGAACAAGCTTTACTAGTAAAAGCAGCTAACGCAGGATCAACGGTTACAGTTGTTAGAGTTGGTGGTGTCAAAGACACTGAAGCACTAAGAACAGCAATGGCAATGGGTGCAGATGATGCAATTCTTGTTGATGCAGAAGATAACTTAGATTCATATTCAATTGCTAAAGCTCTTAAAGGTGGAATTGAAAAATCAGGGAACACTCCTGACCTAATTCTTTGTGGTAAACAGGCCATTGACGATGACTGTCTTCAAGTTCCACAAATTTTAGCGACAATGTTGAATCTTCCATCGGTTGCTGTAATTGTTGGATTTGAGCAAAACGGCGAAACCATAACAGTGAAAAGAGAAGTGGAAGGTGGTGCTCTTGAAGTTTACGAACTTAATACTCCATGTGTTCTTGCGACTAATAAAGGTATTAACACTCCAAGATATGCTTCTCTCCCTGGAATAATGAAAGCAAAAAGAAAACCAATGCAGACTTTAACATTAGCTGACGTTGGTGTTTCTGCTGATGATAGAAGAGTTGTTTATTCTGACTTTACTCTACCTCCGGAAAAACCAGCAGGTAAAAAGTTTGATGCAATGGATGAAGCCCAACAAGCAAGCATTGTAGCTGAAGTCGTTGGTCTTTTAAGAACTGAAGCGAAGGTGATCTAATATGGCAAATGTATTAATTTTTTCTGAAACAAATAAAGGTAACGTAAAACCAGTAACCCTAGAAATTCTAGGAAAACTTACTGGGCAAAATGTTGATGTAGCTGTAATTGGAGACTTAGGTGATGACCAAGTTAAAGTTTTAGCTGAGCATGGAGCTGTAAAAATTCACAAATTAAAAGGTGATAACCTTGATAAGTATTCTCCAGAGGGCTATTCAAATGCTCTCCATGGTTTTATTTCAGCCGGAAATTACGATTACGTAATGACTGGTGCAACTTCAATGGCCAAAGATATGGTTCCAAGACTTGCTACTAAGTTTGAAGCTGGTGTTGCTTCTGACTGTGTTAACTTTTTATTTGAAGGAGATACATTCGCAGGAACAAGGCCACTATTTGCGGGAAAATGTTTAGCAAAAGTAACTCTTCAAGGTCCAAAACCACACTTTGTAACCGTTCGACCAAACGCCTTAGGACTTCCAGAATCAACGACAGCTGGAGCCGGTGAAGCAGTTGATGCAAGTGTTGAAGCAGGACAAATCAGAGCAGCAATTAAAGAAATTATTGCATCTGCTTCTGAAAAAGTAGATTTAACAGAAGCCAATATTATTGTTTCTGGTGGTAGAGCAATGAAAAACCCTGAAAACTTCGCAATCTTAAATGAGATGGCAGATGTTATCGGTGCAACAGTTGGTGCCTCAAGAGCAGCAGTTGATTCAGGCTACGCAGCTCCAGATATGCAAGTTGGACAAACAGGTAAAACGGTTGCTCCTTCTCTCTATATTGCTTGTGGTATCTCAGGTGCAATTCAACATTTAGCAGGAATGAGGACTTCAAAAGTAATCGTTGCGATTAACACAGATCCTGACGCTCCTATTTTCACAAAAGCTGATTATGGAATCGTTGGTGACTTATTTAAGATTGTTCCAATTATGAAAGAAGAATTTAAAAAGATTTTAGCTTAGGCACAAATACTTAAGGGGACAATGCGTCCCCTTTTTTTTGGTTAAATTATGAGAGAAAAATTTTTAGGGTTTATTGCATTTCTAATCGTTCGATTCATCGGTGCGACTCTACGTTATCGACCACATTTTAAATCGGAAGAAGATAAAAAGTTATTTTATTCCTATTTTAGTGAAAAAAAACCAACCATTGAAACTAAATATCTTCTAGCTTTCTTCCATCAAGATGAACTTTGTCTTTTGAATTTTTTTAGAAATAGAAATATGTCAGTTCTTATCTCTATTTCAAAGGATGGAGAAATTATGAATAATGCCTCTAACTGGCTAGGCTACAAACCTGTTCGAGGATCTTCTTCAAAAAAAGCTGTTTCTGGACTAATCGCCGGTATCAAAAAAGTTAGATCTGGCTACAAAATGGCATTTGCAGTTGATGGACCCAGAGGACCTATATATAAAGTCAAAGATGGGATTTGCCTTGTCGCCAAGAAAACAGATACAAAAATCATTCCTGTTCGCGCACTAGCAAGTAATCAAAAGATATTTACTAAGTCTTGGAATCAAGCAAAGTTTCCAATGCCCTTCTCCATAATTGATATGCACTTTGCTCCTGCCAAGATTTATGAAAAAGAAGAGTTAGAGAGTACACTAATCAAACTTCCGCAATAGACCCTTAGAAACAAAAGTTTCCATTTAAACCATTTATCCTTATAATTATTTATGAGCTTAACCGAAGATAAAAAGAAAAATACCTATATCTGCCCCTTTCCATTCAGTCGGATTGAACTAGGTCACCGACACAATGAATTTATTCCTTGCTGTGGAGCTTGGCTTAAAGATGAGTATTATTCAGACAAAAAAAAAGATAACTATTTCGATGGAAAAGATATTTCACAAGATGAAATTCCTGAAAATGATAAATACGAAGTTACCTGGAACAGTGAACAGGCAAAAAAACTAAGAAAAAGTATTCTTGATGGTTCATACAAGTATTGTAATCTCTCACGCTGTAATAAGCCCGAGATGAGCATCACTGAAATTGAAAAAATGGATCCAAATTATTTTGAAACTCCTATTAGCGATAATAACATTAATCGCATTCTGGATGGGAATCCTGAAATGATGGACGGGCCAAGCTCGATTTCCTTAGCAGCAGACAATAAGTGTAATTTAAAATGTCCTACTTGTAGACCAGACTACAGAGTAAAGTCTGATGAATTTGAGAACTATGTTATCAAGAAAGAATTTAGTTTTATCGATACATACAAAGAAAATCTTAAAGTTCTTAAGTTCGCAAATAATGGAGAAGTTTTTTTCTCAAAAGATCAAAGAAAACTTTTAAAATCTATTAATCAAGAGGACTATCCAAATCTTGATCATTTATTTGTCATAACAAATGGACTTTTATTTAATCAAGATACTATGGACCAACTAAAACCAGGCTCAGACTTTATAAAAAAAATAGCCATTTCCCTAGACGCTGGAAATGAGAAGACTTACAAGGTAACTCGGGGTGGTAACTGGAATACACTTCAAGAGAATTTAAAGTGGATAAGTTATAAACGAAAGAAGGGTGAATTCCTTTGGTTGAATTACAATTTTGTTGTCAGAAAGGCTAATTATAAATCAATCGATGAATTTGTAACCCTTGCAAGATCGTTAAGCGTCGATAGGATAGAATTTATAAAGTACGACAATTGGTTTGATCTTTATGATAAAAATCTTGTGCTTAATATTGACTATGACAGTGAAGCAATTCATTTAAGAAATCATCCGTTGAACGGAGATCTAAAGGCTATTTTTCAAAAGTATAAAGACGATCCAGATGTTCTAATAAATATCGATGGAATTTTTGATTAATTCCTACACCATCGACCCATTAGTAATGTGCTCCTAAATTGAGTTTCCTGCCTAGAACCTAGTTATAGTTACACACTTACATATTACTCCACCCTGCACAATGTGATTTCAAGACATTACAAAACTATAATTATTTACAATTTATGCTTCTACTGCCATACTCCGATACTTAATTAAAGGTGAAAAGCATGGATAATATAGACTATAGCTGGGATGAATCTGAGGATAAAACCAAAGATCTTCTAGCTGAAAACATTCAAGTCAGTGGCCCGGAAGAAAATAAGAGTGGTTCTGAAAAACTGTCGACAAGACATAACCTTCAAATAATGAGAAGGCTCTTTCATACATTCAACGGTGTTGCGATTGCAACTTTATATTTAGTCTCGTTTAATCACTCACAAATGATTCACTTTTTAGGGTTAATTGCGTGTGGCTTATATGTTGTTGAACAAATAAGAATTAACTACCCAGAAACAGCAGCAAAGCTGTTACCTTTTACGAGGTTTATTATAAGGGCCGAGGAACAACTTAAAGAATCAGCAATGGTTCCTTATGCAATGGCCGTACTACTTACAATTTTTGCATTTCCAAAGCATATAGCATTAGTTGGTATTTATTCTCTCGCTATTGCAGACCCTCTCTCAGCAATTGTAGGTATTCGTTTTGGAAAACATAAGCTAACAGAAACAAGAACAATCGAAGGATCAGTAGCATTCTTCATTGCTATCTCTGCTGTCACTTTGTTTATACTCACTGGCTATAACGGTAAGTTTGATATTCTGATCTTGTTTGTTTCAATTCTAGTTGGCTCAATTTGTGCTGCTGCGGATTTAATTCCTTTAAAACTTGATGATAATTTAACCATACCATTATTTACATCCGCCCTACTTTGGACAATTTGTACTCTGTTTGGAATTTACATATAGGATTTTATGTCTATAAGTGTATTTGATATTTACACAATTGGGATAGGCCCATCCAGCTCACATACAGTTGGACCTATGAAAGCAGCAAAGGCTTTCATCGATTTTATTATAGGTCTCAATAAATTTGATCAAATTTATACTCTAAAGTGTGATTACTATGGTTCGCTTGCATTAACAGGTAAAGGGCATGGCACTGACAAAGCTTTTTTACTTGGAATTCAAGGTTATGAACCAGAATCAATAGACTCAAACAACATACCTCAAATCCTGGATCGAGTTAATAAAGAAAAAACTCTACAAATGAAATTTGGAGAACATGTTAAGGAAATAAAGTTTGTACCTAGACATGATTTAAAGTTTCATAGAAGGATAAACCTCCCTCATCACCCCAATGGAATGGCCTTCGCTGCATTTGACTACGACGGTAATGAAATTATCAGGAAAATTTACTACTCAACAGGTGGCGGATTCATTCTAGAAGAAGCAGAAATTGATACCAATAACGTTATAGAAAATCATGTACAAAAAATTAAATACCCTTATAAGTCAGCGAATCAACTTCTAGAAAACTGTAAAAGTAGTAAATTGAAAATTTCTGAAATTGTTTTTCAAAATGAGCTAACCTGGAGAACAGAAACTGAAATTAATTCAGATATGCTTAAATATTGGAACGTCATGCAAGACTGTGTTAAGCGTGGATTTAAAAATGAAGGGATTCTACCCGGAGGACTTGGCGTAGTAAGAAGAGCTCCAGGCGTATTTAGACAACTCACAGAGAATCCAGAAAAAAGCCTTATGGATACTTTAAGTGTTCTCGATTGGGTTAATCTCTATGCACTTGCTGTTAATGAAGAAAATGCAGCTGGCGGCCAAGTGGTAACATCACCTACAAATGGAGCTGCTGGAATAATTCCTGCAGTTCTCCACTACTATGTTAAATTTTGTCCACAGGCTTCTGAGAAAGGTATAATTGACTTCCTGCTAACAGCGGGGGCGATTGCTATCCTATATAAGACTAATGCCAGTATCAGTGGAGCAGAGGTTGGTTGCCAGGGTGAAGTTGGAGTAGCTTGCTCAATGGCAGCAGGAGCCCTTTGTGAGGTTCTAGGTGGAACACCAGAGCAAGTCGAAAATGCTGCTGAGATTGCCATGGAACACAATCTAGGACTAACTTGTGACCCAATTGGTGGTCTAGTGCAAATACCATGTATTGAAAGAAATGCTATGGGTTCAGTTAAGGCAATCAATGCTGCCAGAATCGCACTAAGAGGTGATGGCTCTCACTTTGTTTCCCTGGATAAGGTTATTGCAACTATGAAGCAAACTGGTAAAGATATGAAGAAGCAGTATAAAGAAACAAGTCGTGGTGGTTTGGCCGTAAATATTATTGAGTGCTAATCAACAATACTTAGAACTTAGCTTCAAGCTCAAATCCGTACTCATATATAACATCTTCTTGATTTCCGATATCAAAGTAATCTCGAGTAAAATAATTTTCCTGTTTATAAACACCTAGATACGATCCAAATCTAACATCATTCTTTGAATAAATATCCTCAGTCCAAGATAATCCTAATTTTTTATAAAGTTTGGAATCCTTTTCCAAAGCGAGTCTAAATGTGCTGTTCTTATGAATAAGATTCAGCGAAGAATTAACAAAAGAAGTTCTCAAATAATCAGCATTAGATGCATTAAAACCAACTTCTACATCTCCATTTAAACCAATATTGCCTTTTTGGAAAATCGTATATCTTTTCCCAAGACCTATGGTTCCGACAAGAATATTTTCATTCAAGCCAGTTTCCACAACACTATAAGAACGGTTTCCAAAATCTTCTGTTAAATCATGAAAACTTTCTTGAATTGTTAATCCAAGCCCTGAATCAGAAACATGTTCGAAACTAAGTCCAATAATCCCATAGTATTTTCCACTTATGTCCTTGTGGATTTCCAAAGAGATTTTATCCCGAACCGCATTCTCGGTATAAATTTTATCAGTATCAACATTTTTCTCGGAAAAAGATCCATTACTTAGAACTTGTTGGACTGACTTAGAATACAACTCTGACAAGTAACTTAAAGCAATACTACCTTTTTCAAATTCGAACAAAGAATTTAATCGTAAGCCAAATGTTTGACCTTTATCATCACCTTCAACTCCATCATCTTCTTTAAGACCTAAAACTCTTCCTCCACCATGAAGAATATTATCATTTTCTGTAACAACTCTAAATTTAACACTTTCACTTCGACCAAGGTCAAATACATTTGCCCTTTCTAAAATTTTCTCACCTAATTCATTAGAAATATAAAACTTATACTCAGAAATATTTTGCAAGTATTCACTTTGACAATATGTCTTCTGATTTAAAAGAAAAATAGTTAAAAAAGAAAAAAGAAGCTTCATGCTATTTTACCTGCTCAATCAAACTCTTATAGCTTTGAGCATCTGAGCTATTGACTAGGATCTTGTCAGCGTATTCAATGTAAGCCTCAGTAAATTTTGCAACATTACTTGCACCACAAAATTGTTTGGCCACTCTGTATTCATGTAAACACTCGAGAGTGTTACTCTTTTCTCTTACACACTCTGCTGCAGCTACCATGCTATTTCCCAGTTGTTTATTCACTCCAACCTCAGGTAAAACATAGCCATAAACTTCACTCTCAGTGGGAGGAAGACAAATCGATGGCACCTCATTCGCAAAAGAAACTACAGGTAAAATTGCTAGTAAAAATAATAATTTATTCATATTTACTCCTATTTTAAGTATCTAGATTTGAGATAAATATAGTCCTTAATCTCTTCATGATTAAGGACCCCTACTTTCTTACTTACCTTTTAAAATTTCATGCATATTAACAGGAACTAATTGAAAACCAGCATCTGTTAGCTCTTCCATACTTTCCATTGCCTTCATAAGCATATGTAGTTTTGGGATAACAAGTCCTTTTTCATCAGGGCCAACATTAAGCAGCCTAGTTAGTTCATCCTGCCACACTTTAGAGTTCCAAGCATCAAGGTAATCATAAATTAATCGTTGTGCTTTCATATCTCCAGATTTAGATGCAATAACTTTCGCAAATAAATTCCCAGAAGTAACAAGGAGTTCATTATAAGCCTTAGTACTTCCACCTGTTAGCATTTTTAATCTTCCTAATTCACTTACTTCTAATCTTATAACCTCTAGTAAAGTTCCAGATGCTTTGGATACATTTCCAGTGATACCATTATTCCACTCGTATGCTTCTTGAATTTCAGATATTAAAATTCTTAAATCTTCAATTGGGCCTTTAATATAATCAATGTGGGAATACTCATCCATTAATTCTTCTAATATCATGCCGAATGCAACTATAATTCTCGCATTTTCTTGAACTTTCCAAGAAAGTATTGAGCGCTGAAACTTTTTACCATTCTTATCTTTTGCAGAAAGAAGCTTCATTCCATCCTCTAGAGCGACTTCAAGTCTTTCTGTATGTGACATATCAGACTTTTTAACATTTTTCTTAAAAGTTAATAATTGATTTCTCACGTAAAAATAAGTGTCATGCAAAGGTTTATTTAGCTCTGTAGTTGTATTATATAACCGATGGTGCAATGATTTTATAAGAATTACCTTAGAAACATTAGCAGTAGGACCATCATTTTCGATTACTACTTTGTTAACAAATTGAAACCTAATTTTATTAATTTTCCCATTACCTTCGGTCGTTTCAAACTTCCTTTTACCTTTTTTTGTCGTTTCTCTAATTTCTACTCCAGGTAAAATAGAAACGATTGGAAACTTTGAACTTGTAATTGTCATATTTCCAGAGCCATAACAATTAGCTCCACTATTAAACTTATCAATATCGCCGCTACCGCCGCATTCAATGACAACCCCATACTCAGGTATTTCACAACTAGAACCATTAAAAGAACAGTTAATATTGCCAAGACTTATTTCAATCTCACCACCTTTCTCTACGACACCACTACTTGAAGAGTGAACTGCAAAACTTGTAAATAATAATCCTGCGAGGAAAGTATTTTTAATTTTCATATATTACTCCTCTATTCTTTTAGTTACATATTTAAGCGCTTCTTCGATATCACCTTCCATTACATCAACATGCTCTAGGATATCTTCCTTAATACTTAAAAGGTCCATCACGATATGATCATCTATTCCGTTATCAATTCTTGAGAACAAAATATCTTGATTTTCAGTAATTATTTTCGCCATACCTAAAGCTCTTTGAATTTTTATTAAAGATTTTCCTTGTCTCTCAGATTCAGATGCACTTTCAAGTAAGGAGATATTCCGAAGGGGCTTTAATACATTTTTAAAAAGACTGTCTACCATAAGGTTTTTGTCAATCATCGATCTGTTTAATGATTTTATTAGAGCTAGTGTTTCTCCACCCCACGTTCCATTTCGAACTTTATCTGCTTCGTAACGATCGTAGTTTGTTGGAAAAATTGAAACTGGTGTATATGCAGTAAAGGAGATTATGTTAAAACATTTCTTAACTCCCTTCTCAGCTTTAAAATCTAATTTAATTTCACTTACATTCCTTCTTACACGGAAAGTATAGAGTGGATCATATCCAGGGACACCAAGTCTAGCAACCCTAACTCCATCAGCATAAGCTTCTATAAACCCATCACTCCCAATTCCTTCTGCCTCCACAACAACTCTTTCAATATAGCTGCTATCAGATTCAGGATTGATTATTAGTTCTGCCCCAGTACAATATCGGCCTGAATTTCCCTTAATTGTATCTGCAAAAGTTGATGCGCTTGCAAGTGTCATTGCAGCTAGAGCGATATATTTAATACTCATTTGTTACTCCTATTTTTTAAATCTTTTAATTTAATATCGTAATCTTCACTAATTTCTTCTTTTATTGTTTTTAGATCAATTGTTAATGTATCCAAACCTCTGTCCATAACGATTAAATTTTTATCAAGAAGAGAATCAGCTGCATGAATGGCAGTAGCAAGCTCATCAGCATGCATAAAAGTTTTTAAAGACTCTGTCTCTCTTGCATTTTCATTTGCCTGAGTATTAATTGCTGACCTTCTAATTGGCTGAATGTATTGAATAAAATCTTCTTGAGAAATAAGATTTTGACTTAACATCATATAGTAGAGCTCGTGAACAATATCAAGGGTAATCTTACCCCATTGTTTAGGTGAATAATTAGCTCTTATACTTCTAGGCACTGTTTGCAATGAATTATAGCTTTTTCTTTCAGTAAAAATTTGAAAGTCTAAAATTTTAAATTTTGAATTAGCATCTGCTACTATTTCGATTTTTCTTACGTCACCTCTAACAACAACAGGGTAATCGGGATCAAAACCTGGAACGCCTAGAGTTGAGATAGTTTCTCCATCTGCGATAACTTTTCCAAACGAGTAAGCACTTTGTCTTCCCTCTGCAAATATCAACAGTTCTTCAACGTATTGTCTACTACCAAGATCCACAGTAATTTTTTGTCCTGTCTTAATCGTTTTAAGATAGTGTCTTGCTGACTTACCATTAAAACCATTTTTTAAATCGATATCAGCAAAACTACTGAAGCTTGCTGTGAATAATAATGTACCTATTAATAATCTTTTCATTCGTGCTCCTATTTAGATTTAACTGGGTTTTTTATTGAACATAGTTGATAAGCCTTCACAAGACTGCCTGTTTCTAACTTCTTTTGCTTTAAGCACTTCACCTGGCTTGAATCAGCTGAGTATGAAAACGTTGTAATAAAAAGGCATGATAACAATGTAAGTACACTTAGTTTTTTCATATATTTTCTCCGTTTCTTTTTGAAAGTCTTTAGTTTTATAATTATATGATTTATCTTTATTCTAAAGTAGTCCGCTTGAAATGTTTTCAGAGTGTGTTTAAAATTTTTACATCACGTTGATTTGTTCCATATTTTAAAAAGTATTATTTAAATCCGTTTAGAAAAAAAAAGGCCCTAGCTTGGGCCTTCTTCACAATCATTTTATTTTTCAATAAATCTTAGCTATTAAAATTAAATCCAAAAGAGCTTGCACGAACCATTTCATTATCATCATAATTCTCTTCTTCTATATTATTCTCATACTCTTCATTATTCATTTCATTACTTTCTTCTTCAAGTCTAGCAGCATAAGCATCTTTCTGATCTTCTACCTCGTATGCTTCATGACTATCATCTGTGAAATTATTAACATCAAGGTTATCATTTTCTTCTACGTTTTGATCATTCATTGCCCAGTTACTATTATTGTTTTTACTTTTAACCTCAGTTCCAGCTTCAGATTTAAACTCTAATCTTAACCCTGCAAACTTGGTGTCATCAGTAAGAGTAATCATGTACTGTCCCTTTTTAACTTCATAAAAAAGACCACTTCTCATTTCTCTTGTTTCTGTATCTTCATATTGAAAAACATTTCCAACCATTCTCTCATTTGTATTGATGATAAATTGTTTTCCACCTGGGAGTGTTACATTGATTTCTTCAATAACTCCGTCAACGATATGTGCTTTTCCAGAATAACCCTTTCCATCCTTAAGTGGTTTCTTATTAAAAAGCCCACCAGTTAACTCTAGGTCCGGAGCATTTTTTACTGTCGGTCCTGGTGCTGCTGAAACAATATTCTTTACGATACTTAATTTTGATTTTTTAGTTATAAAAACTTTTTTAGTTATTTTGTTTATCTTCTTAATTGGAGCTAATGATTTTGTGTTATCCCATTTAGGAATTGAAGCGGCCATACGACCAATAACTACATCACCATTCATTTCATCAAGTCTTTTTGCAAAAGTGATATTTAAATCATTTCTTAAGAAGGCTTGTTTATCAACTACGATTGAATTCATACTTCCAAGTACGAAGAACGCTACCGTTCCTAATAAAGTTGTTCCTAATAATAGCCTTTTTAGTGATTTCATTTATCCTCTCCTGTACCATATATAAAGCAAGGGGTGTGCCAATGAGGACCTCTAAGCAGAGGGTGGTAAACCACTAGAATTACGTCTTTCTTACCTAAGAAGGTGTAATATTTTTATACACTGTTCAGAATTTAGACAAAAAAAAGAGACCTATTTAAGGTCTCTATTGTGTACGAATAATTTTGTATTCAAATGGCTTAAGGAAAATCTACCTTAACTCCCATATAATCAGCATGAGATGAGCGAAAGCGCTTAACAGCTATTGCTACAATCTCGTCGATATCAAAATCAGAGTTTGCTGACATTGTTTCTAAATCCTTAATTAACTGAACCTCTACATTTACTTTCAATTCAGCTAATTCACCTTCATTGTGTTTTTGAGTTTTCATAAAAATCCTTATTTTGTTTTAACAACTTTAATTGCGTCTTTTTTTCTTAATGTAATTAATGCGTTAGTAATTTCATAGTCCAACATATCGTTATTAGAATATATATCTTTTACTAAATTATAGTCGGACATGGTACAGAGTAAACTATATTCTCTTGAGGAAACTTCGACCCCCTTTGAAATAAACTCTGGCTTAACCATTAACTGTATTGTGTCAGAAGGTCTTAAATCAACTGACTCCTCATACATACCAATATACTCAATTGCTTTTCTCTTTATTACACTCATTGGATAATCGAGCTTTTTTTCAGTAACTTGAATCAGCTCGGGTTCAACGATTATTTTCACTAGGGGGTTCAGACTTGTTTCTACAAACAAATTCATTAATGCCTTATAAGGTTTGAATTTATCATAGTGAGCATTTACGATTGTACCTTCAATGAAAATGATGGATCCCAACAGCTTACTGTCCGTTGAGTTAAGTAGATTCACCTTACCTGTAAAGCAAACAATACTTTGTTCATCTAAAACTTCGAAAATAGCTAAATCCAAAATCTGCCCTTACTTTTTATTGAAAATCTTAGAAAGAATTCCTTTCTTCTTATTATCATCTGGATTAAAAAAACTGTCTACCTTTCCTGAAATTTCCATATAAGCATTCCATACCTTAGAACCTTCATACTTATCAGAATTCCACATATATGGCGTTCCAAAGTCACACCCTTTTCTTACACCAAGGTCCATTGGAATTTTTCCTAAGTAACCAACACCAAGTTCAGTGGAAGCACTAAGTACACCGCCAGTTCCATATAAAAAGTGTTCTTTTCCACAATCATCACAAACAAACGAACTCATATTTTCAACCATTCCGACTACATGTAGACCTAATTTATCAAACATATGTAGTGCTTTTCTTGCATCTAATAAGGCAATATCCTGTGGAGTGGAAATAATAATTGTTCCATCAACAATAACATTTTGAATCATGGAAAGTTGAACATCTCCCGTTCCTGGCGGAAGATCTAATAAAAGATAATCTAGCTCTCCCCAATCAGTTTCAAAAAAGAATTGGTTAAGGACACCACCTAACATAGGTCCACGCCATACAACTGGCTCATCCTCATGAATAAAGTTTCCAAAAGAGATAAATTTAACACCATAATTTTCTAAAGGTAGTATTTTTTGTTCATCAGTTGCTTGGGGGCGGTGATCACGCTTCTTAAACATAACTGGAAGCGATGGACCATAAATATCAGCATCAACCACGCCAACCTTATAGCCTTTTTTTGCCAAAGTTACTGCAAGGTTAGAAGTAAATGTAGATTTACCAACTCCACCTTTACCTGAACCAATTGCAAGAATATTTTTAACTCCTGGGATTTTGCGTTTTTCTCCAGGAGTACCATGACCTACTTTAAGCTGCGCTGGCTGAATATCCTTTGGTTGAGTTTCAATACCAACTGAGCCCATAACATCCTGACTGCTATCAGATTGAGCCAAGATAAAAACATTGTCCTCAGACATTTCAGTACTAAGTGCTTTTAGAATATCTTTTTCCAATTGTTTTTTAATCTCGGGGCTAATTCCATCCCTTTTGTATTTCACATAAAGATCTGCACCTTTTTGCTCAACTGATATAACTCTATCCTCAGCACCTAGTGTTACTCCCGTAATGGGATTTTTTACCTGAGATACTAACTCTGTTAATTTTTCCATATTTATCCTTTTTGGGGCTTTGATAATTTTGCCACTTATTTACAATAGTTTTTTACGCGATAATATAAAGTAAAATCAACGTAATATAAAAGGAAAAAAATCTTGGCCAATAATAGAAGAATTTTCATTATCAATCCACGTTTCCAATATAAATTTAGTTTTATAATATGTAGCCTAGTTTTCCTAGCAAGTTTAATTTATCCGATCACTATTTATGACCTAATGGAATCGATGATTGCGCTAAACCCAGACAACGCCTCGCAATACGAAGAACATAGGGTTTCCCTCTTAATTACGCTTGCACTTATTCAAGTTGGCCTTTTGGGTTTTATTTTTGTTGTTTGTATCCGAGTATCTCACCGAATAGCAGGTCCAATGTACAAAATGCAACTATTCTTAGATAACATCCGCCAGGGTGAAGAAATTTATCCATTAACTTTTAGGGATGGGGATCAATTTCATGAAGTTGCTGAAGATCTAAACCATACTATTGAGTATTTAATATCTAAATCTGAAGAAGAACGTGAATATTTGGGTGAAGTTTCAGATTATATTGAAAATATAGCTTTAGTGGTACCCGAGGATAAAAAGCCAGTTCTAGAAGAAATACAAAGAAAACTCAAGCAAATACAAGACTTTGGAAGTTAGTTATAATTTTCACCTAAACAAGAAACAATAATTCCTACATTAACATCTAACCCAATTTAGTGGTAGAATAACTTGTATTCGACAAAAAGCATGGAGGCATTTTGTACGTAAAATTAATCGCAAGTTTCATTGTTGTTTTTCTCTCTCAGGGTTCTAATGCATCTACCAAATTTGCACAGAGTTCGGCACTTGAAGAAGTGTTTGAAAATACCCGCGTCATTCCTACAAAAAAAGAAAGAAGATTAGCAAATAACTTCAAGCAACTATACAAGCTTAGCCGCAAAGGAATTATTAATAACGCACTTGTGAAAAGATTCTACAAAGATGTGTTAAAATCTAAAACTTTTGTACCTTATAGAGAATGGCCTAGAAATCTAATTAAGCTTTCAAAAACGAAGAAAATTACCGACATAAAAAAGTTGTGTACAAAATTTGCTAATTTCACGACTGAAGACTTCGTTAAACAAGATTTGAATAATAATGTAAAAAACCTCTGCTTTAACAAGTTTATTAAAGCAGTTAGCGCTAATCAGCGTGAATCATATAATTTTCATAAAGAACAAGCCAGATACCTAAGCTTTAACACAAAACATATCCTCATACCTTCTAACTATACTGATATAAATTTCTTACTTTCCCGTTTTAGGAAAGGAAGTTCAAAGCATAAGCTATATTCAAAGAAAATAATGAATCATTATCAGGCAACAAAAAGTACTCCACCGAATGAACTGCTTAAGTACGCATATGTAACTCCAAGTAATACGCGCTATCTTCAAACTCTCGATCTTGAAAAATATAATACACAATATGTATTTTATAAAGAGTTTAAGAAATTAAAAGAAATAGCATTTAAGACATTAGACGAAAAAAAATCAAAAGAAGAGATAACAGAAACCTTTAACCAAGCATTAAATTATTTTAATTTAACATACACACACCTCCCTAAAGAAAAGGCGCTTTTAAGCCTACTCAGTATTTCGAAATCATTAATGAGAAGGAACTTTCATAGTCTGGCTCAAAAAGGATTCAAAAGAATACTTCAACAGAAAACATATCATTATGACACAACTCTTTTTGAAAACATGTGGTCACATGTATCTCAAAACGAATACGGCGAAGCGCTTAAAAGTATTGAAATTGTTGCAAACGATAAAAAGTTTTTGTCTAAACATTCAAAAATACATTTTTGGATTGGATTTCTAAACCAGAAAACAGGAAATAAAGATTTTGCACAGGAAACATTTAAAATGGTAATTGGAAATAATCCTTTAAGTTACTACTCAATACTTTCAGCAAAAATGATCGGTGATGACAATAAGCGCTCTACGCAAGAAATTTATTTGGCAAACATACCAAAAAATAATGACACAACTATTTCAAAAGTAGGTGTAGATTATAAATGGTTAAAACGAGTTACTTTATGGGGAGTTGTTTATCACCCTAAATTTATTAATTTAGAGCTAAAGAATTTACGCAGAAGTAAATCTGTAAAAATGATAGAAGAACATATTCTAAGTGCGGCTTACAATCTATCTAATAATGGTGAATACTTAGAAAGCTTTAAGATACTTTATAAATCAATAAAAAATGATTCAATAAAACTAACTAAAAATACTTTAAAAATACTGTTTCCAAAACCCTACCTAAAGCAGATTAAAAAGAATACACATTCTTTTGATCCAATAATTGCACTATCACTTATTAGGCAAGAGTCAGGATTTAATACAAGAGCACAATCCCATGTAGGTGCGAGAGGACTTATGCAATTAATGCCTGGTACAGCAAGGCAATTTAAAAGAAGACTTAAAAACAAGCATTTATATAATCCAAATTTAAACATAAAAATAGGAACTACTTATTTTAACAATCTTATGACAAGATATAATAAAAACCTTGTCTACTCTCTTGCTGCTTACAACGCCGGAGAAAGACGTGTTAATGAGTGGCAAGATGATTATATGAATAGTGACTTCATGCTTGAAAATATAGAAAATATTCCGTTTCTAGAAACACGGAAATATGTAAAATTGATTTTCAGAAATATCTTCTTCTACAAGATGATCTTATCTAAAAACAAAAATGATACTCAAGATTTAAACAAAATCTACGACATTCATCTTGGGTTTGAAAGTTAGAGTAGATTTTTTTTAATAATTTCATTATAGATAAGTTCTGAGATTATCTTATGACCTTTTGGGTTTGGATGTATCGGGTCCAAGTTCTCATGTAAAAACAGATACTCATCACTCTCATGAAAAACACTAACTGGGTTTATTATTGAGATCTTAAACTTTTCTGCAAGTCGATCTAATATATTATGATATTCAACAGTTCTTCTAGATGAGTTCATTGCCATTACCTTTCTGAGTTCATTTTCAGAAAACATATATCTACTATCACCCTTACTGTTTTTAATGCACTCATAGAGCTTTTCATCACTATTCAAAAATTTCTTACAATTTATATCTCTAAGATAGTTTTGAAAATCTAGAGAAACATTGTTCTCATGAAGCATCACTGGCATTTTTAATAAAATAGGAATGCCCCCGACTGACTTCACTGCTTTAATCATTTCGGATATATTTTTTCGGTATTCTGTTTCATTCACTCTAATTTTACCAGGTGTTGGTAATTTTTCTTCTGAGCTTAAAAGATTTCGAAGTAGCTTCCCAGTAAAGTAATTATTTTCAATAAATTGTCGCGTATCTCCAGACTCACTATGTTCAACTTCAACATCGCTCAAATGGTTATTACTGAAAAATCGATAGCGGTCAACATCATTTATAACGTATGCAATTAGTACTATCTTAGGTTTTGAAATTTCCAACAATTCTTTTAAAAGAAGATTCCCCTGAAATGACGAGTAACCAATACTAGAAGCATTCGTTACTTTAACATCTTTTTTTAAGGTATTTAATTTTCGCTCAAGTAAACTACTATAAATCTCATTAAATTCTACTCCCCAACCATATGACGGAGATGCTCCTAAAACAAGTAAATCTGTATTACTAATATCTTCACGGGCCCTAAGCCCAAGACTATTATGTTCAACGTAGGCATCAAAAAATTTATCTTTAAAACTGGCTTTCCCTCGCCAAAATCTAATTGAGTGTGGCTCAATAATTTTCGTTATTTTATCAAGTCTTGTTTCTGGATAAAAGAGCCTAACTGAGACCTCTATAATTACAACAACGATAATAGCTACAAAGAACATAAACAATGTTAAATAAAAATAACTTATTTTTATCGGTTTATCTGAATTATTCATTTTTCTCTTCAAGCTCCCGTAGTATGTACGACATCAACTTTAATACAATTTTTTGAAAAAAACCTTTCCCTTTCATTTGGGTCGAAACTGACAAATGCCTAGGAACTGCTAAGGATGTTGTCATATGTTTTTCAACCACACCTAAACTGTTACAACAATCCTTCTTATTGTCCCAAAGGTCCTGATTAGAATAAAACTGAGCGGAATTCTGTCCTAAGTAACAAGTGGTAAACTGCATGTTTAATTTCGTCGATACCTTTTTAATATGCTCAAAGTATTTTCTTATTTCCTCACGAGAAAATTTAAAATCACCTTGATCTTGACCGCTTTTCATCAAAGATCTCAGAGGAAAATTCAAATCCACACTAAGCTCGTTCAGAACTCTTGATTTTAAAGTAACAAACCCTACCAGGATAGATTTACAACCTGTTTTTGAAATTTCTTCAATTAATTCATCTGTATAAAAATTAAAATCATTCTTTGTTCTGTCATTTAAATTCTTTCCGGTCAGTAACTCACCATCCTGAAAAACAGGAAATAATGGATTTACTCTCGCTGTAACCCAAATTTTCTTTTCTCGAAGTTGTCTAATAGTTTGTAATCGACTTAGAGGATTTGGCGCCCTTGGTTCAAGAATTTTCGTTTTCCCTGCATCGAGAGATGGGATACTAATATGAATAGATGCTAAGTCTTTTCTCAAGATAGATAAATATGGTTCTTTAGAGATTAACGACGAGCGTGTAACAATTATATATGGATAATCATAATGGTTTAGTAATAGAAGAACTTCTTTTGTTATTTCTAATTGCTTTTCAATAGAGAGAAATGGATCACTTAATGAGCCCAACCTTAACGGAACCTTCTTTGAAAGGAAGCGGTATAGTTCATGATCACTATTTTCATCTTCAAAGACCTTATAAAAAGCTTCCCAAAGAAAAGTAAAGTCTAGAGGTCTGGGTACCGGATTATTCCATTTATCTTTGGCTTCACCTTCGATTTTTGCATAACAATACTTACAATCATGAGTACATCCTTCAAGGAAGGTATCCACCTGAAAACCAACATGGCAATTTTCACATCCCACAAAGCTATTAATTAATTCAATCCCATTCTTTTTACTAACTTCTATAGAATGAGTTTGATGAAATAAATGAAACCTATCCCAATTAAAATATGATTGGTAGGAACTCTTTTTTTCAAGAGTTTTTAATCTATTTTCTAATGTACTTTCAATAGCTCTCATTTATTATCTCAATAGATCTTTTAGTGTTTTCACCAAAACTTGAACCTCTTCTTTAGTATTATAAAAGGACAAAGAAATTCGAAGGGATGGTTTTAAATTGTATTTGTGATACCAGGAGTGTCCACAATGAACCCCACTTCTAACCATAATTCTTTTCATCTTACTCAATAACAGTCCAATTTCTTCTGGTTTTCTATTTCCTACAACAATGTTCACTACACCATTTCTAGACTTAGGCTCTTGTGGCCCAAGTATTGTGATATCTTTGTGAGCCGTTAATTCATTTGTCAGAAACTCATTTAAACTCAGAATATGCTGGTGTGCCTTTTTTAAATTTATTTTAGATAAGTACTTTATTGTTTCTCCCGCTCCTATAATACCAGCGTAGTTTTGGAGTCCAACCTCGTACTTTTTTGGTGACTCCTCAAGAGTACATGAGTCATATGTCGTATCAATAATTCCCTCTCCCCCAACATACTTTGGTACTCCACTTTTCATAAGTTCTTTTTTTCCAAAGAGAATACCTACTCCTGTTGGTCCATACATCTTGTGAATCGAAAATGCCATAAAATCAATATCCAAATCTTGAATATCAACATTTATATGTGCCATAGATTGAGCTGCATCAACAAGCACTAAGGCTCCATACTTATGAGCCATTTTGGTGATTTCCTTGATTGGTAATCTCATCCCAGTAATATTTGAAATATGAAACATTGAAACTAGTTTAACTTTATTGGTTTTTAAAACTTCTTCATAGTAACCAAAATCAAACCCACTACTTTTAGGGTTAACAGGAACTTGTTGAAATGAAACCTTAGATTTTATTTTTAAGAACTGCCAAGGTAACATATTTGAATTGTGTTCCATATCAGTAGTAAGAACTATATCCCCTTCAGAGAAGTTGACTAGGTTGGCAACCATATTAATTGATTCTGTTGTATTTTTTGTAAATACAATAGATTCACCTGGCCTGCAGTTAATATACTTATTTATAAGAGACCTAGAGTTTTCCACCTTTTTTGTCGTGATCTCTCCAAATTCATGAACTGCTCTATTGTGACAAGAAGGATGATCTTGGTAATAATCTACGATTGCTTTGACGACAGAATTTGGTTTTAAAGTCATGCATGCATTATCAAAGTAAAGTGGTTTTTTCTTTTCAGATTTAGATAGGCAGTGAAAGTCTTCTCGAAATTTATAAGGGTTAAATGATGAATTAAACAAAGAAAGAAACTCCCACTATCAATAGAAACCATATAAAAAACAGAATCATATGATTAAAATAATAATAAACTTTATTAGATAAGGATGTCGATAACTTACTTAAAAGAACTGAAAAATTACAACGTAGGTTTTGAAGTAAATTCTGTCTTTCTATAAGTGAGCTATTTGCGAAAAGGACTCTTACTGTTTGTCGCTTTATGTCTTTGCTACTCTGAAGAAAACTAAAGGGTAATAGAACGATAATGACGATCATAGAAAATAATGCAATCGGTACAGAAAGAGTTAATAACCCTAAAAAAGAAACATTATTCGTTTCAAAATTACTTCCGCAGCAATCTATTTTCTCTTTCATTTTCATCGTCATTTTAATATTTTTTTCTTATCTTCATTTAGAACCTCTTCAGCTACCTTAATTTTATCTTTAAAAAAACCAACCGTTTTTTCCACATACTCTTCATATGTATTGTCTGCTAAAAAATATTTATTCGCAAAAGTTTTAAAAAGAATGAACTGGAAACATCGAGGCTGCCGCTTTCGATCGTAATCGCTACCTTTTACGTTTGGTAATGGAGCAAGACCTTTTTCATATAAAACTCTACCGGCTGTCATCTTCTTCATTTCTTTTTCATTATTTTTTTTAGGAAGGGACATTAGCATGTTTGCGTTTTCCATTGAAAGAAAGCTTCCTTCGTCAGGAAATTCATAATCAAAAACCGGATTAGAGTATGTAATACCAAATTTCAAATATAGGGCTTTCATCTGATCAATAACAGGTTTCATTTGCGCAGGAAACATATCCATGCCTTGGTTTGCCCCATCTGCAACGTCAACAATAGAGTTATCATTACAATAGCTTATTGTTTGAATATGCATACTCAACTTACAAAGACCGCATGTACTTAAATTCATAAGACCATGCTTCCTTATATTAGAAATATAGTTCTCATAGCTTATATGTTTAAAAATTTTATCAATATTTATAATAATATGCTTTATTCTATCGGATCCATACTTATCAATTAGCATTTTAGCGTTTACCTTACTATTTTCAACAGATGCAATACCTAGTCTATCAAATGTTAACAAGTGAATTTCATAAAAATATTCCTCCTGAAGGACTGCTGCCAAAGTAGAGTCGGTTCCGCCAGAAAATAAGACTGCACATGTCTTTTTTTTATCATTCATTTTCATCTTCCTCTTTGGCCTTTCTCAATTCATTTAAAATAAAATTGAAGATCCCATAATAGGTAAAATAAACAAATTGAGTGATCCAGCCTAATATTTCGCTAAAGAGCACTCTGAGTCTCCATGGGAGAATCAAGCCAATTAGTGAAATAAAAATTCCAAGATATTTTCCAATCATAATTTTTTAAAATAAAGCGTAGATAGCAGGTAGGACGGATCCTCCACCAGAGAGAGTTAAAAACATGGTTAAAAAAGCAAACACAAAAAATATTGGCATGAGCCACCATTTTTTATTTGTCTTAATCATTACGTAGATTTCACTAAGAACTTGCTTGTTTTCCTTAATCGTTTCTTTGTAACTCTTTTTTTTCAACTTACACCCCTTAACCCTTTAGAATCATAGATTAAATTATATCATGGAATCAATTTATTTTTGCTTTAATTTGTTGTCATGCTAAAATATTAAGCAATGGAAAAGAAGACCTATATACTTGGAATTTCAGCGTTTTATCATGATAGCGCTGCTTGTTTGATATGCGATGGTGAGATTATTGCTGCAGTTGCTGAAGAAAGGTTCTCAAGAATTAAACACGATGAAAGCTTTCCAATACAGGCCATTAAATACTGTTTATCTCAAGCAAAAATTAATATAAGTGATCTATACTCAGTAACCTTCTACGAAAAACCTTTTGTAACATTTGAACGTCTAATTGAAACCTATTTAAATAGCGCTCCAAGAGGCTTTAGTTCGTTTAAGAGTAGCTCTCCTGTATGGCTAAAGAATAAGATATTTATTAAATCAAAAATTAATGACTCTCTTCAAGAAGTTGGAGAATGTGATAAAGAACAATTACCTAAATTATTATTTTCTTCCCATCACCAATCTCATGCTGCTAGTGCTTTTTTTCCTTCACCTTACGAGAAGGCCACGATTATTTGTGTTGATGGTGTTGGTGAATATGCATCAACGAGCATTTGGTCTGGTGATGGAAATAAACTAGAGTTGATAAAACAAATTAATTTTCCAGATTCAATAGGCTTACTCTATTCAGCATTTACTTATTACTGTGGTTTTAAAGTTAATGATGGAGAATACAAACTTATGGGTCTAGCTCCATATGGTGAACCTAAGTATGTAGACTTTATTTTTGAAAATCTTGTAACAAAGTTCCCTGATGGTAGCTTTAAAATTAATCAAAAGTATTTTAGTTATCAAACAGGTGTAAAAATGACTAATAATCATTTTGATAAGTTATTCGATAGGTCTTTCAGAAAGTTAAATTCTGATATTAAACAAGTCACACTCGACCTAGCAGCTTCGATTCAATCGGTAACAGAAATTTTAATGCTAAACCTAGTAAAACATGCGAAAGATATAACAGCCAACGACAATTTATGTTTAGCAGGTGGAGTAGCACTCAATTGTGTGGCAAATGGTAAGATTTTTAAGAGTAAGATATTTGAAAGTATATGGATTCAACCTGCTGCAAGTGACGCTGGTGGTTCACTAGGTGCTGCGTATGCGACATACTATTGTCACCAAAAGAAACCAAGACTTTTAGTTAGCAAGAACACAATGAAATCATGCTACCTTGGTCCAGAGTATAGTTCCGAAGAAATTTCTAAAGTGTTAAAAGGCTTTAAAGCTAATTTTATAAAGTTTAAAAGCCAAGAAGAATTGGTAGATAAAACAAGTTATTTAATAGATGAAAGTAAAGTTATCGGATGGTTTCAAGGTAAATCTGAGTTTGGACCGCGTGCCTTAGGGAATCGCTCAATTCTTGGAAATGCGAGATGCCCGAAATTACAAAAGTCTATTAATATAAAAATTAAAAATCGTGAATCTTTCAGACCATTTGCTCCAGTTATTTTAGAAGAAGATATATCTTTAGTTTTTCAAAACATTTCGGTTAGTCCATATATGCTACTTGTAGATGATTTTCTTCCAGAACATAGAATTAAACTTGGAAAAAACAAAATAAATGGTCTTTCAAAAATAAATCATATTAACTCAACATTCCCAGCAGTTACACATGTGAACAGTACAGGAAGAATACAGACGATAAACCAAGAATCTAATCCTCTTATGTATCAGTTACTTTCAAAAATCAAAGAAAGATCGCTGATAGGAATAGCAATCAATACTTCATTCAATGTAAACAATGAACCAATTGTTAACTCCCCAACTGATGCATATAAATGTTTTATGAGAACCGATATGGATTATTTGGTAATTGGTGATTATCTTCTGGATAAAAAGAACCAACCTAAACTATCTCAATTTGAAGCTTCGAAGATTATACTATCTAAAAATGATATTCTTAAAACTTGGGCAAAGATTTATTTATTCACAATAATTCTTTCATATATAACCCTACCTTTTTTGGGTTTTGAACGAAAAATTCAGCCAGCAATTATTGGGTTAACACCATTTATAATTTATTTTTTATTTCCCAATTTCATTCAAAACATTACCAAAAGAGTTCATTTAATTTTAAGTCTTATAAGTATGAGTTTTAATACTGTATTATTGGCAATTGTTTATTATATTTTTATTACACCTTATGCTTTTACAATCAAAATGTGTACTAAATCTACGGAAAAAAGTGAAAACTCAAATTGGAAAACGAAAGAAGAACTAAGAATCAGTGAAAGCTTATTTTAATAAGGAGTGCAATTGTTTTTAAATACCCATGCCTATATTATAGTTTTTATTTTGTTAGGATTTTTCATACAATTGTTTTTCCCTAGAAAAATCAATGATTTTCGATTAAAAGAAATTCTAAAAGAATCAAAGTGGTACTTTCTAAGCGAATTCCTGATTTCGAGTTTACTCGTCTACATGACAATTAACATTAGCAGTTATGTTAATTCGAACTTTAACATACCATCAATAAATTTAAAGAATTTACCCACGTGGATACAGCTTCTAATTTTTGTTATTGTTTTGGATTTCACGAACTATCTTACTCATCTCTCAACACACTACTACAGACTTCTTTGGCCAATACATAAATTACATCATTCGGTAAAAAACTTAACACCCCTTTCTACTTTTCGCCATTCCTTGTTAGAACAACTATATTTTTTCACCACAATGGGAATTGTCAGTTCATTTTTTAGTGTATCAGCATATGTCAGAGAGACTACATATCTTATTTCTATGTTTGCTGATATTTTACAACATGCAAACACCTCAATAAGACTCCCTCACTTTCTTAACTATTTCTTTATCTTACCCGATAATCATTACCTTCATCATAGCAAAAAATGTCACAAAACTTATGGTCAAAACTTTGGTTTAATATTTTCTGTATGGGATATTATGTTTAGTACATTCTATTTACCTAAAAGAATAGATACGGAAATTGGTTTAAGTAATGATGATCTTCCTAAAAGTTTTATTAAGCGAATACTTTATCCTATTTTTTAATATAGTTATTCGTTTCTAAACTATTAAAGATATTCTGGGCCATGATCTCATAGCCCAAAGGTTGAAAATGGTTATCATCTGCAAAAAGATTTTCACGGCCAACATCCTTTATTTTCTTTTTAAATTCTTTGTTATTATCAACTAATAGAATATTTGATTTCTGAGAAACTGCTCTCACCATTCTATTTGCCTCTTTAAAATCTGAAGCATAGGTCTGGACAACCAACTTAAAGTCATATGAGTGTGACAATTCTATGATCTTATTCCAAGTTTCTTTTCGACTACCCAGAACTTGGGCCTCGATATCTTTCTTACTAAGAAAGAACCGATTAGCCATTTTATAAAGCTCGCTCTTTCTTAGATGAGGAACACCGCGAGATGAATCAACTAGAAACTTATTTAAATCAACAGAAGTGTACTTACTTTGAAAAAGCATTAATTGAGACATTACATGCAGAGAAAAAGGAACATTTCTCTCATCACTCCAGAAGTATTCTGGAAAATCGCGTCCAAACTTTAGTAAAACTTCTAAGGCTTCATTATAGCTTAGCTTTCCTGTAAAATATCTAATTCTAGGCATAACGAGAGTATTAAATACAAATCTAGCCTTATCTTTAAAAAAAAATTCATTCTTACTTCCATCTACAAATTCACGATGGTTTTTTAATATACTTTGTATTTTAAGTTCATATTCAAGCCACTGAGAATAACCTACAGGTTTATTTCTCACGATCTCCTCATAATTAGTATTCAGGCTTTCAAGTATCTCCGGTGTAAACTTACCTCCATTTCTACTTAGTTTCCTATTCATCAATTCTAATTTTATATGTCTATAAGCTTTATAAATTCGAAGTTCTTTATACCAAGGAATTTGTGGTAGATAAAAAGCAGTAAATTTTTGCTTCTCACGTTTCATGGGTTGAACGCCACTCAGAGTAAAATAAAATGGATCTGAAACGCCAGTTAAAACAATCACTACTCCTGGTATTTCCTTTTTTGGAGTATTCTCTAAGACATCTTTAAGTCTATTGTAAACACCCCATGTTGGATCTTCACATTGCCCTAAGTTGACTACATTATAATTATATTTTTTTGCTTGTAGTATTTTAAATAGATACGCAGGATAACTTTGATTCGAGTCGACATTTCCTGCATTGGTAAAAGAATCACCAATGGCCCAAATCGTATTATTAGTTTCTTTTTGAACTTTAAATTTTTCATAATCCCTTTCAGAATCATAAGAATTTGCTTCTTCTAAATTCATGCGAAATGAATTATTACGGCTTTCCTGAAATACAATCCCTGTTAGGCGTAAAGAGCCCTCGAGAATCAACAAAGATAAAGTCATAGAAGTGAAAAATATAATAATTCCAGGTTTATTTATTTTCATTTAAAATATCCAAAATCAAAGTCATAGTCTCTCAGTGCTTTATCAAACTCTGGTGTGCTCTTTAAAGTCTTACCCTTTAGACTATCATAGTATTGTTTTCTTTTACGGTTAATTATTTTCTTCATTCTAGAATCCTGATTATTAATAGACAAAGTTTTAAGTCCGTCCATCACATAAATAAAAATATAAATAGAAGCGTGATTCCCTATAACTCGCTCAAACCTATTCTCTTCAAGAGAGAAGTATTTAAGAGAATTATTTTTAGAATTTAAAAAGTTTAAAAATGAAAAAACGGCTAAGAAGACAGAGATACTCACAACATATTTGGAAAAAAAAGTATCTATATTCTTACATTTTTTTATCGCTAAAATTATAAATGTTGAGACTATGGCCACAAGTACAATATAAAAGTAGTTATCCATAAGAATATCAAAACTCTGACTAAAGTGTTCTAAAAAAGTTCTAACAAACTCATCCACATTATTGGCGATTTTTTGTGAAGCATAGCCAAAATGACTTTTTTTATAAAATGTTAAAAAATTAAACAGGGTAAAGAACTGCCATATAATTAAAACAATTCCAATAATGGATAATAGAATTTTTTTATTTTCAAAGTAACTTATGAAGATTCCAAAACCTAAGACAATAGGTGGTAAACAAGTAAGAACAAGACGACCTATATAATGATCACTAACAATAAAAGCTGGTAAAAATATGGTTTGAAAGAACCCCATAGCAAGCCAAAGTATTAGAACCAGATTTCTAAAGATGAATCTTTTTTGAATAAAAACTTCTCTAATAAAATATATAAGAAATGAAAAGAAGGCAGGTAAATGGATAGGATTTACATAAACCAAACCACCGACCCCGAAATATCCATAGATGAGTGTATTTATAAAGTTATAAATGGATATATCAAGCATTATTGATGAAAATGAAGAACTTAAAAAAACAACTTCACCATATTGAACAAAGTCATTACAAAGAGAAGGTATAATAATCAATATTAATGCAATGATATATTTTATAATATTACTTTTCTTTTCTTTTAAATCAGAAAATATAATCACGTAAAGAGATAAAATAAATAAAAAAATATATGATACTTTTGAAACTAATAGCAAGCCAGAGGCAAGACCCATTATGACAGGACGAAATTGTTCTCTATCACCTTCAGTTAATTCAAATATTTGATATAGGACAAAGGAACTTAGCGGAAAAGCAAAAATCTCTATAACCGTCAGACTAAAAAATGAATAATATAGCAGGGCAGTTGAAAACAACATGAATAAGCATTGGAGATTTGTTATTCCTAAATTTAAAAGCTTTAAAGTTTTTCGGCAAAAAATAAAACCGAAAATCAATGAAAATACATTTAAGAGTATTCCAGAAACAACAAAATCTTTAATGGAATATGTTGGAAACAAAGTCGATAGTTTCGCATTTATTAATTCTAAAAATATTAATGATGGAGTTTGAATAACCGAATGTTGAGACGGATGAACATAGTTCTTTGTCAGCAACCATCCAAAATCCCTATCTACCTGATTCAAAATATTATAATCTAAATCTAGGATCATTGATTGAGCATAATTTTTATAAATATGATGCTCTTCAAAGTCAGAATTTAAAGAAAATGCTAGAATCAAGAATAAACACGTAAAAATAGAACCAAAAAGGTAAATAGATTTTTTATTTATAACGGAATTCATAATCTTATTATAGAGCTTTATTAGATTTTTTCATAGTCTAGTTCTATAAAGAGTCAGGGAATTAGTAGGTACAGACTTGTTTAATCAATAATTAATATTATAATTTGTTTATGAGTAAAGTATTTTGCCCCCTAGCATGGAATTCACTAAGTATTCTACCTGATGGTCGTTTAAGGTTATGTTGCCATACTAATGAAGATCACCTTCTAAAGTCTTTAGATGGTAGGGATATGAAGTTAGATGATATTTTAAAAGTTGAGGATTTGGATACAAATCTATTTCTTAAAAATGTTAGAAAACAATTTTCTAATGGAAATTCAATACCCGCCTGCGCTCCTTGTTTAGAGTCTGAAAAAATCGGTCATAAATCAATTAGAAATGAGCTAAACGAGCAATTCCATCAAGTATCTAAAAATAGTAAATTTAAGCTAGAATTCTTAGATGTTAGCTTTGGGAATACTTGTAATATGCAATGTCCAATGTGCTCTCCAAACTATAGTTCTCTCTGGGCCGCTCTTACAGACAAGGCCAGTATAACAAAGTCACACAATAACAATTTTTGGAATTCTCAATTCTTCATCGAACAACAAAATCACCTTAAGTCTATTCTTATTCAAGGTGGTGAGCCATTTATGGCAAAAGAGCATAAGCCTTTTTTGAATACATTAATTAATGGCGGAGTCGCAAAGAATATTAAACTTGATTATATTACCAATTTCACTATACCTATATCTAAAGAGCAGATTTCCCAATGGAAAGAGTTTAAATTTGTTAATATTTTTGTAAGTATAGAAGGTGTTGGTAATATTTATAACTACACTAGACCACCATTTAAATGGGACAAAATCAAAAAGAACCTTCAAAAAATCAACGAATTGATTAACACCGAAGATTTAAATATCAACTTTAATTTTAAAACTCTTATTCAAATTTATAATTTAGAAGGTCTGCTAGACTTAATAGATTTTACCAATTCTTTTAAATCTAATAAAGTTGAGGCTTTTCCAGAATTTAATATCTTAACTTACCCACTTCATCTAAGAATTGACCAACTGAACAAAGTGAAGAAAGATCAAAGTATTCGAAAAATTTTAGATTACATAACACCTTTAGAGAATAAATATAGCGGGAAAAGTCTTCAAAACTATTATCAACTTAAAAGTATCCTTGAAGCAGAATTAAATAAAGAGCAAGGTGTATTAGATATTAATTTTTGGAGGCATACTAAGTATTTTGACGTCAAGTATAGTACTTTGTTTAAAGATATCATCTCTTACGATCAGTATGAATTTTTGAAAAAAAATATCAAATAACAGATTTACAGGGTACTTCCAGTAAAGTGGCCATCTCACTTAAAAGAGGATTACTACTTATAATGGAAATATCATTTACTTTGCAACCAAAAAACAAACTTAAGTGATTAATACATTCAGGATCCGGTGGTAATTTCTCTACATCATTTCTCGTCAAAATAATTTCAAAATAGTCTGAAATCTTTAAGTGTTTAACTATTGTAAAGGTCACAATCGCGTCAAGACTAGAGTACAAAGCCAATCGCTTACCTTCTGATTTTAATATTTTTAATTTTGAAATATTATCAAAGTTTACTTTAAAGGTTTGTAGTTCTTCACAAATTTTATAATTTATGTTTCGAATATGCCTTCGTAACTCTACGTTTTCGCTTTCTCTATTAAGAGATTTTTGCATCTGTAACTTTGGATATTTTTTAAGGAAAAACTCTTCGAATTTTATTTCTTCGAAGAGTTGTATTAAGCTATGTCCTGCGCAATGTTCAACTTCAATTTTATTTATGGGAAATTTCTTTTCCATATAGTCTTTAAAGGTTTTTAATAAAATGTTTTGAGTATCAATAAAGATACCTTCAAGTCCAAAGACTATAAATTTATCTTTATTAGACATTAAACCTAAAGTGCATAATATCACCGTCTTTTACAACGTATTCTTTACCTTCAATTCTAAATTTTCCAGCTTCTTTAAGTTTAGCTTCTGAATGATATTCAAAAAGGTCTTCACAATGAAATACCTCTGCTTTTATAAAGCCTTTTTCAAAGTCAGTATGAATGACACCTGCACACTGAGGAGCTTTATAGCCTTTATCAAAAGTCCAAGCTCTTACCTCTTGAACACCGGCAGTAAAATAGGTCTGTAAACCAAGTAGCTTATAACCGGCCTTAACTAAGATATCTAGCCCAGATTCCTCAAGCCCCATATCAGCTAAAAACTCTGCTTTTTCTTCTGGGGTTTCTAATTGAGAAATTTCACATTCTATCTCACCACAAATTTTTACAACTGTTGCATTTTCTTTTGCTGCTAATTCTCTTACAAGTTTTACATGTTCATTATCTTCTGCGATACAGTCTTCATCCACATTACATACATAAAGCATTTCTTTAAGAGTTATTAAATGTAGGTCTTTTATTGCTTCTTTTTCTTCTTCATCCATTTCAACAGAGCGAGCAGCGAACCCCTCTTCAAGAGCAGCTTTTAATCTTTCAAGTACCGGCTGAGCGATAAGGGCCTGCGCTTTTACTTTCTTATCATTTGATTTAAGCATTCTTGATAAATTACCAATTCTTTTTTCAACTGATTCTAAATCCGCAAATGCTAATTCAATATTAATAACTTCAATGTCTGAAGCAGGATCTACTTTTCCAGCAACATGGATAACATCTGGATTTTCAAAACAACGTACAACATGGGCAATAGCACTTACTTGACGAATATGACCTAAAAATTGATTTCCAAGCCCCTCACCTTTTGATGCCCCAGCAACAAGGCCAGCAATATCAACAAATTCCATAACAGCAGGGATTACCTTTTGCGGCTTAATGAACTCTGTAATTTTATTCATTCTAACATCAGGAACTTGAACGATCCCAACATTTGGTTCAATTGTACAAAATGGATAGTTTGCTGCTTCAGCAGGTGCACTTGTAATTGCTTGAAAGATTGTAGATTTACCAACATTTGGTAGTCCAACAATACCGATATTTAAAGCCATTTATAATCTCCGTTTAATTTAAAGATAAAAAATCTTTTTTATTATAAGTATTTGAAGCTTTTTTAAATCCATCTTTTAAAAGTGCATTAAGAGCTTCATTTCCTTTAGTCATAACTATTTCTAATTCAGTATT
>JBLIAG010000028.1:0-55104 GCA_047634375.1 Bacteriovoracaceae bacterium
AGGTCATTCTCCTTTTTTTGCTTCACTTGCTGGTGAGCTTTAATTGGAGCCTGACCTATGTCTCTAGTCAATAATCAACTATTTATGTCTGCAAAACGCCATTTCATATCGAAGGGTATATTAAGCACTACTTAAGTGTCTATAAATACGTTTAATTATTGAAATTGTAATTCTTTTGTCACAATATGGAAAACTGAATCGTAAGATTAGATTGAATATATAATTTAAAATAGGAGAGATATATGTTTAAAAAAGTAATTGTTTTAGTGGCCTGTTTAGTGAGTGTCACATCAGTTGTGAGCGCTGAAAAAAGACTGAAAGTTGATGAAAAAACTAAGGTACAAATCATTGATGCCTTAAAGGTAAATGATGAACTTCACGCATCTTTTTTTAAGTATGATGGAAAGAAGATTGAGGCAGTAGCAAAAAAATTGAATTTAGCATTTGATAAGATTAGCGATTCTAGCATTTCTAAATTACTGGTTTTTGCCAAAAAGAAGCTAGGTGATATTAAAGAAGCTAATGATAAAAAAGTTAATAATGAAAATTACCATATTGTTTCTAGTGCTCTGATTTTTGTAATTAATAAGTATGATCTAGGTAATGAATATAATGCTTATTCATGTCCTATGGTTAAGAAGAAATGGATTCAAAACTCTAAGAAAATGACTGAAATACATAATCCATACGCAGCAGGGATGCCACATTGTGGAAGACAAGATTCTAGTCACTAAATTGTAATCTAAAATAAAAGGCCGCAGATCATTAACTGCGGCCTATTTATTTTAATCTATAACTTCGATTATTTTTTATTCGGCCATAGCACCACTTGAGCTTCCATAGGGAGCAGCACTAATTCTTCCACTACTAAATCCTGTGTCAAACTTTCCTGAACTTCTATCACTTGAGTAATACCTATTTTCATAACTTGTACTTGCGTAGTAGCTTGGCATAACGTCATCACTTCTATCAATTTGTTTTCCTATAACTCCACCTAGAAGAGCACCGCCAGCAGCAATCCAACCTCTATTTTGACTGTTATGGCCTAAAGCATAACCACCAACACCACCTAAAAGTGCACCAATTAGTGTACTATTTTCACCGCCAACGTATGGCCTTGCCTGGTATGTTGAGTTTTGGTTACTTACATAAGTATTATCACTATATCCGGGACTAAAATTAGGCCTATAAGTAGCTCTTACATTTTGTGTACTTGTTTGTTGTGGATAATACATTGGTCTACTGTAATTTTGCCCAATTGGACCAAAGCAACCCTGTGAAACGTAGGCGTTAACTTCTTGCGTTACCATACCAAAGCTTGCTAAAACTAATAATGCGATAATTGTACTTTTCATGATTCTCTCCTCACTTATTTTTAACTCTATATAAGTATAAAATTTATAGAGAATAAATTACATAGTGAGGGAAGGAATTACATAGGGTGTCTAAAGTTTAGACAGTTTGTAGATTCGTAAGATTTATTGCCTACCAAATAGGCTTTTGCGTCTTACTTGTGACCACGCATTGAGGACCTTGTCTGTATCGATGACACCGCCAGTTCTTTCAATAGTTTCAGATTCGTTTTCTTGTATAAAGCTCATTATCTCGGCAAGCTCTACTTCATTAAAGTGATCTTCTGTATTTCTGTTTGTCTGTGTATTGTCGTTTTTACTCATGTTTTCTCCAATTGTGTTTCTCTTATATTATAGAGGATGCAGCCAATTATTTTTATTGAGAAAAGGTTTCCTAATTACATTGAATCGCTCAGATATTGCTTCCAGCGAACTCTAGGAGGACTGAAATTAAAGACTAATTGAAACTATAAGTTAAGATTTTTTATTTTCAGGGTAACAGTGCATAATGACAAAATATCTAAGGTTGATTGGTACATTAAGAATACATTCTCAATGCAGATTCTTTCAAATAGTTTCACATTGCAATTCTCTAAATATCTGAAACTTTATGTTGCTGTATAAGTGGACATATTTCCTTCTGTGTAAAGTAACACAGTTCTGGCATAATTAAATTAAAATATATCATCGCAAGATTCAGTGAGGTCTTTTTGAAAATTTTTATATCATTGCTACTCCTTCTAGTATTAAGTTCTTGTTCAACAAATAAGGTTTCAAAAAAAGAACGAGGTTATTCGTTAGAGGAAAAGAAAAGTAAATATATAAAATTTTGGAATGATAAAAAGGTATGGAACACTAAATATAAGAATAATATTTCAGACGAAGAAAAAATCGCAGGACTATCAAGACTTTGGATGGAGGCTAAGTACAATTTTGCCTTTTTTGATCAAGTGAAAGATTTACATTGGGATCAAACTTATTTTGAATATATTTCTAAAGTGAAGAAAACAAAAAATACAAAAGAGTATTACAAAATCCTTCATCAGTTCTATGCATTACTAAAGGATGGACATACAGACATTGGCTATCCAAAGGAATTAGGAATTGAAATACATGCTAGGCCACTAATAAGACAAAGCCTTATTGAAGGAAAAGTGATCGTTACATCAGTTGATGATAAAGGTTCTAATATTTCAGTCGGTGATGAAATTATTGCTGTTAATAATATTGAAGTAAACAAATATGCTGAGAAATATGTAAAGCCTTATATTTCATCTTCTACAAGTAAGCATTTGGATCATAAGTCCTTTGAGATTAAACTTCTACGAGGAAAGGCTAATTCATTTGTTAAGGTTAAATTTAAGACTTTGAAAGGTGAAACTTATGCTAGGAAACTGAAACGGTATTTAATTACAAATAAGCTTATTATCAAGCTTGGTATTCGAAAAGATACAGTAGAGCACCGTTGGATCGGTAAGTATGCTTACTTTAATGTGCGACATGTTAGTAATAAAGGTGTCTTTGAATATATAAAAAGCCTTGTTGTTCAGTACAAAAAAGCAAAAGGTGTCATTTTAGATTTTAGAGAAAATGGTGGAGGCAACACTTGGGTTGGATGGAATATTCTTCAGTTATTCACCAATCAAGAGATAGAAGGTATTAGCTGGAATACAAGAGAGTACAGACCAACTCTTAGAGCATGGAGCAATGATAACTATATCCTAAATGAGGTATCATACATCGACATGTGGTCAGACCTCTCTAAAATGGAAAAGAATCATGATGGTGGTGTTGTTTATGAGATGCCTGTCAGAATGTTGATAGGAAGACAAACATTTTCAGCTGGAGAAGATACAGCGATAGCTCTAAAGTCTAATAATCTAGGGCTACTCATTGGAGAGAATACTGCTGGGAGTACAGGCCAGCCATTGTTACAAGGTTTACCAGGAGGAGGCTGGTTTAGAGTCTGCACTAAAAGAGATTACGGCGTAAATAATCTAGACTGGGTTGGTGTAGGGGTAACTCCTGATATTAAAGTCAATCAAACTTTAGATGATTTTTATAATGGAAAAGATACTGTGCTAGACAAAGCGGTTCAAAGCTTTAAACTGTAAACCATTTCTCGAGTACCATATGACAAGTCTTTTTCTTTTCAAGAATACTCAAAAAACAGACCTGCAATTATTTGGAAGATTTTGGCATCTTCCAGAGACTTCCATTAAATGGCATAATCCTTTAAAGAACAATTTCTTAGGGGACATAGTATTTACACCTCTTATTGCTCGCAAATTTGTACTCTGAAAAACTAAGGTGACAAATTCCCTTATAAAAGATAAATAAGGGAATGAAAAATGAGCTCCCGACAATATTTATTTCTCCGATCACTGGAAATGAGATGCAGATATCTAGGTATCCTGTTAGAAAGTGGGAAACACTTCAAGCTTGGGATGCTGCTGATGAGCTTCTTTTATCTGAAATTCCTGAAGAATTAATTAACTGTAATATTTTAATTATAAATGACAGCTTTGGTGCCTTAACCCGTTCGCTAATCGATTCTTCACCTACGGTATACTCAGATTCTTATTCAAGCTTTAAAGGGATTGAGGAAAATTGCCAAGGGCTATCTAGGGTGACTTTTTTTAAAGACCTAAACGAAATAGATGGTAAGTTTGACTTAGTTCTTTTAAAAGTTCCTAAAAGCTTAACTCATCTTGAAGACACTCTTGTCCACTTAACTAAATTAATGAATCCAGGGGCACAGTTCTTGGCCGGAATTATGATAAAGCATTCATCTAGTGCCATCTTTGATTTAATTTCGAAATACCTTGGTGAAACTTCAACAAGTCTTGCTAAAAAGAAAGCACGTGTTATCAAGGCAAAATTTGAGAAAGCGCTTGTAGATAAAGAGATATCAAACATAATTGATATACCTGAATATAGTATCGAATTAAAAAATCTATCGAATGTCTTTTCCAATAAAAAGTTAGATCTCGGAACGCGTTTCTTTATTGATTATATACCAGAAAAATTTGAAGGAAAAATATTAGACCTTGGTTGTGCTAATGGCATTTTAGGAATTATGGCCAAGAAGAGTTCTCCAAATGCAGAAATCATTTTTACTGATGATTCATTTATGGCCGTCGAGTCAGCTCGTTTTAATTATTCCAAAATTATTGGTGACGATAAAGCAGTGTTTAAGTGGATGAATTGTTATGAGGATAAAGACTTACCTAAAGTTGATTTAGTTCTTTGTAACCCTCCCTTTCATCAACAAAATACAATAACCAAAGATATCGCTTATCAAATGTTTCGTGATGCTTATCAGGGCCTAAACTCTGGTGGGAAAATTCTAGTCGTCGGTAATCTTCATTTAGGTTACCAAGTTCAGTTAAAGAAAATCTTTGGAAACTTCTCTACTAAAGGTAAGAATAAAAAATTTATCGTTCTTGAATCAATCAAAAAGTAAGTTGATTAATATTCTCAAATTCAAAATTAAAGTATTAAGTTAAGCTTAATACACGAAGTGCCTTATGGAACTGAAGTTGGTGTCTTTGATGTCGATGGAAGAGGAAAGGTTCAAGATGAGACATCTTACTGTGAGTTTTCCCCTCCAATATTTTCTTTCACAAAAAGATAAAAACAATATCCCCTTGATCCATTCGGGGGGAGTTTTTCCAAAATTGACCATTAATAATTGTAAGAATGTCTAAAATAGGGCATATTATCCTTAAATCAAGAAAGGAAATTATATGTCTATGGAAGCATCATTAAATGATAGAGCTGGGTCAAAGTGTGAATTATGTACTAGTACTGAAAGTATTTCAGCGTATGAAATACCACCAGTAGATGAAGGTAATGTTGATAAGGCAATTCTTCTTTGTGGAACTTGTAAAGCACAGATCGAAGATCCATCTACAATGGATGCAAATCACTGGCGATGTTTAAATGATAGTATGTGGAGCGAGCATGCACCTGTTCAGGTAATGGTCTGGAGAGTTTTTGATCAATTGACTGGAGAGGGTTGGGCGCAAGATTTACAAGCTCAAATGTACATGGATGAGCCAACTCAAGAGTGGGCAGAATCCATGCGAACTGATCCAGATGCTAAACCAACAAAAGATAGTAACGGTGCTCAGTTAATGGCCGGAGACTCGGTAACTTTAATAAAGGATCTTGTCGTTAAAGGAGCTAATTTTACGGCTAAAAGAGGAACTATGGTTCGAAATATTTCTCTTACGAATGACCCAAAACATATTGAAGGAAAAGTTAACGGAACACAAATTGTTCTTGTTTCGGCGTATCTAAAAAAGGTATAGGAATAAATATGCTTACAACCAACTTTAGTTCCCCAAATAAAGTAACCTTTACTTGGCTTATTTTTTGGTTGGTTGTTATGGGCTTCATGTCTGTAATTCTGAAAAACCTGGGTATAAATTATAACGATAGCTTTATTCTGTGCTCAATATACTTTACTTGTTTTTCCTTTATTGGAATGAAAACCTTTAACAGTTTTGAGCTTATTCAAAAACGTTTTAAAAACTCAAACTATATATCACTCTTTTTACTCACTTCAATGGCGTATTTTTTGATTACGATGGGAATCGAATATTGTATTCCACTAAAAGCATCACAAACGGAAATTGTTAAAGATATTGGTTTGATGTTTGCACTTTTTAATATTCCAACATTTATTGCTAAATTTTCTGAGATTATGTTTCAACAAGTTTTAATTTTAACGTTAGTTTTGGGATTGGAAGCAAGTGGTCTTCCCCGAAAAAAAAACATTTTGATTTTTACTATTGGCTTTCTTTCTTTGCATTTACCTTTGATCTTTATTTTCGGCGTTTATGGTCTTTTATTTATAATACCCTCATCTCTTGCGGGCCTTATTTTTTCTTTCCTTATTCTAAAATATCCTAATGGTCACTTGTATTCCATTTTAGTTCACCAATTCTTTTATATTATACTTGGAATGGCACTGCGTTTTTATTTATAATTTACGAATGAAGTAATTTGTCCTATTGTAATCAGAAATTACATAAGGAGAGTGTTCCAGTGAATAAGAGTTTAATCACCAATATTGTTTCGCTAATGCTAGTCGGTATTAGCTTTGTTATTCCAACGTTTTCTAATGAAGTTCTGACAATGGGTCTATATTCATTCTCAGGTGCTATCACTAACTGGCTCGCAATTCATATGTTGTTTGAAAAAGTTCCTTTTTTGTATGGTTCAGGAATTATTACTAACCGATTTGAAGACTTTAAAATCGCTATTAAAGAAATGATTATGAATCAATTTTTCACTAAAGAGAACTTTGAAAAATTCATGAGTTCAAATAAGTCGAGTATTTTAAATATAGAAGAAGAGACTATAATGAATGCCGTCGACTTTGATAAGGTTTTCGATAAATTGAAGTCTGCAATTATAGAGTCTCCATTTGGAGGGATGTTGGGAATGTTAGGTGGTCCTGCTGCGCTTGATCCTTTAAAGCCGCAGTTCGCTGAAAAATTCAAAGAGATTATTTCTGATATGATTAATGATGAGAAATTTCTAGCTTCAATAACACAAAAATCAGAAGGTAATGATAATCTTGTTCATAGCATCACAGAAATGGTGGATGGAAGATTGAATGAATTAACACCCCAGATGGTAAAAGACATAATACAAAACATGATTAGAGAGCATTTAGGCTGGTTAGTTGTTTGGGGTGGTGTGTTTGGTGCTATTATTGGTTTAATTACTACATTAATTTAATTTGCCTTGCGTTAACATCTGATGGCAATTAATTTTCCATTTATATAATACAATATCTAGGCCATAATAGTGCCTTCAAAACTAAATTATAAAACATCAAAAATAGGAAAGGTAATGACAAAATCTACAATCATTTACACGAAAACTGATGAAGCTCCTGCTTTAGCAACTCACTCATTTTTACCAATGGTAAAAGCTTTCACTAAGACAGCTGGAATTGAAATGAAGCTGAAGGATATTTCTCTTGCAGGTAGAATTATTTCTAACTTCCCTGATAACTTAACAGAAGATCAAAAAATTGGTGATGCTTTAACTGAACTTGGAGAACTAGCAAAGACTCCTGGTGCAAATATTATTAAGCTTCCAAATATCTCTGCTTCTGTTCCTCAATTAAAGGAATGTATTAAAGAGCTTCAAGCTCATGGGATCAAAATACCTAACTTTCCTGAAAACCCCAAAACTGCAGAAGAAAAAGCATTAAGAACTAGATTCTCAAAAGTACTTGGGTCTGCAGTTAATCCAGTTTTAAGAGAAGGGAACTCAGATAGAAGAGTTGCCGCTCCTGTTAAGCAATATGCAAAAGATAATCCTCACTCAATGGGGGCGTGGGCGAGTGATTCAAAAACTCATGTCGCTTCAATGACTGAAGGTGATTTTTATTCAACCGAAAAATCTTATGTTACTACCGCTTCTACTGATGTGAAGATTGAATTCTTTGATACTTCTGGTAAGTCCACCGTGCTAAAAGAGTCAACTCCATTAGAGGCACTTGAAGTAATTGATTGTGCTGTTTTAAATATTAGAAAGTTAAAAGATTTTTTTGAAAAAGAAATTTCAGCGACTGAAAGTGGAACATTACTTTCTCTTCATATGAAAGCTACTATGATGAAAGTTTCTGATCCATATATCTTTGGCCAATGTGTTGAAGTTTATTACAAAGATGTTTTTTCAAAATACGGAACATTGTTTAGCGAATTAGGTGTTAACTCTAATAATGGTTTAGGTGATGTTTACGCGAAAATCAAAGGACATGCTAAGCAAGCTGAGATTGAAGCTGCTCTTCAAGCAACTTACGATTCAAGGCCAAGTCTAGCTATGGTTGATTCTGACAATGGTATTACAAACCTTCATGTTCCAAGTGATGTCATTATTGATGCTTCTATGCCAGCAATGATTAGAACCTCAGGTAAAATGTGGGATAAGGATGGAAAACAAGCTGATACTAAAGCTCTTATTCCTGACAGATGTTACGCAGGTGTTTATCAGGCAACGATTGATTTTTGTAAGGCCAATGGTGCATTTGATGTAACTACTATGGGGAGTGTTTCTAACGTAGGTCTTATGGCCAAGAAAGCGGAAGAGTACGGATCACATGATAAAACATTCACATGTTCTGGAACTGGAACTGTAAAAGTTACTGATTCAAGTGGAACAGTTGTTATGGAGCAAGCTGTTGAAGAAGGTGATATCTTCAGAATGTGCCAGACAAAAGATGAGCCTATTCGTGACTGGGTTAAACTTGGTGTAAATAGAGCAAGAGCAACAGGGGACGCAGCAGTATTTTGGTTAGATCAAAATAGAGCACATGATGCAAGCTTAATTACAAAAGTTAACACATACTTAAAAGATCAGGACACAACTGGGTTAGAAATTAAAATTCTTGATTCTATTGCCGCATGTGAGTTTACTCTTGAAAGAGTTAAAGCTGGAAAGAATACAATTTCAGTAACAGGTAATGTTCTTAGAGATTACCTAACAGATCTATTTCCAATTTTAGAATTAGGAACTTCGGCTAAGATGTTATCAATCGTTCCACTTTTAAAAGGTGGGGGATTATTTGAAACTGGAGCTGGTGGTTCTGCACCGAAGCATGTTCAACAGCTGATAGGTGAAAATCATCTTCGTTGGGATTCCCTAGGTGAATTTTTAGCTCTTCAGGTTTCTCTCGAAGATGTTAAAGAAAAAACAGGAAATACAAAAGCTGGTGTTCTAGCAAGTACTCTTGATATTGCTAATAGTAAATTTCTTAAACAAGATAAATCTCCATCACGAAAAGTAGGAGAGTTAGATAATAGGGGAAGTCACTTCTACCTTGCTATGTACTGGGCAGAAGCCCTTGCAACTCAATCTGATGATGCTGACATGAAAGCTACTTTTACTAAAGTTGCAGCAGACCTTGAATCAAATGAAGCAAAAATTGTGGAAGAACTAAACGGTGCACAAGGTGTTGGAATTGATATGGGTGGTTATTACCACGCTAACGATGAGCTTGTTGCAAAGGCGATGAGACCGAGTTCTACTTTAAATGGTATTATTGATTCAATCTAAAATTTAGGGCAGATACTTGTGGTTAAACAAGCATTTTTTTTAACTATAACTTTTATCATTGCTGTTTTTACATCCTTCTTTGTATTAACAGCAAAGAAATCTACTGGAACGCTTTTGGTGGATTGCTTTTTGATCGAAGATAGTTGTTCTTTTAAACCAACCTCAGACTCTACTGTTTTTGTTAAGACTGAGAAAACGGATTTACGAACGATGGTCGATCATAAGTTAGTTCACCAAGGCAAAACCATTTTTGATGTTAGTTATGATATTGATAAAAATAGTTATCGTGAATATGATCATCACTTAGGTGATACAAAGAAGTCATTAGTATTCCTTGGATGTTCTGATATTTTCGGAATTGGTGTTAACAAAGAAAATACTATCAGCCATTGGTGAGTAAGAAGTTAAGCTACAATCAAATAATTAACAATTCTCGGCCGGCAAGTGGACCAAACTATGCTCTCTATATTTTAAATAAAACTCTTGAAGATATTGAAAATGATGAGGGTACTATCTTCTATATTTTAAGTGAAGGACATATTGAGCGAGCAAATAATGGATTGAGATTCTATCCTTATAAAGGAATGCCTGTTTATAGCTTTAAAGGAGATACTCCTAAATATCAGCATATGATTGAAGATAGTTTTTTTTATTGGCCTATTAGTCGTTTCGCTAGCAGTTGGTTTTACGGACAAATAAATGATTTTATACCACATCTCTTTTTCGAGCAAAAAACTAAAAATACTTGTTCTATTCTTAACCAAATGAATAGGTTAGTTAAAGATCTATCCCAAAAACTCAATTTTAAAGTTCTCTTTCATCCAAATACACCACGGAAAACCGTGGAGAGTCTCAAGAAATGTTTGAAGGCCAACAAAGTAGATTCACATAATTTAAGTGACTCTAATTGGGGTGAAAGCTATGAGCATCCCATAGATGGGCATAGTAATAAAATTGGTAATCAAATCTTAAGTGATTCCATTCTTCTCTATTTATAAAGTATATATTCCGATTCCGAATAAATTAGGCATTTTGACTTAATTTTTATGATGAAATGGCCCTAAAAGGGGTCATAATGCCATTTTTCACTGCGTTAACATATGTTAATTTTGGCATTCTGCTTGCAATTACCGGTGTAGTTAAACGGAAGGTTGGATGAAGCACAATATGATTAAAGTAATTAGAAGAAGTAAAATTGAAAAAGTATTAGAAGAGCTTGCTAAAGATAGATCATCTTTACAACTGTGGCAAAACAAGGACGATGAGTCACGAAAAACAAATACTGTTCATACATTAAGATTCGATAAAAACAAAAAGGAAGTTGTTTTTACAAGTAAAGAAAAGAAATTTGATTTTGATTATGAAAAAGTACTCTATTGTTTTTGGGAAGGAAGCTCAATGATATTTAAAACAAGGATTAGTTTTATGTCAGAGTTTAAACTTGCAGTTAGTCTTCCTGATTATCTTATGACTAAGGAAAAGCGAAGAGATCCAAGGACGGACTTTTCTCGAAATGAACAAAGTATCCATTATCATCTTGGAGTTAGTACGGATACAACTCATGAGGTCTTTCCTTTTAGTTCAAAAATTCTGGATTTTTCAGAAGGTGGGGTTGGATTACTTGTAAACTTGGCCAATATTTCTAAGTTTCATATTGGAGATAATCTTACTTTGAAAATACCCATTAATGATAATCAAATTGTTGAGGGGAGGGTTACTCATATCACGAAACCTGTTCCTTCTATATCTGCTACTGATTATAATGTTGGAATTAGTTTTGTGTAAGTGAATCCGGGGTTTCTATTTCCCCGACCTTTTTAAAACCAAAATTTTGATACCAATCTTTTGGCCAATCATTTACTGGTGCCATTAAGCAAAGACTTTCAAATTGTTCTGATTTTGCCTGGCCACAAATAAGCTTTAACATTTCAGTACCAAAACCGTTTCCCTGAAACTCTGGGAGAATATCAATATCTTTTAATCGACCAATTTTTTTATCTTTAAAATCAAAAGGAATAAGGCCGACTTCTCCTATGCAGACACCTTCGAGAACTGCCAAGTACCATCTGCCTTGAAATCTATTAGTCGCCTTTCGAATATCGTTTATCATCGTTTTTACTTTTGCTGGATTTGTTATACCGAATGCCATCTCAATATCACGTCTTAATAGAAATAATTTTTCATAATCTCCATCAGACTTAACGGGTTTAAGGGTAATTCTAGAATTATCCAAAAGTTCAGCATCAGTTAGGTCTAACCACATACTCCACTCAGACTTATTCAAGTCCTCATCATTATAATCAGAGCGAATCTCGTTGAGCTTGCTATTAGTAAATTGTGTAAATTCATGTTTTTCTTGGTCCATGAGACCTAAAGTACGGCAAAAAAATTTCCCTTGCAAGGTACGGAAAACTTACGTATACTGATTTGGTGAAAGATATTAAGCGAACAATCGACTTTATAAATATCCCTTCATTTATGATTGAAATTGAAAGAATTAATAATCACGAGCTTAGAAATAGGCCAGTGGTTGTTGCACCCTTAAAATCAGATTCTGCAAAAATCTGGGATGTTTCTCTCGAGGCCGAACAAAATGGAGTGCATAGGGGAATGGAGCTCGCTGTAGCTCGTAAGATTTATCGTGGACTTGAAGTGGTTAACCCCAATCCTGATTTATACGAATCTCTTCAAAGAAAACTCTTATTTAAGGCTTCTAGATTAACCCCTCTCTACGAAGGAGAAAAACTGGGACAAATTTATTTAGACTTCACAGGCTTTAATAAACTTTATGGAAACCCTTTGGACTTTGGACAAAAACTAAAACGGAGTATTGAGCATGAATTTAATCTTAAACCAAGACTTGGTATTGCCTCAAATAAGTTGGTTTCCAAGGCAGCTACTAATCTACATTTTGTGGATGGAGATATTCATCAAGTTCTAGAAACGACAGTTGATAATTTTTTGGATCCCTTTCCGAATACAGTACTACCAGTAGTAAAAGATATAAAAAAACAAAGTAAGAATTACCGCTTTGATATCTTTGAGGATTTAAACTTATCCACAGTCTTGGATTTGAAGAAATTAGACCTTGTTACTCTAGGTGCAGTTTTCCCAAGTGTATTTCACCATATTCATGAAATGTCTCGAGGAATTGATTTCAGAGTTGTAAGTCCACCTTTAAGTGAGCCTACAGTTGCTCTGGATTTACATCTTGAAGAAACCAATAGTCGTAGCGATATTTTAAATACTCTCTATACTCTTGCAGACAAGGCTTATGGTCATTTACGAGAGCAAAACAAGAGCTCATCCGAATTTAAATTGGCCATTCGTTATAGTGACTTTAAATATTTAGAAAAAACAGTGAACTTGCGAGCACCCATAAAGTACTCCCATGAAATGTATGAAGAGTTAAAGCGCAGTTTTAATTTTTTATTCGCAAGAAGAACAACGGTTCGATATTTATTGTTAGAGCTTAGACAGTTAGAACATGAACAGGTTCAACTTGATTTATTTAGTGAGAGTAGTTCTTGTAAGAGTGAACTGACTAAAAAACTTTTTAATGCAATGGATGATATTAATAAAAAATTTCCAGATAAAGTAAATCTGGGAAGGATAACTCAAGGATGAATTACTTTAATCTTCATTCCCATTTCTCTCTGATGGGAGGGCTTAATTCTCCTGAGGAACTCTGTATTGCCTCTTTGGAAAGTGGTGCCAATGCCATAGCACTAACTGATACAAATGGGTTGTACGGAGTTCCTGAGTTCCTTGAAGTCGCAAGAAATATTGGCATAAAAGCTGTTATAGGGACGGAGATTAGAAGAGATGACTTTAATTTTATTATTTTAGTCAAAAACCAAGTAGGCTACAAAGACCTCTGTCGTTATTTAACCAAGTTTCATATGGAGGAGTTAAATCTAGAACAGAGTATCGACGAATTATCTCAAAGTCGTGATCTTATTTTTGTAAGCTTCCATAAAAAATTTATTCTTGGAATGCATGAAGCAGGAGTAAGAGACCTATTCTTTGAGCTAACTTCAGGTTTTTTTGTTCATAGGGATTATCTATGGGCCAAGTCACATGGAATTTCTTCAATTGCTAATAATAAAGTTCATTATTTAGATAAAGAAAATCACGAATGTTATGAACTTATCCGCGCCATCGATCAAAATTCAACTTTAGATGAAATTGATACAAGTGGGTATCATAATAAAAATTGTTACTTGCAGGACCAGGATAAATTAGAGAGAGAATTTAGTCTCTATCCAATTGCTATTAAGAACGCCAAAAAAATCTTAGATAATCTTAGTTCTGAATGGTTTTCCAGTGAACCAATTTCCCCTGGCTATAATGGGCTTTCAGAAAAAGATTGTGATGAAAAATTAAAAAAGAAATGCATCAAAAAAATACCTACTCGCTATGATTTAGCCGATAAAGGTTTGATTAAAAGAGTCTATGAAAGAATAGATTATGAGATGAATATTATCTCGCATAAGAAATTTTCATCTTACTTTCTTAATGTGGAAGATATGGCCAATCAATGTGACTATACATGTGGACGTGGATCTTCAGCTGCAAGTATTATTAATTATCTTTTAGATATTACTCATGTCGATCCAATTAGTGAGAACCTTTTATTTGATCGCTTTATGAACGTTGATCGAAAAGATCCTCCTGATATCGATGTTGATTTCCCTTCAGACCAACGTGATGATGTTCTTGACTATATCTTTGAGAAATTTAAAGGACGAGCAGCAATGGTGGCGAACCATAATTATTTAAGAGGTCGCTCTGCTATGAGAGAGGTGGCGAAGGTATTTGGAGTCAAAGATGATGAAATCTCTTATACACTTGATCGTTTGCACCGAGTTGAACTAAATAGTACATGGAAGAAAATTCATTATTTTTCATCCAGAATAGAAGGAGTGGTTAGGCATCTGTCAGTACACTGTGGAGGAGTTGTCATTACTCCTGAGCGCATTGATCACTACGCTCCAATAGAGATGTCCAAGAAAGGCTATCCCGTCCTTCAGTGGGAAAAGGATCAAACAGAGCTTTCAGGTTTAATAAAAACAGATATTTTAGGAAACAAAGGACTTTCGGTTATTAGGGACGTCATTAACGCCGTTAATATAAGAGAAGATAAACAACTTTGTTATAAGGATTTAGATGCACAAAACGATGAAAAGGCAAAAAACGTATTTATTACAGGCAATACTGTTGGTGTTGTTCATTTTGAATCTCCTCGCTGTAAAACACTTTTAGCAGCCTTTAAAGATGCAAGCTTACTCACTCTCTCAATTGTTTGCTCAATCATTAGACCTGCGGCGATGGTTCAAGTTACAGAGATGCTACGACGCTTTCATGGGGGACGTTTCTCTTATGCTCATCCTGAGTTAGAGGAAATTTTGGGCGTAACTAAAGGGATTATGATCTACCAAGAAGATGTCATGCGTGTGAGTAAGGCCATGGCGGGATTTACTTCTCAGGAGGGGAACGAACTTAGAAAAGTATTGGCAAAAAAACATAAAAATAAAAAATTAAAGTATTATAAAGAAAAGTTCTTTAAAGGATGTTGGAATAAAGGGATTTCGCAACAGAATGTAGATTTACTTTGGGCCGATATTCTTAGCTTCGCTGGATATTCCTTTTGTAAACCTCATAGTGATAGTTATTCTCTCGTAGCTTATAAATCAGCATATCTAAAAGCTTATTATCCTGCGGAGTTCATGGCAGCTGTTATCACTAATGGCGGAGGCTTCTACGTTGGAAATGTTGAAGACTATCTAAATGAAGCAAGGCGAATGGGAGTTGTTATTCTTCCTCCAGACATAAATTATTCAAATTATGATTATAGCGGAAATAACATGGAAATGCGTGTAGGGCTTAAACAAATAAAACATATTGGTAAGAAGCTCCTAAAGAAAATTATTGGAGAAAGACAGCTAGGCCAATTCTCTTCAGTTCAAAACTTTTTAGAGCGTGTGTCCCCAAGCTTTAATGAAGCTCGAATTTTAGTAAAGGCACGTTGCTTTGGAAGTGTTCGAATTGTGTTGGACAAAAAATTAAACCATACCGAAATGATGTGGATGGTTTACGAGTTTTTTGCCAAGAAAGAGGGAAGTTTAGATCAGGGAATGACATTGCCCATTTTAGAAAGAAAGATAGAAGAGTATCAGAAAGAAAAATTGATATCCTGGGAACACGATTTTTTAAATGGTTTTGTGACTTTTCCATCATGGTTTCTCTATAAGGATCTATTAAAAAATGAACAAATCATTCCTGGAAGTAGTTTGAAAGATCATTTAGGGAAGGAAATTATATTATATGGTCAAAAGGTTTCTCAAAAGAGAGTTGCAACAAAATTCCAACAGCATATGGCCTTTATCACATTCTCTGATGATACCTGCATGTTTAATACAACCTTTTTTCCACAAGCGTATGAAGACTGCCGTGATCTTCTTTTCTTAGGAGGGTCGTACTTAATAAAAGGAAGAGTTGAGCAAGATATGAAAGATTATCAAATTGTTGTATCAGATTTAAAGCGTATAGGTGAAATTTGATCTTTAAAAATTCATTTGAAAACAGAGAGGATTTTAGTTAGGCTTAGTACATGTGTTATAGCATTCAAACAGATAAAAACATTAGAGAGATGGCCGAGTACTTTGAAGCGAATTATTCAAGTCGAACAGAAGAATTCTTTTTATCTCAAAACAGTAAGGCTAAAATTCCAGGAAACGACAATCGTGTTTTTAAGAATTATTATGCACCAGTCATAATTAATCGCAAAGGTAAAAGAGAAATAGTACCCCTTAGATATAATCTTTTACCTGGGTTTTGTGAGTCAGATAAGTATCAATTCTTTAATCAGCAAAAAAAGAAATATGAAGAATTAAATACTTATAACGCTAAAATAGAAAATATTGAAAGAGCTAGGGCTTATGAGAATCTATTTATGAATCATCATTGTGTTATTCCAATATTGTCATTTTTTGAGTGGGTAAAACAAGATGGAAAGACCAAAGAAGTTGAATTCTTCTCCGAGAGTAAAAAAACTAAGTATCTACTGGCCGGCGGAGTTTGGGATCACTGGGGACCAAAAGATCTTGACGAGGGAATAAACTCTTTTGCCATCATAACGACACCTCCAAGGGTTGAAGTTGAAAAGGTTGGACATCATAGATCGCCACTACTTTTAAAAGAAGAATCTATCGATAAATGGATTCGACCGGATAAAAATAAAAATAATAAAAATGAAATTTATAGTTTAATAGAAAATAATTATGATGAAGTTTTAGAAAACAGATTTTTAATTTAGATCTTTTTATTTTTACTAAAGCTAACTAGTAATGCCGGAAGAAGTAAAAAATCCGCTGCTAAAGCAAAGATCAATGAAAGGATAACGAAAGTACCTACTTGGGAAAATATTTTTAAATCTGCAAAGAAAAAACAAGGAAAACTTAGAGTGAAAATAAGGGTTGTTCCAAATAAGGCCTTACTCGTTTTATCAAATGCACCCAGTATTGCTTCCTTTAGTGGGAGCTCTTCCTTTAGTTTTAACTTTAATGCCCATAGAAAGTGAATAGTATCATCGACAGCGATACCTAATGTAATACAGATCATCAGAACTAGATTGCTATCCATTGGCATATTTAAGAAACCAAGAAGTCCACCAATAAAAAGAAGGGGGATTATATTTGGAAGCATTCCAATCAGTGCCCATGTAAAAGAACGATAAATAATTAAGAAAAGGATAAATATAGAAAGTAAGCTAAAGCCAAATGAGATAAGAAAGTTTTTTGTGAGTTTATCAAAAACAAAGGTTCTTAGAGTTACGAAACCACGTGGCTTAGCATTGAAACTCAAATGAAACTTCTTGGCCAGATTGTTTATTTTATTTACTACTGCCTGTGTTTCCTTTGAAGAAGTTGTTTTAAGGAATATGATTGATCTATACGTTTCAAATTCGCTATTATAAAAGCCTGAAAAAATACCTCTGCTCTTCATCATCTGAGTTAAACTTTGAATTCGTTTCTCTGTAACTTGGTTCTTTGGAAGGTGATTATATGCATCTCTTATGTATTGATAAAGTCCATTATATGATTTTATATATGCGACTTGAGGTAAGGAGGTTATATGTTTCTCAAATTCGAGTACTTGAGAGTGGACTGAAGGATCTGTAGGTTTGTTATTTGATTTTATTTCATAAGATAAATCTAGACTGCCAATACTATTAAACTTACTTTGGAAAAGAGAAACAGCTTTTGTTAGAGGATGCTTATCGCTGAATTTCGTATAAAAATCATCATCAATAGATAAGCCAAAAGAGTAGTAAATGAAGAAAATTGCGATTCCGGTAAATATAAGTAAGGTTTTTTTCGGTGCAATAAGTACTTTTTCAATAAGAGTTCTTACTTTTAATCCTGGTAAATTTAATTCAATCTCTGGCTTTATTCCAAAGGTTCTTATTAGAAATGGAAGAAAGTAAAATGTAATGACAAAGCAGGAGATGGATCCAAAGGATGCATAAATTCCAATATTACTAACAGGGATAATACTGTTGGGAATGAGTGAAATAAAACAAATTGCAGTTGTAATACTTGTAAGAAGACAAGGCTTGAAGATTTCATGCTTTACTGATGCTAGAGCTTGTTCTGTAGAAGAACCTTTGTTATTTAGGAAAACAGAAAAAAAGTGTACCAGATCAGATGTTGCAACAACTAATATAAAAAACATAGCAAAACCACTGTAGGAACTAATTCCACCTTCATTAAGGGCAATTAAATAGATTACAGATGCATATGAAAGAAGAATTATGAAAAGAAAAACCCAAAGAATTTTAAAAGATCTAAAAAGAAAGTAAATAAGAGCACCTAAGCAAATAAGTAAAACAGGAGTGAGAATATTCTGATTACGTATTGTTTCTAGATAATAATAGTATTGTGCTACTTTGGTACCTATAGGATGAATTTTAATACCAGGAAGGGATTTCTCAATATCAATCAATGCTTGAAGAATAAGCTTGATATTTTTTCGCTCGACTTTTATATTATGGGTTTTACTGAATTGTGCGGAAATAATAATAGACGTTTTATCACTTGAAAGAAAAGAATTTCTTATAAACTTTTTTTCCATTTCTTCATCAAAATTTTTATGAAGACCAGACAGTCTTGAAATAAAGGGAATTAATTTTATATAGTCTTTTTCGATATTAAGAAACTCTGCATTTCTTAAACTTTTGAATTCTCTGATTGTTAGATCATGGTCAAAGCGATTGTGTAGGCGAGTGAGAACTTCGACAATTTTGATAGGTGAAAATGGCTTTTCTTGGTTGATTAAGATTGTAAAATCAAACTCATCATTAAAGGATTTATTGTACTTTTCAAAATCAATTCTTGTTTGATTGTTTTTTTCTAATAATTCAGTAATTCTAAATGGTAGAGTCGTAGCCGCAAAATAAAGAGATAAAAGGATAAAAGCTATCCCTAAAATGATAATACTGGCTCTTTTAAATAGGTGGTTCATACATATTCTTTCTAATTTTATAGATAGCTAACTATAAATCTTACCATCCTGCTTTGTCCAAAATAGGTTAGAGGATACAAAATCCCATGGTTTGGTGGTTATTATGAGGTGCGCGGCGTGTCTTTGTCTGAGGAATACGTGTAAAAACGATTTAAACCCTTTGAATTTCAAGATTAATAGATTATCTTTCTCCACCATACCAAAGGACATAATGTGAGTACGCTAAAAGAAGAAATCTTAGAACAATTACAATTGAAGAATGAAGTTGGTTTATCGCAATTACTTCAAAACTGTATGACTCTCCATAGGATGCTTAATAATATTCCATTAGATAATCCTGTTACTGAATTTAAGATTCCAAAATTTCTCTTAGGTATAAAGCCTATCCTTAACGAGGTACCAAAAAGAGATTTTACAACAACCGCAATACGAATTATAAAAATTGTTTTTGATAAGTTTGACTATGAGCTATCTGACAAAGAAATCCTCGCTCTTTATGAAATAAGAGGATTAGGAAAGTTTAAGAAAAAAGATTCTGTACTCCTTGAAGAACTAAATAAAGAATATTCAGGTCAGGCTGACTATACTTATGAAAAATATGAGTTACGAGACATTCTGAAAGAATTAAAAAATATTGGTCTTATTGACTTCAGAAGAGGTGCAATAATGATTTCAGATAGAGTCATGCTGGAATAATCTTTCCGATAATTAAATATCCCTTGAAATTTAAATTTAGTGTAGAATATTAGTATATCTATACATTTATATCTGAGTATATAAGTTTATTTTTTAAGGAGAAAAAGTGGACTCGACTTTAATTCAAACGTTGTTTAATTTACTTACTAATAATATTTTTATTATTATCTACGCTTTCGTAATTATTGAAGTGTATTTAGTTGTGAATATTTTTCTTATGATGAGAAGGCATGAATTAATTCTTATTGATGTTTCTGATAATTTATTAAAAGGATTTTCAGATGCTCCTGATAAAGATTCCTCCCAAAGTACCCATGAAAAAATCGAAGCTTCCCTTGAATTTATCAATAATAAGATAGCATCAAATGCGGAGTTTAAAGAAGACTTTATAAAGAACGCAAGTAAAGTAAGTCAGAGACCTATCTATAGTAGACATTATAAAATTGAAATTTTCGCAAGTGTTATGTCTACTCTTGTACAAGTCTTTCCTTTGTTGGGTATTCTTGGGACAATTTTGGCAATTGCTCAAACTGCTTTTCAATCAGGTGGGCAGATTGACGTATCTTCTTTGTCTAACGCATTTGTTCTTGCAATGGATACAACAATCTTAGGAATAAGCTTTTCCATTATTTTTATGGTTATTGAAAGTACTTTTCAGCCAAAAATTGAAAGAGTTATTAATGAGAGTAATGATTACCGCCAAATCATTTCAAAGCTACACTTATCTTAGGTTCTTAATATGAGCGCAACTAGAGTTTATAAAAAATCAAAGAAAACAACTGTTCAATTAACTTCGTTATTGGATTTATTATTTGTTATGATTTTTGTTTCCCTCATTCAACAAAAAGCTCCGACAGCATCACCTGCGAAGGCTCCACCTAAAAAAGTAACGAGTTCGAAAGTGACTGTTAAGAAAGCGATAAAGAAGCCTGTACCAGTTGTAAAAGAAGTAAAAGTTATTTCTGCAACCTTTCACTTTTATCCAGTATCAAAAGATGCGAGACTTCCAGATGGACGTCCGGCACCTTCAGGTAAATATGCTATGCAAGGAAACTTTGATGAGAAAACCAATAAGTTAAGTCTTGTCGGAATGAATTGGATAGATAGACCTACAGGCTATGATATGGTTCCACTAAAGGGAACCCTCGACAGTTCAGGATCAATATTTAAAGGAAAAGTCGATTCTCCTTGGTGTAAGCAATTCAACTTGGCTAAAAAATCTAGTAGTGGTGATTCCGTTAAGGGAACTTGGCAAGGTGTTTATGATTGTGGACAAGGCCAGACAGGTCTAACTCTAACAATCGAGTAATACATTTCTGCTACCTTCAAATCTGATCTATCTCATGGAAATGAGAGTTCATTGTTGTTATATTGTTTTAAAAAGTAGGGACAATTGAAAAATGCAACAAAGAGATTGAGAGATTTCTATAATTACTTAGAACATAGCTCTGAGAAGATGATCGGTTATCCAGCAAACCAAATATTTGATTATTCTCCCTTGTACGATTTTTTTAAACTCTGTATTAATAATATTGGTGATCCACTGAGTGATGGACCTTATAAGGTCAAGGCACATGAGTTTGAAAAAGAAGTAGTCGAGTTCATTGCAGATATCACAGGAATTAAAGACAATAACTTTTGGGGCTATGTCACGAACGGGGGAACAGAGGGGAATATGTATGGCCTCTATGTCGCAAGAGAAATGTTCCCCGATAGTATTGTTTACTATTCAAAAGAAGCACATTACTCAATCCCTAAGATTCTAAAGCTTTTAAAAATGCCCTCAATTGCCATCAATACTATTGAATGTGGTGAAATTTGTTTGGATGACCTTAAAGATTCATTAAAAATAAATCGAACAAAAGTACCAATTATTTTGGCAACAATTGGTACAACAATGAAAGGAGCTATTGATCCTGTTGGAAAGATACTTGAACTTATAAAAGATTTATCCTTTCCTAATCATTATATACATTGTGATAGTGCTTTGGGGGGAATGATACTTCCTTTTTGTGAAGGGGCTGAAAGTTTTGGTCTCGCTGATGGCGTTCATTCGCTATCTATTTCTGGACATAAAATGTTGGGGTCTCCAATGCCTTGTGGAATAGTGTTAGCAAGAAAAGATTTTGTCGATAGAATTGGCCAATCAGTTGAATATATTGGATCTATTGATACTACTTTGAGCGGTTCTCGAAATGGTCATACAACTTTACTTTTATGGTATGCGATCCAAAAACACGGGAAAGATGGATTCCAAAATATTATTAGCAATTGTATTGAAAACGCAGACTATTTGATTGAAGAACTTGCAAAAAAAGGTATTGGAGCTTGGAGAAATAAACATTCGATAACTGTAGTATTCCCTAGGCCCTGTGAGAAACTAATTAACAAGTGGCAAATCGCCATCCAGGGAAACATCGCCCATATCATTACGATGCCTCAGGTGACGAAGGAACAGGTTGATAAGTTCATTGCTGATTATTCGCTATGTGAGTGCCTTCCTAAGTATTCGTAATCCTAAAGTAAAACCTTACCGGTTTTCCCTTTAAGTTCTTTTTTTTGACCATAGATAGAAATCAAGGTACTTATTTCAAATAACAAATCAAAAGGCTTCGGAGAGAGTATGAAAAAAATAGTGTTAATAGCAATTCTTTTAGTAGGACAATCTGTTTTGGCCAATTCAAATCCCCAAATGAGAACTTGTAGAATGAACTTAGGACAATTTTGGACCTTAAATATCGAAATGCCAAAAATGGATAAAATTGGTTTTTGTCGTTATGGTATGGAGATGATCGATTCTATCAGTTTTATGAACTATGCTTTTAATAATTCAGTTTCAAACTCATTGGATGCCTTCCTTGATACTGAAGATATGGCCCATGATAGCTGTAGTGATGCTGGAGCTGACCTTATTACCGGTAAGGATTCGTACAACTCAGATACGGAGCTATGTGTATTCAGTGATTATTCGTTTATTAAAAAATCGACTTTAATTAAAGGTTGGAATCATCCACATAATATTGATCTAACTTCGGCTTTAATAGATATGTAATATTAAAAATAAATTAAATATTTAATGAAGGCCATTTCTTTAAAGTTATGGCCTTTTTTTATGGAACAACTCAATAACTTGATGAACTAACTATTTAACTTGAGTCACAAGTATTAGGAAACAGCAGAACAAAACCATAGACACTAACGCTATTTAAGTATCTATATTTACAGCTATCTAAGAGTTTTTGTTAAGTATTCCTACCCAAATTGCCGATAAGTAACTGAAGATAATTATCTTAAAGGAAACTTTGTAATGGGCGAACCCAAAACATTCTACTTTCATAACCTATCCAATAGCACTTCTTTTGAATTGAAGGATGACACTATTGTAGGACGTAGTGAAGACGCAGATATCACAATCTATGATGATAAAATTAGTGGTAAGCATCTTCATATTACAATTAATGAAAATAGTTTCTTTGTAAAAGATCTTGATACTTCTAATGGAACATTAATAAATGGACTTGAGGTAAAACCTAATAGCAAGTATGAAGTCTCGGAGAGTGATAAAATTGTTATCGGCAGAGTAACTTTGCTTTGTTCTGAATCACCCGATCTAGTAAATGAAAAAACTAATCAACAAGATAATCTTAGAGAACTTGAATCCCTAAATTTAAGTGGGGTTGAGATAGAGTTTGAGGGTGGGCATCAATACGCAGGTGACTCAATAGACCTTGAATCACCCAAGAGAAAAATTAGAAATGAAAATTTAAAAATAAAAAAAATAGAAAGAGAATTGATTAAAATTGATTCAAAAATAGAACGTAAAAAAGAATTTCTAGAGAAGTTAGAAGAATTAAAAAATAAAAATATTGAGATACTCAAAGTAGGGCCAAGCTTAAAGGAAAAGTATGATGAAAACTACGATAAGTGGAAAGGTATTAATTTAAAATTAAAAAAAATTGAACGTGAACACAATAAATTAAAAGAAACACGGTTAACACTTGCCCCGGTAATGGAAAAATACGAAACTTATAAAGAAGTTTCGCTGGAACAAAGTGATCTCCTGTCAGAGGTTAAAAGATTGAGCAGAGAAAACCTAAATGCAAAGAGAAAGGAATGCGCTGATAGAATTGGAGAACTTCATCAGAGTATTTTTCAGTGCGAAGAGCGTATAAGTGAGATGGCCCGAGAAAAGAAGAAGGAAAAAGAGCGTGAAAAAGAAAGAATTAGAAAGCAAATAGCCGATTTACAGGCAAAGTTAGATGAAACAGGCTAAATTTCGAAATAAAAACTAAAATATTTACAAGTCCATAAACAAATCCAATCCAATACGATATTTAAAATGATAAATTTACTGACTTCTACAGGCATTTACTAGCATTAGTAGTCATTTATGTTAGTCTATTATTAGGAAGTTAAACTTCACCAAAGTGAGCTGTTATTAGAATTCTAGCGTTTTATTTTGTTCTTTCATTATCTTGCAGTGCAGGGTATGCAGCCGGTTCTAATTACTATGGCAACTCTAATAACCTTTCAGGTTATAAATTAAAAACAGCATTAAAAAACATAATAGGTAACGGGCATATTGATCGTGGTTATAGTGCGTTAATTGCCGTCTATCTTGAATCTGATACTGATACAACTTATGATAAAGACAATTCAATCATGGATATGTATTCAGAAGACCCCAAAACGAAAGACCCATATGTTTTTAGTAGTAAGAAGCAAAAATGTGGAAATTATAAAAAAGAATCAGATTGTTTTAATAGAGAACATATTTTTCCACAAAGCGGGTTTAATAAAAAATACCCAATGCGTTCAGACTTTTTTCATGTCTATCCAACTGATGGTTATGTTAATCATGCTCGAGGGCGTTACCCATTTGGTGAAGTTGTAAAATCAACTTGGGTTTCAAGGAATGGTTCAAAAGTCGGAAAGAACACATTTGGAAATTATAGTGGTGTTGTTTTTGAACCAATTGATGAATTTAAAGGTGATATCGCTAGGGCATTACTTTACTTTGCAACAAGATATCAAGATAAGATTAGTTCATTTTCATTCTCGGTCTTGGATGGCAGCAAGGATAAAGTTTACCAGACCTGGTTTATAGAATTACTCTTAAAGTGGCATAATCAAGATCCTGTTAGTGTTCATGAGCAAAACAGAAATGAAGCTGGATTTCGCTACCAAGGTAATCGAAATCCTTTTATTGACCACCCTGAATGGGTTGAAAAAATTTGGTTAAATCTAGACCAACAGCAACATCAAGACCAAAGACAGTATTAGTTTATAGACCTATTTAGATAAATAGGGTTTGTTGCTCCAAGTAAATCTACGCTTTTTGACTTCTGATTTACTTCCCATAACTCTGCTCTAATTACATCCATTCCGGCCACGGGTACTCTAATTGTCGCCTTAAAATGCTTTTTATAGTTATACCACTTTGGGTTTATATACTTTTTTGCTATGACTTCACCCTTGATATCAAAAAATCTAATTTCCCATTGTCTTTTCTTCCAGAAGGTAAATAATTTATAAAACTTATTCACAACATTATAACAAGCACCACCAATTCTCTTGTTGGTATCTGAGAAGTCACCATAGAGCCTAACATCAAGCATTCCACTACCTTTTAAATCACCACCCATATGGGACCAAAGGCTTTCATTTTGAAACTTTGCTTGTAGTGTCAACTTTGGGGCGTCAGGTCTCGTAATAAAAGAGTTTCGACCTTGTTTTAAATAATCACTCGTTTGTGATGTTTCTGTACCTGGAATAAAGTTTAGTGGATAGGTTAGGGTTCTTTCTCTAAAGCAAGGAATAGCAAAATGAAAATCACTACCGCTAACAGCAGTATATCTCTTACCTGTCTTTAAGGCATTTACCCATTGAGCAAGTGCGCCTCTATTATCAGATCGTTTTATGTTTAATCTTAGGAACGGTGAGTTCTCTAAAATGGTATTCCAAACCTCAATTCCATCTGCATCTAACCAAGAAGTATAAGGAAACGGACCTTTTCTATTTGGATGATTTACTATTCTAAAACCACCGCTTGAACGACTTTGACGGATAGACTCTTCTTTTTCAAACTTACGTCCATTTGCCAGGTTATCCCAGTCCTCCTTAATATCTATAAGACACATATGAGTCGCTCCACCCCATTCAATACCTCTAAGAGGAGTTAGCCTTGATGAACCTATTGATGACACCTCATCAAACGCTTTATCAGTATCATGATCAGTGAAGGCCACTGAACCTACTGCTCTTCTTCGATTTAAAAAGTTTTCGATAAAACCAAAAGTTTTTGTTGGTGAATATTTTAAAAATTTCAGACTATCATTGTCCTGACTAAGCTTAGTATGAATATGATTAAAATAATAAAAACCTGGTTGCTTGTAGTTTGTTTTATATAGAGTTACAGGAAGGGAAGTCTGGCCTTCCTTTGTCCATGCCTGGTAAAGCTCATCAACTGAATTGGATTTAGTCCTATGATTTAAGAAATCAATCAAGTTCTCTCTCAGATTAAATGAATTTTTATTGGAAGTTAGGATAATCTCATCATTTTGAGGATTATAAGAAATATTTTTAAAAATATCTTGAACAAGCTCATCCTTATTTTCTAGATGGCCATGGTCATCAATTTTTTCTTGCAGCGTATTTGTAATTAGCCACTCAAGAGGAGCATCATTAATTGTGACTTCACTCGAATAAACCAAATTAGAAAATAAAAAAAGAGAAAGTAAAAACGTCATAATACATCCATATTTAAAAATTAATCTTATGCATAATTTTATCATAATCATTAGAATTTTTTTATAGAGAAAAAGTATCTAGAATTGTAGGTGATGTTACTGGAGTGTATAAGTTCTAAGGTGTTTTCTGTGAATGGGGAAAGGGGAAGCTGGCAATGAACTAAATAAAATTTCTTCCGAGCATTTCTTTTTCCAAGTAAGGGGTTATATTCCATTGTTTTTTAAAATCTTGGTACTTTTCTAAAGATTGATCGTTTTGCTCTTTCGATTTATTAATCTTGGAGCATCTCAGAAGAATATTTTTAGCGGTATGCTCAAGATCAATAAACTCCATGCTCTGAACCTTATAACTACAGGATTCCAATAATTGGGAGCGCATAGTATCGGTAACAAGAGCAGTCAGCCTGTCTTTAAAAATACCATGTTTTAACAAAATGTTTGAACGGTCATTTTTTAGCTGTTTATTCAGTTCATGCTGGCAACAGGGAACGAACATCATTTTATCTACTTTGTGCTCAAGGGAAAAGAGAATAGCATCGTCTGTTGCTGTATCACAAGCATGTAGAGTCACAACAAAATCAATTGGAATATCTATTTTAAAGTCATGAATATAGCCATGAGCAAATTTTAATCCTTTATAATCAAGTTTTTTTGCTATTGAGTTACAGTGATCTATAACTTCTTGTTTTAAGTCGATTCCCGTAATAAGAGTTTCTCTCTTTTTGATTTTAGAAAAATAGTAATAGATCGCAAAAGTAAGATAGGACTTTCCACAGCCGAAATCGACGATATGTAACTTCTTATCAGATTCTTCTTTAAATAAATCATCCACTAGTTCTAAGAAGCGGTTAATTTGTCTGAACTTTTTAAAGTAATTTGGTTTAACCTTTCCTGAAGGTTCCATTACTCCTATTTCGATTAGAAAATCACATGGCACATCGGCGGGTAAGATATAATTCTTTTTTCGATTATGTTTTTCTTTTTGTGCTGGTTTAATCTCTTTTGTTATAAATTTGGAAATGAGCTTTTTATTTATAAGAATTTGAGATTCTTTATTTGTTGTTCTAATAAGGACTTGCTTAAACTCTTTTAGTGAATCATTGAGATTAATTTCAAGATAAGTATCTAGATTGATCGTTTTAATATCATTATGCTTGGCATGACGAAACTCAACTTTAAGCTCATTAGGATTGTTTGTAGGCTTAATAATTATAGATTTAATTTCTGATGTCTTTAATCTTGGAGAAGAAAAACTACATTGGATGAAGTCGGACTCTCGTAAGCATTTTTTTAAAAGTTCAAAGGCGGTTTTCATGAATGGTGTATATCAGTTAAGTCTTCAATTATAAAGAGTTTACTTAGGCGTTGTATTCTTTTTACGCTTTTAGAAGAGAAGATCTTTTAATATAGATTTAATAATATTTGGTCCTACAATAAAATCTTGTAAAGGCATATACTCATTAGGTTTATGTGCCATTTCTATTTCTCCAGGGCCACAAACATAACAGTCTATTCCTGCTGTTGATAGATAACCGCCATCTGTAGCAAAAGAAACAGATTTTAGCTCTTTAGTCTGGGTATATTCTTTTAAAAGAATTTCAAGTTCTTGATTATTGGCAAGAGGCATGGCAGGTGTTGATCTTACTGTCGTAATTTCATATGGAAGGTCAATATTTGCCATTTCCAACCTTGCTTTTAAATGATTTAAAACTTTATGAGGAGGATCTAGTGGAAAAGTTCTGTAGGATATTTGGAGAACTGTTTTCTCTGGAATCATATTAGTTGCTATTCCACTTTTTAGAGTCGCCATATGCAAATAATTATAGGGAAAATCAGGAAATAATTTTTTTATGACCGGATCTAGGGTTTCTTGAAACTCTAGATTTAGATTATTTATAACTGATATGATTTTTGCTAGGGGAGCAATAGAATTTTTTCCTAGATCGGGTCTAGATGAATGACCGGCCACACCGTGAATAATAATATCAAATTGCATAATTCCCTTATGGGTATTAACAATATTAAAAGATGTAGGCTCACCGATAATGGCGCGTTTAGGGAGCGGTGTTTTTCCTAAAATAGTATCAAGTTTTTTTGTTAAGTGATGAGCACCTAAAGATCCAACTTCTTCATCTGTTGTAAAAATACAGACAATTGGCTTTTTCAACTTTTCTAACTCTATTCCTTTAAAGGCCTCAATACATTGTGCGATAAATAGCTTCATATCACAGCTGCCTCGTCCAAAGAGCTTATCATCACTAATCTCCAGGCTTAAAGCATCTCTAGTCCAACCAGGTTGATTTTCATAAGGGACTATATCCATATGGCCTGATAATATAAGACCACCTTCTACAGGAGGACCAATGATTCCTATGACTTGTTCTTTTGTACCATGACAGTCATCGTACTTTTCTATAAGTGTCTCAAAACCTAAGTCCTTTAATTCATTTGCAACAAGGGCCGAGCATTCACCATTTGGCTTTGAGGATACTGTATCCAGGGCAATAAGTTTTTCGGAAAATTTAAAGTAATTAGATTTCGTTATTTCGTGCATTTAATGATCTTAATATCTTTCTTTAAAGAGAGTAAGAAGAAAAAAAAATGATCCTTAGTTTTCACTTAAGTTACTTATGGTTTTTATAAGTTTTACTGAGATTTATTATTAGAATGACTGAAATTCTCACCACATGATTTCAATAGCTTAAAAATCGACGATCTCTAAGTACTTGTTATAATACAAGCTATAAACGTGTAAATAGTACACACCATATGGAGTAAACTAACCCCATGCATTACTCTGTTTCTTAAGTAGTTAATCTTAACGGAAATGGGTATGACGAGAAATAAGAAATTTCACATTCTTAATTTAATTTTATGGCTTCCAATCAGCGCTATGGCCGTATCACCGGGAACTTCTAGTGTTCAGGAAATTACAACTTTTAGTATTGATAAAAGTAAAAATGATCTTACTACCTATTTTAAATCACAATACTTAAATCAAGATAGTGAAGTAAATAAGGCAAATCAATTTAGAGTTCAGCTTGGGTTAGAACTTGATAAGAGAATCACAGATCAAATCTCATTTAAACTTAACACAAGTCTTTCATTAGAAACGGGAAATAGTGATTCACTTTATGATAATAATGAATTTAAACCCGATAATAGTATTTCTTTGAAAAGAGCCGAGTTCATTTGGAGTCCTTTGGCGCAAGTTCAAATTACAGCCGGTGCACTGGCCATGAAAGATAGTAATCATGGGTTATTAGTTGGGCATGGAACTTTTATGGGGGCAAAAGAAAGTTATTCTTTTAAATCTGATAATTTGGAAGGATCTATTTCTGCATTACAATCAATACCAAAGAATACAAACTATTCTAATCGTCTTGATGAAGTGAACGAAGAAAATCCAAGCTTCTACCTTGAAAGTTTAACTCTTAAGTATGGTACTGCTAAAAATAATATTAAATCAACAACTTCACATTTTGCTTATGCTAATTTATCTAATTCAGTTGCAGCTACCAGTTACTATTTAGGTAACTCAGTTAATTTATCAGATAGAACAAATGGAGAATTTCTATTCTCATATATCGGATATGCACAAAAATTAGAAGCTCAATTTGAAGTGAGTTCTTTCTCAATAAATCCTTATGGAGAGTACATTCAAAATACCGCCGCGCCATCAAATAATGAAGGAAGAGTATTAGGTTTAGAAGCTGTTTATTCAAAAAGTGATCAAGAATATACAATCGATTTTTGCGGATTTGATTCAGATTCAGACTCTTCGGTAGCCTTTTATAATAGCTCTCTTTACAGAAACAATAATAAAAGGGGAAATATTTTAAAACTTAAGTATGAAGACCTTAGGTCTCAACTTGCTTTTGAGATGGTTCTCATTAACTCACGTTTAAAAAATAGTATTCAACTAGATGATAAAAATAATGAAGAACAAATAATTGGTTTAACTTTGAGGAAAGAATATGACATTTTTTAAGCAAAATTTAACATTCCTAATTATCTTAGGTACTCTTGTTGGCTGTTCAGGTCAGGTACAAGATAAAAATTCTGCATTATCAAATTCTGAGAAAGAAGAACTGCGTACTAATCAAGAAAATAACTCATTGGAGATAGATAGTATTAAGTTTGAATCTCAAAATGACATCAAAGAAGATCAATCTGCGGATTCAAATATAATAAGCAAGTATTACTCTGTTAAAGTATGTGTTAAAGATAAAAGTATCGCAAAGGGACTTGGAAATAGACAAGTCAAAATTGATGGCGAAAAAATGACAACCGATTCTTCAGGTTGTGTAGTATGGGATCATAAAATTGAAATTGATCATACTGTAGATAATAAATGTAATGTTTATGAAAAGACAATTAGGTTCTCAGCAAAAAGAACTAGGAAAATTCAATACTCTATTGATTATTTAAATAATAAGGTTTCTGATCTTGGTAAATCTGATGGCTGTGTTCAAAAAACAAATACTACTAAGTCTAATAAAAAGGTATCACCAATACTTTTAGAAGATATTACTTTAACTTATGTACCCGTTCAAACCCTTGTTAGATCAGATATTCGGTGGATTAAACATCAAACTAAAGTTCAGACCTGTTTAAAAGTCCGTATGACTGGAAATGTTTTAGCAAATGCTAAAATAAAACTAACTGGTAAAAACCTTGAAACAGGGGAAGAATTTCAATCAATAAATAAAAGTTTAAGTACGAACCATAGAGGTTGTTTTACTACAGATATCGTAACTCAATACGAGCAGTATAGAAATTCTCACTGGATGGAGGTTGATCTTAATATTGAAGTTCAATCAGGACCACTAGTAGGAACAAATGTTGGACGTAGCATTTTTATTAACCCATGGGAGCCATCTAGGTCACTTTATGGAATTGGGGAAGAGGGAAGGTTACCAAACGAAGAGCATAAATTTAAAAATGATTACGCCAGATTTCATATGGATGGTGTCATGTATATTCAAATTGGTAACGACACTAAGCAGATGACTGTAAATGATTATCTTGGTTTAACCATTGCTAAAACTTATCAGGTCGTTTTAAATCCATATATTGATCGTGAACATAGATATACGAATGGAATGAAACCAATTGAAAGACTTACAGCAACTGGTAAGTTTAAATTATCAATGGTTATCCTGGCACCAAAAGATGGTGACATGGAGATTAATAAAAATAACTTTGATAACTATGACTTTGTAACAGGAATAGAGCAGGAAGTTGAAGTACGAAATGGAATTGTAAACGCAGTAGTTAACATACCTTTCAAAATGACAGACTTACCAAGACTTTCATTAAGAACGATTTCACTTTTTAAAATCGAGCCAATGGGTGATACAGGTTTACAAAGTTCAATTGTAACGGGCTTCTTTAAGGCCAGAATTCCATGGATTAAGACAAATGTTTTACCCGCTGATGGTCTTAATATTCCAGACTATGTTGATAGAACATGGAAGCATATGAGCGATGTTAACACGAAAAAAATGTTAACTGTAGATCAAATGGATTCACAGTGTTCTCAGCAAACAAAGATGACAACAGAAGATTGTTTGAAAGGTGTTAATGAGATAAAAAAATCAGGAATTGATTCTGAAACAATGGCGTATAGGAGCTTTGTTGATAATATGTTTGGCCTATTAAGTGCTCAGACAGCGAAAATGAATAAACCGTTTGTAGCTAAAATTTCTCCAAAGAAGATTTTCGTAAATCATTTAAAGAAAACTTACGATGATATTGAGGTCCATGATCTTAAAACGATCTCTGATTCATATGGTATTAAAATTCAAAAAAATGATTTTGACCAAATGATGCCTACGAACCAGACAAAGAACTTTCTAACAAAGAATATGATAGAAGAACTATGTCGTTATGGTTTTCATCAAGATGGTGCATTTAAGAAAGTATTTGGATTCTTTTATACAAAAAAATCATACAAGAAGTGTTTAACGAATCCATATAAGTACTTTGGTGTTAAAGCCGTAAGACATGTTGAACAGGTTGATGGTCTTGGTGAAAGTTATACCAGTGGTTTTGGTATTTATGTTGGAACTAGATATGGTGTAAGTAACGGCGAAAGAGATGCAGTATCTACTTCAAGCACTTGGTCAGCTGGTACAGATATTGGTGGAAAACTTCCAATTCCCTTAGTTGGAGACTTGCTTAATCTAGGTTTTAAAGCTGGTTATTCAACTGCATACTCAAAGTCACACTCTGAAAGTAATGGTTTTGATTACGGTGAAAATATAGGTACGAGTAAGAATCTTGGTGTTGAGAAGTTCGTAATAGATGTTCAAGCTAGAATGCAAAGATGTGTTTTGATTAAGTCTAGAGATTTCTTAAACACAAAACTGGCGGTTGAGAGACACTCTCAGAGAATTGGAGCATATCCTGGTATGATGGGTGTGAGTGCTGCTGAATTAATGTCTGAGGAGTATATGTCTGACGAAGATAAGGCTTATTATAATCCACAAACTAACTTAAACATGACTTACTATATTTGTGATACAACACCGAAAAAAGAAACTTTCACAGAAGCATGGTACTTTATTCAATCACGTATTAATTCACCGATTGCAACTGACTACGATAGTGTAAATGAGAGAAAGCTTTTAAAAGTTATTAGAGGAAATCAAAGTTACCTTGAATTAAGAAATGAATTGAGAAAGAAAACTGAGTTCTCACTACTATCAGATAATATTGCCTACAATACTCCAGAGGATATTCTCATCTCTAGTTGGGGCCACTTAGTAGGGAAGAACTTTACAGATGAAGATGCTGCTAAGTTCTTAGTTGAAAACGTAGAAGGTTCATTCCCTGGAACAATTGAAGGGAACGGATCAACAAGAGCTGATGATGCCAAAGAGATTGATAAGTATTAATATAGAAACTTATCATATTTAAGTTTCGGGGGGCCTACTTCTTTTGTATAGGCCACCACTTTTTTATAATAAAATCAAAACAGATATTAATTTATAAGATTTTCATTCGGGGCTTCTGCTAATTTCACTTGTAAGCGTCCTACCTTTAAGATTTGAATTTGAACATTTCTTCTCGTACAAACAGTATTCTTTATAAATACATATAGCGATTTACTTTTTTATGGGCTTTGAATTATTAGTAGTGGGGTAATGCTTGAACTTTGACGTAAGTCTGTTACATCTGACGCCTTATCTGTATTTTATCCAATATTATTGATATCGTTCTAAATTTGATTAATGGCGAGTTTCTTATGAAAAGGTTGAATATTATTAATAAGCCATTCTCTATAGGATAAATTAAGTCTTGTTTTCGCCTTGAAGAAAAATTATGGAGACGGACTTCCCATGCAGTCTAGCCCCGCATTTCCTTTATATCTTCCAACAAAGTGAACATGATTTTTCGAGAAGCCATAGCTTTCTAAGTTTTTCTGCCAAAAATCTTCTAACTCGCTTACATCGACTGCAGCATTTGTAATGAAAAATGAATCGCCGGAATTATTTTTTCCAGAGACTCCATTGAAGAAATTTATATCTTTAGTTTCCCAGAAAGAACCATTCATTTTTATCTTTCGAGAAAATACTCCTGGAATGTCCTTTATTTTAAAGCGTTTTTCCAGAATCTTTTTGGTCTTTTTTATGGCATTTCTATAAAAGACATTAGTCTTACTCTTTTCAACATCCAAATAATTTAGTATTTCTGGGTTTTGAGTCTCTCTATATAATTTTTCAAGAAGGGCAATCTTTTCAGTAGGTGCATCTATTATTAAATTTCCATTTGGTAGTGCTTTCATAAATGTATCTAAGTGGATATGTGAGGTACCAACTAGAACTATGAAGTTTCCAGTTTTTAGATTTAAATCAGACTCTATCTTTTTCTTTATTTCCAGCTCTGTTATCTTCTCTCCATATCTATCTTGAAAGTAAGTTTTTAAACCGAGGTATGCACTATGATTAACTAGTAAGTAATCTTCACCATTTGCGAACTTGCCACTTATTGAGGCACCACCTTCAATGAATGTATCTTTTAATGTTCTCGATTTGACATCAAAAGCTTTGAGGTCTTCAGAGGATAAAAAGTTAACAATAGGTGCCTGGCCATAATCGACCTGTACAAATATTTCCTGAGTGAAGCCTTTAAAGTAAGCTTCATATCTATTATCATCATTCTGGTAATTCAAAGGAAAGTGTTGGACTAGTAAATTTCCTTTTGTATCAAAGAAGCCTAAATCTTGGAAAAAGCTTCCAATTTTAGTATTTATTGGGATGATATCTTCTTTTTCAAATGCTTCTAAGACTTCATCCCATTCATTATTTTGATATAAGTAGGGAAGTTCTTTTTCGGAGTAGTACCATTTAGTAATTTTCTGGCTTCCGTCTTCGGGAAACAGAGGGTACGAGCCTACAGTTGGAGAATTGGTAGCAAAGCTTGATCCACTTTGAATAAGAAGGCAGCAAAATAGTATTTTAGTTATTTTCATTAAAGGGTTATACACGTAAAAGGGGAGAGAATCATCCTAAGGTGTAGTATTTACATAAACCTATTACTTTTATTTAATGTTCATGAAATACTTTACTCTATCAAATATATGGTAAATAGGGATCATAATTCTATCAATCATACTGAATTTACAGGAGACAATTACTTTTTCATATCTTCCTATAAATCGCATTATGAAGGCGACATCATTTTCCTCAAAACCGCTTCTTAAAAATATTTCTGAAAAAGACTGTGCAACTTCTTTAAATTGAAATTCGCTTATATTCATTCCAAGGTGAACATCCTTCATTGATCTACCTTCATATTTTACGTTACCACCAAGGGCCCGACAAAGAAATTGTGCCTGATGCTTTGAGAGAGTTTCAATATTTACTCCTATGAAATGATAAGCAACTTCTGGATGATCGAAAAGATCAAGATATAATTTATAAATTATTTTGTGGTAAGCTTCAAAGCCCCCGTACTTATCATACAAATTCATACTATCTTATTGCCTCTCCACAATATGAAGATCCTTTTTTTGCCTCTGTTTGTGTGTAATTATAATAAAGGGCGCCGCCTTTTGTTTTATTGTAAACTTCTTTTGCATACTCTGGAGCTACTGCTGTACATCCTTCAGTCATTCCTTGCTCAAAGCCTTTTGGATTTTTTGAACCATTTAGAGAAGAAGTGAGGTTGACTGGATCTTCTCCTGAATGCGCCCGGCCTTCCCATACTGATTGAGTATAAACAGATTTTTTATAGCCTGGGTGAAATACAACTGCTCGACTTCTTGTATTGTCATTGATTCCCTTTTGAATACCATCAAACTTCATATGCCATTCCCAATTTTCGTTTGAAGGTTGGTAGTCACTAGTTATCATAAATCCTCTGGGGCTTAGTTTCGATCCGGGGCTATTTGAAAAATGCTCAGGAGGTTTTACCACAGAGTTGTATACGCCCTGATCATGTATACCCATACCGTGTGCAGAGGACATAACTTCCACATCACCTGTATTTCTATTTATGAGAAAGAATCTTTTTTGAGAGCTAGGTTTAGTGAAGTCCTGGATTACCATATAGTCTTTATTTTTAATTTTGACTTTATTACCTTCTTTAGTGTTGAAATTCTTATCTTGATTCTCACTTAAAAAACAAATGGCCTGATCTAGCGCGATTGGATCTCCACCAAGTTTTTCGAAATTAGCCTTCATCTTTTGATTTACAGTTTCTGGCCCAAGTGGTGATTCTTGATCTTCCTTTTCCTTTTCTTCTTTCTCTTCCTCAACTTGAGAGTAATCTGCATACGTTTGTTCAGGTATATGCCCACATTTATAATTTGGTGTTACATAACTATCTATTTTTTCGATTATGTCTTCTGATGTTGGGATCTGTGTCCAATTCGTTTCATATTGTATATCGGTCACTCTATTTTTAAGTTCTTGGGATTCATAGACTTTCTCAGTTGTGTCAGTGGGAAAGAACTGATTTCGCAGCAAACTTGTTGTTTCACAAGAAACTAATAGAGAAAAAATGGAAATTCTTATTATTGTTTTCACACTTATTTATCGATGAATTGTCATCTATATATTAGTTGGGAATTTTGATCGGCAAAAACTATTTTTCTCTGTTAATATAAGGGGGTTTTCCATACTCATTCTAGATTAATTCCATTATAATATCGCCTTAAGGGAGATTCATATGAAGTACTTAATTTTCTCAATCATTTTAACACCGATTGCATTTAGCTCTATATTAGTTAATAAAAATCAAAACTCTAGTAAACAAACTCAACTTACAGAGATTTTGACTAATATTTTTTATGAAGAACTTTATCAAAAAACTAAGGGATTAAGCCCAGAAGTAGAAGTTAAAAAGTCTAGAGTTTCATTGAATAATGGTCTTCGCGGTAAAATGATTATTGAAAGAATGAAACAAAAAAATAGGGAAAAGATTGCACGAATGCGAGGGTTTGATCCTGATAAGGTTAAACGTGGTTCAGATCTCGTAAAATTACAAAAAGATGATAATAAAGATATCTTAGTTAAAATGAATGAAGAGAAGAAAAAACTTGAGGAGAAATATAAAGACCTTCCTCCTGAAATGAGAGCGAAAAAGGTTTGGCAAGATCAGGCCAAAATAGAAATAGAAAATATTCGAAAAAAAGTTTTGGTGGATCATAAAGAGTGGAGAAAAAAACATAGTAAGACTCTAGATGAGTGGGAAGAAAAAAGGAAAAGCTATTCAAAACAGACTGATGAATATAAAAAGACACTTATAAATATTCCTCTGGTACTTCCTGTTTCATTTAAGGACATTAAAAAAGATGTTGAAATTGAAATAACCAAAGATTATCATTTTGTGGCCTCCTCTTTAGTACCAGAAGTAAGAGATCAACAATTTCGTCCAACCTGTAGCTCGTTCGCAGGAGTGAGATCAGTTGAAATATTGTTGGCACAAAATCAAAAGAAAATGGATTTAAGTGAACAATATTTTTATTGGGCAAGTAAACCAAAATGCCAAACGAGAAAATGTTTAAATAAAGGTTCATGGGTAGGAAATGGACTGAAATATAGTCAGGAAGTGGCCGGCCTAGATATCCCGTTAGAGAAAGACTGTCATTATAATCAATTTCCAATACCAAACAATGAAACACAAATACCTTTGAAAAACTCTTGTAGTAAAGGTGTTGTAAAAATTCAAAATTTTAAATATTTATCCACCTTGGATGAAGTTATTTCATCCCTTAAAAATGATAAGCCCGTTGTTGCTAGTATCAAGTTAACTCCCAACTTTTATAAGAATAAGGGGATTATTCTTGCAAAAGAATCTAATATTGGTGGGGAATTGAACTCCCACGCCAATGGGCATGCTGTTTTACTTATTGGATATTTGAAACTTCCTAAAATTTTAAATGAAGGGAGTGTTTGTTTTATAACTGCAAATAGCTGGGGGGAAGGTTGGGGGAATGGTGGTTATAGCTGCCTTTCAGAAAAGTGGATGTTAGAAAACAGAAAAAGAAATCCATTTGTTGTAGTCGATCAAATTCAAATTTAAAAAAAAGGGCCCTCAAATGATGGGCCCCTAGTATCTAATTAAATTAAAAATAAACTTATGCGGCTTGCCAGACTTCTTTAGTCCAAGTTGAGCGTGTGTCCATAACCCAGTCCTTACTTCGAAGTTTGTTATGTACAAAGCTTTCAAGTTCATCAGGAGTACTTACATCTACCCATAAAGTCATATCCCAGTTACCAGTTGTTGACCAGGCCCACTTTACTTCAGACCATTCTTTAAGCCAATCCCAGTTTGCTGTCGCTGGTGCTTTACTATTCCACTTAACGTCTACTTGTGCCGTCCATTTTGACATAATATTCTCCTTGTTTTTTATTACCCTCAACTTGTCGGTTTGATAATAAGTAGGGTCAAGAAGTTGGTCATATAGTTTTTGAAAGGAAAATTATACCGAATTAAAGTAAATTAGTTTTTATAACAGATATTTCTTGTTTCCCACTTTTTGGAGGGAACACGCTGCTCGGTAGGTTTTGGGCCTCTTGAGTGTCTACCGTAATTATTCATTTCTGGTGTTGAAGCACATTTTTTGTGAAACTCAACTGTTGATGCTAATGCATTAAGGAGAGTGTCTTTAACATCTCCGATGGTTTCGAGGTTTTGTTTTTCTAAACCTTCGAGGAGATAATAAATTGATTCAATTGTTGATAGGCAATACTTTGCAGGTTGATGTTTAATTGCAAATTTTGATTCTTTGTTTGTACTAAAACTCATCTTTGGTAAGCAGTGAAGCTTCTTTGTATATTTCATCATGGTTTTAGCGCAGGGCCATGTTCCATCGAGAATAAATATAAGGAGGGGATTTTCTTCAAATAATTTATGATCAATACTAGTTTCATTTATATTAATTGAATCATCTCCTGGATAGAGAAGAACAGGGAAAAATTCCTTTGAACCAATAAGTTTATTGAAGCGAGGATTATCATCAAAGTCATTATCAACAATTATTTCACTGTTTTCTAAAGCAACATGTGCCATTCTTCCTGTCCCTATATGAGACTTCTTTGCCTCAAGCGGGTGCATTAGAAGAATAATCCTACAATTGGTTTTAAAGGATGAAATATTAGAACAAAAGCATGCTTTAACAGGCCTATAGCATTTATAACAGGTGTCTCTTTCTTTTCTATTATCTGTTTGTTGAATTTTTCTTTTTAAATAATCTTCTTTATTCATTGGTTCCAATTTTAAATAAATTTAAGTATAAATACTAAAACATTAGGACTTTCATATGAAAAATATATCTCTTTTAATGCCACTTATCTTTCTTTTATCTTGTTCGCATAAAACTATCAAGAGTTTTCCGACCCATTGGTGGCGACCAGTGGAAGAGAGTAAACTTCATTGGTGGGAAGTTAGTCCAAGTGCAGCAAAGGAAGGGGAAGTTGTCTTAAGTAAAAGAAATGAGCTTGGAATTCTCTCAAATTTTGCTGAAACTCCATTTGAGTTCAGAGGGAAACATTATAAAACTATAGAGGGTCTATGGCAGTCAATGAAATACCCAGAAGGCCCTAAGGATATAAGAAACTCCATTGGTACACCTGAACACTCAAGAGAGGAAGTCACACAAATGCTAGGTTTTCCGGCCAAAAAAGCGGGAGATCTGGCCAATAAAACAATGAAACTTCTCAATATCGATTGGGTTACTTTTGAAGGTGAGCAATTCAGCTATCGCACCTCCAAAAAAGGTAAGCATTATCGAATAATTCGTGCTGCTATGATGGAGAAATTAAAACAAAATCCAAAAGTAAAAAATATTCTTCTCTCAACTGGAGACTTAAAGCTTATTGCTGACCACCATACTAAGAGCTCAGATCCACCAGCTTGGAAGTATTATCAAATTTGGATGGAAATTAGATCTAAGCTATAAATATAGCAATATTTTGTTGCAGGTTTGTGAAAAAGCTCAATTTGAAGTCTTATTCAACTCTGGCTTATTAGTGATACTGACACCTTAACGGGCAAAATGTTTACTTATAATTCAATTTTTGTGAAACTGTATTGCTGGGCTATAATAGTCTGATATGAGAGTTAATATTTTCTTTATATTTCTATTTTTATTCGGCTGTGACAGCTCTGTCGATGTGGAACTTGTGGCCCATGAAGCTTTTAAAAACGGCCAAACCCAAATTGGCGGGGACTCTGAAGATAGTGGGGGGCCAGCACCTATTGTTAATCCATTAACAACTCTCGGTTTTTTAGCACCATACACAAGTGTCTCAAGCTCAGCTAAACCTGTTCTTCAAGTTGAAGTTCCAAGTGTTAAAGGTGTCGTTAAGTTATATTCAGATAATCTGTGTTTAGAGTCAAACTTAATAGGGCTAAAATATAGTGACGGATTGGTTTCATCTGTAAAGGTGCGCTTAGGAAAACTCGCTGAAGGAAACACGAGTATATATGCACAGTTTATTGATGAAGATCTTGTTGTGGGTTCATGCGTTCTAATAGAGAGCTATGATCTAACTAATAAAAACTTTGAAGTCGATTCCGTTACGCCCAATTATGGTGCATTTGCTGCCCTAAGGTCTGATGGTTCAGTCGTGACATGGGGTGATAGTGGATACGGTGGTGATAGTAGTTCTGTTAAGGAAAAACTTGATGGGACAATAGCTGTTACTAGTATTGTTGCGACAAATTCAGCTTTTGCAGCCATTAGAGAAGATGGTTCTGTGATTGCTTGGGGAAATCAAAATGACGGAGGTGATACTAGTTTACTTACACCTAGTGAAATTGATGGAACTATAAAAGTTGTAAGTTTAACTTCTAGTTACGGTGCATTTGCAGGCATTAGAGAAGATGGCTCAGTGATAACTTGGGGAAATGATAATTATGGTGCAGATAGTAGTAACCTCAATTCTGGAGAGATCAATGGAACTGTAGAAGTTGTAAGTATTAGTTCAACGAGATCTGGAGGTTTTGCAGCACTTAGGACCGATGGTTCAGTCGTAACTTGGGGGCATACATTTTACGGTGGAGACAGTAGTAGCTTACCACCTGCAAGTATAAATGGAACAAACCCTGTTACAAAAATAGTAGCTACTTCAGAAGCATTTGCAGCTATTAGAACAGATGGCTCAGTAGTAAGTTGGGGTTTTAGTGGTGGTGATAGTTCTAGTGTTACATCAGAACTAAATGGAACAACAGATGTTGTGAGTATTAGTGCAACTGATACTGCATTTGCAGCCCTTCGCATCGATGGATCAGTTATAACATGGGGGAATGGTACGAATGGTGGTGATAGTAGTGCCTTGCCTGCTAATTCAATCGACGGAACAACTCCTGTCACAAGTATTGTCTCGGCGCGAGAGGCATTTGCAGCTCTACGCTCAGATGGTTCGGTTGTCGCATGGGGAAGTGCAAAAGGAGGGGATACAAGCTCCGTACCTCCTACAGATATAGATGGAAGTACCCCAACTGTAAGCTTAACTGCAAATAGTTATGCTATTGCGGCACTTAGGTTAGACGGCTCTGTTATAACCTGGGGAAATTCCACGTGGGGTGGAAATAGTTTCTCAGTATCAGGTGATATTGATGGAACAATTAAAGTCGATAAAATTATTCCCATTGGTTATGCATTTTCTGCCATAAGAGAAGATGGTTCGGCCATTACTTGGGGACATCCATTTTATGGTGGAGATAGTAGCTCAGTTAGTGAATTCCTTGATGGAACTGTTGATGTACTTGATATCGTAAATAGTAATACTTCCGTTTCTGCCAGAAGAGCTGATGGCTCTGTTACTACTTGGGGGAATGAGTCTTCAGGAGGTAATAGTAAATCTTTCTCCAGTTCCTTTGATGGATCAATAAATGTCAAAAATATTGCGAGTACAAACGACGCTATAGCAGCTATCAGGTCCGATGGTTCCGCTATTTCTTGGGGGGCATCTAGATATAGTGGTTCGACTAATGGTGGTGGTGATAGCAGTTCTGTTTCTAGCTTAATTGATGGTTCAGTGGAAGTCGTGAGTATTGTAGGAACAAGTGGGGCTTTTGCTGCTCTTAGGTCAGATGGTCTCGTAGCTACCTGGGGAGAAGGATCTGTTGGTGGTGATAGTAGCTTAATTGCTGGACAAATAAATGGAAATAATAAAGTCATAAGTCTAAGTGCAACTGATTCTGCCTTTGCAGCCATTAGAGAAGATGGTTCAGTGATAGCATGGGGCAATAACATTATGGGTGGAACTGTTCCAGGATCAGGTGAGGTTGATGGTACAATTGATGTTGTTAGTATTACTTCAACCGATGGTGCCTTTGCTGCAATAAGAGCTGATGGTTCTGTTGTTGCATGGGGCTCAAATACTTATGGAGGCTTTATGGGGGCCAGTAACATTATTGCCCTGGACGGAACGATTGAGGCAGTTAAAATTTTCAATACTGAGCGAGCATTTGCGGTTCTTAGAGCCGATGGGTCGTTGGTTACTTGGGGAGATGTAGGATATGGGGGCGATAGCGATTCCCCTTCCATTGCATTTAGTGGTGTTGTCGATATTGTCTCCACCGAAAGGGCGTTTGCTGCAATTAACTCGAATGGCTCTGTATCTACATGGGGTGATTCTTCAAATGGTGGTGATAGTAGTAGTGCAACATTAACGATTGATGGATCCGTTGAAGTTACTAGTTTAAGTGCAACTAGAGGAGCTTTTGCTGCAGTTAGATCAGATGGCTCTGTGTCAGTTTGGGGAACAACTGCCTATGGAGGAAATAGTACTTATGTCTCTAGTTTCATTGATGGAACTATCGATGTTGAGAGTATCACCGCGAGTGATCAATCCTTTGCGGCCCTAAGATCTGACGGATCGGTTGTGACTTGGGGAGTAGGGTTAAGTGATGCAAACATAGATGAAGTCTCAGCTTCTTTAAATGGAGTCATAGACGTTGTAAGCATTTATTCAACCGAGAAGGCATTTACAGCAGTAAGAAGCGATGGCTCAGTTTATACTTGGGGAGATCCTGCTTATGGTGGAGATATTAGTAGTTCTAAAAAAGATGTTATGCATAAATCTAATCAAATCCTTACAGTTAGGGATACTTTTTGTTCAAAGGATCTTTGGGGACACTTTACCTGTTGGGGAAATAAAAATTTAGCAGTTGATCCTGAAGAGATTGGAAGATATTTTTAGATTAATTTAACAATCTAATTGCCTTTTTTAAAACATCATCTTCTTTGCAAAATGCGAATCTAATATAACCTTGAGATGAGGCTTGATTTTCTTTTATATGAAATGCACTTGCAGGGATTGAGGTAACATTTTTATTAAAAGAAAGATGTCTTGAAAAGTTATAATCCTGTAAGTCTAGAGTTGCGTTGTCAACTTGAACACTGCCATCTTTTGTAAGTTCAAAGAGTTTTTCATGAGTAACCTTAGTCTCAATAACCTTATCTTTGATATCACAAAGGATGAAAAAGCTTCCTTGTGGAAGAATTGGATTTAGTCCTGCTTTATTTAGACCATTAAAAAGAATTTCTCTTTTTCGAGTATATTCTTCTTTTAGCCAATCATAATAATTATTATAATTTTTGTAAGGTGTTTTCGCAGTATTTAAAGCTTCGGAAATAGCCTGTTGGTGAGGAGTGGAGACAGAAAAAACAACCCACTGTTGAGTTAGTTGTAATTTGCGAATGAGCTCCTTAGGTCCTATGGCCCAACCAATTTTCCAACCAGTAACAGAGAAGGTCTTTCCCGCAGAATAGATACTTATTGTTCTTTCGAACATTCCTGGCAAGGAAGCTATAGGTATATGAATATTGTCATCGTAAACTATATGCTCATACACTTCATCAGCTATAATAAGACATTGAGGATATTCTTTCAAAATATCTGCAAGCGTTTCAAGTTCAACTTTACTGAAAACCTTACCACTTGGATTGTGAGGAGTGTTTAATATAATTGCTTTTGTTTTTAAGGATAGGTTCTTTTTTAAGGTATCCCAATCAAGTACCAGATCAGCAGAACTATCTAGATTGTCCTTTGAAGGAATAAGTGAGACAGGCATGGTCTTAGCTTTCGCCATGGCAAGTGCACCATAGTAAATATCAAAGGCAGGCTCAATTGTTATGACCTCATCACCTTCATTTATAAAACTCATTATTGAAAGAAATAATGCCTCTGATGCACCAACTGTTACGAGTACATCTGTTAGAGGATTTATATCTTTGTTTAGCTGTTCGCTATAGTTTTTGGAAATACTTTTTGTTAGGTTTAGGTGACCTGCAGATCTAGCATAAGTCGAATATTCTACACCTTGGATCGATTCAATCGCCATATTTTGTAAAAAACTTGGAGGTGCCCAATCAGGAAAACCTTGTCCTAAATTTATACTGTTTGTTGCTTGGGCCAGAGGTGAGAACTCTAACCAAACGGAGGGGGCTTCAAATGATTTTATTCGGTTTGCGCTTGATATATTCATACCCCTTTCTACCCAAATTATTGGCGGGCCGAAAGGGACATAGCATTATTTAACTGTTGTAAGTAACTCATCTAAAATTATATAAGCTTCTTGGTAATCATAACCAAGAACCACAATTCCATTTCCAGACTCAGCTTCTTCATACTCGTCTGTATCAACTAGCTCTGACCTTCTAAACCTTGAGATAGGGTCAATAATGTCTAGGACTTTATGAGCAGTATTGAGGGCCACCACAGTAGCACTAGCGTTGGTTGGCGCCATAACTGCTAAGGCCACAGATCCATTTGCTACACCTTCACTCCAACCTGTCATATGTCTCGTGACTCTAACGGCCCCACCAAGAGTGAATTTCATAAGGCGCTTCCATATAATTCCACCAGTAACTATTTCTGCAGCTAGTAGTCCAGTTCCCTTTAGGGATTCTGATGTTTCAATGGAGTTTAATTCAGTTTTAGAATAACCACGCTCATCAAAAATTGAACTACATTGCTGTTGCTCTATATTTCCCATACATTCAAAAAACCTATAATTAGTCCGTCCATTATCTTGAGTTTTTACAACGTTAAAGAATTTACCATTAACTTCGTAGTCTTCTGGTATAAGCATTGCTGCAAAACTAGCGTTAGTAAAAATAATCAATGTTAATACTAAAAATTTCATTCAAAACTCCTGAATTAATAATCGAAGCTTGTATAACACACCTTTTGCTGCGTGGCGTTTTTGTTGTAATAATTACTATATTTCCTCAGATTAAAAAGACACTTTACCTTGAAACTAAGAACTTAATCCTACATATACTTTAATAAGATAACTTCAGCGCAGAAGTGGAGGAAAAAGCACCTATATTTAGAGGAACTATAGATTGGGACTTATTTCATGTCATTTTTAAGGGCTGAAAAGTCATGTTCTTTCCTGAAAACATATAAAGTTTTCATCATCAATTTGTAATATTGTTTCGTGTCAATGCTAGGTGTATATAATCCTCAATAAGCATAAAGACAAAGAATTAAAATATAATCGGTTTATAAAAACATTAGTTTCATGAGCGTAATGTCTCTCCTTAAAATCACCATTTTATAACTACACAATAGATCATTCGACACTAAGAATTCCTGATGAAAAGAATCTATCAATTCAAACTTTTCATTAAGTTCTCCATCACTTTAGTAACCCTTTGAAAAGTAACCATGTAATCTTTATATGCGGCAGAAAATTGCCCGCACAATTAATTCGTTTTTACTTTAATCTTATTTCAACAAAGAAATCATAAACACAGTTTATAAAAACCATTACTTAAATAAACGGAGAATTAAAATGAAAAAATTATTAATTGGATTAACACTTTTAACATCTATGTCCGCTTTCAGTTATGATTGTACTGTTTCTACTATAATTGAGTCAAATGGGCCTGGGGATACATATGCCGGGTATACATATACTGAGAAGATTCTTTCTTCTTTGATTGAAAACGAAAAAGGAGAATTGGTTGGTATCTACTCTAGTGATGATGTTAGTTCATATGTAAATTATCGATATGGTTTATATTCATCACGAATCGAGATTAAGGTAATACCTACAGTCGATGCTTTAGAACTACAGGTTAGAAGACCAAACTCACATTATAAAGTATTTGATATATCAATGGCACTACCTACGAATAAATTTACTCCTAAGTTTACTATAAAAAGAAATGACGCTGTACTTCCTGCTTTGAAAGTAGAGTGTCGTATATAATCGGTGGAGCTCTCTCTAAACCACTAGATAAATAATAAGTCTGAGTTCATCAAAGCTCAGACTTGAAAAAAAAATGAAATGTTGCTCAAGAAACTAGGCTTGATGAGTAAAAATAGAAAGACAAAGAATTTTAATATAAACGGTTTTAAAGAACCATTACTCAAATGAACGGAGAATTATCATGAAAAAACTTTTAATTGGATTAACCTTAATTTCAAGCATTTCAACTTTTGCTAATTGTAACGTGAAAAACTTAAATATTGTTGCTAACGAAGAGGTGGCTCAAGTTGACTATAATGAATCAATTAAGGATCACTTAGAGATGAATATGTATGGGCTTGGATATAGGTTTGATTCGAGTTCTGAAGGTATGAATATTACATTAGGGTATCAGGATAGATATGGCGATCAAGTACAAATCGAAGTGAAAAAAGATGAGAAAGGTAAAGTTACTAATCAAAGTCAAATAGATAGCCTTGAAGCTAAAATGAATAAACATATTAGCAGGAGACAAATGTTATATATAGAGGATTCTAATGGAGTGGTATTGAATAGTAGTAAAAGAGTTTCAAAAACAAAACTTCAGAAAGAAATTATTACTGATATTTTACTAAATAGACTTCCACGATGTGAGAACCTAGATAGGTAGTTTGATTCTAAATCACTAGTTCAATGAACAAGGAAGCTTTTTAAAAGCAAAGAATATATGAGCACCCAATTTTATTTTGGGTGTTTTTTTCTTGGAATAACTCGCCTACAAAAAGCCCCGAAATAAACTGTTCGATTTGGCAATCTTTTAGTTTAAGAAGCAAAGCTATATTCACAATTAGTAATATCTTCAAGTATTCTTTTAAACCTCTTGATTTGAATTAGCGCTTCTGAATTGCTCTAATATAAGAACTTTTAAGTCTGAAATAATCCTTACTTGAGTATCTTTTTTCAGAAGAAAATAGGGTAACTTATTTTAAGTACTGAATGCGTTGCAAGTGAAGACCATGAGGAGGAGCTTTCTTTTTCTTTTGATTATTGAAGTTCCCTTTACCAGTAAGGGCCATTTCTAGTTCATCTAGTGAAAGGGTCCCATTAGCTATTCGAATAAGATAATTCATGATAAATCGGATCATATACTTAAGAAAGCCGGTTGCTATAATCTTTAAGTAATACACGTCATCCCCAGCAGGCCCAAATGTCGTTTTTTGAATTGAGCAATCGAGAACTTCTCTTGAGGGATCAACCTTCCTTGCACCTAGGGTACAAAAATGAATGAAATTATTCCTACCTTTAATTAGTTCACAGGCAGATTTCATTTTATCAATATCAAAATTCTCATTGCCCTCAATATAATAGATGTTTTCAGCTAGAGAGGCATTTTGAATAGGAGTTGTTGAGAAGAAATAATGGTATTCTTTAAGCTCTACATTCATTAAAGGGTTAAAGCCATCAACTGCTACTTCGCAGCTAAGAATACGAATGTCATTTGGAAGCTTAAAATTGAGTCCCTTAATTAAATTTACTGGATGAACATTCTTTGGGATCATTATTTTAACAACCTGGCCATTTGCATGAACTCCTTTATCGGTTCTACTGGCGCCAATGACTCGAACAGGTCTGTGATTCATCATAATCGCCAGTGTCTCTTCAAGAATTTGTTGAACAGTATTCGGGTTCACTGTTTGGGTTTGCCAACCACAGTAGTGTGTTCCCTTATACGAAAGAATGGCCTTATAAGCGTAATCCAAAATTCATATCCTAGTTTGATTTTCTGAGACCTTACTACTTGAATGTACCCATTTGCAAGGGTAGGATTAAAGAATGGCCACCTATTACAAAGCAAAGCATATATTAATTTCCGAAGAAGATGATCTTGAATACGTTATGGAGCAAATTAACGAAGGCGTTTCCTTTGAGAATTTAGCCAAAGAGTACTCAGAATGTGAGACCGCTAAAAATGGAGGGGATCTAGGACGATTCCAAAGCGGTACAATGTTGCCAGAGTTCGAGCGCGCATTATTTCATATGAAAATTGGTGAAGTTAAATCTGGAGTGAAAACGAAATTTGGCTACCATATAATTTTGCGGCTTGATTAGGTAGTTTAACTCAGGGAGAATTTAGTCGAGAGTCGGAGACCATGTCGAGAGAAACGAGATCTCGAGTCCTTTTGAATGTTCTTCCACAAAGATTTTAATAATATTTTACCGACTTCGGACTACTCAGGTAAGTCTAACCTATACCACTCAATTATAATATCTACTTCCTCTTTCGTTAGATATTCTAATTTTGTCTTTTTTGGTGGCATATTCCTTTTCTCACCATAGATGGCCTGTATAAAAGTACTCATATATGGATTATCAATATCTTCCATTGTAAAATCTTTCACGGCCCGCATTGCATCCAAGTCGGTGGTGTCGATTAAAGAAATATAATCATCTTCATTATGGCATCTATTACATTTTGGTTCGAATATATTGGTTGTAATTGAGCTAAAAGTTGGTTTCAAAACATCTTTATTATCATTAGGAGAATCAACACGGTTTGAATTAGGTGACTTCTTTTTTCCTGTAGTAATCCAATCCTCAATTAGATAGATTAACCTATTATCCAAATTTTTAGCATCTTTAGGCATGCTACCATTTTCTACTGACTTCAAAATTTCAACTGCGTTCTTTTTTACAGTATCGTATTGTGAATATTCCCCATGACATTCAATGCAATATGGCCTAAGTACCTGTGCTTTAAGTTCTTCAAAATATACAGTACTGGCCTTTAATGGTCTTACCTCTACCTCTTTAAAAACAAGTCCTGACTTTTCCGTGAATATATTTTGACATCCTAATAGTAAGAATATTACGCAGTATGAACCCTTCATACTGACTTTCTTAACACAAAAATCTTATATTTTATTAAAAATAATAAGTTTTGTAATATTTCTACTCCAGGGAGGTGTCTGCTGAAAGTGGGGGGAATCTAGGGGGATTTCAAAGTGGTACAATATTGCCAGAGTTCGATCGTGTCCAATATAATTTTTCACCATAAAAAGGCCTGCGATTAGAAGCAGGCCCTATTTTTATTAAGTTATTTTTTTAATTATAAACTTAAAGATCTAAAATCGAATAACCAATTTCTTCATCTAAGTTGCAATTTATAATAGTGTCTGAACCAAAGATACGTGCCTCTTTCAGAAATTCAACTCTTTCAATATTACCATTATCTCCGAATATAAGGCTTAGATCATCGTTATAGTAACCACCAAACATCATATCTACCTGTCTTGAAAAATACAAACCTGTTTCTTGTGCCGTATTTTTGATTGCGTAATTCAATTTTAAAACAGAAAAATCTCCATAACTCTTTCGCCCTTTTTCAAGGATGAGGTTATATTTAATACTAGATTCCACTTTAACATCATCTGAAATTATCAACGAACAGTCTTTTCCGTCATCCGTAACTCCACTATATTCACCTGGTTCGAACTGGAATGAGTTTCCATTACTTGCCAAAGATGACATTGAAGCTAAAAGTGATAATCCGATTAAAAGTTTTTTCATTTTTTACATCCTTTGATAAAATGTTTTGCAAATTTCTTCTGTTCACATTCTTGCAACTTTAACGATTAGTTTCAGCCATCATTGAAAAACTTACTGCCCCTGTTAGAAAACTAACACCCCATAAAATATTTAAATACAGGATGTGTATGAAAGTTAACCACTATTTTAAAAATCTACATAATGAAATAGCTAACTTACCGTAATTATTACGAACTATTTGGCTTCTTCTTTGCAACTTAAATAGCTTAGGAGAGTTTATGAATTTAAAGCAATTTATTGCAACGACTATTATGTTGAGTATAGGGTCCATTGGATCAAGTTTGGGAGCATCATCTAACTATGTGTCTATAGATATTGATGAAATGAATTACAAGCTTCCTGAAGCTAAAAAGGGAATTGGTGGAAATATCATTTTTCCAAGAGTGAAGATGTCTTGGGATGAAATGAAAGTCTCACTTAAGAATACATCCTCCTTATTAGATGCAGAAATTAAAATGCGTCCAACGTATATAAAGTTTCAAACACCTGGAGTCGGGATTAGTTTTCCATTTACAGATGATTCTGCATTTTTCACTATTGATCAAATTGAATTACAAAAATCTAAGTTTTTGTTAAATCAAGATTTTTTTAACTTTGATGGTGAATTATTTATGATTAGTGATGGAACATCTAAATTAGTCCTAGATAAATTCAATATGTATTGTAATGCTCCGGATGCTATTGATATGACTTCTCTTGATGGACTTGTACATGGTTGTCTGACAGAGTTTATTTTAAATGGGCAAGAAGATACAGATCTTGCTGGTGCACAAATTGATTATTACGATACAAGCGATAAAGAGAATAGACTTTTTCTAACAAGTCGTTTGAAAGATTTGAAATTAGAAAATTCAAAAATAAAACTCGATCTAAAGCAGGCAACATTAGATGTTTTGGAGTACCAGGTTGCGATTGGAGCATCAAAAATAGAATGTTCTAAGGATCCAAAACTTAAAGAGATTGATGTGGATAATTTAAAGAACTCATGTCTGAATGAAATTTCAATAACCGCACCTGATGTTAAAGTAAAAAATAAGAACCTTGATTCTGAAATTCATATAAGCCTCACTAAGATGGGCACAACTTCAGATGAACTCATAGCTATTCTTAAGAGCGTTTCATTCGTAGATGCACAAAAATCAATTAATTTAGAAGATATTGAGATTACTTGTGAGAGAACAACTAACTCTGAGTTTTATAACCTAAATCATACGATTGATGGTTGTGTGGAAAGTGCTACTATTAGAATACCAAGAGTCACCTCAAAAATTTCTAGTAAAGAAAAAACTGAAAAAGGTTGGTTTGGTAATCTATTCGGAAGTGATGAGGAGACCACATCAGGAGTTAGCTATGCTACTAATATTGAAATTAAAATTAAAGATAATAAACTCGACTTTTTCGCTGTTGTAGACCCACCATACTTTCCACGATTTAAATTAAAATTTGATGCTCATATTTCTCACGAGTTTAATGAAGATAATGGTGGAGGAAGAGTTGGGATAGAGGTTATGAATTTAAAAGCAATTAAGGTTTGGAAGATGCAAAATACATTGAAATGGATAGCAAATTTCTTTTTTAGTGAAGATGAAAACATTCAAATAAAAGGTAATAGAATTTATTATATTTTCTAATTAAAAATAAGGAGCTTGATATGAAAAAAATTACAATTTTAGCAGCACTAATTTTCTCTTTCACAGTACATGCAAATATAGTTTGTGATGGTGGTGGAATTACTGTTGATATTAACGAAAGTAAAAAAGAACTAACTTTATCTGGAACACATGGTGGTGAAAACTATCACGGGGTCATTAGAAATCTTGGTGGTAGTGGAGAAGAGTTCACAGGTTCTACGAATGAAGGGAACTTTAGAGGTCTTACTATCAATATTGACGATGGTGAACTTGTAATTATTAATGCGAGTGGCAAGAGAATGCCAATAATTGATGTAATATGTGATTAATAACCAAATGCATAAAAAATAATAGTATTTAAGGCCCAGTTAGGGCCTTTATTTTTACCTAGATACTTGAAAAATTAGCCAAGTAATATATTATTAGGTACGTATTTCATGTTTAAACGGAGTTATGAAAATGTCTTTAAAAGATGCCCTGAAAAAAGCTGGATTAAGTTCTACTAAAACAGTTAATGAGCGTGACCAAAAACAATTAACTAAGGCTGAGAAACATCAGGGCCATAGAAATTTCTGTGAAGTTTGTGAATTCATTCAGCCAGATGTTGAGAGGTTTAGTCATAAACATCCGCGAATTGATGCAGAATGGATTTGTTCAAATTGTGCTGATAAAAATGAAATATTAGATGATTTTAGAATGACCAATCAAAGTGATTCGGCCAAAAAAGGTACTTATAGAAGGTACTACGGTCATATTAAAGATTTTAAGAAAGTTGAAAACGTAGTTCAAAAAGATAACCGATCTTCAGGTAAGTTTAAATACGATAAAAACAAACCTCACAGAACCGCTGGTAATCAAAACCGGAACCGAAATGGTAACGGAAACAAAAAACCAGCTGCCAATTATAAAATTGATGAAGACGGTGAGAAAAACTTTAATTGTTAGTAGTTAATACTAGCTTGTTATTAGAATTCATCATTTAGTGTCTTAAATAAAGCCTTTGTTCTCTTACCTGTGTAAGCAAGTCTTACTGTTAAGTCCGAATCTATAATAAAAGTTGCAGCTTGAAAGAACTTATTGGGTTTTACTCTAACACCGAAGTAATCAGCTAGCTCTGAACCTTCATCTGAGGCAAACATATAGGGAACTGGATTTGATTCCAGCCATTGATTTATTTCAGAAATAGGTTCAGACGATAAAACTATAATACTGCCATTTCTTCCTTCTAGCTTTCCCGCCCAGTCTCTAAGTCTTTGCATATGAAGTCTACAGAAAGGACACCATGTACCTCTTATAAAAGTTAATAAGAGTGGTCCATTTTTAACTAACTCTTTTATAAGAACCTTTCTCTTTGAGCTTAAAAGAATAGTTTTATCTTGAATTAAAGTTCCTGCATCAGCTACTTTTATATTTTTACTTATTCCTGGGTCTAGTGCATATAACATTAATTCTTGAATTGGATTTTTCATGTTTCTTATTATATTTGAAATAAAAGAGTAGTGCTATATGGAAAATTTTGTTGTGAAATGGTCTACAAAATTTTTAACAAGATTATTTGATTCTTTTGTGTCCTGAATTGATTCTATGACGGCCTGGAATTGTTCAGCATCTTCGGTATACTTTTCTTTATAAATTCCAAGTCTCTCTTTTAGGCAATCTTTATCGAGCTCTGGGTGAAATTGAAATGCCCAGAAGGGTTTATTCCTAACTTTAAATGAGTGACAGCAATCATCTGTGAACGCAAGCAGCTCGCAATCTTTAGGAAGTTGGGTGGCTTTTTCCTGGTGAACAGAAACTGCATAGAATCCATTTGGAGTGTTCTTGTAGACAGGGTCAGTTTTTGCTATGTCCGTTATTGTAATTGGATAAGTACCCATTTCAAAATTCACGGTATCCTTTATTATTTCACCACCCAAAGCTAGAACAGCAGCTTGAAAGCCAAAACAAGAAGCAAATGTAGGTATCTCCAAGTCAATGGAATCAAGCATGAGTCGTTTAATTGATTCAACAAAGGGATACGTGTCTGGATCTGAGACAGAAGCTTCAGAGGCTCCACCAATAAATAGAAGGTCTATTCCATTTAGGAGGCTTTTATCAAAGATAGGTTTTTCAAAAACATTATGCGATGAGAATTGATCAATATTAAGATGAGCATATTTTGCGAAACTTTCTAATTCCTCTATTTTTACCCTCTCGTCCTCTCGAATTTGAATGAGGAGGGCCTTAATATCACCACGTTTTGTCATGGAGGTGTTACTCTCTAGTTAATTTTTTTTCAGTTCTTTTTACTTCTTCTAAAAGAGCTGTGCATTCTTCAACACTTTTTCCATAAAGAACATGACTTGCTTGAAGCTCTTTTGCTTTAGGAGAGTTTTGAAAAGTCTGAATTCTGTTATTCAGGTTTATTCTTAGGTTTCTTAATTGTTTAAGATTCCATGTATCTAGTGTTTTTAAGTCTTTCATTTTTATCCAAAATATAAAGGGGAGCATAAGGCCCCCCTTAAAAATTATTACATAACTTTAATTAGTTCTACTTTAAAGAGTAAAGTTGCGTGTGGTGCAATTGCTCCACCAGCACCTTGAGATCCATAAGCTAGGGCAGCTGGAATTGTTAGTTCCCAAACATCTCCTTCTTTCATTAATTGTAGTGCTTCAGTCCAACCAGCAATTACTCCATTTACAGGAAAAGTTGCAGATTGACCTCTAGCAAAAGATGAATCAAAAACTGTCCCATCAATTAATTTACCTTCATAGTTAACTTCAACTGTACTTTCAGCAGTTGGTGTATTTCCAGTTCCGCTTTCTAAAACTTTATATTGTAAACCTGATTCAATAGTTGTTACACCTTCAGCGGATTTATTTTTTTCAAGATAGTCAGCACCAATTTTAAGGTTCTCTCCACCAGCTTTTGCAGCATGCTCAACGGCCTTTGCTTGCATTTCAGCTTGGAATGTATTCATAATATTTTGAGTTTCCTCAGCAGAAATTTTACTTTCTTCACCAAGTAAAGCAGATTTGAAAGAATCAACAAAAACATCACTGTTTACATCGATACCTTGAGTTTTAAAATCAGTCCCAATTTGACGACCAATAATGTAGCTTACTTTTTCTTGTTGTGTTTCCATTTGATTTCCTTGTTTAAATTTATCTCGCATATATAGATGATTTAGTTGGATATGTGAATACTAAACTCGGATGTAATGCATTGCTCCCACTGGGTAATCTTAAATATAGAGTGAATTTTTGGAAAATTAAGGATTTGAATTCAATTGATATGTGAAGTAGAGCGTTAGATGAGCTTTAATTCCTAGTTATTTCGTTTTGATATTTATAGAATAACTTATGTCATCAAATCGAAATGAAATTAAAACAATCTTGAAAAGCTTTTTTGGACATGACGAATTTCGTGGCAATCAAGAAGAGATTATATTGAATACCCTTGAGGGAAATGATTCTCTAGTCCTTATGCCTACAGGTGGTGGAAAGTCTCTTTGTTACCAAATCCCCGCGCTTTGTTTTGATGGGCTAACAGTTGTTATTTCGCCTTTAATTGCTTTAATGAAAGACCAAGTTGATGCTTTATGTGAAAAAGGTATAGAGGCCGCTTATCTCAACTCTTCACTTACTCAAAAACAGCAAGATGAGCTTCAACAAGCAGTATTTTATGGGCATATTAAGATCCTCTATATATCACCGGAGAGATTTGCTAGTCCCTTTTTCCAAGATCTTCTTTTAGAGGTTGATATCTCTTTATTTGCCATTGATGAAGCACATTGTGTTTCTCAGTGGGGCCATGAC
>JBLIAG010000029.1:0-53681 GCA_047634375.1 Bacteriovoracaceae bacterium
ACTATAGACATTGGATCAACTTTTTCATTCTCAGTTCCCATCAAGACAGGAAATTTAAATAATATTACAACGATAGATAAAGTCGATCTCAATGCCGAAATAGGCCTTATTCTAATTGCTGAAGATAACAAAATGAACCAATTAGTAATTGGAAATATTCTCAAAAAACTTTCTTTGAACTTTGAATTCGCAAACAATGGCAAACAGGCGCTCGAAATGTTCAAGCAGTATGATTACGCCCTTATTTTAATGGATTTATCCATGCCAATAATGGACGGCTTTGAAGCATCAACAGAGATAAGGAAAATCAATCAAGAAATTCCAATCTTTGCTTTAACTGCCAACGCATTTGAAGATGCAAATTTAAGGGCTTATGAATGTGGTATGAACGAATTCATAACAAAGCCGATTGATAAAAATAAGCTTATTAGTGTTCTCAATTCATATTTTACCAAATAGAGTACGACCTAATACTTGAATGATAGAATTCACCTACTAGCTACTTTTCTACAATATATAGTTTATTTATTACTTTCTTAACAGGTAAGGTTTGCAAGATATAATCTTGAATAAGTGAGCGATCAGCTCGGATTTTTACAAATCCAGAAACTTCAGCATAGTCACCATAAAGACTTAAATTTATATGTTTCGCTCCTTCAAATATATTTTTAATCTTTTGTTCAAGCGCCTTAACAATTCTTATATTTTTCGAAACGACAGAGGGTTTATATTTCATCCTTCTAATAACTTTTTTAACGCCTTGTTGTTTCATAGAAAAGTTTTCAACTTCAATGACATCACTATGATTAGAAGCTAATCCGCTAAGTGTGACAATTTTATCCTTAACCTTCACTAAAGTAGTTCTCTTACTTTCCCCTAAAATATTTCCAATATACATTTTTATCTTTCGCTCAATTTCTCTATCAGTAATTTTATTATTATTTCTAACACAAATATCTTTGCTGATAACCTTTTTCACTCCTAAAACTTTTTCACTCTCCCTTTCAATCATTCTTTTATCAAAGAGAGATTTCACTGAACCTTCTAAAAAGACAAAACCCGCAATAACCTTAACCTTTATGTTTTTATAATTATTGACAAGAATTAAATGTGTTTTGATCATCTCAGATAGCTGCTTATCTCCTTTATTATCTCCAATCGTGTCACTATGTGGTTTAAGGGATTCGATTATCAGATCATGGAGAATACTTGCTTCTTCAGGCCAGTTAATGGCACCTTGAAGACCTCCTCTATAAAGAGAAGAGTAGAAACTTGATCGTTTTGAAGTTCTAGACAAATAAAAAACTGGAAGGTACTTAAAGGTATTCAGAACTGCTTTTAAGTAAGTTGTAATTTTATTCCCCACCGATTTCTCATCAATTATGATCGCCACCGTTTGCTTATTTATTAAATTTAATAGATCGTTGGGGTCAGAGAAAACAAGGAAAACATTAAAATCTTCTTCAATGTTTAGAATTTTTCGTCTTATCTCTTTTTTTCCAACTATTACAATATTCGGAACATTATAAGAATACAGATTTAAAATCTTAGTTGTTTTTTTATTAACCATACTTCTACTCGCTATTGCGTTCATAGATTCTCCTTACTTTTAAAAAAATTGTCTTATTGCGTTTTTTTGATATGCCCGTAGTTTAGAACACCTACAAAAAAACTTCCCCCAATAAGGTTTCCAACAAGAGCGCTTATTAAAAAAGAAAACGCTCCTAAGTAATTAGGGGATTCAGAATGAAATATGCCACTAAATATTTCTGCTGATCCAGCTATTGAATGATGAAGGCCTCCAAGACCGATGATAAAAGTCACGATGTAGACACAAACTATCTGACTACTCGCATGGGGTGTAGCAAGTACAAGCCAACCAGCTTGGGCCATAAGCCACCCCGCTAAAATCGCACTCATCAACACCTCGCCAAAAGAAAAACTTAATAAATGATCTGAGACACTAATAAATCCTGCAGTTCCTAATATTACAGAGTCTGAAAAATATATAAGTAATGAACTCAAAAATGTGCCCGTTATATTTCCACACATAACAACAACCCATAGGATAAATAAAGATTTTAAATGAACCTTTCTATCTAGAACTGGATAAACAGCTGTGGCCGTATGCTCGGTAAACAATTGAGTTCCACTCATGATACATATTATAAAACCAAGTGGATAAACCAAGGCTACAACAATTCTGTTAAGCATCCATTGTTCTTCCCCAGGAAATAGTTGAGATACAAGGGCAACACTCATGCCAGTAAATCCTAGAATAAGACCAGCAGCTATAGCTGATAAAAAGAGAGAGAGAATGGGGCGTTTATGCTGTTCAATCCCCTCTAGTATTGCTTGCTCTAAAGTATCATCGGGATGTCTTAGGGCCTCATCACTTCTTTTTAAAATGACAGGGACATAATCCTCATCCTCTTGATTTCTTTCTATTGTCCTAGTTGTTTGAGACTCACTAGTAATTGGTTCCTCAAGACCATCCAGAATTATTGTGTTCTTTGTTTTATTCATTTTAACTTCCTCATAATTATTGATAACTAAATATAGTGGGAGTTATTTCATATCTATTGGGAGCTTAATTCCCATAAGAAGGGAATAAATTTTCCATGGCTTCTTTATCTAAAAGTGGCGCTGATTTCTCAGGTGGTTTACAGATGGCAATCACCTGAGACTCATCCTCTTGTGTACTTACACGGTTTGGAATATCCAAGTCATCTACAGTTAGTTTATCCCCTATCTCCATTTCCGAGACGTTACCAATTACTTCCAATGGGATTAAGCTAGGTTCTCCATCAATGACTAAGTCATCTTTTATTACATGCAAGACGCCACCTTTCTTCACACCTACTGGCTGCCCCTTTAAATAAATTGGTACATCAAAACTTTTCTCATTCTCAAGATTCATTTGTACAAGTGAGAAATAGGTGAATTCTTGCGTATCAGGGTCTACCTGAATTTCTCCAAATTTCACAAAAATAGGACCACGACCAGACATGACTTGATAAATCTCCCCTTCGCCAGTTAAAGCGCTTTTTAGTTCATTGCGCTTAGCTTTTATTGGAGTACTCTTTATTGATTGACCATAAATGGTTCCAGGAACAAAACCCCTTTTTTTAATCATTAGAGTCTGTGATTCAATTTTACGATTTTGTATATTTATCTGTTTCATAATAATCCTTTGTTTAAATATTGATTAGTTAAAGAGGTATTAATGTTAAATATTTAAGAATTTTACTTCTCTCTACGAATAGATCTTTCAAGAACATTAATACTTTTCTTTATAGCTTCATTTAAAGTCACCGCCTTCTTCCTTACATAGATTGTACCTTTATTTGCCCTTCTCAAAGCTAGACCACAGGTAATCCCGCTGTGATTCTGGGGATCCTTCTCATCTAGCCATATCTCTAGTTTCCACTTGTCTTTTTTTGAAAATTTACTTAATGCAGATTTTGTAAAAAAGGAAACTGTATTTAATGTTTTTCCATACTCGGTGTTCAACTGATTGTGTAATTCCATTTCCATATTCATTTCTCCCGTTGAGTATTTTACGTTTGAGTTTTTCATAGTATAATTCTTATAGTTATGGTTTTCTCTTAGGGCAACCCAACTTTCTCCAAAGCTCTTTTCATATTTAGTCATTAAATGATTCATATAATCTCCTTTGGTTAACTTCTGCTTACTATCATCTCACATAGACATATTTATAAAATGATATATAATCGTATATATACATAATACAAAATCTATATAGGAGAATTTGTGTACAAGATAAATTTTAACCACTTACACTATTTTTTAACAATATCAAAAGAGGGTACAATTGTTAAAGCTTCAAAAAAGCTGCATATAACTCAGCCAGCACTTAGCCACCAATTAAAAATACTAGAACAAGACCTGGGAAAACAGTTATTTGATAGAGTTGGAAAAAGACTGGTCATAAACAAAGATGGTGAGGCCGTCAGAGAGTATGCAAGTAAAATTTTCCGACATTCTGAAGAAATGATTCAATTTTTAAAATCAGATTCTGAGGATTTCATAAAAATTGTTAAAGTTGGCACAGTTCCCTGGATTTCAAAAGATCAAACATATGACTTCTTACGACCTTTAATTCTTAGTAATCATATTCGAGTTGAGGTTTATCAAAAAGATCTTGAAACACTAATAAAAGATGTACAAAACAATCGACTCGATATCATATTATGTGACTCGCCCTACTCAGGTCGATCAAAAAAACTACAAGGTCATAGACTTCAGACGGATCCCATTGTTTGCGTATCGGCTAATAACAAAGGATTTAAAGGAAAATTTCCAAAGTCTATTGAAGACAAAAAGGCCATTACCTATTCTGAAGCATGTATGATGTCGGATAAAATCGATGATTTTTTAAAGAATAATAAAATTGCTGTAAAAGTAGTTGGCGCCTTTACAGATTCTTCCTTAATAAGGGTTACAGTTGAAAGAGGAGGCGTGATAGGATTCTTACCCTATAGTGTAGCTAAAGATAGTATAAAATCAAAAGCTCTAGTCAAAATTGGTGATTTAGAAAAAATAAAATTTTCCTTATGGGCGATTACTCGCAAAGATTACAAAGAAGATGGACTAATTTCAGACCTCATACGAAAAGGAAAGTAGGTTTTAGTGGACTTTAGAACAATCCTAATCTAAAACTTTGAAAGCACCATTAACAAATAGACAATTTTTATAAATCATATATATTAATTACTATGAGATATATTTTATTTGTCCTCATTTTTCAGGCCACATTCTTTTCAGGTTACTTTGGCATAAACTTCTATGAAAGTGGCTCATCACAGGTAGAGGCGAAGAGCTTTGTTTTAAGTCAACAAGCATACTCTAGAAAGGCATTTAGTGACCAAGACCCACCGTTTGAGGTACCACAAGATAATATTTCATCACCTTCAAACTTAGTTCAATGTTCAAAAAAATTCATAAATTTTATTCTGCTAGAAGCGTGTAAAAAAACAAGAGATTATCTCTCCTCCATTCATCCAAGATCTCCCCCAGTAAGCTCCTAATTATTTTTTTGATTTTTTATTGTATTCTTAGGAGATTTTCATGAACAACTTGAAAGAGTGGATGTTTTTTTGCAGTTTTTTTGCCTTAGTGGTGATATTTGTTTTATTTGATATCTACTTTCATTAACAAATTAATAACGACGATGTCTGGATTTCATCTAGACATCGTTAATCAAATGATCTTCAAGAATTTTTAACATTTTTCTGTTTTGATCTAACTTTTTAGCTATAAGAGTTAGACCTCTTTTGAATTTGGGAATTTCTGCTAAGACGATGAGACTTCCATTTTTGATTTCTTCTTGAACGACACTTTCTGGTAAAACAGAAAATGAATCGCTAGAAAGCGTAAAGAGCTTTATAAGTGCAACATCATCAACTTCACAAATTGTTTTAGGTGTAATGTCTTTCTTCTTTAAATAAGAATCGATAGGAAGATAAAGAGAGCTCTCCTTAGTATAAGAAATATACGGAAGACTTTTCATCAATTGGGTATGACTTTTCTTCCGTACAAGTTTTTTTCTACAAACAACCAGAAATTTATTTTCTTTAATCGTTTTTTGAAGATATAAACCTTTAAATTTTTTATCTTTTTCATTAACTAAAATAAAATCAATAGCCCCGGATTCAAGAGACTGTAGAAGGTACTTGTATTCTCCCTCCTCAATATAGACAAAGGCCTCCCTACTCTGAATAATTGGAGTAAAGATATCGCAAGCTAGATGCTTAGATATGTCAGGTAAAATCCCGACCCTCATTTGGAATAACTTATCCTCATCACTTCTTACCAAGTTAATGATTTTTTCACCTTCCTGAAACATTACTGAACAATGCTCAAAGATTTGACGCCCAATTGTCGTTATATGAATTTTATTCGAATGCCTTTCAAATACTTTTTTCCCTAATCTTTCCTCTAAGGTCTTTATTTGATCACTTAAAGTTGGTTGAGTTAGGTGTAAACTTTCAGCGGCTTTACGAATTGAGCCCTCTTTTGCAATAACCCAGAAGTAATATAAATGATTCAAATTTAACGTATTAAGGGAGTACATTCAAAGGTCCTACAAGTTTCCTAGCATAGGTTATTCCTATCACTAATGATATTTATAATCGAATATAATTTTATCAAATTCTTGAGATAATAGATATACAAGATTGGTAATAAAGCCAATTTTAAGACTGGAGGTTTTAGTATGGAAGAAAGTCGAATAAGAAATTTGAATCATACAAAAAAACTGATTACTGAAGGAAAACTAAAGGAATCGCTTTTTATGCCTTTAAAAGTTCATGATGTTATGTCACAAGAAGAGATTAAAATTTATCAAGATGATGAGTTAGAAACAGCTGAAAGAATTATGGATTGGGAGGGTCTTAAACATGTATGTGTCTTTGACCACAATGATGAATTAGTTGGAGTTTTAAATTATGAAAACGTAAAAAAAGAAAAAAAGCTACACCTGAGAGTTCGATACCTGATGCATACTGACTTTCATCGAATCTATGGCCAGCTAGATGCACAGGAGGGATTGAAGGCCGTCATAAACGAACCAGACCATTGTATGCCTGTTATTGAAAACCAAAAAATCATAGGTATTTTAAGTGTTGAAGATTTTTACTTTGCAAGTGATTTTAACTAAAAGGATAAACCATGAATTTACAAATAGTACACTTAACTAAAGAAAAAAATGAATACTTTGATCAAACTGCCCAAACAAGATTTGAGTCCCATATAACTAAACATTTTCACCTTAATGAGGAAAAAGTAAATGCCATTTTAGATATTAAAAATTTGAATAAAGAAACAAATTTAACTCTACATTTTCATTATGGAAAAAAGCACTCCCATTTTCATGCAAGAGATAAAAATAGTTTCCTTGCATTTAAAAGAATTCTTAAGGAGCTTGAAAGAGAAATAAGTAAGTACTCCGAGCGCAATAAATTACGATTAAAGTCTAGAACTGTTCTACTTGAAAACCTGGCAAGTTAGTGGTTCACGCGCAGTGTTTAAGGTGGATACATCTGTTTTTAATTATAAGAACTCATTAGTCTTATAAACCCAAGGGCACCACCTTCACTTAGACGTATAGCCTATTTATCTCTCTTCGAGAATAACCTTTCGTTTTCTTGCTATTAAAGAATAAAAACAAGGGACAACAATAAGGGTGAAAATCGTTGAAAGAAAAACTCCTCCAATGATAACCAAGGCCATAGGCTGTCTTGTCTCTGAACCTGCACCTAAAATAACTGCTGCAGGAAGGGCAGAGGCAATAGTAGTAAATGTTGTCATTATGATAGGTCTAAAACGAGTCTCACAAGCCTTTAAGATTGCCTCTTTAGTATCAAGTCCTTCTACTCTTAATTGATTTGAGAATTCAACAATGAGGATAGACGTTTTCTTAACAATACCCATGGTGAGTAATATCCCAATCATTGAATAAATATTTAAGGTACTCCCAGAAAGCCATAGAGCTATAAAGGAGCCACATAGACCAAATGGAATGGCCAGAAAAACAGTTACCGGATCAGAGAAAGAATTAAACTGACTAGCGAGAACCATATAGGCGATGACTAGGCCTAAAATCATTATAAGTAAGATCCCAAAAATCGACTCGTCCAAATCCTTAGAAAATTTTATATAATATCCTGATGGAAGAACTTTTGAAGACATCTCTTTTATAAAATTCATGGCCTTACTTTGCGGAACATCCTTCGCTAGGTTGGCATCCACTCTGATACCTCGTGCTCTATTCTCTCTATAGACTGACTGTGGACCAAACGCGTCTTCAATTTTAACGACATCCTGTAATCTAACAAACTCGCCTCTATTGTTTTGTAGTAATAGAGATGAAATAGTTTTTTGACTTCTATCTTCTTCCGCTAATTGAACAAAAACATCATATCGTCTTCCATTTTCTGTGTATTTTGCTGGACTAATTCCACCAACACCTGTGTTTAAGGTTTCGGCGATTGTTTTTATCTCTACGCCTCTTTGTTGAGCTTTCAAACGATCGGGAATCACGTGAATTTCAGGCAATTGACCTATATCATCTGACCTTATTCCAACCATCAGTTTTGAATCAGTCATTTCTTTTTGAATTTTTTCAAATAGCTCTTGTTGAATTTTTAGACTTGGTCCTGTAATTGTAAATTCAATTGGACTTCCTCTTCTACCACCAATCGCTGACCCCATTCGGTCCCGGATAATTATTTTAATTCCTTTAATACCAGATAATTCTTTTCTTAACTCGGATGCAATTTCAAATTGAGATAGAGTTCTTTGAGTTTGATCTTTTAAAATAATTACACCAAACCCTCTGTTTCCTGTTGTTGCACCACGACCACCACCAACAGCGACTATAATTCTTTCAACATTTTTATTCTGTTGAACAATTTTTTCATATTCTTTAACTTTAGAATCTGTGTAATCTAAACTTTTTCCATCTGGTGCAATGAATATAACAAACATAAAGCTTCTATCTGCTTCAGGTGCAAACTCTTTATCAATATAAAAATATGAAACAAAAGAGATCAAAATAAATACTAATGAAAATAAAAGTACTTTGACCCTATTAATTAATGAATACTCGAGACACTTAATATAGAAGTTCTTAGTAAACAGGACAGCATTATCAACCCATCTATGAACAAAAATCCCCTTAGCATTTACGTTAAGGAACTGAGAACAACGCATTGGAGCCAAAGTTAAAGCCTCCAAGGACGATAAACTAACAGCGATACATATAGTTAATGCAAATTCTTGAAAAAACCGTCCCTCTATTCCTGGCATTAGAGTAATCGGTGCAAAGATAGCGATAAGCACCGCTGTCGTTGCTAAGACAGCGAAGGTAATTTCTCTACTTCCCTTAAATGATGCCTGCACCTTATCATGTCCTTCTTTTGCATAACGGACAATATTTTCTAACATGACAATCGCGTCATCGACGACTATACCGATGGCGAGGGTGAGTCCAAGAAGGGAGAAAGTATTCAAAGTGAATCCCATCAGGTACATAAATGCAAAAGTTCCAATTATAGCAGTTGGGATTGCCAATAAAATATTTAGTGTTGCTGAGATTGAGTTTAGAAAAAGCCAACAAACTAACGAAGTTAGGATTACAGAGATTACTAAGTTTTGAATTAACTCATCAATAGATAATCTAATAAATGCTGTTCTATCAAAGTTAATTGATAAGGAGGTTCCCTCAGGTAATGATTTTGAGATCTCTTTAGCTTTCGCCTTTACTCTATCTGCGACATCAACAGCATTCACCCCCCTCTGCTTATAAATTGGCATTGAGAGTGATGGAACTCCATTTATTCGTGAAATTCTGGTTCTATTTTCAACACCATAATAAATATTTGCAACTTGTGAAAGTGTTATAGGAATATAGTTTGCTTTTCCACTTCTTCTACTAATAATCATATTTTGAAAGTCTTTTACAACTTTCCCTTCACCAAGGACACGAATACTGGTCTCAGTTTCAGATGTTTCAAACTTCCCAGCTGGTAATTCGACACTCTCTCTTAACAATGTTTGAGTTATGTCATCTAGAGTTAATTGAAACTCTTCCAGTTTTTCAGCTATAACATCCACTCTAATCATTGGGTCTCTAGCTCCAAAAGCTCGAACTTCAGAAACACCTTCAATAGTAGTTAGCTGATCAACGACACCATCTTTAAAAAGTACATTCAGCTCTCTTTCATTTAGAGTTGTAGATATTAAACCAAGGTATAGTATTGGATCGTCTGCTGCGTTTGATTTAGTTACAGTAGGAGTTTCAATGGCATCTGGAAGTTGCCTTTGAGCTCTCCCAAGTAAGGTTTGAACCTCCTGTAAGGCAAAATCAATATCCTTATCAAGACTAAATTCTAACTCAATTCGACCTTGCCCCCTACCCGCAGTAGAGGTCATATCTTTAATCCCTTGCATGGCAACTAAAATAGACTCCACTGGCTCCAGAACATCTTTTTCCACAACCTCAGGAGTGGCACCTTCGTATTCATACCGAATTGAGATAGTAGGATAATCTACGTTTGGATTTTCATTAATGCCGAGTTTGGAAAAACCAAGTATCCCAAACAAAATAAGAGAAAACATGAACATCCATGCGAAAACAGGATTTTTGATTGAAATAGATGAAAGACTCATATGCATTAACCTTTAGGATATTTTCCTAGATAAGCTTGGGCCTGGAAATAAAGCAAATTCACTTCCAAAGCAGATTTTATTACTAATTTTTCTAAACTAATAACATCATCGAGAGATCTAATAACTTCAATTTGAGTTATCAATCCTCTCTTAACGTCTTTAAGTTGTTCATTGTATGAAATTTTAATTTTTTCTAAGGCTTTTTTTAAAGTTAATAATTCGTTTTTCTTTGAATTAAAATTATCAACAGCTTTGTTCCAAACTCGAATTGAATTCAACTTAGCATAATCATACCGTACCCTATCTATAGATGCGGTAACGTTTTTGCTTTGAACACTTGAAGATCGTTTCCCAAAATCTAAAAGGTTCAAGCTAATATTAACACTGACATCCCAATCGTTTCTACCTGGCGAATATTTATCAAGGTAATAGTTTGTAGTAAGATCAACTTGTGGGAAGTATGAAGATTTTTCCATTTTTGCTTCAAGCCTAGAACTCTCAACATTAAATTGTAAATTTTTGAGCTCTGGACGTTCATTAAGCTCAACTTCTTTTGTTAACACAAGCGACATCGGATCTAGAGTATTTTCAATTTTAACAGTTGCTGGTAAGCCTGAATAATTTAAAAAGTTGGTTTTAGCTGATTTTAGCTGGGCAGCACTTGTATGAAGTTCGGCTTCCAATCTAAACAGTTGGGATTCTAAGGCATAGAGATCTGCTTTTCTATCCCTACCAATTTGTGTTCTATTTTTCACAATCGAAACTCGATCCCTTAAATTTTTCAACAGAGCTTCAATCGTTCTTTTTTCTTTCATACTTGAAGAAACCTGAAAGTATAAAGAGCTAAATTGACTATAGTACTGGGCATAACCCTGCTCTTTTTGAGTTTCAGCTTGTTTAGGAATAACTTTTTTATAATCGTTAATACTAAATTCTGCACCACCCTGAAATAATTTATGCTGAAGTGAGAGTGCTAATTGTGAATCAATTTCATCATCTTTTTCAATTGAGTTGATTCCGTTATTTCCGTATTTATGTGAATTAACAAGATTAATTGATGGAAAAAGGGTTGAAGTAGTTGTCTCTAGCTCAGACAATACTTTCTCTTTAGACAGTTTGATGATTTCAATTTCTTTTGAACTATTCAGTGATGTCAAAAAGAGTTCATTAACAGAGCCAAATGAATAGTGACTTAGGACAACTAAACTAATTAATAATATTTCTTTCAAACTTTATTCTCCTGTATCTTTAAAAAGAATGAATCTAAACATTCGAGTGCTAAAACAAGTTCCAACTTTTCATCCTTACTAAGTAGGTTTAAAGTTGGTTCAAAGGCTTTACTTGCATCCAACTTAATATTTTCTATAGTTTTAATTCCCTTGGGGGTTAGTTCAAGTTTTACACACCGTCTATCATCTTTATTCACATGGCGTTTCAAAAAATCTTGATTAACTAAGTTATCAACAGTTTTTGAAATTGCTGCTTGAGAAACACCATGAAGATCGGCAATAACCTTTGCCGTATCAATACCTCTCCCGACATTGGAAAGGATTCTAAATTGAACGAACCCAAACTCAGGATCACAAGCCCCCTTCACATGACACCTAACGTTACTCATCAAATTAGGCACAACCCTAAAAATAATCTTCGATAGTTTTAAATTCCTCATTACTTAACCTACTTAATAGTTAACTTTGTTAAGCATTATAAGTTAAATCAATTTCAATGCAAGCTGAAAGATAAAAATATAGTAAAAAAGATCAACTTAGCACCTGAAAAGGTTTATCCAGGTGCTATTCCTTATTGCGCTTTATTTTTGTTTAGATAGGTGAAGTTTAAAATAGAAGTAACAACAATAAATCCAGCAATTATTACAAGTGGCCATTTGGGTTCTGTTCTTAATAAAAACTCAGATGCTAGAGCTCCGATCATAACTCCTGTTCCTAGAATATTTGAAAAAAGAATAAAATTGAAGTGATTCTTTTTCTCGTTATATTTCGAAAGCATTAGTAAATAAAAACCAGTAAAATAACTAATACATACAGTCGATATTATAATACCCGTAAAGATTCTAAAAAATGTCGGGTCAATACCAAGTGGCTTGGCCATTTCTACAAAGGCTTTTACAGAGATAGGCCATGCAAAGAGTTTAGAAATTGAAAATCTAATTAATAATAAACCATTTAGAAATTGTGTTACTTTTAAAAAATTATTCATATCAGTTCCTTGGTTTTATTTGTTTAAACTTTTTAAAGATTCAATGATATCAATTGGTTCCGCTCTTTTTACGTAATCAACATTTAAAAATGAATATACGACTTCTCCATCTGTGTTAATAACGTATGTAGCTGGAATTGGAACTTCCCATGAATTATTACCCTGATTTTTTTGAACATCTAATCCGGCTTTTAAGTAAACTTGTTTTAGCTCATCTGAGAGTTTAAAAACCAAACCATATTTTCTTGCTTCTTTATTTAAGTTATCAGTCAAAATTTGAAACTTAATATCATTTTTCTTAACTGTTGTATTAGCTGATTCCATAGATTCAGGTGACACAGCGATTAGTTGACCACCAGCTTTTTTAAATTCATCTAAATGATCTTGGTAGGCCTTTAGTTGTAGGTTACAATACGGACACCAACCACCTCTATAAAATGTTAAAACAACTGGTCCTTTCTTTAGCTCATCAGATAGTTTCACTTTAGAGCCTGATATATTTGGTAGTTCAAAATCAATAAATTTCTGACCTTTCTTTAGTGCTTTACCAATAATACCAGATTGTCTTAACTCTTCAGTCGCCTGCTCCATAGTCATTCTTGCTTTGCTAGGAACTTTTGATTTACTCCTTCGAGCATCTATTTCACCCTGTAAGGAATATTCAAAGTTAGTTTTTATAAAATCCATAATCTTTTCCTTTTTAGTTATTCCAAAAACACGATTAAGCTCTACTCCATTACTAAATGCTATGAGCATCGACTGTTGAAACACTTTATTTTCTTTTAAAAATGTCTTATCACTATCAAAATCCACTTCTAGGACTTTGTAATTTTTTGACTCAATTGAATCTAGTATTTTTTTCTGAACTTTACAGGAAGGACACCAAGTTGCATGGACATGGACAAGAACGTTTTTATTATTCTTTAAAAAAGTGTTAATATTCTTGGTTGAATCTTCTTTTGCTAAAAGACCAAATGAGGAAGTCATAAAAATAAAAATTAGTAATAGATGTCTCATAAGTAGAGCTCCTTTTTAAATAGTTAAAGATATATTTGTTATTGATTCTGGGATTATTTTTAAGAGTTGAGTCTCCAAGACCTTATCAAAACCTGACAAGATTAAAATTGCCATAATTCCACAAAAGATACCGAGTCCAACTTTAATTTTATTTGAATTAGCCAGGCTTTTCTTTTGAAATTTCTCAACTAAGGATTTGGTACCATAGGAAAAAAATAAAATAGGGAGAATAGAGCCTATAGAGAAAATAGCTAAAAGAATAATAGAAGATTTTGTCTCGGGAGTATTAATAATTATTCCAATAATTACTGCTAAGGTAGGTCCACTACACGGGGCCCAAATAGGCCCAAGAAATAAACCGTTAACAAACTCCATAAAAACTGAGTTGTTTTTTGGTATTTTACCATTTTGAAAACTTTGAATTTTGTTGTTAATTGGAGAAAGAATAATAGAGATCTTATTAGTAAAACTTGGGAATATAAAAAGAATTGAGGCAACGAGTAAAAAAAGACCTGACAAAATCTTTAGTTTATCAGGTGTAATACCTAATAATTGACCAGAGGTGGCGATTATATATGTAGAGATTGAAAAGCTGATTGAGACACCAAATGCCAATAATACAGGTCCCCACTTTGACCTTTGAAATGAAGAACGTACGACAAAAGGAACCATTGGCAAAATACATGGAGAAAATATTGTTAGAACACCGGCGAAAAATGAACTAATAATAAGACTTAATGACATATACAAACCCCATTCTTGACCAATTGGTCAAATTGATAACAAAAAAAATCAAATTGCTAAGTCGATTTCTTTTAATGCATTATTTGCTATTTGTTTCAAAAATTGTTTATCTTTTTTAAATTTTGAAATCTCTCTAATTGAAAAAGCTGCAGTAACAAGACTTGTTTTTAGCTTTAAGTGATCCTTTTTAGGATTATTAACAAGAAGCTTTGCCACATTTTCAAAATTTAACTCTACAGCACTAAATAATGCTTTAGTTTTCTTAGCCGGTGCATTATCTTGTTCAGCAAACTCCAAACAAGAGTTCATTATAAGACAGCCTTTGGTGTTTTCTTTTTTTGCACCTTCACGTACTAATCTAGTAAAGAATTTTTTAATATATTCTTTTGGATCACCATTTGTGTAAAAAAAGCTCTTAGAATAACTTCCATACTTATCTAAACAAAGTAAAAAGAGATTTTCCTTCGATTTGAATGTATTATACAAGCTTCCTTTTAGTAATCCTGTACCTTCTATAAGATCTTTCAATGAAGTTCCATCATAACCTTTATTCCAAAATATTTGGACGGCTTTTTCTAAAATTACTTCTTCATCAAAATCTACAGTTCTACTCATACCCTACCTTACACTATCTTGACCTATCGGTCAAGATTAAAGAAACATAAGCACTTTCTTCTAAATACTAAAATAACTAACTTTAGAATAAAAGAAAAATGGTATATAATTTAAAAGTTTGTTTAGATTAAAAATTCAAAGAATAGGAAACGACCTTTAAAATGGAAAACTCCTTAAGAGTTTTATTGAAAAACCATTTGCTTTAGGAAAAATGTCCACAAAGGATTTTGTCATCGCAGAAAATGACCTTGAAGGTGGAACTGGAGCTAATTTTATAATTGAATGGGATTCCATAAAAAAGATATCCCTTCCAATATTTGAGGCCGTGATGATTGGTAATTCTGGCTCTCAAGGCTTTTCTTTTACCTCTCGAGGAAAAGAAATTGAAGCCCACTAGTCTTAATTATCCTGTAGTCATCATTCCTGATGAGATTCCTGCAACTGTTTTTCTCACCAGCTCTTCATCTTTATCTTTGTTTGCTTGAATTTGTAAAATATTCAAAGGGTGAATCATCGATGATCTAAGTTTAATAGAGTCGGCCAGCCATAGCTGATTCCAAAGAAGTTTATTCTGCCCTGTTATAAGCTTTAAAAAATTAATAACGAGTTTATACTCATCTTGAAATTCATTAAACACCTTTCTTTTCTCTTCAGCTGAAAGGGAACTTTGCTCCAGATACAGCTTAAATATAGAGAGATCGACCTTACTCAAAGTAAAACCTAATGTTCTAATATATGAAGAGAAGAGTGCACTTGTCTTATAGGACTTCTTTAAAGAAGCTTTTTTCTTTTCATCACCTTTTATCAGATTCCATGCAGAACCTACTCCCCACCAACTTGGAAAAAGAATTCTTGTTTGAGTCCAGCAAAGAATCCAAGGAATTGCTCGAATTGAACTAAAATCAAGAGTTTTTGATTTTGAAGTTGACCTTTTAGTCGGTCTCGAACCAAGCTTCAAAACATTTAAGTATGAATATGGTGTGGCAGCTCCGACCATTTTAAAAAATTCTTTCTGAGTAATTTTTTCTTTATAAAAGCTTGCAACGTTATTGGCAAAATCATCTACCGCTTTATCAACTTTAATGACACCTTTTTTAGATTTAACCTGCTTTAAATTGGTCATAACTTTATCAATTCCAGATAGAACAACCTCCCGAGATGTAAAAGTTCGCTCTACCATCTCTCCTTGAATAGTTGCCTTATACAAGCTAAGAGCGGACTGGGGCCACCAAGCTGTTTGTTCTTTAATACTTCCGCCCCCCCTATCAACAGAACCACCTGAACCGTGAAAGAAGACTGGTTTAAAATCATTTTGACTAATTAATAAATCTAGCGACCTCATAGTCTTAGCTATGGCGATACGACTTGGTAAAACTCCCATCCCCTTCGATGAGTCGGAATAACCTAGCATCACCTCAAGGTGATTATTCCAATTTGTTTTTACACTTCTTCCATATTCTTTATTTTTCAATAACTTTGAAATAATTTCAGTTGAATCCTCAAGGGCCTTTGAAGTTTCAAAAAGTGGGATAACAGGTATCGATAAATCACCTATAGTCTGCTTAGATAACTCAATGGCATTTTGAATATCTTCGTATGAGTGACACATACTAATAATTAAACCTTGAGCGTAGTTTCGAGTATCCGCCCCACTTGCAATCCTGGAGAGAGTCAGAAGCATTTTTTTTATCGCCATATCTTTTTTAGAAATCAAAGCTTGTGCAATAAGTTCACTATCTTCCCTAAGTTCTATTGGAATAACTAACCCGGGAAACATATCCATAATAGCGAGAAGTTTTGAAACCCTTGGGCTATATGCACCGATTTCCTTTTTATAAAGAGCATGGGTACCTTTTAACTCTTTAAGAAAGACTTTTATACTTATTGAATCGTTTTCTTTAATTTTTTTAAAATCATTTTGGCTTAAACATAACTGCTTAACTTTCTTTAGAAGGTTCTTATTATTAATAAGTTGAATATCATTTTGGAGCTTAGCTAAGATTTCATCTACTATAGCAATAAAATGTGCTCTTGATGCTTGTAAACAAGAAATCATCACTTTTTCATCAACACCAGGATGACCATCTTTATCACCTCCAACCCAAGTTCTTATTCTAATACGTCCAAGATCTCGATCTGCCCGCAAAAGGGTATCAAATATATCCTTTCGAAAAATTATTGAAAATAGATGTTTCGCCTCATCAAGTACTTCTGGCTTTTCATGCCTTGTTATTGGTAAGAGCCATAAGAGTTTTAAATTATGCTTAATAATCGATTCTAGAAATTCTTGTTCAGCTGTTTTCTCTAAAATATCTACAAGTATACTTTGGATTCTAGAAAATAGTTCAATATTAGCAGGAGTTCTCGCCTCAGTAGGATGGGCAGTTAAAACATAGACCATGCCATTGTTTTTTTCTGAACTTTTAGATAATGGCTCTTCTTGAAGTCTTAACCTGTATGTTCTATAAGCTGCTTCACATGCGTTTATAAGTTCTAGCATTAAAGTAAACGAATGGGCTATTTCATGTTTACTGGTCGAACTCTCTTTATTTAATTTTTTATAAAGGTCATTAAGTATTTTATCTTTATCCTTTAGAGACGAGGAACGATACAGAACCATACTTTTTCTAGCTGCATCTACAACTTTAAATGTATTGGTTCCCCCTTCATCTTTAATAACTTCACCCAAAAGTGAAACCGTTCTACTGACAAGGTGTTTTAATAAAGAGGGTAATTCAGTTTTCGTACTCATAGGTTTTTAAGCTTGCTGAAACTATATGTTACTAATAGTCTACTCAATTGCTTCCTTTTATCTGGTTGATTTATCTCCAGGTAATTATTTTACTATTGAAAAAGGATAAATCAAGAAGGACAGGATGAGCTCTAAATTAGTCGCATAGCTCCCCATAAATTTCAAAACCTACAACTGCATCACAAGCAGCATAATGAAGTTGTGCGGGTGTCAATACTTGCCTTTCCCAATTAGAAATTTTTGTACTTTTAGAAAGTCGTTTTTTTAGACAAATGGCGGTGAGGGCCCTTAATCCGAAGTTTACTATTCTTTTTTCTTGAGCAATCTTAGCAAGGTCGACAAAGTTTTTCTCCTCAAATGGGAATAGTTTCTTTAGACCTTTAACATCATCTTGGATACCAACCCCCGTCTTCACAATATTTGGATCAGTTAGAATGTCTACTAGGCCTTGGATAACAGGAATTTTATTTAACCTAAAAAGATAGGCATGAGTACTAGTTGCAAGTTGAAGAAGTGAAATATCGTAACTTTCACCTTTTTTAAAAGCTGGCCTAGACTCAGTGTCAAAACCAAGAAGTGTTTCACCTTTAAGGGCTTCTATTGCTTTAAGAGCTTCTTCTTTTGAATCAATAAGCTTTATGCTTCCGCTAAAGCGATAAAGGGGAAGTTCATTAATTTCTTCTTTTGAAATTTTAATTTTATTAGTCATAATATATTCTTTCACTTTAAGGCCATATTGGCCTTCTAAAAATTCATATTTTCGATATTACTATTTAGTGAGGGCACCGATAATTTTCAAAAGAGAGCTCTGAACTAATTTCGTATTCTTCTTTCCAACTATAAGCTCTAACTCATCATCAAGTTCCTTTAGAAGCTTCATTCCTTTAAAAATATTTCGATCACCTTTCTCGTTAAATGTAATTAAGAAGGATCGCTTGTCTGTTGGGTGAGATTTCTTTAAAAAGACTTTCGCCTCTATTAAATCATTCACTAAAACTGATACGGCCTGTTTGGAAATTTTCATTTTGGTGGCTAAATCTACCACTGTTATTCCCTCAAAAGGAATATAAGCGAACAATTGAAGATGTGATGGTTTTAACTCTCCCCAACCTATTGATTCTTTAAGGACTGTAAAGGAATAATCCGTATATAATCGACCGGCCTTAATAAGTGAATGCCCAATACTAGATTCTTTAAGTTGCTCAAATTCTTCTCTTTTCATAAGTTCATAATAGAAAGTTCTTGCAAACTCGTCAAGCTAAGCTTACCATATAGTCAACTCAGATTGACGAGGTTAAAATGTATTTTATTATTTTTGGATTTATAATTTTTTTGGGAGTTCACCTAATTTCTCTATCAAAGCTTAGAAGAGGTAAATTGCTTGAGAGGATAGGCGAAAAAAAATACAAGTTAATTTACTCACTTTTAGCCTTTATTGGTTTATCCCTTATGCTTTTTGCGAGATTTAATTCAGGAGAAGTTCATAAAACAATAAACTTCTCTTTCTTTAAGAATATACACATCATAATGCTAATAGCTAACATACTTATTATTTCAGCTTATATCCCAAGGAATCACTTTAAAAAGTGGTTTAAACACCCGATGCTCTTAGGTATTTTAATATGGTCATTTTCTCATATCATGGTTAACCAACATTTAAATCATACTGCCTTTTTCACATCACTCTTTCTTTTTAGTTTGATTATGATTTTTGGAATTCTAAAAAGAGATGGATTAATAAAAACACAAGCTAAGGTTAAAAATAGTATAATCTGTTTATGCGCTGGCATAGTGGTCCATGGAATCCTTTTTTATTCACATGCCTACATTGCTGGAGTTAACATCATATAAGGAATTAAAATGATTTTTAAAAATGGTCTATCAACTTACCCGTATATTGCTAATGCTGGTTTTGGAGTTAAATTTAAAGCGAAATCTGTTTTAATAAAAACCGGGGAAGATATTATAATTATATCACCTGCAAACTTTGAGAACAATGTCATTGAGGAACTAAAAAAAGACACATTAAATAAAGTCTTTATAGCTCCAAATAATTTTCATAATTTAAACATAAGTAAAATGAAAGCCGTTTTTCCTGAAGCAAAGTTTTATGGTCCCAAAAGAAGTGAACAACAATCTGGAGTAAGCTTAATAAGGTCCAGAGAGCTAAACCTTGGTGATGATATAATTGCCATACCTATTGAAGGTAATTTCAAATTAAGTGAAACCTGCTTTTATCATGTCCCTTCTGAAACTCTAATCATAACTGATATCCTATTTAATATGCATCATGAGATGAACTACTCAACTCGAATTGCTTTAACTCTAGCAGGTGCCTATCATAAACTTGGCATGAGTCGATTTCTAAGGTTAATGATAAATGACAAGGTAAAATTTAAGAACTCACTGGAGCGGCTACTCGATCATCCCTTTAAGAATATAATCCTTAATCATGGTGACAGTATTGGACGCGAGGAATTTATAAGGTTTTTGAAAAAGTTCTAAAAGTTAAGTCATTTAATAGGATCATTATAATTACCCTAAAGTTTAGCTCCACATGCCCGACAGAAAACGGCATCCAAAGTATGTCCTTCCAACATACAGCTTGAACATGTTCGAGTCGTTTGATTTTTTGTAACATTGGCTATTTCTACAGAAATAATTCCGGTTGGAACAGCAATAATGCCGTACCCCATAACCATTAAAATAGAAGCTAGAAATCTTCCAAAGTCTGTCTGAGGAGCTAAGTCTCCATATCCAACTGTAGTCATAGTGACAACGGCCCAATAGATCCCTTTCGGAATACTAGTAAAACCATTTTGTTCACCTTCCACCACATACATAACTGCTCCCATGAAAAGAGCGATACTAAAAACCGCCAATAAGAAAACAGTAATTTTATGTCGCCCAGCAAGTAAAGCTTTAGTTAGTACTTCCGCCTCACCAATATATCTAGATAGTTTTAACAATCTAAAGATCCTGAGTAATCTAATGGCCCTGATAACCATAAGAGAATGTGTTCCTACAAATATCAGACCTAAAAATGTTGGAATAATTGCTAAAAAATCAATAATACCGTAAAAGCTAAATATATATGAACTTGGTTTTTTAAGACTTAAAATTCTAAGAATATATTCGATAGTAAAGAAGCCCGTAAAAATCCACTCTAAAACAAAAAATAGTGTTCCATAGTCTGCTTTGACACTCTTAATACTCTCCAGACAAATGACGCCAATGCTAAGTAAGATTGCCCATATAAGAAAAAGGTCAAAGAACTTTCCTTTTGGGGTCTCTGCTTCAAATATAATGACATATAATTTATCTCGCCAGGTACTCTTCATCCTACACTTCCCTCTTAATAATCTCTCATAAACCTACTTTAACTTCAAAAACTCATGAAAACCATGGTTTTAATTTAAAACCAATTACCAATAGGTTTTTGTAATTAATTAAAAGAAAATGTGATAAAAGATCCACTTAATTTTAAATATACTAAAAGTGGTCAATAAATGAATAAAGTACTCAGACGAGTTAGTGAGCACAGGTTACTCCTATCTTTTATCTTAACTTGCACAAGTATCTATCTATTACTCAAATTCATGGTTCCCCACTTTGCGACATCAAAAATCAATCAAATTGTCTTAGAACAAACTGGATTTAAACTAAATACCCAAGAAGTAGCATTCGAACCTTTCGGTTTAATGATGAATTTTCAGGGACTTTCCTTTAATGATAACCACTATATTAAAGAAATTTCAATCGAGCTTTCTTTGATGAATATTTTAAAGAAAAGAATAGTTGTTTCGCATTTAAATATCAATCGCATTCAAGCAAAAATCCTTAAGACGGATAATGGCTATTCCATAGTCAATCTGGAAAAGCCTAAAGTTACTTCAAATAATAAAATTCAGGAACAAAGTGAATGGGGTGTTGTTATTAGAAAACTAAATATTACCCAATCAAATATCCAGTTCATAGATGGACCTTTATTTAAGATAGAAAATCTATTAATCACAGATTTATTTTCTTTCGACAGCTCAGAGAACACAATAGTCTCAGGAAGTTTGAGTCTTAATTCCTCTGAGGTTAAATTAAATGGGACCCTAAATAACTACTTATCAAAGCCATCAGCACAATTGACTATCGAAACCCAGAGATTTGATTTACAGGAAATAAATTTCTTTAAACCTCATTTCCTCGGAAATATAGAAGGCCTACTCAAAACAAAGACTGAAGTAACTTTTAAAAAAAATGCCTTTAAAGTATCATCTGAACTTAACATAACTGAATTTAAGTTATTTTCAAAAGACTCAAAAATCATTGATTACTACTCACATGATCTTAAGATAAGCAATGCATCCGCTGAGCAAACAGAAGAAGGTATTTCCATATCTGCGGATGATATTACATTTAATGACTTGATCCTTTCTATAAAAAATTCACAATTTGAAGCAAAGAAAATGGAGTCAAAGAACACCAAAGTTCAACTCCAAGATTTTATTTTTTTCCAACCAAGTTCAGTTAACGAAAAAAAATCGCCCATGGTACTTTCAACACAATATAATCATGGAGGCTTGATAAAAATTGAAGAACAATATAAAGGTAATAAGAAAACCCTTGATATAAACTTTTCCAATATTGATCTACTTCCATTTTCTAAAACCTTTGAGGCCATACTAGGCTACCAAATTGAAACAGGTAAATTAAACCTAGATATAAATTTACTTACCCATAAGCATAAGACCATGGGGCAGGGAAAAGTAGTACTAAATCAGTTCAAAATTGACGACGAGAATGAGTCAGGAAAAAAGATTAAGAAGGATACGACTTTTCCATTCAAAACAGCAGTATCAATAATCAGAGATGATAATGGAGCAGTTGAGTTAGAGTTTGATATCTCAGGGGATGAACGTAATCCAAAGTTTGGCTTCATGCCACTTTTGTCCACTGGGCTGGGTTCTGTAATCTTGTCTAAATTAAGTTCAATAATAGCAACTAAGGCCGCAACCCAATTCCTACCACTCCTGGTCTCCAACATTCCCTTTTCTCCAGGTAACGCACTTATGCTTGTTAATGGTGGTTATAGATTCCTAACCAAGCCGAAATTTCAGGATATAGAGTTTGAAGCTCAAACAGATATTATAAAAAGTAGTTCGAAGCCGACCCTTCTAACTGTTAAGAAATTTTTAGTCGCTAATAAGAAGTTAAGCTTTGTCTTCTGTCCTCTGGCCACAATTAATGAGTTCAAGAAAGGAGTTAAAGGTCCAAGTCAAAGTAAAAATGATGCCCTAGTCTTGGCTTTTTCTCGAATCGAAAAGATAAAAAAAGAGATCCTAGATACTCCCAAAATTCATGCCCAAGTAATCTTTTGTCGCCCAAAGATCATCGAGGATAAATTAGACGACGGAATACTTCAAATTTCGCTATAGCTCACATGAATTCTGTGACAATATAGGGGAACTAAGAAGTATAAGGTAAAAAATGAAAAAATGTATTTTAATTATTGGCGTAAGAAGACAGTGTTATAAAGCAGCTTTAAAATTAGGCCATAAGGTTGTCCTTTGGAGTGATGGCGAACTTCATGAAAAGCGTAAGAAGAATTTGGAAGGCTGGCTCGAAGAGCTTTATGATGAAAGTGAATTAAGTCTAAGTCAAAGTGTTATTAACGAACTTAAGAAATATAAAATTCAACGTGTAATTACCACAACAGAAAAGACAGTTACCCTTGGGGCCAGAGTAAGGGAGCATTTAAAACTGAAAAGATTAGCGGTAGATGTAACGGAAAGGTTTCACAATAAATTGGTAATGAAAGACCTCGCAACCGAGTTTGATATTCCCATTACCAAATACAAAATGATTAATGAGGGTACAACAGCTCAGGAATTAAAAAAATATCTTGAGCTTCCCCTTGTAATAAAGCCAGTTGATAGCTCTGGAGCACGGGATGTCAAAGTTGCCAAAACTCTTACAGATGTAGAAGCATTTATGGAGCCAGGCTTACTTGCTGAAGCATTCGTAAAAGGCTCTGAAGTAAGTGTCGAAACTTTTGTTCAGGATGGAAAGCCAGTATTTACAAATATCACAGAATACCTTCATCAGTGGAGAATTTCCGTTGTTCCTGCCCAATTAGAAGCTAAGTTACAATCTCAAATATTAGAAATGAATAATAAAATCATTGAAAAGTTTGGCGTGGACCGTGGAATGACACATGCTGAATTCTACCTAACTGAAGATGGCCCAGTATTTGGTGAAATAGCAATTAGGCCACCTGGTGGATACTATATGGATCTCATCAAAAAGGTATACTCCATTGATTCGTGGAAGCTTTTTGTGAACCTAAGCTGCGGTGATAATCCTACAGATTTTTCACCTGTTAAAAATGGCTGTGCTGCTGTTTACATGATTCATCCTGGTCCAGGAAAGGTGAAGGCAATCCATGGTGTAAAAGAGATTAAAGATAAGTTGAAAGGTATCTTTGAGTTTGCCTTAAGAATTGAAGTTGGAGAAACTATCCTCGCACACGAAAATACAAGTAACGAAGTTGGACATATTTTATTTTGGTCTCATAATCGTGAACAACTAGACCTTGATCTTAAATATATTGAATCAACTCTATTGTTTGAAATAGAAAGTGAATAAGTATAATAATATAAAGAATAACCATAGAAATATTTTAATGAGGTCAGCATGAGTAAAAAATTAAGAAAAAGAGATCCTGATATTTTAACAATTGGTGGAACTAAGATTCCAAGAGGTACAAGAAAAAGAATTCAATTAGACTTTGCAGCGTTATACGATTACACCGAATTAACGATTCCAGTCGAAGTTATAAGGGGAGCTGAAAAAGGGCCAATCCTTTTTATTAGTGCAGCAGTACATGGCGATGAGGTAAATGGTGTTGAAATCATTAAAAAGCTACTAAAAAAAGCTTTTCTAAAAAGAATAAAAGGAACCCTTATTTTGGTTCCCGTTGTTAATGTCTTCGGTTTTAATAACAAATCACGCTACCTACCTGATAGAAGGGATTTAAATAGATCATTTCCTGGATCAAAAAGTGGATCTCTAGCAGGTCGATTGGCCCATACATTTATGAAAGAAATTGTTTCAAAATGTACTCATGGAATTGATCTTCACACAGGTGCAATTCATCGTACAAACTTACCTCAAATTAGAGCTTGTCTTGATGACGAGGAAACAAAAGACCTTGCAGAAGGATTTGGAGTTCCAGTTGTTATTGATTCAATGCTACGAGATGGCTCTCTTAGAGAAGCTGCAAGAAAGAAAAATATCTCAATGCTTCTGTTTGAAGGTGGTCAAGCACTTCGTTTTGAAAATAATGTCATTAGAATTGGAGTTAGAGGTTGTGTCTCAGTAATGAACAAAATCGGAATGCTTGATAACGTAAATGTTAAACAAAGCTCACTTAATGCATCTAAAATGTATATAGCCAAATCTAGTTATTGGACAAGGGCCCCTCATAGTGGAGCTTTCTCTTCTCGTTTAAAGATCGGGGAAAGAGTTGAAGCTGGTGATGTTCTAGCAACAATTACAGATTCTTTTGGGAGAAACCCTTTTGTTGTGACTGCCGAAGAAAGTGGGATTCTAATAGGATCTACATTATTACCTCTCGTAAACCAAGGGGATGCTATGTTTCACATAGCCGTTTTTAAGAATTCGACAAGAGTCAGAAAAGCTCTCGATATGCATGATGACTTTGAAAATGAATAAATAAGCATTAATTACAATAAACTTGAATAAAAGTTGGTGGCCATATCAAGTAGCCAACTTAATTCTTATTTTTTTCAAAAAGAGTAAGAAAAAGTATAAAAAGCCATTAGATTCAAATCCACATCCTCGGTGAGAGTAATTCTTTAACCTGGGGCAAAATTCAACCTAAATTAAAGATAAATTCATATTAATAAATTTAACAAAAAACGAATTACATTATATTCTAAGGTGAATATTAACACCTCAGGACAATTAGGTTATGAACAAAGCAATTTTTCTTATATTCTTATTTTTGATTACTCCTCAAACAAGTTTTTCAAGCAGTCAAAAGATCGTCACAATCCAAACAATCAATTATCCACCCTATATAACTTTGGGGAAGGATAAAGAGGTTGGAGGTATCACTTATATAATTATAAATGAAATTTTTAAGTCTGCTGGGTACAAAACTAAGTTTAAGGTTGTTTCATAGAAAAGAGCAGTTCATAATCTTTTTCGAAACAAAGATTCTATAATGACTGGAGTTTTCTCAGCAATTCCTAACTATAAAAGAATACCACTTACTCAAATTGGATATATGAATTTTCCAACTACTTACTTTTATAATGCTAAAATTAATCCTGAGTACGCTAAAATAAATCGTATTGAGGAAACTAGAGGTAAAAAAGTTGCTGTAATGGGCGGTACTAAAATTTATGAAGATGTTATAACAAAGTCTGGTGGGAAAATAATTAAGGTATCAAGTGCCCAAAAGGTATTCGAAATGCTCAATGAGGGAACTGTCCATTTTGCTCATAGCGCTCTAATAAGTACTCTTCAATCAATTGAAAAAGATCCAGAGAACAAGGATATAACTCCATTTAAATTTAACATTACAAATCTTGTGAGTGGTCTAATATTCAGAGAAGGTGTAAACAATATAAAAGACGATTTTCTTTTTGAAGTAAAAAAGCTTTATAAAAATGGTATATTGCATTCAATTTTTAAAAAGGCTTTACTAAGTATTCCCACAGCAAATGTTGAGAGTCTTTACCCAAAGAAAATAGAAGTAAAAGTTAACACCCCACAATAGGAATCTTAATTCATCATCAATTTTGCAAGCCCAAGAAAGCTTAAAAAGCCTATCAGGTCAGTGATTGTCGTTAAAAGAACGGTACTTGCAATGGCCGGATCCACCTTAATTTTATCGAGAAAAAGTGGAATTATAGCGCCAGAGAAACCAGCAACAAGAATATTGATTATCGTCGATATTGCAATAACAACACCAAGAACTGGTAATTTAAACCAAAAATAAGCCAAGACACCAATGACAATAGCAAAAATAAGCCCGTTAATAAGGGCCAAGGAAACCTCTTTTTTTATTGTACTTATGGCATCCTCAAAATCAATCTCCCCTATTGAAAGTTGCCTTACCGTAACTGTTAAACTCTGGGTTCCTGCATTTCCTCCCATTGAAGCTACGATTGGCATAAGCACTGCCAAAGAAACGTAAGACTGAATAGTAGAGTCAAAAACTGATATTACCGCAGAAGCTGAAATAGCAGTAAGTAAGTTTACTCCCAACCAAAGGGATCGTTGCTTAGCCGCTTCTTTAAGGTCATCCGCTTGTTCAACATCTGCATTTAGCCCGGCCATGCTAAACATTTCTTCTGTCGCTTGGGTTTCAATTAAGTCATATATATCATCAGAAGTAATTCGTCCTAAGAGTATTCGTTCCTCATCAATGACGGGGATAACAGATCGATTATAATCACTTACTTTTTCGACAACATCTTTAATGTCATCAAAGTGATTTACCGTAAATTCATATTTTTTAATATAAGCTTGTTCGAGTGATTCTTTGAATGTCTCTAATGGATTTAAGAAAACAAGTTCTTCTGATCCTATTGAACAAAGAAACTCACCTTTATTACTTACTATAAAGACCTGGCTAATTTCTTGGATTTCTCCATCGATTTTCATTTGTCTTAGACGCTTAATACCTTCACCGACAACTTCATCTTCTTTTGCAGAGAAAAGTTCAGTCTGCATATAAGCACCAGCGACATCATCTTCATATGAAATAAGGTCTCTAATGATTTTTTGATCTTCAGGATTAATTTTTTGAAGGATATTTTCAGCGCGAGAAATATTTTTCTCACCAATATTTCTCAGAAAGTCAGCAGCATCATCAGTATCCATTTCGGTCGTAATTCTTGCTAATTTTTTAATTCCAAAACGTTTTGATGCTTCTTCTTGAAGATGCGAGGGTAATTCTGAGATAATATCTGCTAGAAGTTCATTGGGAATCGTCTTCATTGTTGATAAATAAAGTTCTTCCTCAGTATCTCGAATTTCAAGAAGTGTTTCTTTTAAGTCGAATGCATGTATTGCACCCTCATCACTAGAATAAAGCTCGATAGCTTCTTTTATATTATTTATTAATGTCGAAACATTAACTTCTACTTTAAGTTCATCCAATGCTGCTACCCCGGTATTTGTGATGTAAGTACTTTCGCATACAATTATATCTTAACATACTATAACATATACAAAAATTCCTGTCGACAGAGGGTCAAACTAGGTGAATTTTTAATTTTGAATAAAATTTATTTAAATCCTTATCAAGCTCCGCGGATGATTCATTACAAAAGAAAGCATGTCCATAATTTTGACCAACACCTTCTCTTTTTCCAATAGTATCCCCGACCTTTATGTTGAGCTTAAACTTTTGAATACTTTTCAAGGATTGAACTTCTTCCACCCCCTCAATTTTTTTTATAATACCTTCTCCAGGATGGATTAAAACAGTTGAACTGAAAGACTTTTGAAACACTTCGCAATTATCAAGTAAGTTTAGTTCTACCTTGATAAATAGCTCCCAAGAATCAATATTATAGGCCATACTCAGGGCATCCATGATATGGCCACCAGGTGGTCTTAGGGCAACCTCTCCAAAATAAAGCCCTGTCTCGGTATTATAGTACTCTAGATGCGTCATCCCCCATTTTATATTCAAGGCCTCTAACACATCTTTATTTAGATTTTTTATCTTTTCTACTATTTCTTCTGAATATCTTCCTGGTACCTTATTACAATAACCATTTTTGAAATATTCGGTGATGTTGGAAAAGACAATTTTATTATTATGAATAAATGATTCAATACTTCCCTCTGTGCCAGTAATAGCTTTTTCGTAATAGCATTGCGAAGATTTATTCAGGGCCATTTCTTCTTTACTATTTAGAAACATTATCCCTCGACCACCAGAGCTAAGCCTAGGTTTAGAAATAACAGGCCAACCTACTTTTTCAATAATTTCATCTTGAGATAATTTTCTTCCAGAACAAAATTCAGTCATGGGTATATTCTTTTCAAATAAATATGATTTCATTTTATACTTATCAGTACACTTCAAGATAAGGTTATGAGGATTTCTCTTTAATTTAAACCAAAGTCTAATATTTGATGCTGGAATTACTGACTTCTCTACCGCTGCAATAACATGAGTGATATTAAAACCATCTAAAATTTGCTCAAGGACTTCTTCCTTGGTTGTTGGAAATTCACTTAAAATGACTTTCCCCGCTTTAAGCTTATTTAAAACGGGCTTTTCACTCCATAATAAATAGGGAATTTCTAATTTCTCTAAGGCCCGTGCTAAAGCTAATCGATGTCCCATTACCAGTACTAGCATAACTGGTATCTACTTGTTCCACTTTACAGAGTATAGGTCGTGGCGACGATCTTTTAGGTTCTGAACGGCTCCATGAGATCTTGCTTCTAATAAGATATCTGTTCTAACATCTGCAATGGTCACCATTTCTACATTAGGTGTTGCCTCTGCGGCAATCCCATCTTTTGCAAAAGCAAAGTCACAGGGTGTAAAAATAGCACTTTGTGCATATTGAATATCCAAGTTTTTAACTCTAGGTAAGTTACCTACATTTCCGGCCATCGCAACATAAATTTGATTCTCTATTGCTCTTGCCTGACAACAATAGCGAACCCTGCAATAACCTTGCCTGTTATCTGTTAGAAAAGGAACAAAGAGCATTTGCATCCCTTGGTTTACGAGATGCCTTGTCAGTTCAGGAAACTCACTATCATAACAAATCAAAACACCAATTGGCCCACAATCTGTATCAATAACTTTCACCTGATCACCACCTTCAATTTTCCACCAGTATTTCTCATCTGGAGTTGGATGAATTTTGGATTGTTCATGGACACTTCCGTCTCTTAAACAAATATAAGAAATATTTCTAATACTTCCCTCAAACTCTGTAGGATGAGAACCAGCAATAATGTTTACGTTATAAGCGATAGATAATTTATGGAATAAATCCTTAATTCGAGTTGTATAAGCGGTCATTCTTTTAATGGCCACATCTGGTTTAACTTCTTCATTCTCGATAGATAAAAGTTGCATCGTAAAGAGTTCAGGAAAAAGTAAGAAGTCAGCACGATAATCTCCTGCCACGTCGACATAGTACTCTACAATTTTTGCAAACTCTTCAAAGCTAGACACTGCTCTCTGCTGATATTGAACACAAACAATCCTAACGGAGTTTTGACGAAATGGTTTATTCTTGCCTGTAAAGGTTGCTTCATACTCAGGGTTATCCCATTTTAAATGTACAGCATATCCTAAACTTTCATAATCCTGTGGAAGGTAATTTTTTAAGACCCCAATAATTTCAAAACCTCTCCTTAAGTGGAACCCAAGAGTAGGATCACTAATATTTTTTAGTTTCACTTGTTCTAAATATTCTTCGATGGTTTTTACTTTATTTTTTTTCTTATGATAGTTGGGAACTCTTCCACCAAATATAATTCCCTTTAACTGATAAAATTGAACTAGCCTTTTTCTAGCATTATAAATTCTTTGCCCAATTCTTAAACCTCTAAGTCCTGGTAAAACACACGTTTCATAACCATACAAATAATCTCCATCCTCATTATGAGTTGAAGCAAATCCACCTGCTGTTATTTGATTCCAGGTATGTTTTTCTAGGGCTTTTTTCTCACTGATAATGAGGCTAGCGGAATATGCAATAATTTTATCATTTTGAGTAACAACAAAACATCCTTCAGAGAAATTTGTAATTTGTCCTCTAATCATATCTTCTGTATACGAACCAAGGTCTTGATAAGCGAGATCGACGACTTTAATTATATCTTTTATCTCTTTGATATTTGCATTTCTTACATTAATAATATTTTTTGACTTCATTTTCTTCTCCACACTAATTGTCTACCTCAGTGTTATTAATTTATATATGTTAACCATTTTTTACTCAGTGGACTATTTCCTGACTGAGCAGAAATCAGTTCATTTCGAATTTGTTCTAAGATTGGACTAACAAAAAATTTATAGCATTTAATTTCATCGTCAAAGTTATCCTGGGTACCTATTTCAACAATGGGAACTACTGTCGCAGCCGTTCCACAGGCAAAAACACAGTTTTTATCAGGAGTTCCTAAAACCTCAGAAAGGGTAATATCTCGTTCTTCAATAGCAATACCTAAATGTTTAGCAATTTCGATAATACAATTTCTTGTAACACCAGCTAGTATTGTTCCATTTAATTTGGGGGTAATTATTTTTCCTTCCTTAATCAAAAAGAAGTTCATTCCACCAAGTTCATCTATTTTTGTTTTTGTTGTGGCATCTAAATATAATACCTGCTCAAAACCATTTGCTTGAGCATACTGAAGTGCTGGTAGGCTCAAAGCGTAGTTGGCAGCCGTTTTTGCTTCACCAGTTCCAAAGGAAAATGCCCTTACAAAGTTTTTATTGACCAAAATACGACTTCCAATATTTCCAGATGTAAAATATGGACCAACAACTGACGCCATAACAGCAAATCTGAAATTTTCTCCTGAACGTACTTTTATCATTGAATCATTAGCAAACATTAAGGGTCTAATGTATAGACTATGCCCCTCTTCTGAAGGCACCATTTTTTCACAAGCTTTAACAAATTTTTCAATACACTCCACAAAAACGTCTTCATCTATTTCAGGTAGTCCCATTATTTTTGCTGAATTTTTAAATCGTTTTGCATGATCTCTCAGTCTAAAAATAGATATTTTCCCATCAACTAACCGATAAGCCTTAAGTCCTTCGAATATGGCCTGGCCATAGTGAAGAACTGATGAAAAATACGACAGTGAAAGATTCATATTTGAAGTTAGCTCAACTTTTTCTGGAGATGTTTCTTTCTTCCCAATATCACACCAAAGTACAATTGGTACTTGAGCGGTACCAAAAGAGGGATTCGGTTCATACTTAAAATTTTTAATATCTATTTCTTTTACACTATTTATCAATTTAATAATCCACCTACCCGACAGCATGAGGCGTACCTCTGCACTTTCTTACAAAAATTATGATTCAACTACCCTAATAATAAAACACGTTTTTCTTACTAAGTTAGTTAGTTTTTAACTAATTAATTCATAATCATACCCAAGTTCAAAAAACGCTGCAACAGAGTATAACACTCTACTTTAAAACCACTTTAGTAATCATATACTTACTTCAGGAACACCAAATCAGGAGCTTTTTTCGTACTTCTTTTTCACTTGAAAAGGAACTAAAATTAAGGATTATAATCATGGAGATTCAATGCTTAAAATTCTTACATACATACTAGTTACCTCAGCTATATTAACTTCGAACTCATATGGACAAATGACCCATTCATCCATTTTTCCTGAGATGAAGTCTTTAAATCCTGCAATCATTTCCTCAAGACCTGCGGCCACCTTTTCTATTTCAATGAACAACGATAAATCTGTAAAAGACCAAGATTTAAGTAGTAAATATGGAAGTGGTAGTTATTCCAAAGAAGAAGGTGTTATCACAAGTAATAATATTTTCTATGGCGGTAAAGGTGGTGGCATTACCGTAGAGGCCCTAACAAATATATCCACCGGTGCACTTGAATTTGGTTTTAATTTATCAAATCAAGTTCAGGGTGCTTCAAGTTTTGAAGGAACAGCTGATACTCAATTTATTGGAATTGGAGTTGGCTTTGGAAATTTTTTTGGAGTATCAGTGGCGCAATCGGTAATGAAAGTTGAAAGTTCATTTAGTGCGACCATTGACCCAGGAAATGGTGGCGGTACTCAAACATATATAACAAACTCTGATACAACTATTACCACAACAAGAGTTAGAGCAGGTGTTCGAGGTAATTATGGAGCAGATTTTGGACTTTATTATGAAGTAGACAGCGAAGAGAATGATTCAACAACTAGTGCTTCGACATCAGGAGGTAACCCTTCCGGAACTGAAACAACCACAACAAGTACTGTGGGTTTAGGGATTGGGTATAAGGCCAGTAAGGTCCATATTGAAGCATTCTATGAAAAAAGACTCGAAGACATTGAACAGCCATCAGGTGAAACTTACTCTCCAGTACGTTATGGGGCATCAATGGAAACAAGACTTGGAAGTATTACAATCGGCTACACGGGTCTTTATTATGTTGACGGATTCTCAGATCTGGAAAAAAAAATGTATGATCAATTAATTTTCTCCACTTCACTTTATGAAGCCCGTCTTGAAAATATAATTAACTTCTCTTTTGGAGGAGAAAAGGGTCATAGTTTTGGGGGTTCATTTTCTCAAACAACAATAAAAGCCGATGAACCATCAAAAGTTGATACTGATAAATTCCCAACTGAAACTGTCGTTCAAGGTATTTCCTTAAAATATCGATACTCATTTTAACAAACAAAGTTCTATGTGGTTTGAAAAAATGTTTCAAGAAGTTGTTTTGTGGGATTGCCGTGGGACGGATGCCTGAGATGGAAACTGATGGAAACACTTCCAGTATGAAATTTTTTAATTTGATATTAAAAAAGTACTAACTCTCCAAAGGGAGTACAATCTTAAACTCGGTGAACTCTCCAAACTTGCTATTGACTGTAAATTCTCCCCTATGTTGTTGAACAACAATATCATTTATCATTGATAAACCTAGCCCCGTACCAACACCAGCGGGCTTAGTTGTAAAAAATGGTTCAAAAATTTTAACAATATTTTCTTCAGGAATACCAGGTCCATTATCCCAGATATAGATCGTAATATTTTCAGAATCTTTCTTTGAAGTCACCCTAAGGGCTGGGACGAAATCTTTAATTTCATTTACTTTTTCACTTAAAGCATAGAACGAATTAGTAATAAGATTGGTAAATACTCTTGCAATATTTTGAACAGAAATATCAATAAGATTAATTTCTTCTAATTTAATCTCTGGTAAACAATTGATTGGAAACTCTATTCTCATTGTTTGATAACAAAAGTTTATTTGTTCTTTAATAAGTAAGTTCAAATCTGTTTTTACCATTGAGGTATCATCTGAATAAGATTGCCTCATCATAGAATCAACGACTCCCCCTAAACGCTTTGAACTCTCCGACAAGACATTTACCATGGAAACAATAACTTCAAGCTCCTCTTCCAATTCCGCGGAAGTTTCAATATCAACATTTGCCTTAATCCTTTTAACAAGTGTCGTTAAATGAGATTCCACTGTTTCTTTAATCATTTCCGAGGAATTTTGAATAAGATTAAGGGGATTTCTAATCTCATGAGCAATACCTGCTGATAAAGTTCCCAAAGATGCCAATTTTTCCTGTGACACTAACCTATCCATCGCTGTTGTTAGTTCTTGAATTGCCTTTTCTTTTTCTGATTCTAATTTTTTTCTTTCTGTTATATCTGTAAAAATACCAAGGATACCATTGACTTCCCCATTAGAGTCAAAAAGGGGGACCTTACTTGTAAGAAGGGTGTGAATGGTGCCATCTGCCTGTAATTGTGGCTCCTCAATATTAAGGACCTTTTCGCCCTTATCCATAACTTCTTTATCTATTTTTCTAAAATAGTCTGCTTCTTCTTTTTTCCAACAACAATCATAATCATTTTTACCAACCATATCAGAAGCTTTTTCAAACCCCGCGATTTCAGCAACAAGTTCATTTGCTCCTAAATAGTTTGAGTCTCGATCTTTCCAAAATACATAATAAGGAATATTTTCGAGAACCTGCTTAAGCACTATTTCTTCTCTTTTCTTTTTCATTTATCTAATTATTCCTATGATTTATCTTTAACAATATCTCGTAATTTCTGAAAGTTTAATGGCTTTGGAAAGTAACCACTTGCGCCTAGACTCATTGCCTTCTCAACATGATCTTTTGAGTCATAAGCACTACACATGTAAACATCTATCTCAGAAAATTCAGCTTTAACTTTTTCGAGAAGTGTAAAACCATCCATCTTAGGCATATTAATATCAGTTAAAATAAATATAAATTTGGTTTCTGGATTTTCTTTCAAAAAATCGTAACACTCTTCCCCATTATAGAAATGATGAAATTCGATTTCTTTACTTTTAATTTCCTTTCGAAAGCCAACATTAAATATTTTATGGATACTTAATTCATCATCTATGAAAGCTATTTTTTTTGTATTTACCATTTTCTATAAACCTCAACTTCACCTTTTATAGCTCTATTTTATACTAGAAACGGAGTACAAGAAGAAAAACTTAGGAGATCCTTAATTTTATTGGGTGTCAGATACTAAATAAGTACTTAATTTCACATACCTGAGACTTTTGATATCCTATATAATTACTTCATACTCGCGCCTTTATAATTCCTCTTCTGGCTAAGAAATTGTAATTTCATAGAGTTGATTTCAATTAAAGGTTAAAAAATGAATATTGCCATACAATCAGTTCTTCTATTCTTTATGGTTGCACAAAACTCATACGGTGCGATTAAATACGATCCAACATCTAAAAGTTGTCCAAAGGTAGATAATCTCAATCACTACATTAACGTACCTCTGCAATATAATTTAAAGGCGATTGCTAAGACTTCAAATATCCCAAACCTAAGAACTTACGATGAACTTCTTATTCAGAATAAAGGTATGGAACTAAGCCTCTATTTTGAATCGATAAATGCACTTGATGAAAATAAAGAATTAGTCATTCTCATTCCAGGTGGCCCCGGTGAGAGCCATTTTATTTTACACGACTTAGAAAAGAGTTTTTCTGGAAAAAGTGACTTCTTCGAAAAATATAATGTTATCGCCATAGATCACCGTGGACTTGGCTGCTCAAGACCAATCTTTCCAGGTAATGAACCAGAAAAGTTCCTTACGATGAAATACGCTGCTGCTGATATTGAAATGATCAAGAACCAAATCAGCCCTAATAAGAAAATTCATATATGGGGACATTCATACGGAAGCATGCTGGCACAAACGTACGCCCTACTTTTTCCAAATAGTATTAATAAATTGTTCTTAGTAGGAGCATTCAGTTCTTTTAAAGACTTTAATCAAGCGAAAAGAGATTATGAAAACTTAGTTGTGACTTCAACTATTGGTACTAAAAAGTATAATGCCTTCAAACAGAGTTTTCCTAGTTATAAAAGAAAATTTTTAGAATTTACGATTGGTCCAATGTATAGCTACGCGGGACGAATAAAAACGATCCCAACGACTTTTGACAATCTCATTTTACTTTTAAATAGCGGTAAACTTAAAGATGCCGACAAACTTCTATCCACTGGTCCAGGTGCGATAATGCCTTGGATGATGCGCTCAATAATGTGTCTAGAAATAATGGATACAACTGTTCAGCCAGGTATTTTTCCTATGTTTGAATCCATGATTAAGTCTTGTAATGAATTCGCGGGGCAGACAGATTATTTTAATTATACTTCCTCATTAAAAAACATAAAAGTGGATACATTTATCTGGGGTGGAAAGTACGATCATGTAACACCTGCCAAGGCCATGAAGAAAATGGCAAAGAGACTTCCAAATAATTTTTTATATATTGATGAACATATCGGCCATGGCTTTAATTTTAAAATAAATTGTTTAATTCAATTTATGGATCAATTTATTGAAGGTACCACTAAAGAAGTTTTAAATTCAATTTCTAAAAGTGCAGAATGTGTCGACGAACCAATTATTTAATAAGACTTTCAATTTTTTTAGTTATTGCCTCAACACTATGAGCACTTGAGAAATGTGATAGATACTCTCCGTCTTTTCACAATAAAAAAAAGAAACTAGTCAAGGAATACTCAGCAAATTGTATTATTGGAAGTGAAGAGTTTTTACTTAATACCCTATATAAAAGAACCGCGGTAATTTCTCCAGGTTCCAAGGTTCTCATCCTTGATCGTTCCTCAGTAAATGATCTTTTATATGAAAACTTTCCTTTATTTAATCAATATCAAAAAGAAGGATAATACTTTCCCCAGATTTGAATGATGATATAATCAAATTATGAATCCATATCTAGAAACAGACAGAATAAGACTATTAAATTTTACCGAAGAAGATAAAGAGCTTGTAAGGGAACTTGATAGTGATCCTGATGTTGTTCGGTTTATCTCAGACGGCATCCCTAGTGATGAAACTGAAGTCAACCGTGCAATGGGTATATTTCTATCCTATAATAAAAAATTTAATCAAAAATTTGGATTTTGGAAGGCCATAAATAAAGAAAACAATGATTTTATGGGTTGGTTTCATTTTCGCCCTTTAAAATCAGATCCTGAAAATTTTGAAGTTATAGAGCTTGGGTACAGGTTAAGAAAAAAATATTGGGGAATAGGAATTGCAACTGAAGGGTCAAAAGCTTTAGTCGATAAAGGCTTTAATGAACTTGGAGTTAAAGAAGTACGTGCTCATGCCATGTTAAAAAATATTGCCTCAACTCATGTTATGAAAAAAGTTGGATTAGTTTTTTCTCACGAAGAAATTTATGAACCATGGCCAGGAAGTGATAAAGAATGCGTTTGGTATTCATTAAAAAGATAAAAGGTACATATGCCCTTGTTCGATATGAAATCAAGGGCAATTATAGTTGTTATTGTATTTTTGAGTAGTGATAAATTGGATAATCACCAGCACTATCACAAGAGTACTTCGTTACTATATTTGGATTATAGATCGTTAGCTTTTTACCACTCACTTTGTAATTAAATTCACCATACTTTTCAACACCAAATAGCTTCTTTTTTAGAATTGCAGTCCATGCAGCTGCATTACATTTCACTGATACGTTTGGAAGCTCACCTTCATACTTATTCTCTTGAGTGTATACATAAGAGCCTTTATTCACTTGAGTACAATCCAATTTGAATGGAGCCCAACTTCCGGATTTAGCTCTTGCTGTCATCACCATATTAGTCGCCGCTACATCAAGATAGATTGAATAAATCATAAATTTTCCACCAAGCTTCATGACCTTACCTGTTTTACATTGAATTTTGTCTGCTTTGTATTTTCCTGTTGGTATATTTGCCAAAACCTGGGTAGATATCATCATTGTTAGTAACGCTAGTAATTTCATTTGATCTCCTATTTAAATTGTATTTATTTTATATTTAATTGCTAATTTAAAATCTCTTTCACTCTCATACAGATGTGAAGCATGTTTTCTATATTCTTTATTCGTAAAGTTATCAATTCTAAAAGTAAAATCAAATTCTTTTATTTTTTTACTAATAAAGACATTATGAACTAAATAAGAATCCGTCTCGTCCGTTCGTTGAATCGTTTGAGAATTAACACGATCTTGCTTTAATGCTAAATGCCCTAAGTAGCCAAGAGTAAGCTCATCACGATCTAGATAGTATTTAAATTGAAAGTTATAATGGTCTGCAGGTAAATCTTCTAGATAGATATTTTCCGTTTTATTTTTCCCACGTATTTGTGAATAAGATAAACTTAAATCGTAGGAATCATACATAAAACCTAGATCAATCTCCGTTCCGTATAGATTCACATTTGGTATATTAATAAATTGAGTTGTTCCGTTTCCCTCATCCATAACTGAGCGGTCAATTCTTTCCATAAGAATATAATCATTAACCTGATTATCGTAAAAACTCATTTGAAGGTCAAACATTCCCTCTCCTGATAAAACTGATTTATTGTAAGTAAACCCTGCTTCGTAAATCTGAGAGGTTTCTTCTTTCAGATCTTCATTTGGAAGGAAGAAATTATCCTTTATAAAAAAATCGTCACCTTTTGAATGAAGTCCTGCTGGATACACCTCATTAACCCGAGGAGAATTAAATCCTTCAGAATATGAAACGTACGTATTTAGATTTTTTGTTGCTTGATAATTCATCTCTAACTTTTTAGATAAGGCTTCACTACTCTTCTTTGGCATATTCTCCTCGGATGATAAGTGATAGCTCGAATGACGAAGTCCAGGAGAGATTCTCAATTTATTTGTAACATCCAAATGATTTTCAATGAAGAAAACATTATTTTGACCTTGAACATTTGGGTAAGAGATAATTTTTTGTCCGTTTATATCTGCACTTAATTTATCAATATAGGTTTCTGCTCCTATATTCCAAGAGTTTAGTTCTTTATTTATTTTAAATCCAATAGTTTCAATATCTCGTGTTTCGACTTGGTTATTATCCTCTCGGACTTTTATTGATTCGTATTCATTTAAATATATAAGCGCATTAAAGTGACTCTTCTTTTCATACTTTAATGAAATATTATTTTTAGTTGTTTTATTATCAGCGAAGAGACTTCTAATTGAGTTGGGTGGTGTCAAAGAAGGATCAATTGGAGCATCATCTTCCCTTTCAAAATATTCATATTTAAAATCAAAGCTCTTATATTTCAATTTTAAAAGTGCAGCAAAATCATCATATGATGAGAATTTTAGTTTCTCACCGTTATTAAGCCCTAGTTCCTCTGCACTCGCTGAAGTTAAACTTATGTATCCAGAATAACTCCCTTTTAAAAAAGCCGTTTTTCCATTAATCATTCTCTCTTGATTTGCACTATTATGTTGGAGCTTAAATTCACTTCCTACATTTTGGCCCTTTTTCAAAATATCTTTTGCATCTTTAGTTACAAAGTTTACACCGCCAGCAAGACTTCCAGAGTTTGAAATACTCGTTGCGGACTTAAAAATTTTTACTGCTTTTAAATTCTCTGTATCCAATGCCACCATTGAGCTATGACCTGATTGAAAATTTTGTCTTGAACCGTCTACCATAACAAAAATTTTATTATCATCCAGTCCTCTAACTTGTGGAGCTTCACCGGAACTTCTAGGTCCCCTTGCTGTTGTTGCAGCTGAACTTAATCGAAGAACATCATCAATTGAGCCACTCGAGCTATTAATTCCGCTTAGTTCTTCCACCCCTAAGGTTTCAGTATGTTTAGTTTGATCTGATTCTACATTTTCTTCTTCGCTCGGAGCTTGTTTATGAAGAATTGATTGAAGTTCGTAATTAGCACTTACACTAAAGCTTATAAGTGAAAATATGTTTAAAAAAATTAGTTTTAACATCGTTTGTTTTTATCATTTTGCAGGTAGTTATTTGTCATCAAGATGTAATAAAATTATTCATAAGAAATAACAAGTGTTACTGGAATTTCTACTCGGTTTAAGCTCCTAGGGATAACAGGTATATTCTTAACAGATTCGATGGTTTGCATGGCCGAATCATCAAGTTGCTTAAACTTTGAGTGTTCAATAATTTTAAGCTCCACTATCGTGTTCGGGGCCTTAATTTTGAAGTTCAACTTAACGCTACCGGTCATCTTTAGTTTTCTGGCCATCCGCTTCTTGAATTTGTTCTGAGCAATAATTCCTCTAACACTTGATAAGTACTGAGTAATAAGTTCTTCAGAGCCAGTATCTGCAGTTGCCTTAGAGTTTTCAGTCTGGCGTTTTTTCTTTTTCGGAGCAATAACCTTTTTCTTCTTTTTTAAAACTCCCATCTTTTTAGAGAAATCTGCTTTTTGTTCTTTTCTTTCAAAAATAGTAATTCGGGCCTTAATTTGGCTTTTACCCACTTTCTTAGAAAAGTTTAATTTAGGAGTAAACGAGGAACCTGTTTGATTTAAAAACAGGATTATATGAAGGACAATGGACCCAATGAGGCATTTTATAAAAATTTTATTCATTACCTGTATTATCACAGGCCCAGTACAAATTTACCAGTACAAAGCTATCGAATCTATAATAACTACATTAATTTAATTTCTTATCTAAATACTAAAAATGTTCTAAGCTTCTTTTATGATAAATGTAGAACAAGCTGAAAAAATCGTATTAAAAACGACTCCACTAATGTCCATGGAAAGAGTCTTACTTAAAAATGCTACAGGGAGAATTCTCGCAGAAAAAATCACAGCTTCAAGAAATCAGCCACCATTTAACCGTGTGGCCATGGATGGCATAGCAATTAATACGGAGACTGAAGTCGATGAGCTTTTCATTGAAGGAGTCCAAGCTGCTGGTGAGCCTCAGCTCGCCCTTAATGATAAAAATAACTGTCTCGAAGTTATGACAGGGTCCTCTCTCCCCAAGAATACAAATTGTGTAATTCCTTATGAGAATATAAAAATAGAAAATGGGATTGCGGCTATTTCCAAACAAGATATTCAAGACATGCAATTTATACATCCTCTAGCAAAAGATTATCAAGAAGGTGACGAGCTTCTGGTGCCGGGAATAAAAATTTCAAGTGCAGTATGTGCAATTATAGCATCACAAGGTATTGAATCGATTAATGTTTATCGCCTCCCTTCCGTTACAGTAATTAGTACCGGCACAGAGCTTGTGGAATTAAATAATTCTATTCTTGATCACCAGATATACATGTCTAACTCGTATGCAATTGAAAACGAATTAAAAGGCTTTGGTCTCACTGACATTTCAAGAGTTCATATTGTGGATGATAAAAAGGTTACCGAAACAATAATTGAAGATGCCTTAAATAGTAGTGATATTATTATTCTCACCGGAGGTGTTTCAAAAGGAAAGTACGATTTTATTCCTGAGTGCCTTGAGAATTTAAAAGTAAAAAAACAGTTTCACAAAATTGAGCAAAAACCGGGAAAACCAATGTTTTATGGAACGAAGGGAGATAAACAAGTTTTTGCCCTTCCAGGAAACCCTATTTCTTGTCTTGTATGCTTAAGAAGATATGTAACCCCATCAATTCTCAAATCTATAAATAGCAATGAAATCAACGTCTTTGGCGAACTTCAAAGTGAGATCACCTTTAAAAGTTCTTTTACCTATTATGTACCTGTTAAAGCTGAGTACTCTGAACTAGGAAAATTGATGCTAACACCAATTCCAACAAATGGATCCGGAGATTTTAACTCACTTGGCCATTCAGCTGGTTTTATTCAACTTCCTGGGAATAAACAAACTTTTTTACAAGGTGAATCATACCGATTTTATAAGTGGAATTCGTAATATAGGAATACATTTTTCCTTAAAATAATGTAGTATCAGTTTGAATCCTAATCTAGCAATCCTATTTGGAAAAGGATCCATTATGGATAACAAACTCATCGACTCTCATGGGAGACGGCTTAAGAAATTACGTTTGAACCTTTTAGATGCATGTAATATGCGTTGTCTATACTGCATGCCTATTGATCAAAAATTTAAAAAGCTAAATTCTCTACTTTCACCAACTGAAATTACTAATATTGTAGCGAATCTAAAAACTTTTGGAATTGAAGAAGTACGCCTCACAGGTGGCGAGCCCCTACTTCATCCAAAATTCAAGGCAATCGTAAAAGAACTATCGGCCCTAAATTTAAAAAAGTTAGGCCTTACAACGAATGCAATTCTTCTCGATGAAAATCTTGATTTTTTAAAAGAACATGGAATCTCAAGTATTAATATCAGCTTTGACAGTTTAGATCCAAAAAGTTTCGAATTTATAACAAAGACTAATAAGTATGAGGAAGTTAAGGCCGCCATTCTAAAGGCCCGTGCGATGGGTTTCACAATAAAATTAAATACTGTCATGCTTAAAAATATTAATTTTGAAGAAGTTGATCAATTTTTGGAATTTGCCGCAGAACACGATATAGAAGTGAGATTCTTAGAGCTTATGAAAATTGGAGAAGCGCTACAATACTTCAATCGACATTTTGTAAGTGCAGAAGAAATTCTTTCTCGAATTTCGAAGAACTGGAAACTTGAAAAAATAGAAATGCCAAAGGATTCGACTTCATTTAACTACCTTGCTACGAAAGACGGAAAGTCTCTAGCGAAGGTAGGTTTTATAGCGTCAGAGTCAAAACCATTCTGCAATGGTTGTTCTAGATTAAGATTAAGTAACCAAGGAACCCTAAGGCCTTGTATCATGATTAATGAAGGACCAAATCTAAGTGACCTTCCCCTTGTTGATTATGAGATGACTTTAAAAGAATTAATTGAAAAAAAACCAAATACTAGGCTTCACAGCAATAATCTTAAAATGAATGAGATTGGAGGATAGGTAAAATGAGCTTTAACCATATCGATGATAATAATCTCCCTACAATGGTAGATGTCAGCTCCAAGGATATCTCTCAAAGAGTAGCAGTCGCCATAAGCCATATCCATTTACCCGCCATTATTGCCAATCAAATAAATGAAAATGGAGAGCTTAATTTAAAAAAAGGCCCTGTCTTTCAAACTGCTATCATTGCAGGCACTATGGCGACGAAAAGTACAGCAACTCTTATTCCTTTTTGCCATCCACTTTTAATTGAAAGTACAAAAATCAAAATTAATTCGATTGATAAAAATACAATTCAAGTAATGTGTACAGTTAAGATATCAGGGAAAACAGGTGTTGAAATGGAAGCTCTTACCGGAGCAACTATAGCGGCCCTAACGATATATGATATGTGTAAAGCTTTAAGCCATGAAATAAAAATTAAGGATACATATCTCCTTGAAAAATCTGGTGGAAAGAGATTGATTAAGGATGGAAAAGTATGCGATTAAAAGCAGATTCAAACGATACTTTTTTTCACCCATTCGAAATGGCCTTTAGTGGTTCATCTAAGAGCGGAAAAACAAAACTTATATCGAATATCATCTCTCGTCTTTGTAATCAATATGATATTGGATACCTAAAACATAACACCCCTAATTTTACTATGGACCATGAAGGTAAAAGTACATGGGATATGCAAAAGTCCGGTGCAAAAAATATTTTTATTAATGACCCGACTCATAGTGCTAGCCTTAATTTTCAAGAAGTCGATCAAGTAGAGATCAGAAGACATTTCATTGATTCAGACTTTCTTCTTATTGAAGAAAGTAAGGACTCTGTTATACCTAAAATTCTCGTTATAAGTAATGAAAATTCAAAAGACACTCTCCAAGCGATTCAGGAAAGCAAAGTTTCTAATATATTAGCTATTGTTAGTGAATCAAGTTCAGATCCGCTAAATGGATTATTACCTCATTTTCATATCGATAATTTAGCTGCAATTGAAAACTTCATTTTAAATCACTTCAAAGAACTTTTTCCTAAAACTTTAAACGGTCTTGTTTTAACCGGTGGTCAAAGTACAAGAATGGAAATAGATAAAGGTGGACTGACTTATCATAAGGAAGATCAGATAACTCATACTAAGAAGTTACTTACTCCATTATGCAAGCAAGTTTTTATCTCATGCAAGGAATCTCAAAAAGATCTCCCTTTTTTAAAAAACCATAATTTATTATTTGATACATTTCCAGGTACTGGGCCAAGTACTGGCATTATGACAGCTCAGAATGCACATAAAGATTCTGCATGGTTAGTCGTTGGTTGTGACCTTCCCTATTTAGATCAGGAAACCCTTAAAAATTTAATTGAAGAAAGAAATCCCTTTAAGGTCGCCACCTGTTACTTAAACCCAATCAAGAATTGGCCTGAACCAATTTGTACGATATACGAACCAAAAAGTTACACAAAACTCATGCAGTATTACTCTTTTAATAAACCATGTCCCCGAAAAGTTTTATTTAACTCCAATATTAAAAAATTAATGTTAAAAAATGAGATGGCCCTTGAGAATGTAAATACCCCTGAGGAAAAAGAAAAGGCCATAAACTATTTAAGTTCTCACGGAGATAATCATGCAAATTAATATTATGTATTTTGCCAGTTTAAGAGATGCTAGTAAAAAGTCTCAAGAGAGCATTGAAACAAGTGCCCATACAATTGAAGATCTATTCTTGGAGTTAAATACAAAATACAACTTCTCTTTAAAACAAGATCAACTTAGAGTGGCCCAAAATGAAGAATATGTACCTTTTACTTCATCTCTAAAATCTGGGGATACAATTGTATTTATCCCACCAGTAGCAGGAGGTTAAAATGTTCAAAATGACGGAAAACAATATTAATAGTCTTACGAACCTCGAAGCCGAAATTCTAGAAAACCCAACAGTAGGAGGAATCGTCTACTTTCAAGGAGTAGTCAGAAATCACAACGAAGGAAAATCTGTAAAGTCCCTAGAGTACGAAGCTTATATTCCAATGGCCAATAAGATAGGCCAAGATATACTCAAAAAAGCAAAAGAAAAATTTGATATAGTAGATGCTTTTTGTATTCATAGAGTTGGGCACCTCGCAATTAATGATACTGCGGTATGGGTTATAACAACTAGTCATCACAGAAAAGAAGCCTACGATGCGAGTCAGTTTATAATTGATACAGTTAAAGGAGAAGTTCCTATCTGGAAAAAAGAGCATTATGTTCATGAAGAGCCTATATGGGTCGCATGTCATCGTTGTAACGAACAGCACGAATTATTAAACGGTAATCACCAACATGGTAAATAAAAGAGATTACTACAAAAGACAAATTATTCTCGGTGAAGTTGGGGAAGCAGGTCAAGAAAAACTCAACAATTCTAAAGTGATAGTAATTGGAGCAGGAGGACTTGGATCTCCCCTTCTTAACTACCTCGTTAGTGCTGGTGTTGGGCATATAGGCATTTATGATTTCGATACTGTTGAAGAAACAAACTTACATAGACAAACACTTTTCTCTCCGCTGGATATTGGAAAAAATAAAGCAACTGTAGCAAAGAATATACTGTCTACTAAAAACCCTCTCATTAAAATAACGGCAAATCCACAACGCTTTGATCACGATACCAAACTTAAAGATGTTGATATCGTTATTGATTGTACTGATAATTTCAAAACAAAATTTTTAGTTCACGATATTTGTTTTGAGAAAAAAATAAGTTTTTGTATTGCCTCAATTCATAAATTTGAAGGTCAGGTTCAATTCTTTAACTTTAAGGATCAAACAGGATGCATGAGATGCCTCTGGGAAGAAAGCCCAAGTAAGGACTCAGTTCAAACTTGTGGTGAAGCAGGCGTATTAGGGGCCACTGCCGGAATAATTGGCTCAATTCAAGCCATGGAGACAATTAAGCATATCCTGAACTTACAGCACCTAAAAAATAATGAAAACCTCATCATTAATTTACTAGACTTTCAAACCTTTAAATTAAAGATCCCTAAAAATAATAATTGTCCATTATGTGGGAATGTAAAAAGGGAATCAGCATCACCGGATAGAAACTTTGAGATATCAATTAAAGATGCAAAAAAAAATAAATTTTTCATAATTAATCTTACCGATATATCAAAACTGGATTACACAAAAATGAATTCGAGTTTTTCTAATATTGAAAAAGATATATTGATATTGAATAAGGAAGAGAAGATAGCCATCCTATGTAACCAGGGTATAACCTCGCTACAAGCGGTAAAAAAACTCAGAGAATTAGGTTATAAGAATACATTTTCTATAGAAGATGGCTTACGTGGTGTTACTTCTTAATTTCATTTTTCTTATAAACTAGAGTAAAGATCTCACCGTCATCTGTTCCAAAAATAATATTTCCTTCCTTATCAAAAAGAATTGATCGTACTCTTCTACCATCCGATTCAAAAATTCGAATTTCTTTTTTTGTTTTTGGATTATACGAATTAATATGAGTTAATTTCAAAGCACCTGAAATCAATGTTCCCTTAAGTTCTGGATACTTGTCACCTTTATAAAGCCCCAAATCACTTGGAGCGATACTTGGATCATAATATTTTATTGGTTGCTCCATTCCTTTTTTATGAGTACTTTCGCCTACTGCCATTGGCAACATATACTCTTTCCCATAAGAAATAATAGGCCAACCATAGTTAGCACCTTTTTTTACGATATTTATTTCGTCTCCACCACGAGGACCATGTTCCATCTCATAAAGAACTTTTTCTTCTAAGTCATAAAATAGTCCCTGTGGGTTACGGTGGCCATAACTCCATATTTCAGGAAGTGCTGTCTTAACATCAACAAAAGGATTATCTTTTGGAACACTCCCATCCCTTTTAATACGAATAATCTTACCAAAATGATTTTTCAAATTTTGAGCATTATCTCTAAATCCTCTATCACCTACACTCAAGTAGAGAAATCCTTTTTCGTCAAAAGTGATTCTTGATCCAAAATGGATTCGTTTATCTGCAGTACCTACCGCAACAAATATATCTTTAAATGATTCAAGTTTTCCATTCTTATATGTACCAAAACCAACTGCAGTTGTTTTATTTTCACCAACAGATTTAGAATAACTTAAATAGATTCTTTTATTTTTATTAAAATCAGGATCTAACTTGATATCGAGAAGACCACCTTGTCCTCTGGCGTAAACCGATGGTCCCCCCTGAACGATATTTATTTTTTTAGTTTTCTTATTAAAGCGTTTTATTAACCCTGTTCTCTCATTTAGAAGTAATTCATCGCCTAAATCAACGATTCCCCAAGGGATATTAAAACCTTTTCCTAAAAGTAATTTTGAATAGTTTGCAAAAGAGCTCGCAGGTATACATAAAATTAAAACAAATATTAGTTTTGTTAAATTATAAGGAGAAAAATTCATTCAAAACACCTAGCTTTTCATTATATATTTGATATTATTCTTTATGGAAAATTATCATAAAATTAATACTTTTTGTCTCTTTATATTAACTGTTATTGCTATAGCATTTGTACTTGCAACTACCAAGGTCATTTTGATCCCTTTTACTCTTGCGATCTTTATAGCACTTATTTATTCACCGTTAATTCATTACTTTCAAGATAAGTTTAAACTTCCAAAATCGATGGTTCTGATCCTTTCTTTGGTTGTTTTCATCTCGCTCGGTGCAGTCATTGTTTTTCTTATTACAAGCTCAGTTGATTCATTTATTCAAGGTGCAGATCAATACAAAGATAAACTAAATCTAGTTACAATTAAACTAACACAAACAGCTCAGTCCCTTGGTTTTCCTATCGAAGAGCAAACGGCCAAGAATATGGTTTCAAAAGTACCAGTTGGTAAATTTATTCAAGGCATAACAGGAAGCATGTTAGGTGTCTTAAGTAATACATTTCTTGTTGTTGTTTTTACACTCTTCTTAATAACTGGTGAAAGCATGAGCGAAGAAAAACACTCAGTTATTGAAGAAATTAAAACAAATGCTGGAAAATATATTCAAGCAAAGCTTTTAACTTCTGGTGCAACGGCTCTTTTATCCTATATAGCACTTGTATCCTTTAATGTTGAGATGGCTTTTATGTTTGCGATTTTAACTTTTCTTCTTAACTTCATTCCAAATATTGGATCAATCATAGCTGTTGTATTGCCGCTTCCAATTATTCTATTACAGTTTGGAATTGGCTTTTCGTTTATTTTTCTAGCAATAGCTTTAGTCGGAATTCAGGTAGTAATTGGTAATATATTAGAACCTAAAATCATGGGAGAATCAATGGGTCTTCACCCTGTGACGATTTTATTATTCTTAACATTTTGGGGATTTATTTGGGGCGTGACTGGAATGTTTTTATCAGTTCCAATCACTGCGACATTAAAAATTATTTTTTCAAAATTTGAATTAACAAAACCTATTTCAGAGTTATTTTCAGGGAAACTATCTTTTTAAGATAGTTTCTCCAATGACCCCTTCATACGCTTAACAGCTTCAATAAGTTGTTCATCGCTGTTAGCATAAGAAATTCGAATATTCTTAGGGCATCCAAATGCTTCACCAGCGGTAGTTGCAACCATACAATCTCCAAGTAAATACATACAAAGATCGTCTGAGTTATTTATTGTTATCTCACCAAAAGACTTTCCAAAGAATGAAGAAACATCTGGAAAAACATAAAATGCCCCCATTGGCTCATTAAGACCAAGCCCTTTAATTTCTTTAAGCTTAGATATAAGTAAGTCACGTCTCTTATGGAAAACTTCTTTCATTTCATTCAATTCAGATGGATCTTTTCCTAATGCTGCAATTGTTGCTTTTTGAGCTATTGAGTTGGCACCTGAAGTAAATTGCCCCTGTAATTTAGTACATGCTTTTGCTATATCAGTTGGAGCACCAATATAACCAATTCTCCATCCGGTCATTGCAAAACCTTTTGCAACACCATTAACAGTTATAACTCTATCTTTTAAAGATTCAATTCTAGCGATACTAAAGTTTGAAGATTCAAAGTTTATTAGTTCATAAATTTCATCGGAGACGATTAAGCAATTTGGATATTTCTCAAAAACTGTAGCAAGGGCCCTAATCTCTTTTTCAGAATATACTGAACCAGATGGATTACATGGATTGCTAAAAAGAAACATTTTTGTCTTTTCGTTCAGAGCTTCTTCAAGTTGATAAGGTGTAATTTTAAAATCAGCTTCAATATCAGTTTTAATTTCAACTGCTGTACCTTCTGCAAACTGAACCATTGCCAAATAGCTTACCCAGTAAGGTGCTGGTAAAATAACCTCGTCTCCTGGATTAATAACAGCAAGACATAAATTCATAAGGGAGTGTTTCGCACCTGTCGATACAACAATTTGATCTGGTGTATAATCAATTAAATTATCTCTTTTGAATTTCTTACAAACCGCTTCTTTTAGATCTTTATAACCTGGTACTGGTGGGTAATGAGTATGGTTATCTTTTATCGCTTGAATTGCCGCTTCTTTAACAAAGTCAGGTGTATTAAAGTCTGGCTCACCTAAACTTAAACTAATGACATCTTTTCCTTGGTCTTTTAATTCCCAAGCTAGATTAGCCATTTTAAGTGTTGCCGACTCTTCCATCTTCAATATTCTTTGTGCAATTCTTCCCATCATTAATCCTTAGCTTCTATATAATAAATCTGTAAATAAAGTTGTTTCTTCATTAAAGTAAAATTTGCTCTCCCATATCTTACTCGAAATATTTGTAAAATGCTTGTTCAATAAATTACGGTAAAACTCTCTACTTCTCCTCAGAGCATATGTGTCATCAAAATTGAGGTCTTCAATTTGCTTATCCAACTCTAGGTTAGTCGGTACTGTTAGGTATAAGAATTTAATTCTTTTGGCCATAATTGGAAGTATAAAATTTAGCTGTTCCTCACTCAAGTATTGAAATACCGAAGTACAAATCGCCAAATCAAATCGCGTTTTTTTATTATCTGCTCTTCGACACCAGTCTTCAATTGATTCATTATGAAGATCTAGTTCTGTAGATTCTACTGGTTTTAACTTTCGACTTCTTGCTTTATCAAAAGCGTGCTTTGAAGGCTCAATACCGCAAGCCTTGTAAGGTATGAATGCCTTGAGGACTTTTTGAAATAAATAACCATAGCCACAACCAAGGTCAATGACACTGCTGACATCGATGAGCTCTAATTCAAAGAAAGATTTAATATATTGAGTATGTTGTTTTGCGTTTCCAATACAATCCATTGTATCAGGCTCAGAATAGTTATGTTCCCAGTAAGTTTTATCGAAACTACTCATTATCTAAATGTCATAGATACTGGGCAATGATCACTTACCTCTTTGTAACTTGTTCCTAACTCAGAAGAGCTTGAATATTTACACTGAACTTGCTTACAAAAAGAATGGAGCTCCACTTTTGATGCCTTAAAACCTAAAAAGTTAGCTGGATAAAGAATATGATCTAAGACTGAAGATTCTTCAACATTATCTGACCTATTTGAGCCTGCCCAATAAGCAGTACAACCAATATTACGTGATGAAGTTGTCATTCCTGTCGTTCTTAATAGGTCCTTAAAGTTTGTATAATCTTGATCCATGGCCAGAAAGCCCGTTGTATTTAAGTCACCCATCATGATTATGTTTTTATGATTGGCCAATCTTAACTCTTCAACAATTTCACTTACAACATTGTATTGTTTCGCACGTCTTTCGTAGCTACTTGCTCTTCCACCTGCTTTAAGGTGTAGACCAATAACCACGAATTCTTCTTTTGTTTTAACTTCAGAAAATATACCAATTAAAGCTGGTCTTAGTCTCCCACAACCTGTCTTCTTGCCTAAAGTTTTTGGAACACTTAATCTATTATCTTCTATTACTTGCTTTAAAATAAATTTGTCTTTTCTATAAACAAAGCCGATTTTTTGATTTCCAGCTCCACCACAACTTGATAAATGCACTTTATAATTTTTAAACTCATTTTTTATGAAGTTTTTAAAGCTGACTGCATTAACAATTTCTTCAACTGTTATAAGGTCAGCTTTTAATTGAGTAAGATTCTTTTTTAATTCAACCTTATTTGTATATGAATTTTTCACATCAAATGTTCGAATATTATAAGTGGCGACTTTGATCTCAGCGTATACTGAGTTTGAAACCATGATGATGGCCAGCGATAGAAATAACTTACTAAATTTATTCATTTTTCTTTCCTTGAAAAATTACTCTTTAATCAAATAATTAATTTCATTGAATGGCAAACTTTAATGACCTATTTCAGTTTATTTATTCAGTTTAGTTCTTTTTTTTTCACATCCTTTTATATATGATTTCGAAAAGGCTATATATGAAAAAACTAATACTGATTAACTTACTAATATGCTCCAGTTTTGCTGCGACATCTACTCCCAAAGTAAAAATGGAGAAGGCAATTACTGATTGTCTTTCTGCTAGAGAATATATCACCACTATTAATTATTTTCGAAAAAATAAAGACTTTGGATTAAGTGAGAAGGAAATACAATTAACCGCTGATAAGGTTTCTATGGGATGTAGTGGAGCTTCACAAAGATTTATCAAGGTAGTTAAAGTCCTTACTAAGATGGGTATAGATACGCGCTCGAGTATCGATAATGGCTTTTCTTTCGTAAATCAAAATGATGACTATACCGATGTTTTTATCGAAATCTATAAACACACTTACGATCCTAAATTTCTCGACTTAGATGCCCTAACATCAATGAGAATTAGCCTAGACCTTTCAACAGACTATAAAGGTAATGTAAAAAAATCTTTAGAAGATTTTAAAGCACTTGTGAATTTTTGTCTTAAAAACAAATCTATGGAATTACCAACTCCAACTTGTGCCAGAGTAGCCGCTAAGATTACAAGATTAGGTGAAGACTTTAAAGAACCAATCGCTAAGCCCTTTATTGAATTAATTCACTTCTTACAGGACAAAAAGAAAGGTCCAATGCTAAATAGAAATGATGCTATGAAAATTGCTCAAGAAGTAATTAAGAGTGGACCAACTGCTGTAAAGAATTTTAAACAAGGATATTTATTCGCTGTTTCTAAAAATGGCCTAGGAAGAACTATAAAACAAGCACTTCCTCTTGCCACGAGTTTAGCAAACCGCACAATCAAACTAGAAAGTGTAAAGTAGAGATACACCTGATGCTCTATCGTTACTAAATGGATTTTTGGTAATTGGCATCATAGCTACTGGAGAAAATATTTTCTTTTTATACTTATCTTGCTCATTTGCAACATCTTCCCAGTGATATTTAAAAAATAGTGGGCCTAATGCTAGAAGAGCAGAAAAACCAGCCGAAATCTGTGCATCTGATTCACTTTCAAGATTTCCCATTAAATATCCTGATGCTGCTAAATTAGTCGCAACAGAGAACCAACGTATTCTTCTACCTAGTGTTCTCATTTCATTTATTTCTTCTTCCGCCAATCTCTCAACAGTTAACTTTTCTCTTTTTGATTTATAAGGCATTTTTTTTAATCGATTATAAGCTGAGCGATAAGGTCTGAATTTCATTGCTGCCCATGCAGTAGCTCCTAGCCATGCACCTCCGACTGCGATTGCAACTGTAGGTGCCATATTTCCACCATCATCTTTCTTTTCTTCATCAATAGATGAAGTACTCATTGCACCAGCGACTAAGGTCGACAAACTTGATAACTGAACTGCCATATGTTGAGACCAAGCGATACCAGCTTCCTCTTTTACTTCGATTTTAATTCTTTCTGTTGCCCTAGGTGTTACATTGAGCTCTGGATAACTTAATTCCTGAGCAAACGAAACTGAACTTATTAACATAAGTAATACAACACTAATCTTCATTTTATCCCCTAGTTGCGAAAATATTTAATTGATTTATCTTATAGTAACAAAACTCTAAATAATTAAAAGGTGGTTTTTCTAATGAAAATTTTTCTTCTTTGCATATCCTTAATTTTTTCCCTTACTACCCTTGCATCAAATGTTGGTACAGTTATAAAAAAACAAGGTAAGGCTGAATTATTATCTGATCCAAGTAAAAACATTACAGGCACTGGAAAGAAAGTACTTTATGAGGGTACCTATTATACTTTAAAAAAGGTCAGACCTGGTACAAAAATAAAAAATGGTAATATTCTAAGAACAGGATCAAAATCGAAAGTCAAAATTGTTTATAAAAATGGAGATCAGTTTAATATTGGAGAAGGGACTGCTTATCAAATCAACTGGAAAAAGGGGAAGAGTACTGAAGAAAATAAAGCCTCATCAGTTAATTTGATCTACGGCTCTCTACGAGGAATTATATCTAAGAAGGGCCCCAGAAATACTCTCAGAGTAAAATCAAAAAATGCAGTCATGGGAGTAAGAGGAACTGACTTTCATTTCAATCAAAGAGGAACATCAGGAGAGACATCGATTTCGGTATTAAGAGGAAAAGTGGACGTATCAGAAGTTGAAAAACCTGAAAAGATAGTTAATGTACAACAAGGTTTCTCGGCAGAGATAAAAAAGGAGACCGTTAAGAAAGTAACAAAAGGGAAAACCAAAAAGAAAATTCTTTCTACTTTTGAATTGGTTAAAACGACCAAGAATGAACTTGTTGAAATTCAAAAAAGCTCTAAAATCATTGAGAAGCAAGAAGATAAAACCAAAGAAGTTTCGGTAACTAAAGAAATCAAAGAACTTGAAAAGCAAGCTATCAAGGTAACAATGGATGATATTAAAGAGTATCAACCAAAAGTCTACAACGAGTTAAAAGGGAAAGATATCCAATCTGTTGATACAGTAAATACAGTAGTTGTAACACAGGCTTTTGAGAAAGCTCCTGCAAAGAAAACAAAGAAAGGTTTTGATGAACTTGATATCGATTTAAAAGATGATGCTTATAAAAAATACTTCAAAATTGATGAGAAAATATAATAAAAAAAGCTCCTATTTTGATCTGTACCCCGAAAATGGGACAGGTTAATAAAAGGCCTAAAAGTTAAGAATCAAATAGCCTCCGATATTCACTCGGGGGCATTTTTTTTAGTCCTAACTGTGGTCGTCTATGATTATAGTA
>JBLIAG010000030.1:0-53444 GCA_047634375.1 Bacteriovoracaceae bacterium
TAGCATAAGCTCTCCTTTCAAATAAAATTCTTTTTAGCGAATCTATTTTATCAGAAAATGAGCTTATGCTTACTCTATCGAATTAGTCTTGATTCAGGGCTTCCCACTTTGAACCGACAAGAGCCGATATTAAGTGAGTTTAATATCGAACATTTAATTGTTGAAGAACGAGCTTGTATTCACTAAAAGGAAAACATATGGATTGGTCAATATTTAGTGCCACATTTATTACGATATTTATAGCAGAGATTGGGGATAAGACGCAGTTCGCGGCCATGGCAGCAGCATCTCAAACTAAATCTACAATGTCGGTACTTGTCGCTACGATTTTAGCTCTCGCTGTTGCAGGGACTCTTGGAGTTGTCGCGGGTAGCTTATTAAGTAAGTATATAGACCCCGTTAAAATGAAATACTTCTCTGGAAGTGCATTCATAATTATGGGAACTTGGATTTTAGTTAAGAAATAATTTATATGAAAAGCTAAGGGATCTGTTCGCTAATAATTGCATTTCAATTATCCAAGAAATTGGGCGCAAAATATTCTCGAAGAGTGTATTTTAAAATATCATTCCCAATTCTTCTTCTTACTTGTCCACCCAATTCCAGGATTAAAACTATTAGTTGGATCCAGTTTCTTGTAAAAGTTTTGTAAAGGTGGTTTTGCAAAATACTCATGTCCAACATTATGTTCAGCAGGATATTCAGCACCTCTTGCATCAAAAGTTTTAAGAAGTTCTTTTTTTAGGGCCTTAGCATCCACGCCTTTTTTAACTACGTAGTTCTGATGAAGGACATGACAAAATAAATGTCCATAATAAAGTTTTGTATCTAGAAGGTCGTTGATTTCTGGTGGTAGCTTTTCAAACCACTCTTTCTCATTTCTAGGAAAGGCGATATCCATAGTCATCATTGCACCTAAGCTTTTAGCATTTAGTGCGTGGTATCTACCTATTGCACTTGCGGAAACAAAGCGGTGTAAAATAGCTTTTTTTGCTTCTTTTTCATTGCATTCAAAGTAGCTTCCTTCATTTTCTTTAAAAAACTTAGAAAAGAATTCTCTTGCCTCATTAACACCATCATCCGACATTTCAATAACCCAGTGATGCTCATATAGATCTCTAAAATCTTCCATTCTTTTAGGGAGGTGATTTGGCCAAAACCAAATTAGAAATTGCATTAATTTATCTGAGAATTTATCCGGTAGGAAACTAAATTTACCGGCTAAAAGATCAACTTTTCTTTTCATATTAAATAATTTAGGAATGAAACTAGGACCAATCTTATCGATAACAACAAAGTTATCTTTTCCATATTTTTTTGCATAATCATAGCATTCACGGTGCAAGTACTCACCAGATGTTGGCAGGGTTTTAAATTTAGATAGAATCTCTCTTCTAAGGCCACCGAGAACATTGGCTTCATTAGTTCCTACATAGAAAACTTGAGTATTTTTAGACTTTGGATATGTATCTAGTCTTACTGCAAATACAGCAATTTTTCCTGCACAACCTGATGCTCCATAGAGTCTTCTGCCATCAGCATTAAATCTTGCTGGTGTAGAAGCATCAACATCACGAACTCTTTCTTGGTACTCGTTATCAGATGCTCGTTTGTTGGAATGGTGGATATCCTTCTTAGAAAAATTCTGATTTTGTAAATTGTCCAAAATCTCCTCTGCAGAGTCTCCGAGGTCAATTCCTAAATCATTTACAAGATTAAGTTCACCATTATTGTCGATTTGAGCGTAAATAGATAATTCAGTATAAGCCGGCCCTCTTTTGACTAATGCACCTCCAGAATTATTACAAACTCCTCCAACAATGGATGCACCGATGCAAGAAGATCCAATGACTGAATGGGGCTCTCTATTAAATGGTAATAGTTTATCTTCAAGTCCAAATAGAGTACTGCCGGCAAGACCAATAATTTGCTTTCCTTCATCTATAATATGAATTTGATCAATTCTCAAAGTACTAATAATAATAATGGGTCTATCATAATCATTGCCATTTGGTGTCGATCCACCAGTTAGTCCAGTATTCGCAGCCTGCATAATAACGATAATATCTGCTTTAACACATACTTTTAATATTCTCCAAACTTCTATTAGTGTTTTAGGTTTTACAACGGCGATTGCTTTACCTGTACCAAAGCGAAAGCCCTTACAAAAAGGCTGCATGCTAGCTTCCTCTGTAAGAGTGAATTTTTTTCCAGAGATATTAATAATATCATCAATGAGTGTCTTGGTTTGGGCGATATCTTTCATGTATACAACTTTGGTAGTGGCTAAATATTTATGCAAATTTTAACAGAATATATGGTTTATTACAAAGATCTTGATCTAGACCCAAGCGCTGATATAACACTTGGGTTAGTCTGTATATACTCTTTACAAGGTGATTTTAGCACCTAATAATTCAACAAATTGTCTTAACCATGCTGGATGGCCTGGCCAAGCTGGAGATGTAACAATATGTCCGTCAGTTATGGCCTCGTCTACACCAATTTCTACGTATTGAGCTTTTGCTAAAGTAACACCAGGTCCACAAGCTGGATATGCCGTACACTTAACACCCTCAAGAACACCTGCTGCTGCAAGTACTTGAGGACCGTGGCATACTGCTGCAATTGGCTTTTTTTCACTGTTAAACTCACGTGTGATCTCAAGAACTCTTTGATTAAGTCTGATATACTCTGGTGCGCGTCCTCCTGGAATAACAAGTCCAACATAATCACTCGTCTTAACATCATCAAAATTATAGTTGATACCAAAATTGTGACCTGGTTTCTCTGAATATGTTTGATCACCTTCAAAATCGTGAATTGATGTTCTCACTGTATCTCCACTTTTTTTATTAGGACAAACTGCGTGAACTTCGTAACCTAACATTAATAAGGCTTGAAATGGAACCATGGTTTCGTAATCTTCAACGTAATCACCATCTAACATAAGTATTTTTTTTGACATTTTGATCACCTGGTTATTTTTGAATATTAAATAAATTAATTTTATCATACATATAAATTGCTGGTGAAGAACTTTATTGTTGGTCATAGTAATTTCTAGGGAGGTTTATTTCTCCGCTAAATCTTTAAAACTAAATAAAAAGTTTTTTTTAATACATTTCCTATTTTCTTGTCATATTCTTGTAACAGTTTCTCTATATAGTGTTTATAGAGAGAGAAATAGAAGAAATCAGGAGACTTAAAATGATTAAAACACTAAGCGCACTTTTACTTTTAAGTAGAATGAATGTTATGGCAAAGAGACCAACTAAAGAGCAGGTTGATAATGCTTGTTCACAAGACATTGCTAATTATTGTGCTGGTTTAGAAAAAAGAGAACTGATGGAATATGATAAAAAAATTATGATTCATTTGGTCGAAGCCGATATTAATATTGGGAAAACTTAGTTTTGGTCATCATTAAAAAACGATGAAGAGATAAATAACTGTAAAGATAAGAGAAAAAAGGACGATAAAAAGGACATCAAACAGGCCGCCTAAAGTATTAACAGCTACACAGCGAAGCTGACATCTAATACCAGTCACTACAATATAAAAAGACTTGATGAAAATTTAAACACATGTAATTAGTTCTATCATTGAGCTCTTCTAAGTGCTTGATTTCACGTATGTTTGGGGTCCTTTTTTGACCTTTTTCTGGTATAGACTTTGCTCCTTTAATTGTATGAAAACGAGTCGTTATCTATTAATCTTTCTTTTCTATTTCTTACTTCCAATGAACTTAATTATTGGTCAGATAATTCTTACGGATAAAAAGTGGGAAAATGCTCAAACCATTAAAGTACTTTTTATGAATGGTGGTGAGGAAGAAAAACGACTCTTTAAAATCGCCATAAATAGATGGGCGAAATATGTAAATTTAAATTTCCAGTTTCATAGCCTTGATAAAGATCTTTGGTTTTTTCCAAAAGAATATAAAGTAGACACAATACGCGTTCAGTTTAATAAGGATGAAGGGAATTATTCTCCAATTGGAACCTCTTTTAATATCGGAACTTTTAAAAAAATAAACTATTTAAATATAAGCGAATCAATTAAAGAGAAAAACCGTTTTATTTCCAAGGCATCACACGAAATTGGTCATGCCCTTGGTCTTTATCATGAGCATCAGCACCCTGATGCGCCAATATTTGAAAATGAAGAAGAAATGCTAGGTATGTGTAAATTTGTATTCTTTTTAGATATAAGTAAGAAAGAAGAACTTAAAAAGTGTAGACGAAACTTGGAAGGTATCCCATCCGAGGATATTCTTAAATATAATTTTAAAATATCTAGCTTTGATCCACATTCCTTGATGCTCTATGAAGATCTCATCAGGGAGCCAAAAGGCTTTTTTAATACTGGTTTATCTCTTCGTGATAAAATTTTTATATCAAAAGAGTATCCATTTGAGCATGTTTTCGTCATTGAAGATATAGAGGCCATGCACGAAATTGATCAAGATGAAGAGCTAAATTGGATCTTAGCCGAATACAAACATCCAATATGTAAGTTCATTAAAGAACATGATAAATTGTTCTTAATAAAGAATAGCAATAAGAAGAAAGTTAAAGTAGAAATGCGAAATTTACTCTCAATAGATACATATTATCCGATTTGTGGCCGGTAAATTATTTTACTTTTAAATTAGGAATACTAGTGGCCTTCTTTTTTCCTCATTCAGTTTGAACGTAATGGGATTTTGGTTGTAAACAAACGTAATGCAACTATTAAACTTATTATAGCAGGTATTAGAAAACCTAAAAATTGAATTTTTGGAAGGATGTAGGCACCTAGAAGACTTCCTATAGTGAAAGATACAATAATATCAATTCTGATTTTATTAACGAGTCGTTCTTCGTGATTTCCGGAGATAAAGAATTTGGCAAGACCAATTCCTAAATCTGTCGTAATGCCAGTGAGGTGAGTTGTTCTAATAATTGACTTTGAAAAGTGTGTGAAAATGGCATTTTGTGAGCCACAGGCAAAAGCAAAGATTGAAAGTAAAATGAAGTCACGAAAACTAGAAAAAGCTTCTCCGAATTCTCCAAAGAAATTATTTATACCAAGAATTGTCACTAGGAAGAAAATGGTACTAAGGCAACATAGGATATTGATATAGCCTGGTTGTTTATTATTCTTTTTTCTTAGCTCTGTAAAAAGGCAACTAAAAAAAGCACCTATTAAAAAGAAGAGTGGGACTAATAAGAAATAAAGAGATTTAATTAAATCACCATTTAAAAGATTCATGGTGAAGTGAGCTGAGAATCCAGTAACATGTGATACAAAAATATGAACAGTTAAAAGTCCAGCGACATTTAAAAAACCTCCTTGAAATGCAAGGGCAACCCAAGTGAACCTATTTTTTGGATGTAGGATGGTATCTTTCATTGCTTAGTCTCAATTATTGGGGGCATTAATCTTGGATATAATACATGAATAATTCGGCAATGTGAAATTGGAAGTATTCGCTACTTTTTTACGAATATTATCCTAGCTGAGAAAAACTTTATTTTTCTTGATAAATAATTTAATCTTAGTTATGAAAAAAATTATTATTTTTGGAAATTCTGGTTCTGGTAAATCAACACTTGCAAAAAAAGTATGTTTGAAATTTAACCTAGCTCATTTGGATCTAGACAGCTTGGCTTGGTTACCCATAACCCCTCCTCAAAGAAAAACTCTTTCTGAATCTACAAAAGAGATTTTGTCGTTTATGAAAAACAATAAAGGATGGGTTATTGAGGGATGCTATTCTGATTTACTTCAAATTCCAATAGAGGATTCTAATGAGTTAATCTTTTTAAATCTACCCATAGAAATGTGTATATTAAATGCAAAAAATCGCCCATGGGAAGCACATAAGTACGATTCTAAAGAAGCCCAAGATGCCAATTTACAAATGTTAATCAATTGGATTTCACAATATGAAGAGCGTTCGGACACTTTTTCTAAAGCTGCACATATGAAATTGTACAAAAATTATAAGGGTGTTAAGAGGATTCTTACAGATAATTTTTCTGATGAATTTCTAAATTAGTACTTCATATTGGCTTTATACTGATTGTTCTCGCTGACATTCACAATTAATTGAAGTAGAGTTGACTCTGTACTATAGTACGGAGTGTATAACATGAGTATGAAAGAGAAACTGACAATTGGGAAATTAGCGCAAGCATCTGGCGTAGGCATCGAAACTATTCGTTTTTATGAACGCAAAGAGCTTATTAGGCAACCTAAGAAGCAGTCTAGTTTTCGTTTCTACCCACCAGACTTAATTGAGCGAATAAAGTTTATTAAGAGAGCACAAGAGCTTGGGTTTACTTTGAAAGAAGTTAAGGAACTTCTAGACTTAAAAATTAAAAATCAAGCCAAATGTAGTGATGTGCTAGATAAAACCAATAAAAAAATACTTGAAATTAATGAAAAAATTAAAGATTTAAAGAAAATGAAAAAATCTCTTGATGGGCTTGCAAAGTGTTGTAGGGCAGATGATATGCCTCTTAGTGAATGTCCAATTCTCGAGCATTTTTAGGAGATGTTATGAAAAAAAATATTTTATTTTTGTGTACGGGAAACTCATGTCGGTCTCAAATGGCTGAAGGGTGGGGGAAGAGTCTTCATGGCAACGACTATAATTTTTATTCAGCAGGAACCAAGAAGCATGGTCTAAATGAAAGAGCTATAAAGGTTATGGGGGAAGTCGGAGTAGACATCTCTAAGCATGAATCAAATATAACGGATGAACTACCTGAATCTCACATGGATTACATTTTTACTGTATGTTCTGACGCTCATGAGAATTGCCCCTTCTTTCCTGGAGGGAAGATTATTCATGTCGGTTTTGATGACCCACCTAGATTAACAAAAGAGATGATTGATGAAGAAGAAATTCTGGATGTTTATCGTAGAGTTAGAGATGAAATTAAAGACGTTGTAACAAATTTAGAGTCATATTTGGAGAATAAGTAATGAGTGAGGAGTCTGGTAATATGGGTTTTTTTGAGCGCTATTTAAGTCTATGGGTAGCTTTGTGCATTGTCGGGGGGATTGCTCTCGGAAGATTAATGGGAAGCTCTATAAGTGTTTTAAGTGAGATGAACATCGCAACTGTAAATATACCTGTCGCAATTCTTGTTTGGCTTATGATTTTTCCCATGATGGTCCAAATTGACTTTAGCTCAATAAAGGATGTTGGGAGAAATCCAAAGGGGTTAGCTCTGACCTTGGTTATTAATTGGGTCATAAAGCCTTTTACGATGGCATTCTTTGCATGGATCTTTTTTGATAAAGTTTACTCGGCTTATTTATCGCCTGAGCTAGCAAATGAATATTTAGCTGGAGCGATACTACTTGGAGCAGCTCCATGTACAGCGATGGTGTTCGTATGGTCCTACCTAACAAAGGGCGATCCTGAGTACACACTTGTCCAGGTGGCGATAAATGATTTAATCCTTCTAGTAGCCTTTATCCCAATTGTGAAATTTCTTTTAGGGGTAACTAATATTTCCATTCCTTATGATACCTTGATTTCTTCAGTTGTTATATTTGTTGTGATTCCTTTAGTGGCGGGTTATTTATGTAATAAGCTTCTAATTAAATCCTTTGGAGAGGCTTGGTTTAAAAATGTTTTTATGTCAAGACTTAAGCCTATTTCAATTTTTGCCTTATTATCCACATTGATTTTGTTATTTGCATTTCAAGGTGAAAAGATTTTAGAGTCACCCTTTCATATTCTACTTATTGCAATTCCTTTAATCATTCAAACTTACTTTATTTTCTTTGTTGCTTGGGGAATTGGCAGGAAAATGAAACTTCCTCACTGCATTCTGTCTCCGGGGTCGATGATTGGTGCAAGTAACTTTTTTGAGTTGGCCGTGGCAGTGGCAATAGCACTCTTTGGTTTGAATTCAGGAGCAGCTCTTGTGACGGTTGTAGGCGTGTTAATAGAAGTTCCTGTGATGTTGAGTCTGGTTAAGCTTTCCAACAAATGGAAATATTAATACTTGAATAAATGGGACCTTAATCCCTTATTAAAACATTGAAGCTTTTGGTGAGAAAGTAGTTAATATCTTATTGATTAAATAATGAAGGTCCTTTTGTTTTAAATACGAAAGAACCTTCAATATATCCGAATGTATTAAAAAAACTCTTAGTTTATTCTAAGCTTTATCTAAGGTCAGTAAAGTGTCATGCTCTCTCATCTTATAAAGTGCAAAAAGTGCAGCCAGCATTGGAATTGCTGTGAAGAACAATAAGTTTCTAGGTCCCCAAGGGTCAATTAACTTGCTCCATGTACTCAGGGTAGAGATACCATGTAAAATTAAAATTGAGCCATAAGTAAATCTCTTCTTAAAACCTGCAACGAACCCAAGAACTAATAATAGTTGTAGCACTCCGAGTGCATAGACTATGTTCACTCCAAGTCCTTCAATCATGTAAAATCTCTTTAAAATACCTATTGAGTGTTGAGGGTTAAGGAACTTTTCTATTGTCCATACAAACATCACAATAAATGCACTGATTCTAAGGCTTAATAAACTGACCCTTAATCCTTTCACTTTTTCAATTAATTCCATAGTATTTCCTTTTATTGTTTTAGATACACTGTAAATAGTATATATATATTTTTATGTTCAACTCAATTTAAATACTGATACTGTACTAGTTGGTACATTTGTGTTAGTGTTTAATGTACCAGAAAGTACAAAAAATACAAGTACAACTAGAAAGGGGTATTCTTGGGAAATAAACGACAGTTTGATGAAGAGGTTGTCCTAGGTCAATTAGCGAGTCACTTTTGGAAGCATGGTTACTCAGCGACAAAGGTAGATCAACTATCGGAAATTACTGGTCTGACAAAAACTAGTTTATATAATGCTTTTGGAAATAAAGAGGCGCTATTCTTACATTCTATAAATTTCTATGTTGATAAATCAATAGGGGAGATGATGGGGTATTTAGATACAGACTTAAGTCTGTCAGTAGGCCTTGAAAGACTGCTTAATGACTCTTTCTTAACCGTTGGAAAGACTCAACTTAGTTTTGGCTGTTTCCTTACCAACTCAATTGTAGAGCTTAATGCTAATGAAACTCACTTACATGCGGAAGCTACTGCTTTATTTGATAATGTTAGGGAGGCCAAGTTAAAATTTTTTTCTCACTATGTTGTAAATAATAAAATTAAAAAAGGTTTTTCTGCGGAAGAGTTAACAGATTGCTATATGACTTTATTGCAAGGCTTAAGGGTTCAATCAAGAAATCATGAAGCATTATCTAAAATAGATAACTCTATAAAAACATTTTTAAAATTTATAAAATCTATTGAACTAAAATAAAATATTCCCCATCCCTTATTTGAATGAGGAATATTTTCAATTCTTACTATTTACTCATTAAATTCTTTAATACTTTAATGTAAGTCTCCTTCGGGTGAGCACCAGTTAACCCGCTTTCTTGGTTAAAGACCATTGTCGGAACACCAGTCACACCACGTTTTTGCCATTCGTTCTCATGCTCTGTTAGGGCACTGAGACGCTCTTTACTTTCAAGAGCAGCTTTAGCCATTTCCAGATCTAGACCTACTGATACAGCTTCTTCTAGTAATACTTTGCGATCAGATACATCTTTTTGTTCTGTGAAAAAAGCTGTAAATAAACGTAGCTTTAAATTATGCTGAATTCCACATTCGCGGGCAAGATCTAGGAGAAGGTGGGCATCTCGCGTATTAACTATTTTCATTTCTTCAAAATAATCAAAAATAAAGTTATATTCTTCTCCGTGGGCCCTAATACTTTCCCTGGCTTTGTCACTGTCAACTCGTCCTGCACCATATTTTCTAAGAACATGATCCCTAAGGTTTTCACCTTCCTTGGGCATATCAGAATTTAATTCAAAGGGCTGCCATTCAATTTCAACCTTGTCCTGTAAGTTTAATTCATTTATTGCAGCTTCTAGTCGTTTGTACCCAACAATACACCAAGGGCATACTACGTCTGATACAATATCGATCTTTATTTTTTCACTCATTTGGATCTCACTTTTTTATATCTTCTTTAATTACTTACTCCATTCAAATTGCTGAAATGGCTTATCAATAGGTGTTTTAGCAAAGTGATTTACATAGTTTGACATTATTTTTTGTGAGTAACCTAATATCACATCAAGAATATTTTGTTTACTAAAGCCTGCGTTAAGAAATTCTTGAACTTTATCTTCTGTCACATTTCCACGGTCACGAACAACACTAAGAGTGAAGTTTCTTAGTATTTCAAGTTTTGAATCATCTAGGGGGGTTCTGTTTCGTAGGGCCTCAGTTATAGAATCATCAACCCCCATGCTTTTAGCAATACCAGTATGAGCGGGAACACAGTAATGACACTCATTTTCTACATTTATTGTTTGCCATACAACGGTAAGCTCATTTTTATCAAAACTAGATTTTGCAAAGAGCTCATGAGCCGATTGATATGCTTCTAGAAGACTTGGAGATTCCGCCATTACAGCGTGTAACCCTGGTATCATACCGAATGCTTTTTGTGATTTCTCTAAGAGTTTTTTACTATCTGTTGGAGCTGTTTCAATAGTATGTAATGTAAAGTCAGTCATGGTAAATCCTTTTGCCTATTGTACTGTTTGGTACATGTTGTTGGGTTATTGTACCACTTAGTACAAATAAGGCAAGATAAATCTTAAGATGAACCTTTTCATATACTTACTGTTTTAGGAAAGCTGTAGTGGAGATAACCTCGAATCAGATAGAAGAAGAAAAATATTTCATAATCTCTTCCTTCGTCATTTCTTTGGTTTTGTTTGTGAAGCTGTAACAATTTGGACGCTGGTCTGTAAAATATTGAATATCCATTTCTAAACCTTTTAAGTTTGGAAATAAACCTAGTGGCATGTTGTATTCGCCAGTTTCTTTAAATTTGTAGAATAAATGTGTGCCACAATTTATACAAAAGGCTCTAGAGGCCCAAGATGAAGATTCATACATTTTTATATGTTGGGCTCCCTCTATCTCTACATTGGTACCACACTTTACAGCAAAGAATGGTCCACCACCCCAAGCACGACAAGAATCACAGTGACATACGGAGAATTTAGGATTCACTTCATTTGCAGTAAGTTTGACTGAGCCGCAAATACAGGTTGCTGTTTGAGATTCTGGTTTCAAAATAAATCCTTTGGATTAAGTTTATATTCAAACTTACCACTATTTTTTAGTTATTTATCAGAGTTTAAAGAAATGGAAAGGTGATCAATTAATACTCTTACTTTTTGTGGTAAATATTTTTTTTCTGGGTAAACAAGCCAAATATCTTGCTTGTCTTCAGTAAATGCCTCAAGGATGGAAACTAACCTTCCAGATTTTATATCCTCCGAGACATAAGATTCCGGAAGCTTTGCAATTCCTAGACTATTTTTTGCTGCTGTTGAAAGTGCTCTTCCATTATTTGATTTCCAAGGGCCATTTACCTTTATAACTTCTCGCTTTTTATTTTTTAAAAATTCCCATCTTTCATTATTTCCTAATAGACACTTATGGTTAAGGAGGTCTTTCGGAACTTTAGGCTTCCCATATTTAGAGAAATACTCTGGCGTAGCGCAAATGAATTCCCGACGAGTTGAAATCCTTTTTGAGATTAATGATGAATCCATAAGCTTTCCATATCGAATGGCAAGATCAAACCCTTCTGCTGTGAGGTCGACTAGCCGCTCACTGAAGTATAGTTCAATTTTTACTTTCGTATGGGATTTCATAAATGTTGAAAATATTTGACTCAGTTGATCTTCTGCAAAAGCACCTGCAACACTTATTTTTAATGAACCTGTTACTTCTTTTTGGGTTTGGGTTATTTCGTTATAAATATCGTCGAGCTCAATTAATATATGCTTGGATCTTTCATAAAGAGCTCTGCCTGAATCTGTTAGCGTAATCCTTCTCGTGGTTCTGTTGAAAAGTAATGTTTGAAGCTTTTGCTCTAACTTATTAATTTGTTTACTGATATGAGATTTTGAGACTTTTAGAGCGTCAGCAGCAGCCGAAAATCCACTATTTTCAGCTACATAGATAAATTCTTTAAGACCTTCCATTGTTTCCATATGGAAACAATCATAACACACAAATCTATATTATCAATAATTGGAATTTGGGTTATATTGTATAAAATATTATAATTAAGGAGTCATAATGAAAGTAAAAGCAGCTGTAGCATGGGGACCAAACCAACCATTAAAAATTGAAGAGGTTGATTTAGAAGGACCTAAAAAAGGTGAAGTCTTAATTAAAATGGTTGCGACAGGTGTTTGTCACACCGATGCTTTTACTTTATCAGGTGAAGACCCTGAAGGATTATTTCCAGTAATTCTTGGGCATGAAGGTGGCGGAATTGTTCAGGAGATAGGTGAGGGAGTAACAAGTCTTTCTATCGGAGATCATGTTATCCCTTTATACACTGCTGAGTGTGGTGAATGTAAAATGTGTAAATCCGGAAAAACAAATCTTTGTTCAAGTGTTCGAGAAACTCAAGGAAGGGGACTTATGCCAGATGGTACAAGTAGGTTCTCAAAAGATGGAAAAATGATTCATCATTATATGGGAACTTCGACTTTCGCTGAGTATACAGTTGTTCCAGAGGTTTCATTGGCCAAAGTTAGTAAGGAAGCTCCTCTTGATAAAATTTGTCTTCTAGGTTGTGGTGTAACAACTGGTATTGGTGCCGTACTAAATACAGCAAAAGTTGAGGAAGGTGCCACAGTTGCAATTTTTGGAATTGGTGGAATTGGATTGTCTGCCATTCAAGGTTCAAAGATGGCAAAAGCGGGAAGAATAATCGCAATAGATATAAACGATGATAAAAAAGAGATGGCCATGAAATTTGGTGCTACTGAATTTATTAATCCAAAGAATTTTGATAAACCTATTCAAGAAGTCATTGTTGAAATGACTGACGGTGGTGTTGACTACTCTTTTGAATGTGTTGGAAATGTTAACCTTATGCGTGCAGCACTAGAGTGTTGTCATAAAGGCTGGGGAGAATCAATTATTATTGGTGTCGCTGGAGCCGGACAAGAAATATCGACAAGACCGTTTCAATTAGTAACTGGTAGAGTTTGGAAAGGATCAGCCTTTGGTGGTGTAAAAGGAAGAACCGAGCTTCCAGGTTATGTCGATCGATATATGAGTGGTGAAATCAACCTAGATGATCTTGTTACCTTTAAAATGCCACTAGAAAGAATAAACGAAGCATTTGATTTAATGCATGCAGGAAAAAGTATCCGTACTGTTATTGAGTATTAAGGGAAGTAATGAAAATTAATGAAATAAAATCGATAAAAACATTTGGTGGATATACAAAATATTTTGAATATCCTTCAAACCTTACAAAGACACAGATGAGATTCTCTGTATTTTTACCAAATCAAAAAATTGAAAATGCGATTATTTGGTTATCTGGTCTGACGTGTACAGAAGACAACTTTATAACCAAAGCAGGAGCACAAGAGCATTTGAAAGACTCTAACACGATGATCATTTGTCCGGATACTAGCCCGAGAGGACTAGATTTACCAAAAGAGCATGATTCATATGATTTTGGTAGTGGAGCAGGTTTTTATATTAATGCTTTAACCGATGGCTATAAAGATCACTATAAGATGTATGATTATATAAAAGTTGAGGTTGTCTCAATTTTAAAGAATCATTTTAGTGTGAAAAATATTTCAATTATGGGGCATTCAATGGGGGGCCACGGAGCCCTTATCCTAGGACTAAAAGAAAAAGATCTTTTTAAATCGGTTTCAGCTTTCTCACCAATTGTTAATCCTATTAAATCTCCTTGGGGGCTAAAAGCTTTTAAAGGGTATTTAGGAGAAGAAATGATAGGCGCAGAGCTTTATGATGCAACAGAGCTGATAAGTAGTGGGGTCAAAAGAGACGACACAATACTAATTGATCAAGGGAAAGATGATGAATTTTTTGAGGATAATTTACTAACTGAAAATATTGTTAAAGTTTGTAATGAGCACGGACAAAATCTTAACTTAAAATACCGAGATGGATACGATCATAGTTATTTTTATATTTCTAGCTTTATAGGTGAGCATATCGAGTTTCATTTAAGAGCACTTGAGGGCTAAAACTTTCTGTCTTTCATTTAAATTCTTCTTTATTTTTTATCTCTTTTTTGAACTTTGTAGCTTAGATCTTAAACTATATTAATGAGTTACACTTTCTCGTCTTACTTATTTGAACTCAGTTTTTACTTAGAGCGTAAGTATTATGAGGAAACTCGACTGTGTAATTAATAAAAGATTTGACATTACCCTTGGGGGAAGGTTTAGACTGTCTCTAAGGAGAAGATATGAAAACACTAGATATAGAAATAAGCGGAATGAGTTGTGCTTCCTGCGTTGGAAGAATAGAAAAAAGCTTACAACAAAATATACATATAAAGAATGTAAGAGTTAACCTGGCCACAGAAAGAGCTCAGTTGGAGTTCGATAAATCTTTAATCACTACAGAAGAAATCTTAAAGGCCATTGAGGACACTGGATATCATGCCAAAGTTCATGATGACTCTGATAGTAGTGGCCTTGATAAAACCTCACAACTGAAGAAAGAAAAGGCAGTCCTTTTTATTTCATCAATCCTAACACTTCCATTATTATTACCAATGATTTTAAATCCTTTTGGATTTCAATTCAATTTAGCTGGAATTGTACAAATGTGTCTGGCCGTCCCCGTACAATTTGTCATTGGCGCACGGTTTTATAAATCGGGATGGAGTGCTTTAAAGAGTAAAAGTGGAAATATGGAATTATTGGTTGCTATAGGAACAAGTGCCGCCTTTTTCTTAAGTGTGTTTTTACTATTTAAAAACTCAGGTGGACAAGCACCACATTTATACTTTGAAAGCTCAAATGTTATCATTACTCTAATTCTGCTTGGGAAATATATGGAGTCGAAGGCTAAACTACAAACCAGTGAGGCGATAAGGTCACTTCAGAAGTTGAAACCAGATTTCGCTTTGGTTAAAGAGGGAGTTCATGAAATAGAAAAAGCTATCGAAACAATCAAGTTAGGCGAGATTTTGATTGTTAAGCCTGGAGAAAGGGTACCATTGGATGGAGTTGTTACTTTGGGCGAAACTTCAATTGATGAATCAATGATTACAGGTGAGAGTTTACCCGTAATTAAAGTAGTTGGAAGCAATGTCGTTGGAGGCTCTATAAACTCAGATGGTGCAATTGAGGTTGAGGTTATCGGAATTGGCAGCAATACCATGCTGTCTAAAATAATTAAATTAGTAGAAGAAGCTCAAACAGAAAAAGCTCCAATTCAACGTATGGTGGATAAAGTTAGTTATTACTTTGTTCCCATAGTGATAGTTATCGCTTTGTTGACCCTGATTCTTGGTGTTTTTATGGGATTGGATCTTGAGATGAGTATTCTAAATTCTGTAGCTGTACTTGTCATTGCTTGTCCTTGTGCCTTAGGTTTAGCGACGCCGACATCAATAATGGTAGGCACTGGAAAAGCGGCACAAAATGGTATTCTTATTAAAAATGCTGAGGCCTTGGAAACAGCACATTCAATAGATGTTATTGCTTTCGATAAAACAGGTACTTTGACAGAGGGATCACCATCAGTAAATAAAATAGAATTCTATGACGATTCGAAGGAAAATATTTTAAATATTCTTTACTCTATACAAAGTAAAAGTGAACACCCACTCGGAAAAGCTATTGTTACATACTCTAAAAGCAATAATGCAAAGAAACTTCCAATTCAAAATGTGAAAGCAGTCAGAGGCTCAGGAATTAAAGCAACTCTGGGGGATGATAATTACCTGATCTCAAATAAAGTTGGTTTAAAGGAAAAAGTCATTCTAGATGATAATGTGAAATCATTTATTACAGCTCAAGAGTCTGCAGGCGATTCTGTATCAATACTGGCGAATTTAACGTCAGGAAAAGTGTTATCAGTATTTAGTTTTACTGATAAATTAAAATCAAACTCACTGAAAACGATTAATGAATTGAAGATAATGGGTATTACTCCTATCATTATTTCTGGAGATAATAATGGTAGTGTAAAAAAGGTGGCCAAAGAGTTAGGTGTTGAAAGATTTTATAGTGATGTTCTTCCTGAGAATAAATCAAATATTATTAAGGAATTAAAATCTCAGTTCAAAACAGTTGCTATGGTGGGGGATGGAATTAATGATGCCCCAGCTCTTGCATTGAGTGATATCGGTTTTGCCATGGCCACCGGAACTGATGTGGCAATGCATAGTGCGGAGATAACATTAATGAGGGGAAATCCGCTTCTAGTAAGAGATTCGATTTCAATCTCTAGTGCAACATATTTTAAAATTAGGCAAAATTTATTTTGGGCCTTTATCTATAATATCGTAGGGATTCCACTTGCAGCTCTTGGTTACTTGAATCCAATGATAGCAGGAGGTGCTATGGCATTAAGTTCAGTTAGCATTTTGATAAATTCATTGTTGCTGAAGAGGTGGAAACCTCAATCAAGGGAGGAAGTATAATGAATATAGGGGAAGTTTCTGCAAGAAGTGGTATGTCGGCTAAAATGATACGAAAGTATGAAGCTTCAGGGATAATTTCTAAAGTAAAAAGAAATAGCTCTGGTTATAGGCAATATTCGGATAATGATATTCACACTTTCCGTTTTATAAAGCGGTCAAGAGACTTAGGTTTTTCAATGGTTGATATTAAGGAACTTGTAAGCCTATGGCTGAATAAAAGGAGGGCAAGTTTGAATGTCAAAAAGATAACTGAAAAACATATCAATAGATTGGAAACAAAGGCAGTCGAGATTGAAAAGATTCTAAAAACGTTAAGGCACTTGAATAAAAATTGTCATGGAGACAATAGGCCTGAATGCCCGATAATAGACTCTCTTCAGGACATATGAAAAACTTTAATGATTCAGTTGCAAAAGAATACGAGCAAGATATAAGAAAGAAAATTCTTGGTTACGATGTAATGCAAAATTTAATTACCATTCTTATTAATCATGAGCTTCCTTTGAATTCTTCTATTCTTGTTGTAGGTTGTGGAACAGGGGAGGAAATTGTACGTCTTGAAAAACTCTCTTCTAGTTATCAAATTATCGGGATAGATCCATCACAAGATATGCTAAGTCTCTCCAGAAACAAAGTTAAGTCAGAGTTGGTTTGTACTTCATTAGAAAACTATGAAAGATCAGAAAAGTTTAACTGTGTTCTCTCAATACTTGTTTCACATTTAATTAAGAAAGGTGACCCTAAAAACAACTTTTTCAGTTGTATATCAAATAAACTGAAAAAAGGTGGACTATTTATAGGTGTTGATTATATGGATCTTGGCCTAAATAAATTTCAAAACAAGATATTTCAAGAAAAAATTGATACCACTTTTCACCCAATTACTGAATCTGTTTTAGAGAGTGTATTAAATCAGAATGGATTTGATAAGGTGATATATTTCTTTAATTCATTAGGGTTTAAAGGGTATTTTACAAAAAAAAATGAATAACTTTGTTCTTACAGAATTGATTCTGTTATCTTTGAATAATTCAAATAATTATAAAACCCCATTTCATAAATGAGGCTTCTTTAAAGAACTTTAAACTGTTATAAGTTTGCCTTTAAGAATTTGACTAGTCTCTGCCAGCTCTTTTCCTCAGCATTTTTGTGAAAGGCCTTACTTCCAATTACTGAGAAGGCATGAGGAGCACCACTATATGTAATCATTTCGTGGTTGATATTCAATGTTTCTAGGTGATTTGCTAGTTCAGCGAAATCTTGCATAGATACAACCTTGTCTGCGGTACCGTGAAAGATTATGATTTTTGATTTTACGTCTTTATATGTTTCACCCTCTTCTACATTCAAATTACCGTGAAAGCTCGCAAAGCCATTTAGTTTTATTCCAGACTTTGCCCACTCCAGGATAGAGGTTCCACCAAAGCAGTAACCAATGGCCACAGCTTTTTCTGTATTCAGTCCATTTCTTTTCGCTTCAAGAAGTGCGGTATTCATTAATTTTCGCATTTTAGTACGATCTGAATAGAGTGACTTAGTCATAGATTTTTTATCTTTCACTTCTTGAGGACGTATACCTTTCCCATACATGTCGATGGCAAAGACAGAGTAGCCCAAATCGAAAAACATTTTTGCTCTTAATTTCTCATAATCACCAATTCCATCCCAATCATGAATGATAAAAATTGTGGGGGCTGAAGAGGATTTTTTTAATAAGAATCCTTCATAATTTTTACCATCAAACTTGTAGTCAAAGTCCTTAGCAAATACCGAAGAAGTGATTAAAACAAATAATATAATAAACTTCATATTCAATCCTTTTTTTAATAAGTTTTTATGAATAAAAAAAATCTCGATGTATTAGAATTGATTTGGCTTTGCAAGTCAAAATATATTGGCAGGACCATTAAAGACTTAATTGTAAGTAGAATAAGCGGATGTAAATAAACGTCCTTAATAAAACCGTGATTACAGCCATTTATATTGTTCATTCTTAAAAAAGCTTGTCTAAGTCCTAGCACTTTCTTATTGTCCTATACTTAGAAATTTAAAAAGTGAGATCTAATTGATCGTAGTGAGTAAATAAGGAAAGTTTTCGTGACAACAAAAAAGTCTAATAAAAAGCTATCAGCAAAGAAAAAACAATCAGCTAAAGCAACATCGTCCAGTAATACCTATAATGAGGGAGCTGCTGGTTGGTTTCCAGGCCATATGAGTAAGGCCATGAATAGGGTAAAAGAAAATTTAGGTCGTATTGATATTGTCATAGAGGTTCGTGATGCTCGTGCTCCGCAGTTAACTAGTAATAAACCATTTACAGACACGATTCAAGAAAAGCCTCGTCTTGTAGTTTACAATAAAACGAACCTTGCAAAGCCAGAAGTAACAGCTCTATGGAAAGACTGGTTAAGTAAGCAAGGCGAGCATTTTATATTCATTAATGCATTAGATAAAAAATCTGCTATAGAGGTATTACAAAGATCAAAAGAGATCCTAAATATTGGGACGAAAGTGAAAATGGTTATTATTGGTCTTCCGAATACTGGAAAATCATCCATTATAAATATTCTTGCTAATAGAAGTGCTTCCAAGGTCGCAGATAAGCCTGGTCAAACCCATAAAGAGTTGTGGATTAGAGCGAATGGTTCTCTTGATATATTGGATACACCAGGTGTTATGCCTCCAGTTTTAGACAGTAGAAAACAAGCTCTTCAACTGTCTGCTCTAAATACAATTTCGGAAAGGGTCATGGATAAGGAAGATACAGCCTGCTTCATTATTGAACATTTATTAAAAAACAATATTGAGGAGTTAAAAGAGCATTATAAAATAGAAAATTTAACTAATGACCTTGTAGAAACTCTAAACCAAATTGCACAAAATAGAGGATGTATTTTTAAAAAGAATGAATATGACTACGAAAGAGTTTATAAGCTGGTTATAAATGACTTTAGAAAAGGATTCTTTGGCCCTGTCAGTTTAGAGTATCCTCCAGGAAATTAAGAAATAAAACTACTCACAATCATTCGTATGCTCCGTTTTTAATTCTTATACTTACTTTGTAAGCTTTCAAAATACTTGTCGCTTTCCTTTAGATCTAAACTTTCCAGAAGGAAGGAAAATGAAATTTTACCCACCAATAAATTTATTTGTTTGTACCATTGGGGTAAAAACTTAGGCTCCTTTAGTTTTCCATTTGAAAATTCATCTTTTAAAAGAAACACATCCTCAAGATCAACTCTACCTGAAAAAAGAATATGTATATAAGAGAGATTGGACGTTTGAAGGGCCCATAGAAAAAAACTGTGAATGGTAAAGAGACCTTCTAGGTAAACATTATCTTTCGTAAATACAATTCCACCTTCTGGCGTACCACCTCGTAAAACTCTTGAAGCAGATAAAAAACTTTCTTTTTCATTTTGTCCATATGAGTAGAAGAAGTTAAATAGATCGTAAAAATTAGCACCTTTCAGTGCCATGTCGATTGCCACAACTCTCAATGCTAACCTTCTAAGTCTAAAAATATCCATACTTCCTGTTATTATTTCTGAGAATGTGGCTAAACCCTCTTGTGTTTTTGTTGTTCTAGGTGCACCTCTACCAAATAGTGGTAAATCGACTTGAGCAGCACCATTGATAGCTGTTAGAGAGTGAGTCATAACTTCATGCTCATAGAGTTGATTGAAATCATACTCATTAAAGCAAGTCCCTTTTCTTATTCTTACACGTGATTTACCAGCAGCTGCTTTCGAGATAATGGTTGAATCTTCAATGAAATTTGGAGTACTTTTCCCTAGGTTTGGAATACTTCTCTTCTTTAAATCATCTATAATTAATTTTGAGCTAAAGCACAACTCGGCTTCTTTTAGGTATGAATGGTCAAATTCTTTATGAATTTTTAATATTTTCTTTGCCATTTCGAGGTGAGAGAAATCCTGTCCAAATTGTTTGACTGTTGGAGTTCCGTAAATTTCAATTCCCAGTTCTTGAAAGCGTATTTCCCCAATATTTGTTATCATATCAATTGTATGGATATAGCTTTTGATGGTTTTTGAAGTATAAATATGGAGTGGCTCATCTTTAGATAAATGAACTAATAGTCTCTCTAATGCCGTTTTGTTTGCACTAAAATCTTTTTTTTTGTATTCAAAGTTTATTTTATTTATTTTTCCGCGAGCATGAGACTGTAGGAAGTCGGTTTCTGCTTCTAAGGGCCATGAGCAATAATCAAGAAGTTTAATATCTTTGACTATTTCCATTGCCTTGAAATGAATTTCTTTTAAACTATTATTCATTATCTTAGTTTAAAACTAAAAATGACATGAGTATACAAGTTAAATCGATTAATATTATGTATTTAGATGGCATTATTATAAACTATAAGACGTTATTGAAATAGAAAAGGAAAGAACTTTGAGGAAACTACTTAAGATTAGTATGGTGTATATGCCATTAATTGTTATATGTATTTTTTCAAATCATTCCCATGGTAAAGTTCTTAAAAAGGGTTTATTAATGAATACGAGTGAACTAATTAAAAAGATTGATGAACTTAACGAGTTAGCATTACCTGATGACTGGTACTTACTAGATGAAGAAAAATCAGTGTTGAAAAAGTTTGTAAATATGGCCATCAAAACAGCTGAAGTATCGTTGGAAGATATTCCCATAAATGAACGCGTAAAAGAGCTTCAATCAAAGTATTGCAACTTGGGGAAACCCTTTAAGCACATAGTACACTTTAATCAGCCCGTCTCTGTAGATTTTAATGAATCTTCTTTTTTAATTACAATTATTTCGTGTGAAAAAGATAAATATGTATCCATTAAGGCCATAGATTTTCTTAAAGCTAAGAAACTTAAAATTGATTTTCCAGCTAAAGAGCTTGAGGGATTAAACTCAATTTTTTGAAACAAGTAATACAGTAGGAAAAAAATTTGAAACTTAAGATGAATAAAAATAAAAATATGATTATTATAACTTTTTTATTACTTTGTTTTTTGGCTTATACCTCATACGTAAACATATGTGAAAGTACTCCCGAGTGTGCCTGTAAGGATTCTACTCCTGGTGACATAACTTGTATGAGTGCTGAAGAAAATAATATTTGGTGCAAAGATAAAGCTAATTTAGCAAAACCACAATGTAATTAAATAAAAATATGTGAAAGGGAAAAAATGAGTTTTGATGCAGTAGGGATAATTTCGAATAATATTGATAGGACAAAGACCTTTTATAAGTTACTAGGCATTGAGCTTAAACAAGTTGGAGGGCCAGGGCATCTAGAAAGTTCAACTCCAAGCGGTATTAGAATTATGGTGGATTCTGTCGAATTGATAAAAAAAATAAATCCCAACTGGATTGAATCAAAAGGGAATGGAATCGTTCTATGCTTTGTTCAGGAGTCTCCGGCTAGAGTGGATGAGCTCGTTTCTGCATTTTCTGAATCCGGCTTTAAGATTATAAAGAAGCCATGGGATGCTTTTTGGGGGCAGAGATACTCATCTGTAGAGGACCCAGATGGTAATCAAATCGATATTTTTGCAACGCTGTAAGTTAAATAATTATTAGCATATTTCTTTTAATGTGGTAAACCATAAGGAATTTCTATGTTAATAAGGGCAATCTTCGTGGCTAAAAGTAAAAATTCTAAAAAGAAAAAGCAATCTACGGAGTTAACTCCTGATGAAAATGTTTATAACTCTGTAAGTTCGAATTGGTTTCCTGGTCATATGATTAAGGCCATGAACAAGATTAAGGAAAACTTATCTAAAGTTGATGTCCTTTTGGAAATTCGCGATGCACGTGCACCACTAGTAACAAGTAATACTTCATTTACAGATACGATTAAACATAAATCACGGCTTATTGTTTTTAACAAAGCGAATCTTGCAAACGAAGAGGTAATCTCTTTATGGAAGGATTGGTTAACTAAAAATGATGAAAAGTATATTTTCATAAATGGTTTAGATAAAAAATCTGTTGCAAGAATTATTCAACGTTCAAAAGATATAGTCAGAAATTCAAAGAAAGAAAAAAATGATCTAAGCGAAACAACTAAGATGAGGATGATGATAATTGGATTACCTAATACTGGAAAATCGACCATCATTAATACTCTTGCTAATCGAAATGCTTCAAAAGTTGCTGATAAACCCGGGCAGACTCAAAAAGAACTTTGGGTGAAGGCCAGTGAGGAATTAGATATTTTAGATACTCCTGGTGTCCTTGCTCCATCCATTAATAATAAAAAAGAAGCCCTACAATTGTCTGCACTAAATGCTATTTCAGAAAGAATTATGGATGCTGAAGATACCGCATGCTTTTTAGTCGATCATCTTTCCAAATACAATACAGAAGAGTTTAAAAAGCACTTCAAAATGGATAATCTTACTAACGATCTCGTTGATACATTAGATCAAATTGCAAAGATGCGGGGATGTATCTTAAATAAAAATGAATTTGATTATGAAAGAGTCTACCAGATTGTTATTAACGACTTTAGAAAAGGTTGCTTTGGTCCAGTAAGTCTAGAACGTCCACCGCTAAGATAGAAATAAAAGGAATAAAATGAATACAAAAACTGAAAAAAGTACAGAACATGAGGAAGAAGGTCACGTACATGGACCAAATTGTAACCATGGGCATGGCCATGAACCTTTAGCTCCGATTAAAAGAGTTGCACCAAAGGTCGGAAGAAATGATCCTTGTTCTTGCGGAAGTAAAAAGAAGTTTAAAAAGTGTTGTGGGAAATAGAAAACTTGGGAAAATGGGAAGTAGGCTATTAATGGTTTTATTTCCCCATTTTTTAAATTATCACTCGTTAAGAACGAGGAAACTCAAAGATAAAATTAATCGAAGCACATCTGATAAGTTCTACTTTAACTTTGATAAAAAATGCTTAGAAAATAGTCTTAAATCACTCTTTTAGAATTTTAAAAACTTGGGGACTGGCCTTGATCCCTTCTTGTGCATAATCAAAATTATAATATACATTTGAAATCTTTGGCTTCGGTAAGTCTTTTAAAAAAATGATAAATTCCTCATCATTGATTATGGGAAATTTGGGCTTATACATCATGACAAAAGGCGACTCTAATAATCCGTCCTCATGGTGTATTTTCATTATTTCCTCACCGTAGGAAGGGGACGTCCAGACCCAAATCTTCTTATTTACCTCGATCTTTTTTGATTTTATAACCTTGAGCACTTCGTATTCATTAATGTTTTCTGTGTAGACTGTTTCTTCTGCTTTCTGATAATGAGTTTCTATTGGAAAAGTCACTTCATGATATTTTTGAGATTTTTTGGTACTTTTTACAACTAGAATATGTTCAGCACTGTTTGTAACGTCTTCCATTGTTGGTAACATATCATCTGGCATTGGCATAACTTGTGACACAAATCCCTCCTGGGAAAAAAAAAATGTTATTAGAAGGAATATCTTTTTCAATCTTAAAGTTCCTTTAAGTTGTTTATGTTTATCTATTCTATCATTAATTAAAATTTTTTGGACTTATGAGTTTAAAAAATTATCTCGAGACTGTTTTTGTCTTCTTTTAGAGCTTATGTTTCTTAATTTGATAAACTATAAACCCCATTTGTTCTGAAGATAAGCTTCAAGCGTTGAAATTTCTTGAGGAGTTAAAGCCTTATCAAAAATGAGAAATTCTGCTATATAACCGTTCATTCGGTTTCCGCCAGTTATATCATCACCAAGCACATAGTTTCCTGTACCAATAAAGTCAGTATTAAAATAGGTGGCATTGTTGAAAATTTCCGTAGCACCGTTTTCTGTAACTATTGCACTTCCTCCGGCGTCCTGAATAGTCCAAAGTTTGAGTGCTCCTTTTGTAGTCCCAGGTGAGAAGTGGGTATTTGCAGCGTATCGGCGATCAATAAAAAATCCTCTGGCCGAACCACCACCACTGAATTCAAACAAACACTTATCTGTTGAGCCCGTATCAAACTGTCCTACAATTACGAAGGTTAAATCGGTACCCACTGTTCTAGTAAAAGTCCCCTCTAATCCTCTTGCGAGGTTATCAAACCTAATAGCAGGTAAGCCATTTTGAACATTCGATTCATATACGGGTTGATTATTTGTATTAGCTTCAGTTGCAGCTGTTGCACTTCCAGTAATATCTTGCCATGAATTAATCTTATCACCATCGAGGGGTTCTGATCCTCCATTTGTAACGTTTGTAGCACTTAACCATGCCACAGGATTAAGTGATAAAATGTCAAAAATTTCTACTAGGGTGACTGCAGAGTAAGGACCTAAAAGTCCGTTATTAGCGGCTACTCTAATTTGGTATGAAACACCTGCTGAGAGGCCAGTTATTATTGTTGAATTTGTTGTTGGCGAACTTGCCGTGGTCCATGACGATTGTCCTTGTTCTCTATACTGAACAACATAATTAATAATCGCAGTATTATTATCGTTGGGTACGGCCCAAGCAACACTTAGAGAAGTATTTGTCGTTGTTGGGGAGGTACTCACTCCAGTTGTTTGATCAGGAGCAACTATTCCAGAGGAAGTATCTACTAAAACTCCAGATAAAGAAGTTAGGTAACTTGAAAAATCTACGGAGCTGGAAGAGCCATTTGATACTGCGAGAACGGAACCTCCGTTCATATCAATCATTGTATTCAAAATTTCTATACCATTACTATCATCATTCCCATCTTGAATTGCATAACCAAACTCAAGTCCTGAAGTTCCGGAACCTGTTTTATAAGTAGCATAAACAATATTTCCTCCGAGGTTAATGGTAATCCTTGGTGTCCCTGAAATTGTAACTGCTTCTGTAAAATTAACCTGGAAAAGAAGTTCTCCACCGCCATCTGAGTACGTGGCATTTGCTGGAGGAACAAAGCTCGATATACTTGGACCTGTACTGTCTACTAGGATGCTTTGAAAATTGGTAGTGATTAATTCTAATTCGGCTCCATTTAAATCACTATCTAGTAGTGTTCCACCATTGAGATCAATACTAGTTGCTAAGTTAATACCATTAGGATCAATATCGCCTGCAGCAACTGTATAAGAAAAATAAATTTGCCCAGATCCCGAACCGGTTAAATAGGTAGCATAAATATTAGTCGCTGATTGAGAGTCAAAATTTAATTCAATTCTTGGAGACCCAGTAACATTAACGACTTCATCGTAAAAAACACCAATGATAAAAGTATCCCCCATACCATATGAATTATTTATCATAAAAATTGAAATATTTTGAGGGGAAGTTATGATCGCATTTGGATCACCATTACCCTCAATTGTTGATGTTGGAATTCCGGTTGTAAGTGAAGAGTTCTCTTCGCCTTTAGAACAGCCAACAATTGCAATTGTGAATATGAGTAGTGTTAATAATTTTTTCATCTTCCCTTATTGTTACATAGCTCTTATCGGGAAAATAATGTTAAAAAGTAAAACAATTAGCGCTCATGATATCAGGGACTTAGGAAATAAAAAGAAGATCTTATTAAAGGATAAATTTCAACTATTTGGAAGTTGCCAAAGAAGTGGGGCAAACTAGCTTATTTTAATATTTAGAGTAGGGTTGCGTATTGGGAAAGGCCACCAACAACAGACTGGTAAATATCATGTTCGATGAGCTTTTCTCGACCAAATATCTCCTTGAGCCTACTTTGTATTAGAGTGAATTGGGCAGTACCACCAGTAAGAACGACTTCATCGACCTGACTTGGACTTATGCCAGATTGTTCGAAAACTTCCATCATAGCGTTAATTATTTCTTCAACGACTGCACTCATAGCTTCGTTATATTCTTTTTTTATAATTTCTTCTTTTATATTAATATCGACATGGGAGAAGACAAAAGTATGCGGATCAATTTGGTCTGAACAAATTGCTATTTTAGATTGTTCAATCTTTTGAAAGATTGTGTAACCTAGCTGCCATTCAACAAGTGCGAATAGCTGATCAAGATGTCGCTTATTTTCTTTATCTTTAGCAAAGGGATGAATTGTTTTCAGATAGTTCCAAGTTTCGGCTTCTCTTAAGTGGGTTAGGTGAGCAGGAGAACATAACTTTTTAAGAAGTGCTCTTGGGAAAGTTAAGGTGTTATCACTCATAGGTAATTTAAATTCAAATCTAGAGCCAAAGTGTTTGGCAATAAAAGTCCTCATCATCTGTCCATCAAGTGAGTCCCCAGCTTTATACACACCTGAGAGACCAAGAATATCATCCTGAGAGTATTGTCCTTCATGGAGCTGCATTAGAGTGAAGTCTGAAGTACCACCGCCAAAATCGGCGATTAAAACAATCTTTTTCTTCGCATTATTCTTATCAAAATCTAAACCCGCGGCCAATGGTTCAGGACAAAAATGAACGACTTTAAAACCTGCTAATTCACATGCTTTTCTCATTCTATTTTCAGCAAGTTGATCATATTCTGGATTAAGGGAGTATTTAGCTGGTCTACCCATGATGACGCTATCAACTTTTAGGCCAGTGAATTTATCCGCACGTCTTTTCATTTCTCTCAAAAAGACAGCGATCATAGCTTCAATGGTATATTGTTTATTATGAATGGCCGTACCTGAAAAATTGGGATCCGCTAGAAATTTTTTTAAAGATCTAAGAAACCTGCCTTCGCCATCGTTCTCAGTGTATTCTTGTATTGCTTTCTCTCCAAAAAACCAACTTCTTTGGTCCATCGTAAATATTAATGATCTTAAAATATAGTTATCTTCCCCTTCCATTGGAACGGGAATGATCTCTTTAGAGTCAGAAATAAAATTGAGAAGTGAATTGGATGTACCAAAATCAATTGCATAGTAGTTCATAATTTCTCAATTATTTTAACACTGGATGAAGTTTGATTCAATTGAGGTATCGAGTTTTTTTTATTTTGTTTCTGTGCCGTGCGTCTATTTGAATTTCTTTAAAGAAAAATTATTAAAAATTTGTGGTAAATTAGGGATTCTTGAATTAGAAAAAAACTAAAGACAAAAAACTCAAGGTCGTTAAAATGAAATATTATGAAATGCATGAAGAAGTTTATAAAGATCTAAATAAAAATAACTATGTCAGTTGGGATAGGGCTTTGCATGTAGAAGATTTATATACTCATGAAATTAATCTTCACCTTGAGAAAATAATCCCCAAATTTTTTAATACTACTAAAAATTTAAAGTCTCTTGATTTGGGCTGTGGCACTGGAACTGTATCACTTTTTTTGGCAAAAAAAGGATTTGAATCAGCTGGCTTCGATGTATCAGAAACTGCGATTTCAATGGCCAAGGATAATGCTGATAAATTAGGTGTATTGGCCAATTTTGAAGTATTAGATATAAATGAAATTAAAGTATCCAGGAAGTTTGATTTAATTGTGGATAGCTCTTTCTTACATTGTATTGTTTATGAAAATGAGCGACGTAATATTTTAAAATCGATAAAAGACCAACTTAACAGTGAAGGCTACCTATTCATTCATACCATGATTCAATCTGTAGATATGAGTGAGATGCTAATGGCCCCTCATTTAATCTTAGAAAATGAAGTCCTTTGGAGTACCGGTCCTGATCGCTGGGAAATGAATTGGTCTGAGGTGAATGGCAAAAAGGTATTTCCTCATAGAGTTATAAAAACAAAAAAAAATCTAGAGAGAGAATTACTTGTAAATGGATTTGAAATTATTGATAGTGAAGTTCAGCTTAATCCACAGCAACCATCAGTATTTATTGCATGGCTTAAATGTAAAAATTAATAATGTTCATTTTTAATCAATTTAAGTTAAGATCTTAATTTAAATTAATATTCTGAGGGGAATACTTCTTGAATTATCCTGATTTTTATTAGTTTTCCCTTGAGAATACTTTTGTTTGAAATATAATAAATGTATGGAATATCCAAAATTTATAACTGAAAAACAGTACCATTCATTACATAAAGATTTGTCGGAAACAGAACTCCTAACAAAATTTAGTGAGAATTTAAAGACGATTCAATCTCTTTCTACAAAGCACTATGAAGATTTTTCTGTTTTAATTGATGAATACTTAAATGCAGGTAGTAAAATTTTTCAAATGGAATTTGGCATTGTATCAAGTATTGTTGGAGACGATTATTTAATATGTGATGCTCTTTCTCCTGAAAATTCCTTAAAAAAAGGTGATAAATTTGAACTTGAAGGTACTTATTGCCGGGAAGTTGTTAAATCCGGTGATGTTATTGGCTTTCCTCACGTTGGTAGTTTAGCGGATATGAAAGATCATCCTGTGTATGTAAATATGAAGTTAGAGTCCTATATTTCAGCCCCTATTAGAAAAGAAGGTCAAGTTTTCGGAACTCTAAACTTTTCATCTACGAGACCCAGAGAACATGGATTCTCCGAAAACGAAAAAGAACTCATTCTTTTAATGGCCAATGCCATTGGAACATTTCTTTTATTACAAGATAAAGAACAGAACTTAAAAAATGCAATTAAAAGAATTAAAACTCTGACAGGTTATGTTGCCCATGATTTAAGATCGCCTCTAGCAAATGTCAAAAGTATTTTAGAATTACTACCTGAGTTAGACGAAGGTGAGAAAAAGACTTTTATTGAGCAAGCTATTTTAGCAACAGAAAAAGGTTTAGAAATGGTCTATACCATTTTAAATGCAGCGATCATTGGTGATGGAAAAATAAGTTTAAATAAACAGGCCATAAATCTTCAAAGTAGCTTCGAAGAATCATTATCAGAAGTTCTTAAGCGGTGGAAAGCTGATAGGTCGAGAATTGAACTAGATTCAGAAGCAATTGAAGCCAATTGTGATAGAGAAAGAATCCAACAAGTTTTTATCAATTTGGTATCAAATGCCATTAAGTATTCAATTGATGATTCAAAGATAAAAGTTGTTATTAAGAAAGAGGGGAGTATGGCCCTGTTTTCAATAACGAATAAAATTGATAAATCAAAGTTGAAATATCAAAGAGGTAATGTCACGGAAGATGGATCTATTGGTTTTGGAATTGAAATAATTAAAGAAGTACTCAAACTCCATGATTCTTCATTAGAGATAACCCAAAATGAATCTCAGTACTCAGCTGCTTTCAAGCTAGATCTTAATTAATAAACTCCTTAGTTAAATTTATTCAATATTTTTAATAATTGTTCTTGATAAGGGCCCTCAAAGGGTCGAGGATATGGGAGGAAATTTATTAAAATTAAGGAAAAATCATTAAACTCGAAGAAAAAGATACTCACACCGGTTTTGTAATATTAATGGCATTTCTTATGTCTCTCGTAGCATTAGCAATTGATGCAATGATGCCAGCGCTAGGTGTTATGAGAGAATCTTTAGGAGTTGTTAAAGAAAATGATATTCAGTTAGTTATCTCCATCGTATTTTTGGGAATGTCTTTTGGTCTAATGTTATATGGGCCGTTGTCAGATGCCTACGGTCGAAAAAAAGCACTTTACTTGGGAATTTCTATTTTTGTTCTAGGGAGTTTATTATCAATCTTAATTAATGATTTTCGCATAGTCCTAATGGGACGTTTCTTGCAAGGCTTCGGTGCTGCTGCATGTAGGGTGGTTTCAACAGCTTTAATTAGAGATAAGTTCAAAGGTGCTGAGATGGGAAAAATAATGTCTCTAATAATGGTGATTTTTATAATCGTACCCGCACTCGCACCTTCTGTTGGACAACTTATTTTATTCTTTGCTCCATGGCAGGGAATTTTTGTACTGTTTATTATTTTGGGTATATTGGCTTTATTTCTACTACACTTTAAGCAGGAGGAAACTCTTCCGGTCGAGAAAAGAATTCCTATGTCTTATCGTAATATTTTAAATGGTGTCTTGGAAACATTGAGAAATAGAAAGACAAGAGCTTATATGATTGCCTCTGGCTTGATCTTTGGTGCATTTGTCGGCTACCTAAGTTCGGCTCAACAAATTTTACAGGTACAATTTAACCTTGGTAAATCATTTACTATCTACTTTGGAATTCTGGCACTCTTTATTGGTATTTCATCTTTTATTAATTCGAAGTTAGTTATGAGATTTGGCATGGAAAAACTCGCCTTGTTTTCTTTGATTGGACTTGGAATAGTTTCTGGTATTTACTTGTTTATAATTAAATTTATTTTCCCTGATGTCGAGATTTATGGTTTCTTGTCTTATCTTGGAATATCATTTTTATTTGTGGGAATTCTTTTTGGGAATTTAAATACATTAGCTATAGAGCCCTTAGGACATATTGCTGGAACTGCAAATTCTGTTATTAGTTCAATTCAAACATTCCTTTCTGTTGGGATTGGAGGAATGGTAGGTCATCAGTACAATGGTACGGTCATTCCACTGGTACTTTCCTTTTTTATTTTAAGTATTTTATCAATTATAACGATTCTACTTTCTAGAGTTAAATAATTCTTATCTTCTAGATAATATCATTTATTGAAATTATTCTAGTTAAAAAACGAAGGATATCGTTGGTCGTGACAATACCTACGAGTTGATATTGATTATTAATTATTGGGATAGCACTAATCTTTTCATGTAACATTATTTTAGATATGTCTTGGATTCTAGTTGTTTCTAAACAAGTTAAAACCTCTGGTCTCATGAAGTCAGAAATTTTATTAGCATTAGGATTTTTGAGAATATCCCTGTCACTAACCATGCCAACTAGTTTTTCTTCTGAATTAATAATTGGAATGTGATTTATATTAAATTTTTTAAGCTTTTCTGTCGCCATTGAAAAAGTATCATAGTCAAAAAGTAACTTTAGGTTCGTGGACATTATATCTCGAGAGAGGTGAGGAATATGTTGCTTTTCATGATCCTTCTCTTGTTTCTTATATTGATTAATTCCATTGGTTTTTAATTTTGAATGGTTCTGTTTCTGATCCTTTAGTAGATCTTTAAAGTTTGATCCTTCATTTATTTTTTGATCGTTATTTGTTCGGTAAATATGGTGGACACGATCATAATGACTAAGGTCTGGAAGTGTATAGGGCTTGAATTGTCCGTTTAAAGATATTAAAAAACTCATTTGTCCTCCATGACATTGGTTGAGTTTAGAATACCTAGAAAAAAATTAAATGCCAAAGTCTTAAAAAGATAAGTCACCATATTCTAGGTACAATGATTTTTTTATATTAATAGATACCGAACTATTTTGATTGTCTGATAATTTGGCGATTAGATTTTCGCCTTCTTTCAGTGGGACCGTATTTAAAGAGCTAGGAATAGTCACATTTAAGTGAGTAGTCTTGAGCAATATTGCTATTAATGCCTTATTGGAACCATTTAGCTTGATTACTTGATCAAAATCGGGCTTTGCAATCACTTTGTGAATTATAAATTGCTCTGTTTTATTTCCAATAATGATATATTTTGCTGTTGCTGTTGCTGTTGGTGTTTTTACTGCACTTTTATCAAATTGTTTAAAATATAAAACTTTTTTTATCGTAATGTTTATTTCTTTGGTGATTGGCGATCCACCACGTTCAAAATGGCCTTTATATAGAACCGCCTTAAATGAATGACCATCAGTCATGACTTCAGGTAAGATAAAAGATTCAGGAACAATTGTGTAAACACTTTGAAACTTGTCTTGTAGTTTTTCTTCTAAATAAACAGCTTTTACTTCTTCGGGTAATTCTACTTCGATTAGAACCTGATAATCGTGTGGAGAGTGGAACATTGGCAGGTGAGACAAGTAAACCTTATCCTTACCGAATACAAACATTCCATGAACTGAAGGCAGGTCCTTATGTTCAGGGTGATGGTCAACACCGAAGGTTAGATTAGAGCCAATTAGAATGGTAAGAAAAGAAAATATTGTGTAGTAGATACTTAATGACATGGCTTTCTCCTTGTTGTCGTTTAGGAGAAAATGCCTCAATGAGATCTATAAGTATAATTAAAGTTTTTAATATTGGTATTAAAATATTTAATGGTGGTGTTTTAAGTCTCATTAAGCTCAATTACTTAATGAGACTTTGGGGGAATTATGCTCTTTTGGCGTGGAAAATAGTTCCTGCTTTATCAATAACACTCTGACAGTCAGGGCTTAGATTTTTGATATAGACTTCTTTACCTTGTTGTCCATACTTTTGAACAAGATTATTAATAACTTCTAAGGCTGAATAATCACAAACCTTTGAATTTGCGAAATCCATATAGATTTTCTTCGGGTCTGCTTTTGGATTAAATAGTTCTTGAAAACTTTGTACTGAACCAAAAAATAGTGGGCCATTAAAAGTATAATGTTTGTTCCCTTCTTCATCGATAGTTTCTTCACAGTTGATATGCTCTGATTTCTCCCATGCAAAAACAAGTGCTGAAGCAATAACACCGCAGAAAACTGCGATTGCTAAATCTGTAAAAACAGTAACTGTTGAAACTAATATAATTACAAAAGCATCTGCTTTAGGAATTTTATGAAGAATTTTGATACTAGAGAACTCAAAGGTACCGATTACAACCATAAACATTACCCCTACTAAAGCAGCTAGTGGAATCATTTCAATTAGTGCTGAACCAGCTACAATAAAGAAAAGTAAGAATAGAGCAGCACTTATACCAGAGGCCCTACCACGTCCACCTGAGTTAACATTAATCATACTTTGACCAATCATTGCACAACCACCCATTCCACCAAAGAAACCAGTTACGACATTTGCAAGGCCTTGACCTAAACACTCTTTATTAGCACGACCTCTTGTTTCAGTAATTTCATCTACAAGTTGCAGAGTCATTAGTGATTCAATAAGACCAATCGCTGCTAAGATTGCTGAGTAGGGAAGAATTATTTTAAACATTTCTAAATCAAATGGAACACTGGGGATATGAAAACTTGGGAAACCACCACCAACTGATGCCATATCAATAACAGTCCTTGTATCGACTCCAAGGAAGCGAACAATTAATGTCACTGTTACGATTGCTGCAAGGGAAGATGGAATTGCTTTTGTCAGTTTTGGAAGGAAATGAATAATCGCCATAGTTAATGCGATAAGACTTAACATTATCCCCATATCTGTACTTGCTAACCAAGTTGTAATTCCGTCAGCATTGGTTGTTTTAAATTGTGAAAGTTGAGCTAGGAAAATGATGATAGCAAGACCATTAACAAATCCAAGCATTACCGAGTGAGGAATAAGTCTTATAAACTTACCAAGCTGTAATACTCCAGCAAGCATTTGAATAATACCCATGAGAACTACTGTCGCAAATAAGTATTCAACCCCATGATCAGCTACAAGGGCAACCATTACTACAGCAAGTGCACCAGTAGCTCCAGAGATCATACCAGGTCTTCCACCAAAGATAGAAGTTATAAGTCCAACCATAAATGCAGCATATAAACCAACAAGAGGATCAACTCCTGCTACGAATGAAAATGCTACTGCCTCAGGAACTAGTGCCAGAGATACAGTAAGTCCGGAGAGGACATCATTTTTTAGGGTGTCTTTAGATTTTAAAATTTGTTCGAGCATTTAAATACCTTTAATATTGAAAGAGTTTTTTTAGTTATTTTTAAGTTAATTGGTACTAGTGTTATATGCTTTTGGAGGAATACTTTCAACTATTTATCTGATTAAAGTCAGTTTCTACCGGAAATGGTATATTGCCACATTACGCTCATCCCTATAGTCTAGCTCCCAAATTAGGAGATAAAGAATGAAATACTTAGATGGTGAAATATTCAATTTAGATATAACTGCAACGCAAAAACTTACGCATAAGCCTAGGATATTAATACTATATGGGTCTTTGAGGCAAAGATCATATTCTAGGTTACTCGCTGAGGAAGCTGGACGGATTTTAGAGTTTATGGGAGCAGAGGTTAAGTTTTTTGACCCAAGAGAGCTTCCATTATTTGATAGTGGGGATTCTGTTGACCATCCTAAAGTTCAAGAGCTTAGAAGTTTAAGTCTTTGGTCGGAGGGCCAAGTTTGGTCATCTCCAGAATTTCATGGAAACTTCTCTGGACTTTTAAAAACTCAAATTGATTGGATACCACTCAGTATTGGAGCTGTCAGACCAACACAAGGAAGAACCCTTGCTCTTTTACAAGTTACTGGTGGTTCGCAAAGTTTTAATGCCGTTAATAATATGAGAATTCTTGGAAGGTGGATGCGCATGATAACCATTCCTAATCAATCCTCAGTCGCCAAAGCCTATGATGAATTTGAGGAGAATGGTGAAATGAAAGAATCAGACTTCCGAGGTCGAGTTGTAGATGTCATGGAGGAACTTATGCGTTTTACACTTATGACCCGAGATCATGCTGACTTTTTAGTAGACCGATATAGTGAGCGTAAAGATAAAGAAGCTAAAGCATTTACTGACATGAAGAAAAACGAATAAATTAGATACCTATCTGAATATGTGATTAATAAAGTGATAAAATGAAATTAGAAACACGACTTCAAAAAGCATCAAAGCTATTAAAGGAATTTCTTCCTCTTATTGATCAATGGGATAAGAATGTCATTGAAAACTATGGTGGTCGATTTGAGCATCCATGGATTACTGAAGTTATGACATTTAGCGATGATGAGATGACTCGATTTGATGCTAAAAGAGAAGCCAGTCTACTCAGTATTGATTCATGGAACAAAACATTTTCTTTAATAGAAGAAGTTTGTCATTTTCCCAGTATTGATATTATCGAGTCCAATATTACTACTCTTGGAAAAAAGAAGAAGCAGCATGAGTTGAATTCACTTTATTCATTACTAAAATCTGATAAAGGAAATGAAACTAAGGCCGTAGACTTTGGGGGAGGAGTTGGTAATTTAGCATACTTCCTCGAAAAAGAAATAGGTATGGATCCCCTTGTTTTAGAAAGGGATAGTGACTTAGTTACAAGTGGTAAGCTAAAACTTTCAAAACTTGATAGTAAAGTTAACTTCATTACATGCGATGTTTGTGAAGCAGAAGAAATTCCGGAACTAAGTAAGCGAGAGTTTGCAATAGGCCTTCATACATGTGGAAACTTTGCCAATCACATGCTTAAGCATTGCGCTCAGAGTAAGGTTGCAAAAATTGTAAACTTTGGTTGTTGTTACTCGAAAATTCTCGAAAACGAATATCACTTGTCCACTTTCGCAGATAGAAGTTTAAATTTTAATCAGAGGGCCCTCCTTGCAGCGACTTTAAGCTTTGGGGAAGTCAAAACTGAATTCTATGAATTTAGGCTTAGAATTCTTAAATATAAATATAGTTTTTATCATTGGATGACTAAGAAGCATGGAATTATGGAATTCTGTGCCATGAGTAATTCGCGAAGATCACTTTATGATCTTTCGTTCTATGAATTTATTTTAAAAACCCTTGAAAAGTTTTATCCTGACTTACAAAAACCTACTGAATTAGAAATGGTAGAATTTTTTGATAGTGAAGAAAATATTGCATTAAATAAATACTTCCAATCTTACTTTTCTCTTTCACGCTACTTTGGGCAAGTCCTAGAAACTTATATCTTATGTGATCGAGCACTTTTCTTGCAAGAAAGAGGGTATAATGTTGAAGTCAAAGCTGTTTTTGAACATGAAATATCTCCCCGAAATAAAGCGATCATTGCTGAGTTAACCTCTTAGAAAATATCAACAAACTCTTTTAAAAAAACTCAAAAGAATTCTTGTAATAAACACAAGTCTGTTGCAGTGGACATCTTGAAACTCGACTGGAATTTATTGCCGGTCAGGTATTTGAACTTTTGATTTCGCGCCGCGTCTCCGATATAGGGTAAAAGGAGACATTATGAAAATTTTATTTATGGCACTATTGGCCTTCGGGGGCTCAGTGGGTTCTGTTATGGCGACAACTCATGAGCATATAGTTCCAACACTTCAGTATGATGAGAGCTATGAGGTGGACGAGAAGATGGACAACCATCAATACTTAGTTGTTGTTCCAGAGGTTATGGAGTTTCCGGAGTCAAAACAAAAAGATCGTTTTGAAAGAGCACAGTCGATTTTAGAAACGATAATGAATAGTGAGGAGTTTAAAATTAGAGTTCTCGCGTATAAAAGATCATTGGATGGTGAGAGAAGGTATCAAAAAAACTATTTGTGGAATAATAGTAAAGAAAGATTATCGAATGAAGATGTTTTTAACCTTATTATGAATGGGGATGAATACATGCTTCCTAACACCATTACTGAAATGAATTTGAACGCTTATGTTAAAAACTGTAATTGGTTTATGAATAAAGTTTCTATTTGGTGTCGAGCCGTTATTGGAAGTACTAGTCCAAGTGATAGTAAATGGATCAAGCTGAACTGGAAATTTTATAAAAAATTTAAAACAAGCGAGATGGTATCTAACCTTGTTCATGAATGGCTTCATTTAATTGGTTTTTTACACGGTAGTGAAAATATGCGGGAGGAAGTTCCTTATGTTGTAGGATCTATTGCTGGTCAAGTTGCTGAAGAGTACCTGGAAAAAGAAGGCTATGAAAACTAAGAGTTAGAAAACTAAGAATTAAAAAGAATAGGATAAATTAAAAGTCCCTGTAGTTGAAAGTAATCTCTACGGGGACTTTCTTTTTTTTATTATTTAGAAAAGTTTTTTTATGTCAGCTTCAATATCTTTCGGAGTAGTAGTTGGAGCATATCGTTTAATGGGCTTGCCACTTTTATCGATTAAAAACTTTGTGAAATTCCATTTGATCTTCTTACTGCCCATGACACCTGGTAGTTCAGTCTTAAGATATTCAAATAGTGGGTGTGTCTCACTTCCATTAACATCTACTTTAGAATGTAATGGGAAGCTAATATTAAAATTTAAGTCACAAAATTGTGCGATCTCAGTATCAGTACCTTTTTCCTGTGAACCGAACTGATTACATGGAAAGGCCAATACTTCAAATTGATCTTTATGCTCTTTTCGAAGTTCTTCTAATTCTTTATATTGCGGAGTAAACCCACAAGCACTTGCCGTATTAACAATAAGTAATACTTTCCCTTTATAAGCAGAAAGAGAAACTTCTTCACCTTTATTATTAACAGCAGAAAATTCATAAATAGACATATATTATCCTTTTTAGTTAATCTGAAATCTTGTATTTCTTTTATATTAGTTTATACCTAAATTGAACTGATTTTTGGAATATGTATGAATTTTAGTTCTCAAAATTCACAATTTTGTACAATTTATTATCACAATTTCAGAAATAATGATCAAAGTTTTTACGTTTCTTATATTGAAGTTCTCTACTCAAGTAATGGCCATTTCTAACCGATAAAGTGTTAGAATAATATAACTATGAGGCTAATGAAAACTTTGACTATTAAAATCATTTTTCTCTTTTTAATGGTCTCACTTTTTGGATGTGAGACTAAAGAATATGAGAATGGAAAGACTATTAATTCCTCTGGGCAAGATCTTCATGAAAGTACCTTTTCATCTGAATTAAAGTTTAGTGGAGCGACCTCATTATTTGATATTACGGATTCTACTGTGTCATTAAGTTGGACTGATATTGAAGGTGCTGTTGAATACTATATTTACGACTCCAGCTCAGGAACACCTGTTCTTCATTCAAAGATTAATGCACCCGAATCAAGCCTTAAAATTTCAAACTTAGAGAGCGGAAGAATATATTCTTTTATTGTTCGAGTAAAAGATGAACTTAAATTACTAGACGATAATACAAATATAGTAAGCGCCAGGACACTTGCTACTCCTGATGCACCTACATTTTTATCGAGAGTAACTCCTGTAAAAGAAAATGGAGTTGATCGAAATCCAGAAATTGTTGTTTTTGGTGTTAACTCAGGTGATACTGTAGAACTTTTTAGTGATGCCTGCATAACAAAAATTGGTGAGGAAACTTCTCGTTCGAGCTTTGTTGTTATAAAGAGCGATCAACTTGTTCCAGGTGTTACATATAGTATTCACGCCAAAAGAACGAATCATAATAATATTTCTTCAATGTGTTCGACTGTATCGGTTAGTTATGGTCTGAAATCTTGTCCCGATGGATATATAACAGTACCTGAAAATCCAAGCTTAAATATTCAAGAGTTCTGTGTTATGGCATATGAAGCACGAGCCTGGGTTGATCTTGACTCAGATGATATTGTTGATTCTACAGAGTTACATTTTGTTGGTTGTAATGAAATAGGATGTACAACGAAAAATTGGGGGACAACAAGTTATTCTCCAGGAAGTTCTACTCATGGTCCGCCTTGGAGAATGCTTGACGCTAACACTGCCAAGGCAGAATGTCGCTCTCTTGGTGAAAATTATGATTTAATTTCAAATTTAGAGTGGATGACAATTGCAGAAAATTTGGAAAAAGTAGCAGACAATTGGTCGGGTCTATCTGTTGGTGATGGATGTCTTTATAAAGGAAATACCGGAGTGGATGATTTGTGTAGTTACAATGCAGGCGGAATTGAATATGGAATTTTAAGGTCTAGTAAGGCATCTATGAAATTATCAAATGCCGAAATAATTATGGATTTTTCCGGAAATATCGCTGAGTGGGTTGACTGGGGACAAGAAGACCTTTTCACTCGAGCCCCTGTATATTGTGAAGGTGAATGGGGTGAGATAACAAATGATTTTTGTGATAGTTCATTTGAAAGTACAGATTTCATGCCATTTAACCCTGCGAGAATTCCGGCCTCTACTTATCTTAATTCGTATGGAGTTGGACTGATTGAGGGGGGCCCTGGTGGACATATAGTTCGGGGTGGGGCTTATTTATATGGTGCCAAATCAGGGATCTATAGTGCTTCTTTGTCTCAGTCCGAAAATACAGCAAGAGAAGAGATCGGCTTTAGATGTGTTTACCGTATACCTCATCCATAAAAAAAAACCGGGCATTCACCCGGTTAATGTACTCTATCATTTAGTTTAGACATTATAAGAAAGCTGTAAGATTTAATGCGTAACCGATACTTTTTCCAGCGTCTTCATTTATGACGATATTATCGTTTTTTCCACCTTCATTAGTCATGTACGGAATACCAGCTCGGATAAGTATTGCATAAGGACCTTTTTGGTATCTCGCTCCAAAATCAATATCGATCTCTTCTTCATCATTTAGTTTATTTACTTTGAAGATATGGTTGTAAGTAAAGGTTACACCCAGGTCAATTCCACCCTTAGTTCTATAAGTTGGGGAGACTCTCATTCTCATTTCATAATCTCTTGTATAATCGTTTACGAAGCTATTATTAAAGTAGTTTTTGTATCTTAGGTATGTTGTATATTTGTTAAATGACCAGTTTCCAGCAATTGGTCTACCAAAATATGCTCTTAATTGGTAATTACCATCAGATCCATAATATCTTTTAAAAAAGTCATCTTGATCTGAATAAGCTCTTACTTGAAGCCTTACGTCAGCGATTCCATTATCCCTAAACCTTGTAGGTTTGTATAAAAATTTACCGAAGACAGTACCTAAGTGATCACGATTTGCTTTTTCTGCACCTTTTAGAGTTCCACCAGCTTCTCTCATATTGTAGCTAGTACCAAGGTAAGCAATAGTTTTTTTGTTGATTGTATAGTTCGGTTGAATTTGAACGTAGGATTCATTCCCTTGAACATTATTGTTTCCATCTCTTTTAGTAGCTGCTTCAAAATCAAGTTGGAAGTTTAGTTTTTTGAAAGATTTTGATTTTTTTGGAGTGCTTGTTGATGTTGTGCTTGTTGTCGATTGTGCAAAAACTGGACTTACAATTGCTGTCGCAATTGCAATTACAAAATACTTTCTCATGTTTTCCCCTCAGGAGTTAGTTGCCGTTGGTGTCTATATACATAATAGAAAAGGCTTAGACAAGAACGCTCTTTCCCTCATTTAAACTGGTGCGTTTTGACATCATTATTATCAAAGATCACATAAATGGGGGAAATAACTTGTAAATATTACTCGTAGGCTTTACTAGAGTGGTTTTTTTTAAGGAAAGGCGTATAAGGCGCTGAAAGAAAAATAAATTTAAAAAAAATAATAGCGGGGAAGCCTATGAATTTGACTAAATTATCAGTACTTGTACTTCCGTTAGTTGTGGGCAATATTGCTCACGCTGCAAAGTGTAATGTCGATCTAAACTTAAAAGAATTTAAAAAGAATCCAAAAGCCTTTTTAAATGCACCAGTTCCTAAAAGAGACTCTAATTGTGGAAAGAAAACATTTAGTTACTTTGATAAGTCCATGGCCGAATCAAAAGACTTTGTGGAAATTAAAGATCAAGCCAGAGCAAATTTATGTCACACAGATAAGAATTCAGGCCAAAAAGTTTGTTTAAAAGATATTAAGCCAGGTGCAGATGTTCAAGCCGGAAGAGCTCCTATTGAAGGCCTTGATAGAGCAGAAAATTTAATTACAGGTGACACCGTAATTAAAAATGTATTTTCTATGGAAGACTTTGGGCTAAGAGAGGGATCTGCAGAGATTAAGCCATGGTCAGATTGGTATTGGCCAATTGCTGTCGGCCAACTCTCTTATAGATATGCTGACAATAATATGAAAAATGCTTTCTCAAACTCTGGACTTGAAGGCGAGAAAATGTGGTCATTTATGCAAGAGTGGCATGCTAAAAGTGAAAATAGCCCTTTGCTTACAGATATAAATCTTTTATCACCAGCAGAAAAATATGACATCCTAGTTGGTGATTCAAATTTCACACTAACTAATTTTATGCTAAAGAGACCAGGCGATTTTTCACAGAAAGGTAAAGTTGCAACTTGGATGGGGATTTGTCATGGCTGGTCACCAGCTTCTTACATGCTGCCAAGACCTGTTAAAGAAGTGATTATTACTGCCGCTGATGGCGTCACAGATATTACTTTTAGACCAACAGATTTGAAAGCACTAGGTTCTCAATTATGGGCCGCAGGTGCACAGTCTACAAAAATGGTTGGTGGTCGATGTAATATTAAAAATCCAAAAACAGATAGAAATGGAAGAATTTTAGATCAAAATTGTTTTGATAATAATCCTGGAACTTGGCATACTACTATTGTTAATCAACTTGGTAAGAATAAACTTTCATTTGTAATGGACGCAACTTACGATATTGAAGTATGGAACCATCCTGTTACTTCTTACTCTTATTCATATTTTAATCCAGAATCAATGGAAGAATATAATACTTTGAAAGAAGCGATTGTTAGTATTCGTGACTTTAGAACCGATAAATTTAAAAAATATCGTTCGAAAGAAGCAAGTGCTGTTGTTGGAATTAAGATGGAAGTTGAGTATCTTGTTGAAACAATGCCTAATACTTTTTCTTATGATGAATCTACACTTGATGCTCATAATAGGGCATATTATGTTTATGACCTTGAGCTAGATACCAATTATAATATTGTTGGCGGAGAATGGTATACAAATAAACATCCAGACTTCCTATGGACACCTTATGAGGATTCACATGCAACTTCAAATGTTGATAGCTATATTCGTGAAACTGTTAGCGTTAAAAACATGGCTTCAATTGATAATCTTTCAAGGCTAGCTCAGAGAGCTTCAGGTAGTGGGCAACCAATTGGAAAAGTCGTTGAGGCATTATTAGAGGCAGCATCGGTAGAAGAAAGATCAGAGGGAACGACTGGGCGTGGAATAACTCTTGAGGAGTTACGAAGACGAGCTGGCACAGATACAAGAAACGAGGAAACAACTGAAGCTACGACTCCTGAAACAGTAGAAGAAGTAACTGAGGAAACTGAAGCAGAAGTTGAAGAAGAGTCTAGTAGTCGAGGAAGTAGAATTGGACGTTTCTTTAGACGAATTTTTGGCTAAATAAGGAAGAATTATAAAGAATTATAATTTTAATATTTTAATAACATTACTCCTCTGTGTTTCGGCACAGGGGAGTTTTGCATTTCCGGCCAAGGGATTTTCCAACGACTGGAAAGTTTTAGTTTATATGCAAGCTGATAACGACCTTGCAACCTACGCTTTTTGGGATCTGGCCGAAATGGAAAAGGCTTCACAAGCAGATATACCTGTCATTGTAGAGTTAGACCTTCCAGGAAACTCAGGGATTAAACGCCTAAAGATTAAAGGAAATAAATCTCTTCCAAACCTAAGCTCTATTGATTTTTCAACATGGGGCCTAGATCATTTAAATTCGGAAGTTATTGCTACTTTTAAGGAAACGGAGTTCTCGCAGGATGAACGCTTTATGAGATTTCTCGTAGATGCTGAAGAGATGTATCCTACACAACATACTCTGGTTATTGTTTGGGGGCATGGTGAAGGTTTTGGATACAACCTTGTCGCACAATTTGGCGGAGTTGCCATTGATAATAACCCTCATTCAAAAATTTCAATAGAATCTATAAATGAAAGTTTGAAAACTTATAAGGCAATTTTTAATAAAAAAATAGATATACTTTCAATGGATGCATGCCTGATGCAAACCTTAGAAGTCGCAACAGAACTTAAGAGTAATACTGATTACTTAATAGGGTCAACTCAGATTCAAGACTTTCGTGGATTACCTTATGATTCGATTCTTACTTATATAGGTAATGACTTAAACCGTGAAGCAGTTAAAACAGGTTCTCAGGTATACTCCCTTGCAAAAAAAATTCCTGAACTATTTGAGCAACGGGCCATCTTAGAGTTTAATAATGATAAAAGAACAATGAGTGCAGTTAATTTAGTAGAGCTTGAAAATCAACTTATTCCAAGCTTAAACCTTACCGCATCTTTTGTTCATCAATATATTTCAGAAGATCCTTTTTATAAATTAGATATACTTGATCTAATTGACGATACTCCATTTTTTTTAGGGGAGAGTCGAGACGTATCTGGTTTTCTTTCAAAATTAGATCAATTTTTCTATGAGCAAGGCCGATTTGAAATGAGTAACCAAATACGTGAAACAATGCAGGCAATGTATGAAACGAGCGTTTCTTATTATTATGGTGAGACCTACGTGTTAGATAACAGAATCCATCTAGGATCTTTTAAATCATTTGGGCTATGGCTTCCATCTAAACTTGAGCATTATGCCTTAAGAAAGCCTGATTTTGAGAACTCCACTTTATTCAAATCTGCCCCGGCTTGGGCAAAGCTATTAACTGATTTATATAGTCCTGATCTATTTTAATTTCCTTCTTGAACCTTGCTCTGTATATTTAGGTTATGAATAAATTAAGCTTTGATTATATTGTCATCGGCTCAGGATTTGGAGGGGCAACTTCCGCATTGAGATTAACCGAAAAAGGATATAAAGTTGCAGTTTTAGAAAAAGGAAGAGAGTTTAAAGATTCCGAATTTCCAAAAACAAACTGGAATATCAAAAAATATCTTTGGGCACCTTTAATTAACTGTTTTGGAATTCAAAAAATAACTTGGTTTAAAGATGTTCTCATATTGTCTGGAACAGGTGTTGGTGGTGGAAGTCTTGTGTATGCAAACACACTTATGACACCCCCAGATGCATTCTATCAAAACCCTATATGGTCAGACAGGAAGGATTGGAAAAAAGAACTTGCCCCCTTTTACGCAAAAGCTCAATTTATGTTGGGAGTGACAGAAAATCCATGGAGACATAAGGCAGATGAAATTCTTCTCGATGTGGCAAAAGACCTTGGTAAGGGAGATACTGTCGAGAACGTCAAAGTAGGGGTTTACTTTGGTGATGATGAGAAAGAGGTTGATCCATACTTTAATGGTCACGGCCCCCTTAGAAAAGGCTGTACAAGCTGTGCTGGTTGTATGGTTGGTTGTCGATTTAATGCAAAAAATACTCTTGTAAAAAACTACTTATTTTTTGCTCGTAAGTTTGGTGCTAAAATTTTTTCTAAAACGTATGTAGAGAAAATTGAGTTTGTAGAAGACAAATACTACATTCATACATATAAAACTGGGTCATGGTTTAAAGTACAGAAACGAATTTTCGAATCAAAGGGTCTCGTTGTTTCTGGCGGAGTGCTTGGGACTATGGATTTATTATTAAGGCAAAAATATCAACACAAAACTCTTAATAAGCTCTCTTCAACTTTAGGTCAAAATATTCGCACCAATTCAGAAATGCTCTGTGGGGTAACAAGTAAAAATACAAAATTAAACGAGGGAGTTGCGATCAGTTCAATTATGAATCCTGATGAGAATACCCATGTGGAAATTGTAAAGTACCCAGACGGGTCAGACTTTATGAAACTGTTAACAATGCCATACACTAAGTTTAAAGAATTTCCTTGGCGATTTCTTGCCTCTATTAGAAAAGCTATTACGAATCCAATTAAATATATAAAAATGTATTGGTTCTCAAGTTGGGCGAGCCATTCGATTATTTTTTTGGTTATGCAACATTTAGATAGTTCAATGAAAATGCAACTAAGGGGATTTCCCTTTAAATATTTAAGCTTAAAATCCTCAGATCAAAAAGTACCTGCTTTTATACAATCTGGGGCAGAAGTCATGGAAAAATTTTCTCAGAAGGTCGATGGTATTCCTTCCAGCTGCTTTACAGAAATTCTCTTAGATAAACCGGCCACAGCTCATATTCTAGGTGGTGCTACTATGGGGGATAGTTCTGAAAACGGTGTGGTCGATGATCAATTTAGAGTTCATGGCTATTCTGATTTTTATATCCTGGACGGCTCCATTGTGCCTTGTAATATTGGAGTCAATCCAAGTCTCACAATTACAGCTTTAACTGAATATGCTATGTCTTTTATAGATGATCATAAGACTGGAACGCTACAATCAGTAGATCACCTTATTAAAACTCCCATTTAGATTACTTTATAATATTGTAAGCCTCTTCAGCAAAGTATGCATTTGGATATACTTGGTAAGTCCAATAACTTGGAGGGTTAGTGATAATTATTTTATTGATTTCATGATTATTATCTTTGTACCTTTTTAATAAAGGCTTACTGAAATTTTGATCAAGTATATCTCTTGCATCTTTTATGTATGTAAAACCATAAGTTTTAGAGTTTAGCTGAAACTTTGTCATTTTGTCTGAAACCATTTTAAGCTTATTGTGCATATGCTTCCCAATTGCCGCAAAATAAATAAGCTCAGCTCCGGATGCTGAAATTCTTGTTCTTTCAGCTTCACTAGTGATTACATTATCATTTTCAGGGAGACGAATTTCTTCTGAGAATTCAATCTTATTTGCTAGTTTTGTAACATGAAGAATTTGATCATAATGAACAAGAACCGCGATAAGACGATTGTAAAAACTTCTTTTGATCAGTGACTTTTCATGTACTAATTTCTGGGCAAAATCTTGTCCTTTTAGAAGAGACTTAAGTTCTTTCTTTGACTGAATCTTTTCAAAATCTTTAAGGAAAAGATTAAGTTCTTTATAAATATTAATAAGTTCTTTTTTATGATTCTTTGCCATTCCAGCTCCGGCCGTCATTGCAAAATGCATGATTTTTTCTTTTGGATCGAATTTAATTGCTGTGTTTACTGGATTTTCATCGCCAGATAGGTGCATATTAAAAGCAGGACCCGCTATTTTAGGATTTAAAAATAATAAAATTTCATTCGACGTAGTATGGATTCTTACAAATTTTTCTATCTCATGCCCGTTGATTTGACCATTTTCAGAAATATACATACTTTTTGTAATCTTATCCATCATTTTAAGAAGTAGTTTTTTTACGGTTCCATTATTTTTTAACCCAAATCGAATTGAAGCATTTAAAATTCCAGATAATGCTTTACTCATAAAACTATTTGAAGAGCCAGGTGCAATTCTTGCATTGAGAGGATTTACTTGAATTGCCGATGGATAGTATACAAGGTCTAGTATTGATGAATTCTTAGGTTGATATTTAGTACTTTTTAAATCTAGTTCAGCATGAATTGTATGTGTATCAACTGTTGTTTTTCTTCCTCTCCAAAATGCCATTTGAAGTCCATACTTTGCAGAGGATACTTTTACAGCTATTTTAAAGGTTTTATTTTCAGTTATATCTAGGGCAATATCACTTACTTCATAAAATGTCTCTCCTGGGTTTTTCTCTGCTTGCACTTCAATATTACTATTATTTATGGCCACCATATGGCCAAGAAAGTTATTTACATATTTCTCGATATATTCAAAGTTAAGTGACATGAGAAGGTCAACAGATGCTCTCTCTTCCCCCAAATTATAATAGATGCCATTGTGATTTGCATTTTCAGCGACGCCATTTCGACGATACTGGTTGTGAATAAAGTCTTTACTTCTTTGGCCATGTCCTACACTTAATTCTAAAAATGTATTATTTAGTTCACTGGACATGACAGGACTTATATCCCATAGCTGTAAGTTATGACTTACATTATTTACTTTATCTATGATTATTTTGGGGTCAACTTTAATTTCAAATAATTGGTTTGATTCATTGAACTGAATAAGCTTACCAAGCAATATCTTTTTTTTCTTATTTATATGTTCTAGACCTGCGGAGTTAAATGGATTTATTAAAAAATCCGAGATCATCACATTCTCAACTAATTTTTCTTTCTGATAAGCTATTTTTAATTCTGCTAAATACTTTAGGACCTGTTTGGCTTCTCGTTTTTTTGCTTCTTTAGGGTCCGTAGTATCATTTAAGTCGATCTCTAATGAAGATAGAGTTTTTGCTAAGTACATTTTTGCAAAATCAAAAAGAAATTTTTGGTTTTTACTTTTTCTTGTAAATGTCTGGTCTATACCACCCATTTTGAAGGTTAGACTCTCTAGATCTAGGCCTAAAATTCCTTCGTCACCCATTTTAAGAGATAGAAACATTTCAAATGGTATGCCTGTATTTCCTGGTACGATATATCTTTTGAGATCCATTGACTCTAGATCGAGACCCAAGTTCTCTTTGGCTTTAAAAACTTTAAAAGGAACATTAGATTTCCCTTTAAGGGCGATTCCATTCTTATGGGGCATTAACCAAACACTGAGCTCATCAATTATTTGGCTTCCTTCAATTTCAATATCAATTGCAGCATTGATGGCTTTATTTAAAAAGTTTTGAGAAACTCGTTTTACAAGCATTGGCTTGTCTTGAGAGAAATGCTTTCCTTTTTGAAGGATATCGTAATCAATTATGAATTTCCTATCGAGTTCAAAAATATGACTTCTTATTGAGGCTTTCATTTCATTTAAAAATTCACCATATTCATATTCAGGTGCGGCAAGAAAATGATCATTATCTTTACTTAAAATCTTACTTGCTTTTCTTTCAATGTTTTCTAGAGCTTCATCAAGATATGATTGATATTTTATTCTAAGTTCTTCTATAATTTCTTTTCCCTGTTGTCCCTCTAAGCTAATCTTTTTTTCGAGAAGTCTTTTTAGTGGAGTTTCTTCCCCTCTCATAACTTGTATTTTGAAAATTTCAGCATTGGCTCGAATGTCTGCTAGGTTACTATAAGTTTCATATAACTCAGTTCTTACTTCCTCGATAGTTCTGTTATCATCACTAATATTCTTGGCCTGCTCTACAGTATAGCTCTCATCTGGTTTTCCTTCTCCGATGGCCACTGTGAACGCAACATCTTCCGGAAGAAGTGGATCTTTGTAATAGGTGGCCTCATCTCTTATTTTTAATATCGAAGGGGACAACCTCCAAAGATTTAAATCTTGGTACATATCAATAAATGGTGAGACCTTTGAGATCATTCTAAGGTCTAATTTTAAATTAATTTTTCTAGTTGTAGGAAATACTCGAATAATATTTTTATCAAATGCCTCGGTAACAAGGGCAATTGTATTTCCTTTTGGTAACTTCTCCCTTCCTTCTATGAGTAAATAATCAGTAAGGCTTGAATTTGCCAGCACTGTTTGAATAACAGAAAGAACCAATTCGAACTGATTTAAGTAGTCATCGTGGTCAATCTTAAATTTGGTTAATTGAAGGCCAACATATCTAGATGTGTAGAGGTTTTTTGTTTTTGAAAACTTAAACGCCATCTCAATAATATGCTCATCACTTAATTTGGTTTTGCTGGGGAGAGAGGTGTAATCGAGTAATTTATCAATCGGGTAATTTGCTGTGAGCTTTATATTAAAAATCCTCGTTACAGGATCCATATAAAATTGATCAATGCTGCTAATGACAGGGGAAAGTTTAACTGCTTCAGAAAAAGCGAGTTGAAGATCTTTAAATGAAATATTTAACTCAACCCTATGATTCCCGGAAATTATATTTATGGCCGCTGGCTTTCTTTTTGGTGCCAGTAAGTTACATGAAACTAATATCAGTAATAAACTAAATGAAATAAACTTCATTGAAATCCCCCACGTAAAAACGCATTACCCTGTTCTATTCGGTATTTGGGAAGCATTGCTTAATTTTTTAAAGTATATTCGATGTAATTCTAGGTAGTTGGGTAGTTGATACTAAAAAGCCTCTGTCTATGCAGAGGCTTTATATATTATTGGTCTTTTTTTAGACTATAACTTAGAAATTTGAGAAGCTAATCTTCCAGTTTTTCTAGAAGCAGTTGCTTTATTTAAATGACCCTTAGAAAGTTTAGCAATTAATGCTTGAACTAGTGGGTATTGCTTAAGAGCTTCATCTTTAGAACCAGCAGTAATAAACTCACGTAATTTCTTAACTTCTGTTCTTAATCTCGAAGTTTTCCATTTGTTGTTGATTCTTCTAGTTTCGTTTTGTCTAATTCTCTTCTTTGCTGACTTGTGATTTGCCACAGTAATCTCCTAAATATTATATAAAATAACTTATAACTAATTGCGTAGGGGTTTTTTTAGAACATTCGGATATATTTGGCAAGTATATTTTAGTTAGTTTATAGATAAAACTTGATAATAATGCTTTGCGATTGACCATTTATCCATATATTAGGATATTAGGTGGTGAAATCGACAAAGGATATACAGACAATGGAAATCAAAAAAATTGGTATTATTGGGGCAGGGCAAATGGGTAGAGGAATCGCTCAAGTTGCAGCTTTTACAGGGTATGAAGTTCTCTTATTTGATGTAAGTAAGGAATCATTAGAGTTTGGCCTTAATTTCATCAAGAAACAATTGAGCCGTGGTGTGGAAAAGGGAAAGTGGGATCAAGGGAAAGCTGACTCTACTTTATCAAATTTATCTGCTGTTATTGAAATGGATAAACTCTCAGACTGTGACTTAATTGTTGAAGCAGCTACAGAGAACAAAAAAATAAAATTTGAAATATTTAAAGCATTAGATAAAATCGCTAAGCCTGAAGCCATTTTGGCTTCTAATACTTCCTCTATATCTATTACTGAAATCGCAGCTCAAACGTCGCGTCCTGATAAAGTTTGTGGAATGCACTTTATGAATCCAGTTCCTGTTATGAAGTTAGTAGAAGGAATAAGTGGTCTAGAGACAAGCGAAGAGACCTTCAATGCAGTAGCAGCTTGCTCTGAAAATATGGGAAAAGTCTTTGTTAAAGCAAAAGATATTCCAGGTTTTGCAGTAAACAGAATTCTTATGCCAATGATTAATGAGGCAGTTTATACTTTGTATGAAGGAATTGCTTCAATTGAAGATATAGATACGGCTATGAAGCTTGGTACGAACCAGCCAATGGGCCCTCTAACATTAGCAGACTTTATCGGCCTTGATACATGTCTAGCAATTATGGAAGTTCTTTTTGATGGTCTGAGTGATACAAAATATCGTCCATGTCCTCTTCTTAAGCAATACGTTGCTGCAGGAAGATTAGGGAAGAAAACTGGACAAGGGTTCTATTCATATGACAAATAACGAATACAAATTTTTAACATTTGAGCTTGAGGGAAACATTGGAATTCTAACTCTAAATAGGGAAGAGAAGCTTAATGCTTTAAGTGCTGAAGTTATTAGTGAAATTAAAAAATTGTTAGAAGAAATTAGCACTAAAAAACTATCAGGTTTGATCTTTACTGGTGCTGGTGAGAAGGCGTTTATTGCTGGAGCTGATATTAAGGCCATGACTGAAATGAGTGATAAGGAAGCTGAAGCTTTTGCTTTTAACGGGCAACATGTCTCACTTATGTTTGAAGAATTAAGGTTTCCAGTTATTGCTGCTGTTAACGGCTTTGCTCTCGGTGGGGGGCTTGAAATGGCTTTGGCCTGCGATTTTATCTATGCTACTGAAAATGCTGTTTTTGGATTACCTGAAGTTAGTTTAGGGTTAATCCCTGGATTTGGAGGAACTCAAAGACTTGCTAGGGTGGTAGGAAGAAATCGAGCTAAAGAGCTTATTTTTACTGGTAGAAAGGTTAAAATTGAGGAGGCTAAAAGTATTGGTCTTGTCCTGCAATCATTCTCAACAAAAGCTGAAATGATAACTGCAGCAAAAGCGACACTAGCAAAAGCCGAGAGAAATTCACCTAATGCAATTGGTGTTTCAAAGTTTGTTATCAACCAGGGAATAGATCTTACCATCGCTGATGGTTTGAATATAGAAAAAGAGCAATTTGCACTTCTTTTTGAGTCTTTTGATATGAAAGAGGGTACAACCGCATTTCTAGAGAAAAGAGCACCTCAATTCAAAGGTGAGTAAAATAAATTTTTTTAGACTATATATAATAAGGATAAATTTATGTTGATTGATGAGAGTTACAAAGAAATTAGAGATATGATGAGTAAATTCGCTGATAGTGAAGTTGCTCCTTTGGCCCATGATATAGATAAGAACGGTGAAATACCAGATTCACTAAGAGCTAAACTAGCTGAAAATGGTTTTATGGGAATTTATATCCCAGAAGAGTATGGTGGTTCAGGAATGGATTATATGTCTTATGCCATTATGATCGATGAAATTTCTAGGGCATGTGCATCAACTGGAGTTTTACTCTCTGCACATAACTCTCTTGCAATCTGGCCAATCCTTCAATTTGGTACTGAAGAGCAAAAGAAAAAGTACCTTCCAAAAATGGCAACTGGTGAAATGGTAGGTTGTTTTTGTCTATCTGAGCCGAATGCAGGTTCTGATCCAGGAACATTAGGTACATTCGCTGAAGATAAGGGTGATCACTACGTTTTAAGTGGAACAAAGAACTTTATCACTAATGGTAAAGAAGCTGGTGTTGCCATTGTCCTAGCTAAAACCACTAAGTCAGATAATCATAAAGGTATTACAGCTTTTATTGTTGAAACAGCAACTGAAGGCTTTAATGTTCAAAAGCTAGAAGATAAATTAGGAATCAAAGGATCATCAACTGCCCAGATTCACTTTGATAAAGTAAAGGTTCCAAAAGAAAATATCCTTGGAGAATTCGAAAAAGGATTTAATGTTGCACTCGCAACTCTAGACGGTGGAAGAATTGGAATTGCGGCTCAAGCGCTTGGTATTGCAGAAGCAGCATTTAGATATTCAAGAATGTATGCAACGCAAAGAGTTCAATTTGGTAAGCCAATCTCTAATCTTCAAGCAATTCAATTTAAAATTGCAGATATGAGTACAAAAATCCATGCAGCAAGATTAATGATATACCATGCGTCAGACCTTAAGGATAAGGGACTTCCTTATTCCAAGGAAGCAGCGCAAGCTAAGCTTTTTGCGTCGGAGGCATGTATGTGGATTACGACACAAGCAATTCAGGTACTTGGTGGGAACGGTTATACAAAAGAATATCCAGTAGAAAGATTCTTTCGTGATGCCAAGATTTGTGAGATATATGAGGGAACTTCTGAGATTCAAAGAATTGTAATCGCAGCAAACGAATTTAAGTCAATTAGTTAGTAATGCTAGTTGGCAAATAGCGTGGAAAAATGGTATTTAAAAAGTTAAAAAAAATTATAGGAGCGTCATCCATGGCAAAAGCTAGAAAAAAAGTAGCTAAAAAGAAAGTTGCTAAGAAAGCCGTTAAGAAAAAAGCGACTAAAAAAGTAACTAAAAAAGTCTCAAAAAAAGCAGCACCTAAAAAAGCAGCTAAGAAGACAGCAAAAAAAGTTGCAAAGAAAGTAGCAAAAAAAGTAGCTAAAAAGGCTGCTCCTAAAAAAGTTGCAAAGAAAGTTGCTAAGAAAGTAGCAAAGAAAGTTGCTAAGAAAGTTGCTAAGAAAGTAGCGAAGAAAGTAGCTAAGAAAAAAGTTGCAAAAAAAGTATCAAAGAAAGTGGCGAAAAAAGTGGTAAAGAAAGTAGCAAAGAAAGTTGCAAAAAAAATAGCGAAAAAAGTTACTCCAAAAAAAGTAGCTAAGAAAGTTACTCCAAAAAAAGTAGCTAAGAAGAAAGTAGCGAAAAAAGTTACTAAAAAAGTTGCCCAAAAAAAAGAAGTAGCACCTAAAAAAGCTATAGCTCCAAAAAAAGAAGCGGCACCTAAGAAAGTAGCAGCTCCTAAAAAAGAAGTAGCTCCAAAAAAAGAAACAGGTCCTAAGAAAGAAGCCGTTTCTAAAAAAACAAAGAAAGAAAAATTACCTTCTAAAGAAGCTATGGCAGAAGTAGAGGCTAAAGTTCAAGATGAGATCGCTGACCTAAGTGAAAATTTTGCATGGGAAGACATTACAGAAGCAATTTCTTCTTTAGACTTTTTTGTTGATCATAGATCAGATGAATGTGGTGAGAAGAACTGTGATAACCTTAGAACAACTCAACAATTCTGTCGTTTACATTATATTGCTAACTGGCAAGATATTAAAAGAAAAAGAGAAATTTTAAAAGAGGGTAAACTTCAAGAATATATTGAAGAGCTTATTAGTAAATACCCACCTAAGTATATTGAATCTATCTTAGGCGATCTACAAGACGATAAAGATTTCTTTAAAGCATTAACTGAATTAAATATTGCTACTGAATTTGAATTTGTAGAAGAGTCAGAAGGCGGAGAAAGCAGTGATGATGACGGTGATGATATTGAAGTAGAAACAAGAACATTTGCTCCATCAAAATCTCGCTTTGATGATGACTAATTTGAGATCAAATAAATTTAAATAAATAAAAACCCGCTCATAAAGCGGGTTTTTTATTATTAAAAAAGTTATTTAATTGAGTCTAAATAATGCCGTCTTTATTTAAGAACTCT
>JBLIAG010000031.1:0-52768 GCA_047634375.1 Bacteriovoracaceae bacterium
AAAGAAAGATGGTCTTTGTAAATAATTAAGGAGGATTTAAAATGACAAAGAATTACTTAGAAAACTTAAAAAGACTCTTTCGTGAATGGTACGGGTCTTTGTCAGTAGAAGAACTTGTATCAAATCACGAATTAATTGTATTAATTCAAAGAATTGAGTCGCGCCTAATCAGCGCGACTTCATAAGAGGTTAAAAATGAGTATTAAAAACATTAAAGATGAATTAATTATCAAAGAAGCCGTCGCGCGACTCATAGAAAGAGTTAAGCGAAAAACGGGTATGAAATTGAACTTTGGTAACTTCACTATAAATATGCATGAAGGCCAATGTGCAAACATCGACTTTAACTTCAAAGATAGATGCTTTAGTTCAAAATCTTTAAATATACATGGAGTAAAAAATGGATAACGTATTAACAAATGATCTAGCTTTAGCCTTTCAACTAGTCAGTGAAAAAGAAAAGAAAAGAAACACTAAAATCCTCAATATAACTAAAAAGATTGTATCAACAGTATTAGAGCTTAAAGAATTAAAAAGGAAGAAAAATGCAAAAAAATGATATCTCTCCTCTTACAGCAGTAATATTGTTAGCTGTTTTGATTGGTACATTTTTATGCCTAAAAAACTATGAGAACATCATTGTGAATTGGGATACAGTTGTCAAAGTCATTGAACTAGAACGAAACTTTCTACTAATTCTTAGTGTTTCTCTACTTGCAAACATATTTATAATATCAATGGTCACTGAAAGAGCACTTGGGTACAAGAAGCAAGGTAGCAGACTCAGAAGTATTAAGAGTGATAAAGAACCGAAATATTCAATAGATCTAAAATCATTGATAGCAATATTATTTGGTTTCGTTTTAACAGATGTTTTTCAGAGCTATGCAGCTTCAAATAGCAAATCATTCAAATTGCTACTAAGCGAAGAGCTATATTTTGGACTAACATCTGTCTTTACATATTCACTGTGTCTTTTATCAACGGTTATTAGCTACTTAACATTATCACTAATATCAAAAGTCACAGGTGTATTTAATTTAGGTAAACGATTACCTAAAAACTCAGCAAAAAATAATTACTTAACTCTTGGGTCAGTAGGCGAAGAGAAAAATGAAATTGATAAGATCAAAAAACCTTCTTGGGTAAGAATTTCTCAAAAGGCACTAAATGGAAATATTTTAGTAACAGGTTCAATTGGTACAGGTAAAACACAAGGTACAATTATTGCTTATGTAAAACAAATTTTCAAACAATTCAAAAAGACTCCTAGCGCACTTGTCCTAGACCCTAAGGGTAGTTTTATTCCCGAAGTTATCAGTATTCTTTATAGAAACAAGCTAGAAAAAAACATTGTTTACTTAGGAGATATTAATGCAAACATTTAATCCAGTATATATAGAAGATGCTCTAAAAGAATCAAATTACTTAGAAGTAACAAGTATGATTAGAGCAGCTGCAAAAAATTTTTCAGGAAAAGCAAAAGAATCTCCAATTTGGGAAGATTCAGCATTTAACCTAACCAAAAATGTTGTAGTTTATTGCGCTGCTATTTATGGTTATTTCACATTAACAGATTGTTACAAAGTTATGCTCAAAGCAGATTCTGACGAAATTATTGAAAGTCTAAAAGAACTATTATCAAACATGGAGAAAGTGAAAAAGTTTGATGATGAAGAGAAGTTTAACATTTCATGTGCAATTCAGTACTTTACTGAATATGGTCTATTTGAAGATAAATTCAAATCTGGCGTACTTGTTACAGCTACAACATTCCTAAATCAATTTCAAGATTACAATGCTGCGAAACTATTTTGTCCAACTGAGGCTAATTTAACTATTAAATCAATGGATAGTATTGTTGATGAAGGCAAGGTTCTACTCTTTCACGTTAAAAATGAGGCTCTTGCAAGATCAATGGGAACATTTATCAAGCTTCATTACGAACGATCTGTTTTAAATCGTCTTAAATATCCAAGTAGAAGTAAAGATCGTATGGCAGCAATTATAGCTGATGAATTTCAAGATTTAGTTTCGGTTGGTCAAGGAGGCTCAATTGGTGATGATAAAGTTTGTGCCAAAGGTCGAGAAGCAAATTTTTTCCTTTTGGCAGCTTCACAAAGTATTAACTCTATCCACAATGCTATTGGCAATGAAAAGGCTTCAAAAGAGTTAATTCAAAACTTTAGAACGCGTATTGCTTGCCACTCATCTGACATTGACACAATCAGAAATTTTAAAGAGCTAATGGGCCAAGAAGATATGGAGAAGACAAGCCATAGTGTTTCAGAAAACTCCCAAAAAACTACAAGAAATTTTATACTAGGTGGCTTCGACTCAAAAGATGCGAATATCAACGAGTCAATTAGCACCAGTAATCATAAAGAACATCTAGTTACGGGAAAAGAGTTTTCAAAGTTAAAGTCATTTGAATCATTTGCTCAAGTCTATGATGGAGTTGAAACAAATTTCTACAAATTATTTTTAAAACCAGCATTTCTTAAGAAAAGACATACAAAACATAAAAATGTGTTAAAGATGTTAAAGGAAAAGAAGACAATTTTTTCGTTATCAGGAGTCAAAGATTTATTTCTTAAATTTGGGGCGACAGCAGTTTGTTTACTCCTCTATTCAACAAATTCGTTTGCTTTTCCAAACGTATGCTCGGTTGTTAATGCAGTTGAGTTTAACTCCTGTCTAAATTTTAGATATACACTAACAACTTGTGGAAGTTGGCCTTTTATAAGACCATGTTACAGATTCTCTTACATGGTTCCACAAACATTTATTGAAGTCAGTCCTAATGCTGGAAGTTCATACTTTACAGCTCTTCCGGGTGCGGCGGTACAGTTAGCTAGCGCTAAAGCTCTCCCTCCCTTTGGAACTGAGCATGATGAAGATACACAATCGTATCATGCTAGAACTCTTTCTGTGCCGTTCGCACAAATTCCATTTAATATGCTTCCATGTGGTGGCACAAGAATGCCAAAACTCTGCTTTGATGGCATGAGTGAACATATTGCAGAACACTGGTCAACAGGCGTAAGTGACAAAATACAACCAAACTTTCTTGCTTGGTCTTTAGCACCAAAAGCTTGCTTAATTAAAGGTGCTGTTACTTCTACTACTGGAGGTACTGATATTTCTTATGCTCCTGACTCCCCAATGTGTAGCATAAAGCTCCCTACGTTGCCTAGTTTTCCTCCTTCTAGTCACTCTGCCTGCAATGGTTGGGGAACCTTCTATCCAAGAATGGGTAGCTACAACGGGCCTGCTTCTCTCTCAGGGGCCTTGATGATCGCATCAAGGATGAAGTCGATCTCATCAGAAGTTTTTATGTCAACTCCATCAACCTTTGGAGAGAAATGGCAAATGATTGGGCCGGGAACAAGTTCTTGTTTTAGAGAAGGTCAAAATATAGGTCTACTTGATACAATTAAAAATGTCCGAGAACTGGGAAGGCTTACAAGTGGAAAACTAAATGGACACCTATTTGTCGTTTGGAAACCAGTTAGCTGCAAAAGAGATATTCCTTACCTTGTTACATCACAAGCAGCAATTGCAGCAATGAAACCAATGTGCTCAGGGTTTGGGAAGTAATATGGGACAATTAACTATCGAACATAAAGAAACACATGAAGATAAAATTGCAAAAAATGCACCCTATACCTCGCTTTTTAGAGAGTGTTTGGTTGAAGCACAAAAAATTGCAGCAAGTGATATTCATATAGAACCAAACTCTGACAGTTTAATAATAAGAATTAGAGTAAATGGTGATTTATATATCTATAAAACATTAGAAAAAGAATACAGACAGAGTTTTATTCAAGAGGTAAAAAGACTTTGTAATTTATCTATTGCAATTAGTAATCGCCCTCAAGACAGCCGTTTGTCACTACCGACATGGAATCTCGCACTTAGAGTCAATTGTACTCCAACTTTATATGGAGAGAAAATAGTATTAAGACTTTTGGATATGACAACAGAATTTGATTTAAGCACAGTAAACTTGAGCAATGACGTTGTACTAGACTTAAAAAAGTCTGCTAAGGAAAAGAATGGAGTGATAATAGTATCTGGGCCAACAGGAAGTGGTAAAACAAGAACACTTTTTAGTTTATTAAATTCTCTTGAAAAGGAGAAGAAAAATATAGTGACTCTTGAAGATCCAATTGAATATACATTCAAAGGCATTAATCAGATTGAGATAAAAAAAACTCTTACGTTTGGAGACGGACTTAGAGCTATTTTACGACAAGACCCAGATGTAATACTTGTTGGTGAAATAAGAGATTTTGAAACTGCTGATCTGTGTTTTAAAGCATCAGCAACAGGTCACCTTGTAATCTCAACCCTTCATGCCAATAGTGCGACAAAGGTAGTTGAGAGGTTAAAAAATATGGGGGTCGAACAATACATGATTGATTCAAATTTAAAATTTTCATCTGCCCAACGTCTAATAAAGAAATTGTGCTCTAATTGTTCCATTAAAGCTGATGATGAAATAGTTGAACAATTATGTCGCAAATACTCAATTGAGAAAACTAGTAACTTCAGAGAAGCCAATCCAAGAGGATGTAATAAATGTAAAGGTGGTATCAGCGGCAGAGTTCCTGTTATGGAGTACCTAACAAGAAATGAATTAAAAAGTATCGAGATATTAAATACAAAAAAATCATTATTAGATGAATATATAGAAAAAGCTCAACTTGGGCTTATTGATTATAAGGAGGTACATGATTATGAATAATATAATCAGATTGTTATTTCTACTATGTCTAGTTGCACATCAAGCAAAAGGAGAAGACTTAAATTTCTTCTCTGATGGTATCAACTACTGGGGTAATGGAAAAAAGAACTAGGAACTACGACCACAAACGAGTTCTCAAAGAAAAAAGAAAAAAATAAGAAGAAACCATTCAAATGGTCAAAGTATTTAGACCCTAAAAATGATGATTTTTTTAAGGAGGGTAAATATACCCCTCCTAAACCATTTATGGAATTGGCAAGAAATCCAACTGATTCCAACATCAGTAATTGGATGGCATACAATAAGAAAAAGAATGCCTTAAACCAAAGACTTCAAGTTAGGATGCGTGAGTATTTAACCAAAAACTCTAAACTTACTCCTGAAGTCAAAAAGATTGTTCAAGCTAAATCTATCAATACGGAAACTCAATTTGATCCTTCACGCTATAGGATCAGAATGTATTTTGACTCTAAATGTCCTCACTGCAAACGTATGTTTAATACGCTTCTTGCATTACAAAATCGTGGGATTTATGTAGAAGCCCTCCAAACTGATGATGCCAATATCAGTAAAGCTCAATATCCAATACCAACACGAAAAGCATCATCAATTGAAGTCAAAAAGCAAAACATCAAGGCAGTTCCTTTAACACTTATCGCTGACTTAAAGAAGAAAGCTCTTTATCCACCAATTAAAGGCTTCCAAAGTGTTGAGGCAATGACTGCATTAATTAAAGAAGGAGAATCACTATGATTTGTTCAGATTGTAAAACAAATATTACTCAGGACAACGATGGATATTGTCCTGATTGTTTAAAACCATTAACTAAGGAGGAAAAATGAATATGGTACTTGCCAGTTCAATAATAAATACAACTGACTTGCCCCAAGAAGACCCAAGATTCCCACACTATTGGTGGCTATTGTTCTTTACTTTGATTGCTATGACAACTGTTTCTCATGCAGGGCCAAGAATTCCTGGAGCAGACGCAGCAGACAAGCTCGAAGCGGCAGGAACTGTATTAAGAATCATTGATACTGCACTTTTTAAATGGGGAGCAAGGTTATTTGCCGGAATCAGTATTTTATCTGCTGGTTACAATTTAAAAGAGCAACGATTCGGAGTTGCCATCATCTGTATCATTGCTGCAATTATTTTAGGAACTGCACCAATTTGGGTTGAAAATATTTTTTCAATCGGCGGTGGAAATGGAATTTTTAATTAGGAGTGAGTATGTACGATTACACAGAAATTAAAGAAAAGTACGGTCGGAAAGTAAGTCAGACTATAGATTCACCAATAACAGTATTTGAGTTTTGGGAACTAAGTGACATCTTTATCGCACTTTTTATAGTTTTGATTTTTGGGGTGATATTTTACTCATGGTGGACAATGTTTTTTCTATTATCGTTTTTTTTAGGATTAGGCCCTTTTATTAAGAAGAAGAATAATAAAGGGATATTCCTACACTGGCCATACAGCAGACTAAACATGAGTTTACCAGCTCTTATTAACCCAAAAGGAAAACAAAAATATTCAGACTAACCAAGGAGATCAAATGTCTAATGAAGAAAAAAACTCAAAACAAACTAACGGAGGTTATTATGCAAGAAAGCCTATTGAAGAAATCAAAGCTTTTAAATCTAAAGATGGAAAATCATTCGTTGTCCAAGTTATTAAAACTTGTGTTTTTCCAATTAACTATGCTCATACAATCATTAAAAATGAAAGCCCATACAGCAACGGAGCCACTTCAAAGGAAGCTGGCGAATGTGAGCAATAACATGATTGGAGCAATGGAAAAAGGAATAGAAGCTGCACAAATATCAGCTCCCCCGTCAGGTGTTTATGACGGGGTTGATTTATCTGTTATGCCTAAATATCTTTGCTTCAAAGCTGCTCTTTTAAAAGAAAAACTATTGTTGAAGAATTTAATTCTAATTCTTATTGGTGTATTTAGTGTCTATTTTTTCGTTACAAGAAATGAGATTAGCACATTATATTCTAAGCTAAGAGAGAAGGAATATATTCTTGCTCCGGGAGTTGTCGATTTCACTCCGGCATCACCACAAACAGTAACTGATGGATATGTTGATAGTGCTGTAATGTCATTTATTAGAACACTTGGAAACATTAATCCAATTAATATTGACGATCAGTACACTGAACTTTCGGGTTATATGTCACACGATTTAAAGGTGCGTTTTGATATGGAAACCTCTGACTGGATAGATACCGTTAAGCTAGAAAACATTTCTGAGATTCTTAAAGTTGCAGATAAAGAAATTGTTTCTGATGAGAAAGGATATTACAAGGTTGTTGCTATCGTTACAAGAGAGAGATATGCAAACAACGAATACCTAGGAAAAACCGATGAAGTTGTTGAAATGATTATTAAACTTATGCCTCCGAAACAGGGAAAGAGATGGTTTTTACAAATAACTTCTCTTACTAGAACAGAAGCTAACTCATTTCGTGGCAAACAAATTAAATCTAAACCTAGCAAAGCGGAGAAGTAAGTATGAAAAAATATTTTATAATTTTAACTACACTAATTCTGTTTTCTGTAAGTTCACAAGCAAAGGACGTCTATTACGGATCAACACCAGAATTAGTGAAGATTTCAAAAGAAACGATATTCAGGTTTCATAAACAAGTAAGGACAATATCACAGGCGCGTAAGTTTGAGATAAGGCCTGCTGATCCTAACGATCCTGATTATTCAGTTCTATCAATTCGTCCACGCTTTTCAAAAGGAACAACAAAAGTGGCTTTTGTTCTTAGTGATGGGAGTGTTGCGAATCTCAAACTTCGGATTGTAAAGAATCAGCGTGGTAACGATGAGCCGTTCTATGATCTAAAGCCAAAAAGTATGTTGATAGAAAGGTCTGAGAAAAACCTACCAGTCTTAACTGTGATGGAATTTATGAAGTCTATGGACAAAGACGACAATATTGTTGGCTACAAAAGGGTCATTAAAGACAAATGGGTTTCCACAGGAAACATTAGAGGTGTATCAGCGAAACTTATTCGTACTTATTCTGGAAAAGACTATAAAGGATACGTTATTAAATTAGTGAATAAGTACAAAACAAAGAAGTACGATATTTCTATAGATAAACTGAAATTCAGTGATCCCTCATTAGCAATTATATCTCTTGTTGATAGTCAGGTTCTATATCCAAAGGGTAAAGGAATTAATAAGACTCTGTTGAAAGTGGTATCAAAACCGACTTCATCAATAAGTGACCTAAAACTTCCAATTTCGGTCGTAATTGAAAAGAAAGGAAAGAAACTATGAAACAAATAAATGAATATGTGCCAAAGCACTTAATGAGAAACATTAATGATTTTAAGGAATTTTTATTTCAAAATCCGAAGACAAAGGTTGGGCTTATTGCATTTTTAGCAATAGGATCAATTTATGTTGCAAGTAAATTTTCAGAAACTCAAAAAGTTGTTTATAAAGACCACAGGAAGCCTGTTTTTAGTGAAGGTAGAATTTTCGGTTCTCAAGCATCCTCATATCTGAAAAGCAAAGAAGCTCAACTTGGTAAAACAGCACGGAAGATTATGGCGAACAATAAGCTATTAGAAGAAAAACTCAAGTTGCTTGAAAAAAGGATGGAAGCAAAGTCCTAGCACCACGACCACAAACGAGTGCAAGTAAAGACTTAATAAAAAAAGAAGACCTACAAAATCCAAAGTCACTATCTACTGATGAGTCTATAAGAATTCATGCAAAAGATAGTAACTTAAAGCAGTCTGCTATAAGCAAATCACAAGGTTTTACAAAGACGAAAAAATCGAAAAGAAAATTCTATAGTGGCCCAAGTGTCATTTCTTTTCCTGTTAAACAAAAGAGAATTGAACAAGGGATTACATTACCAACTGGAAGTTATGTTAAAGCCAAGCTAATGACAGGTATAGATGCGCCAGAAGGTAAAACATACCCAGTCCTTCTTGCTCTTGATTTTTCATACATTGGCCCTAATAAACACAAAGTTGATCTTTCAGGATGCTTTATTATTGCTAAAAGCTCACCCTCGATGGCAACTGAAAGAATAAACTTTCAGGCTACTCGGCTTTCATGTGTTTCAAAAAAAGGAAAATTCTTTGAACGCAAAATTAGCGGATTCGTAGCTGATAACCAAGACAATACTTTTGCAGTGAAAGCAGAACTTAATTCTAAACAAGGTCGTGTTGCAAAAATGGCGTTCTTAAAGACTGTTGTTGATGGAATTGGCGACATTATCAGTCGAAAAGCTAAAAACATTGGTGGGAAGAATCCAGATTCAGCAAATGTATTGGTTCAAAATGGTGCTCAAGGGGCAGCTTCAAAAGTTAGTGACTGGTACTTGAAGCAGGTCACTTCGTTGATGCCAACCTTATCCGTAAATTCAGGTCAAGATGTTTGGATTGTAATGCAAGAGAAAGTCTTGCTTCCAAATGATTTTTTTAGAAAAAACCAAAGGAGAAAAAGTAATGCAAAAGTATTTTCATATCTTACTCGTATCATTGATTAGTCTCAATTTTTTTGGATGCGCTCATAATTTAAATAAAGATGGAATTCTTGAGGATAGAGCTAATTATAACTCAGCGAAAGAGAAAAAGAGTATTTCAAAGCCAATTACTAGAACAAAAGGACAGGTGAAAAAAGCATGGCTACACGCTCATGAAATGCCTACTGGTGACTATTTTGATGGAGCTTGGGTTTACCTACTTGTCGAGGAAACAAAGTGGATTTTTCCAGAAAAACATTAAGGAGGTTGCAATTGAAAGAACAAGAATTAATAAAACCAATAGATGAGGCCATGACTAATAGATACAAATTAGCAGATGCCTTATTTAAACGATCAGAGTCTTTAAGTAGCTTACTTCCTTATAGTGAATATGTAGAAGAGTTTAAGATTTTCATCAATAAAGATGGAAGTCTTGGTGTTGTACTAGAGGCTGACTTATTTGAACATGAACCAATGAAGGCAAAATCTGTTACTTCAACGGTTAGTTCATTTAAGACACTGTTTGCACTTCCTGAAAACTGTGTATTACAAGTCCTCTACGATCAATCTTACATCTCAAAAGAAGATAATCTTTGGAGTAATATTATTTCAGAGTATAAATACCCTCACCCTGTTTCTAAGCTTCTTTTTGAAGAAAAAGTAAAAGCTATTAGAGAAAAGTGTAATTCGGATCATGAATTATCTCCACTAAAGAGAAAATCTTTAATCTCAATAAAGTTTTTCCCTAAGAAGTCTGCTCTTGCCGAATGGAAATCTATCTTATCTAAAGGAGAAAAAATACTTTTTGATAATATGAACGAGTTTGTAAAAGAAGTTAAACTTTTTGAACAAATTATTAATCAATATATTGCCAATTCAAAAATGTCTTTAAGGCAATTGGACGCACAAGAGTTAATTACACACTTAAGGCAATTCTTTAATCCAAAAGAGTTTTATAAACGTGAGTTTGCAAAATTTAATGAGCATCTACCAATATCAGACCAGTTAATTTATAACAGTCCTCTACTTGATTATAAGGGTATTGAGCGTGAAGGGGTTAAAACTAGAACCATTACATTAAAAACAAGTCCACAGTTTGCCTATGCAGGAGGAATGGCATATTTCACGAAATTAAAATTTCCATACAAGATTTCACTTAATTTTAGCTTTCCATCAAAAACAAACGTTAGGAAATTTTTTGATTTAAAAGCTTTTTTCCTAGAAAATTCTGTATCAGAAAAAGCAAAGATTCAAAAGAATGAAATTAAAGATGCGCAAAATAGATTCGCACTTGGGGAGAAATGTTTATACCTTACTTTCTGTATAGTTCTGGAGGGTGAAACAGATGAAGTCTTAGATCGCCGAACAAGAGAGCTTGTTAATGTTTTTCACAATGATTTAGAATGTGAAGTCATTGTTGAGGAAGAAATAGGTCTTGGCCTCACTCTTAATTCTCTTCCACTTAATTACTCTTCTGAAGCGGATCATTCTTCTCAACGATATATTAGAATTCTACAGAATGATGCAATTATGTTTTTGCCATTCTTTGATTCTTATAGAGGACTTAAAAATCCTCTACAAATGTATATATCAAGAGAAAAGAATCTAGTTAATTTCAATTTACTTGAAAATGAGACTTCAAACCATACCGTAGTACTTGCAGATAGTGGTAGTGGTAAGTCTGCATTTATTATTGATTGTATTCAATCAGCTAAAAAACTTGACCCTGAGCCTTTGGTATTCGTAATAGATAAAAAGTCTAGCTATAAAGGGGTTGTTGGCCCCTACAAAGGAGAGCTAACTGTTTTTGACCCGAATGGAGAAATGCCATTTTCCCCATTTAGGGGTGTTTTTGATGATGCTAAAGTCAGCTTTTTAACAAAGTTACTAACTACAGGAATCAAATTAACCTCACCAACTTTTGAAATAGAAAGTGAACACCTTTCAAGTATTTCAAAAGCTTTAAAATTGGCCTACATCAAGAAGTCAAAAGAATCATCTCTCTGTTACCTTGATGGAGAAATTCAAAAAAGCGAAGAGGACGATCAAGGCGTAGAAGTCACTATTGATGACTTTGTTGCTTCAATGGCTGGACTTACTGCTGATCCTGAATTTGAGCCGATGAAAGATGAGATTGAAAAAGTTTTAGTGAAGCTGAAACCTTTCTATGGTGATGGGATATATTCTAAGTATTTTAAAGGTTCAAATGGTCAAAAAAAGGATTTTTCGACCATGCTCTACATCTATGACTTAGATGCTTTGAAAGATGAAACTCTTCAAACCCTTATGACAATGAGTGTGATTGAAGAGATTAGAAGTTTTATTCAAATCCCTGATAATCAAAAAAGAGGGGGCTTTATTGTTATAGAGGAACTTGGAATGCTTGGACGAGATAACCCCGTTGCTAAGGATTTCATTATTGATGCAGCAGAAACTTTTAGAAAACTTGGTTTTTGGCTGATCGGTTTAACTCCTAGACCACAAAACTACTTTGAAATGGAGGCTGGCAAGGCAATGTGGTCAGTTGCCGATAACTTCATTTTTTTAAGGATGAGTCCTGATAATGCAGATTATTTATATAGTAACTCGAAACTTATAGCGGAAGTTGAGGCAGATATAATTAAATCTCTCAAGGTCAAAAAAGGCCAGTACACAGAAGTCTTTTACTCGAACAAAGACAAGTCTAATCAGGGAGCATTCAGATACTACCAAACACCTTATGACAGATGGTTAGCTCCTACCAACAGCGAGGACTTACTAGCCTTAGAATATGCCATCAATGTCTTTAAAGGTGATGCTATGAAAGCACTTAAATATCTTGTTCATAAGGAAAAAACAGGAGGCGAAATTGAAAGCAATTAGTATATTAGCTATCACTTTTTTATCAACCTCTGTGTCTGCAAAGGAATTCAATTATAGGCACAACTCTGAAATGTCTTCATCTGATTACTTATTCAAGGAAAGAAGTAAGCAAAGTGATTCTGTCTTTGATAATTATCAAACCGTAGATTTAGGGTTTAGTCTCGGAGTTGGTGCAGATTGTGGGAAGGTAGATTTTAAAAGTACCATGCAAGCTTCTTTGAAAAATCTTTTAGATGCAAAATATTTTGAATCAGTGGGAAATAGTATTCTTGCAGCTAGTCCGATGCTACTTACTTGTTACTTCAGTCCGACATGGTGTTCAATCTTAAAGCATACAAGAGTCAATGCAAATTTTCTATCCCAAATGCGTTTAGACCAATGTGCTTTGATAGATAAGTATGTCGATAATCGCTCAGAAGATTTCAAAAAAGAACGTCAAGGTTGCGTCCATAAAGCCATACAAAGAAATGGTGGAAACATGGAACAAGCAATGAAGGAATGTAAATCTGGCGGTGACTATTCTGTTGATTTGGCAAATTGGGCTGGAAGTAGATTTGGAAGTAAGTCTAGCAAAAATAAGTTGATTGAATCCTCTGCAAAATGGGCAGGTTTTAACTCAAATGAGGCGAAGAGATCAGTTGGTTTATTAAAAGCACTGGTTGGTGATACTGTCATTGGTAAAGGTCGGATATCGGTTGAGTATGGGCCAAGAAATAAGGCCATAACACCACGGACGAGACTTTATGAGCTAGAAAAAGATACCTACGAAAAACTTTGTAAAGGGCTTCTTAACAAGATTGATCGCAATGCCAATCGAATCAGCATTGATCGTCTTATCAGTAAAAATGAGCTTAAGAACATTGGAGGAAATAAAGAGGATACTTACATAGATAAGCAAACTCTTAGATATCTCTCATACCTCCCTTTTATTAAAAGAGGTTCTTATTGTCGTAAGTTAGCAGCTTCAGTCGCTATGACAAAATTTTCTGATGAAATGAATAGCTCTCTGGATATGCTTAACATACTTGAGCAGAACCCTAACTTACCAGAAACAAGAAAAGTTGAAATTGCGAAGAAAAGAAAAAATCTCAAAGATTCAATTGAGGCAACACTTCAGCTTGAAGAAGCAAAGAACACACCACTTAATACTGTAGTCTCTCAGATCACTCGTGAAGGACGATTCTATCAAGGAAGGGCAACGGAAAGAATACTAGATAATGAATCCAACACAATCAATTCTAGACGTTCTCAAGCTGAGTTTTTTGACTGCGCTGACGGTATCCTTTGCGACCAAGGAGGTAATTAAGATGTTTAGTAACACAGCTTATGAGGCACTGTACCAATACTTAGGACTAGAGCTTCACTCGCAGTTTATCACTGTTATTACATCAGAGGTTTTCTTTAAGGCAATGGTTCTTATCATTTTTGGAGTGGTTTTCTTTGTAACTGCCATTAAGTTTTTCTCAAGATATATGCCTAATACTCTTGTTTCAAAAAAACATTTACCCCTTTCTGTTTTCGCTAAAATAATCTTTTGTTTGTTTTTGGGCCTTGCTCTTTTACGAGTTGGTTCTAATACTAACGTAAGAAATTATTATGGTGAATCATGGAGTAGTAATCCATACATCAAGACAAGATATGGAGAAGTAAAAGACAAAACAAGAGTTAGCTTTGTCTTTGATCTTTTAAGTCGTTCTGCTGAAGAGTCTAGTGCTTTTCTTGGACGAATTATTGATAAAATAATGGCCAAAAATCATTCACAACTTGGTGCTCCTAACTTCTTTTATAAAGCAATTATGTATTCAGGTACAGCAACTATCGAAGATGGGAATCTTCGAGAACTTGTTCACTTCTATACAGAAAACTGTTTTGAGAAAGTCTTGCCTCTAATTGGTACTGGCAATGCGAATGGTAGACTCAATAGCTTTTTTAACAGAGATACAAGTATAGATCAGAAACTTTCTCAAATAGAAATTAAAACTGAAGAAAGCACATCATACTCATGCCTTGATGTTAAAAATGAAGTAAGAGCAAGCCTGAAACAATATGCACTAAACCACCATGTGCATTTTGTGCGATCAAGCGGAAGACACGTTTACCCCATAAAAGATGAGGCTGCTCAGAATATGCACATGGCAAATATGCTTGTTAACCATTATGTTGATAACAAGGAATCAGTCATGGGTATTATGAAAGGTTCACAACTACCCGGAACAACGGGAAGAGTATTTCAATATCTCAATCGTTTATTTTCATTTGATGCTGTTTTATCAATATTTGGATTTTCAGATGAGCATGGTGCATCTGAAGCGGCAGTGAGAAGTCAGAAATTTAGTGAGCATCTTGCTCGTGCTCCACACGTTGCTGGTCTGATTAAATTAGCACTTGTTGCAGTCTTCCCATTCCTAATCTTCTTTATTGTTGCTGGAAAGTGGAAAGTTTTAATCTACTGGTTTGCACTGTATTTTTCAGTTCTCCTTTGGACTCCGCTTTGGGTTTTGTTTTATCACATTATGACAAATATAGCTCAATCAACTGAAGTGATGAGAGAGTTTGGACACTTCTCTGATGGAATTTCACTATATGGTGCAAAATTAATCAGTTCAAGAATGTACTACTTTTATTCAATTTATTCTTGGCTTCAATTGTTAGTGGCAACACTGACAACTGGAAGCGTATTTTTCTTTTTAAGGCCAATGTTAATGGAGAATAACGAAGAGTCTGCTCCTGAATTCATTGGTGGTGCAAGTGATACGGCAAGTACTGCTACAACCGCAGTTAAGGCTGTGGGAGCCGTATTATGAGCATAAGTAAAGCGAGTGTAACGAGTGTATTGGGGCAGCGAAGCTGCTCCAACGGGGGCTTGGGGCAGCGAAGCTGCTCCAACGGGGGCTTGGGGGCTTGCCCTCAACAAGTAAAAAAAGGGCTTGTCCCTTGCTCGGAACGAGTTTTTTTTAAGGAGTGTGGCGCCACACTCCATACTTGCATAACAAAAAATAGAAAAAAATAGCAAAACAGACAACAAATTAAAAAAGGACAAAAAATGAAACAAACTAACAAAACAAAACCAACAAAATTAAAAACAGCACTACTAATAACAATAATAGCAATTAACACAGGCTGCGCAACAAATAATCCACATAAAAAAGTAGCACTAAAAATAATTAAAAATAACAACGTGATCCTAAAAGAAATAAAAAAGGAACGAAAAGAAAAAGTAATTAAACCACATATAAACAAAACACCTGAACTAAAAAAAGCAGAAAGGAGGCTAACTATAGCAATCAACGCCGTAATTAATTCAAACAATTCTCTAAAAAGAGAATTTACAAAAAACAACAAAAGGGAGGTTCAAATTGAACGAGTCAGAAGAGCAGAATTTCACCACAGATAAACTAATGAAAGCAATTGGAAAATCAGAAGTGCTAATTGAAAATCACGAAGATGCACTAGACGACCTGAAAGAAGAAACAGAAGACATTGAAGGATGGGTAACTATTTTTCTAAAAGCAGTTAAAAACGCATTACTTTAACTAACAAAAAAGGAATTACTATGAGCAAAGAAGAACAATTAGAATTAAACCTTGGTGGAAGAGCAAACGTGCGCTTCTCCCCTTCTGAATATAAACAGGTACAAAAAGATAGCTTCAAATTGAGTAAAACCGTACCAACACTATTAAGGGATGCTTATTTCAATCGACTTCCTACGAAAGTGCTTGTAACTCAAAAAGATTTGGAGACTCTAAGAAAAGACATGAATCGCATTGGGAACAACCTCAATCAAGTAGCTAGAAAGTTAAACGCTGGTTTTATGCATGGATGGAATGACACTTTAGATAAAGTTCTTGAAGAATTTAAAACTTTAAACAGTCTCATATATTACGGTCATGGCGTACATAAAGGTTAAATGGAGAAAGGACATTCCCAAAAATAAAGAAATGTCTGCAACTGATTATGAAGAATACTTATTAAAAGATCGAGGAACAGAATTGGTGGAAAATACAAATAATTGCGTAGCTGGGCAAGCTATTGATACATTTAAAAATACGCAAGCTGGTTTTGCAAAAGATACCATGCGTGGAAGAAAAAATGTTAATGTAGCATTTGAGGTCATTCACAGTTTCAGCCCTGAAGAAAGTAAAACTCTTGGTGCTGAAAAGATTAATTTCATGGGAACAGAATTGGCAAAACGCTATTTTCCGAAACATGAGTTTCTTGTTGTCACTCATACTGACACTAATAAAACCCATAATCATATTCTTGTTAATCCTGTTAATGAAGTTACGGGTAAACGAGATGTAACAGACAAGAAAAAGCATTTGTATAACTTAAGAACTATCGCTAACGATATTTCAAAAGAGAACAATCTATCTATCATTAAAGAAACTGAAATAACCAAAGCAAAGAAACTTCCAGAAAAGGTTAAGGGAATACAAAAAAGAGGTGGAAACTCTTATCGCCTTGATCTTTTCCAGAAAGCCGACTTTGCCAAGAGTTATGCAACAAGTTTCGATGAATATGTTGGTGTTTTAAATGAATTATCTGTCAAAACTGCTATTACTGACAAGAAGATTACATACTTCTATGAAGGGCACAATAAAGGCATTAGAGGCGACAAACTTGGTAAAAGTTATGACAAAAAGGGATTGATCCAAAACTTCAAAAAAAATGATGAACAGTTTGAAAAACAACCCCAATTAAGGAGGAAAATAAGAGATGGAATCAGCAATTTCAAAGATGGAAAAGGAGATTCTTTGGGAGTTTCAAGCTCATTACTTTTGGGTGGAGGAACTGCACAAGATATTAAAGGGAAAAATTACGAAACTTACACTAAAAGTGATCGTCGCGGCGACAGGACTCCTTTGCCTTCAGATCATTTCCTTAGGAATTCTATTATTCCTATTAGTGAAATAAGAAAGGCATCACAAAGTGACATTTTAGAGTATTGCAAAAAGCACAAAATCCAAACTGAAACTAATGATAAAGGAAAAACAACTTTAAAGGGAAAGGAGTTTACTTCTATTGATGGTGACAGATGGACAAATACCAAAAATAAAACAACAGGCTCTTTAATTGAGTTTGTAAGTGGTCACGATCAAACTAGCTACTTGAGAGCTATTTCAAAGATCACTAATAACAAGAGCCTTTTACTACTTGAGCAATACTATGGTGAAGTAAAAAGACCATACACTTCTTTTTATGTACCAAAGCAAAAACAGTCAAAGAATGATCTTGCAAAGCTCAATGTTAAAAAGTTCTTAAAAATTCATGGCATTAACGAAAATGTATCCGAAGACTTATTCAGACTTAAAAAAGTACAAGTTGATAAGAAAGATAGCATTTGGTTCTATGCCGACGATAACGACCATGAGGCTATTGAGTTCTCTTTAGACAGCGACAATAAATACAAGTCAAAGCGTCATGGAGATACAAAAGGCTCATTCATTAAATCTCATAAGAATGAGAAAAATGTAACAATCTTTCCTGACTTCCTCAGTTTTTTAAAAGCTAAGGGTAAAAAAGCATTTGATGACAAGAGATCAAATGCCCACCTCGTATTGATGGGATTAGAAGAAAAGGCGCTACATATATTTTTAGCCACGAATTCAAACGTAAAGAACATTGAAATTGTTGAGCCAAAAAATAAGGGCCAAAATATGAATCAGTGGAATTTCATCGACAAGGTAAAAAAAGACCTCAAGTCGTATGGAATTACTGTTAATTCGCTTTCTATTGATAAAGCCATCAAGAAGAAAAGAAGTCTCGATCTTGATTTATAAACTTAACTATGGAGAAAATTATAATGGAACAAAATACTATAAATAAATCGACAAACACTACAATTAAAAAGACAGAATCAGTTGCAATTAGATTCGATAAATCGTTTATGAAACAAATCTCAAAAATTGTAGATAAGGCCAATAAAAAACAATATGGAAGAAAGATAAAAGCTAAATCAATTATTGTGAATACGTTCTCCATTTTGGATGAAAAATTAATAGATAAAGTTATCAAAAAATCACAAGAAGAGTCACTATCTGCCAATGATAAGAAAGATATGTATATGAAAGAGAACTTAACCAAATTCAAGGGAAGTAAGGAGGAATTTGAGCAAAAAATGATGGAATTAATGACAGGTTTTTTGTCACAAAGTCCAAGTTGATTTTGTGACAAATTTTAATGAAATTTAGTCATTTTTAACAGGTTTTATGCTTGGCCAACTTAGGAGATTTTGATATGGTAAATATAGATAATAATTTGGGTGTTAATCACGAAATGTGTGTCCCGAATTCGCTCTTTGACAATTTAATATGGGGAATAGATGAAGTATGTCATTTCACCAAGTATGCTAAAGGTACAGTTTATAACCTAGTTAGCAGCGGTGAGATTCCATACAGACGAGGACGTAAGAGAAAGCTGATTTTCATTCCTAGTGAAATCATTCAATGGTTAAAAGGAGAATGAAAATGGCTAAGAAGAATTACAAAAAGTTAAAAGGTGCAGTTGGTATATATCAAAATGAAATTACTAAGCACTATCTTGGGGAAAAGAGAATAAAAGGTAAAACACATAATGCTACCTTTAAAACACTCTATGAAGCAAAACACTGGAGAAAGAACTTTGATGGGATTTCTCTTGAAGATGATGATACTTCAACATCATCTCATGCGACTTTAAAAGAAGTTTGGGAAACAATGCAAAAAGACCACTTTCCCACTCTCGCTGCTAGTACAAAGATGATTTGGATTAGAAGGTATAAGTTGCTAGAAATTTTGGAGCACCTTCCTATGGATCAAATAACCCCCTCTAAGTTTACAGGGTGGGCGAATCACTGGGTCGAACAATTTAGTACAGAAGACTATCAATCTGGTCGTGGACAAGCGAGCCGATGTAATCTCAACAATGAACTAAATATGTTCGTAACAATATTCAATTGGTACAAGGAAAGTGAGAAGTACGAGAAGGAAGCCATTTTGCTGACAAATCCTGTCAAAAAGAAGCACAGGAAACTTGGTTTTATAAAACCAGTTCCCGACAGGAAAAAGCAAATTGACTTGGAAGATGCTTTTTTATTTTTTGAATACTTAAAACCTCTATATAAAAGCATGGCTAAATTACAGTTCTTTTGCGCTGCGAGGATTGGTGAAATAGCTGGAATGCAATGGAGCAATATTGATTTAAAGAATAGGAGGATGCTAATTAAGCACACTATTATTTGGGACAGTCATAAAGTATTCATGGAGTTGAAGCCTTTTCCGAAAAATAAAGAACCACGACCAGTTTTCATCACTGACGAAATATTTGAAATTCTCAGTCAGAGAAAGGTTTTTAAACAGCGTGGTTGTGATTATGTCTTTCATGTTGAAGGCAAGCCGATAAACTACTGTACTGTACAAGTGAACTATAAAAATGCTCAAAGAAAGAGTGGTGTTCCTTACTCTGGGACTCACATTCTGAGACATGGAATGGCTAAGCTTGCACGACAAGTTGGTGGTGGTTTAGACGCTGTAATCGCGATGACAGGTCACAAAGACCTCAAGCTTGCAGACCATTACTCTAAGTGTAACGAAGACGATCAACGTGAATTCTCAAAAAAGATAATGAGCCATATTCGAGAAAAAAGAGGGACTGGCCCAAAAACTTCAACAGATTTTGCAAATGTCGTATCGCTAACAAGCTATAGAGATGGTACTAACAATTAAAAACGATCGGATTAGATCGGATTGGGGAATTTTTCCCGAAAATTATTTAATAAAATCATAAGGTTAAAACATATATGCCAGAGCTACCCGAAGTTGAAACAATCAAAAAACAAGTCCAAGAAGTCCTTCCTTTAAAGGTGACGACTGTCGAGTACTCAAGTGTTAGTGACTCCATTGTTAAGACAAAGGATTTTGATCCAACTGGTATGACGTTAAAAAACATTGATCGCCAAGGTAAGGTACTACGCCTCTACTTCTCTGATGACTGCAGAGTTATCTCAGGCCTTGGAATGTCTGGCTCATGGAGAATTTCCTCAACTTACATAACGGAGAAACATACTCATGTTCAATTTATAGGAAAGAGTAATGGAAAGAAGTTTTTTCTTGGTTATATAGATCCTAGAAGATTTGGAAATATTCACTTCTTCAATAAAGAGAATGAAAAGACTTGGCTAAAAAGGCTTGGCCCTGATGTTGGCGCCCCAGAGTTTAATGCTGACTACCTTTGGGAGCTTCGTGGCTCAAAGCCTACAAAGGTTCTTAAATCATTCATGCTTGATCAAGGGTACTTTGCTGGCATGGGGAACTATATGGCCTCTGAGGTGTGTGCCAGGGCCTTCATTAGGCCAACTAGAAAAATGGGAATGCTTACTCGAAAAGATTGCGAAAACCTTATTGGTGCAACTAGATCTGTACTAGAAGACTCAATTTCTAATAATGGGACAACTTTTAGCGGTGGTTACTTAGATGCTAATGGCGAAAAAGGTGAAGGTGTTAAAAATCTATTAGTTTTTTATCAAAAACAATGTGGAATATGTAAGAAGACCGAAGTTAAAAAAATTACTTTAGGGGGACGAGGGACTTATTATTGTCCGAAGTGCCAAAAGTAGAGATGACATCAGGGTTAGATATAATCGTTAATGATTGTCTTAATTGCTTTAAAGTTCACCGGCTTCGTTAAAAACCCTTTGGCCCCAAGACAATCCGCTTTAATTTTATAATCTTCAATATCATATGCAGATATAAAGAACATATCCACGTGGGGATGTAGTGCTTTAACGCTATCAAAGAGAGAAAATCCATCCATACAAGGCATTTTTATATCGGAAAATATAAGAGGTAAGTCCATAGGATGAGTATCAAGATGCTCCATACATTCTTCACCACTAGCAAAAGTCAGGAGATTAATTTTTCCCGATTTGATTTCTTCTTTTAGAGTATGTTTGAATAGAGTCAGTGCATGGGTTTCATCATCAACAAATACAATCGTGGATGGCCCTCTTAATTTTAATTCCATAATTCCTAGGTCCTAAATTAAATTTCTCTTCTAAGAGTTTAGCAGCTCCTGAGAAAATATCCATACCCCGAACTTTCTTACTCATTCATAGAGACGTAACCAGCTGAATTCTCGTTTTAACTTCAGAGATAGATTCAAATTACAATAACTTATAATCAACATAAAATTATTACAGCTTTAGGTCTTTATTTCCATCACTTTAATATTCCATGTTATGAAGTTGGTAATCAGGGGAAACAAGTTAATACAGGGGAATTCATGAAATTATTTTTATCAATCGCAATGCTTCTAACGGCAGTGCAAGCATCTGCATACAGAGAGAGTGATAACTATGTAATCTTCGAAGAAGGAGATAATGAAATCTTTAATAGCTACAAAAACTTTTTAAAACGACAGGGAATTTATCTTCAGGAACTTATAAGAGATGATGTAAGCAAAGAAAAATACGCTCTTTTAGACAAGGCCAAAGAACAACTTCACAAAACATACCTTAAGTACTTTAAAGTATCTGAACAAAATTACCCAATGCCTTACGTAATTTTTGAAATGGGACAATATTCTGCAAATTTCAGTGCACCAACTCAAAGTGGATATAAGCCTTCAAACTTTATTAGTTTGTCTCTTAACCATATATCTAATGAAGGTGGTTTATGGTCTATACTAGCTCATGAAATGGCCCATTATTATCACAAACATGCTGCTAAAAAATCTCAATTTATAAAAGCTTCGTACACTGAGCATGAACACCGTGAACTTTCTCAAGAGAATGGTTATGGAATGGATATTGACAATAGTCCAGAACTGGCAGCTAAGCTCGATCAAATTTTACTTGCAGCAAGAGCATACGAAGGTGGGCGGGGTAATGTAGCTAACCTTTCAAAGGTGAGAATTGGCCCTAATGATCCAATGATTAAGGCAATTGCCAGAGAATATCAAGGGCTCGTAGGTTCTGTAGAAATGGCCTGTTCAGCAATTGTAGGAAGACTTAATGAAATTATTTCAAAGGGTGATTTAACGACTTCCGACCTCAATAGCTTAAACCCTCTAGCAAAGTCTTGTACCCGCTCTAAAGATGGAGAAGTAAGTGGTATTTTAAAGTATATGTACAAGCCACAAATCGTTTCATTTTTAACACAAAAGCCGGATCTTTTACTAAATGCACCAGGATTAGCAATTAGAGAAATCGCAAAAAGTATTTTAGAAAATGATCACGCTATAGTAACAGGACTAAAAGCAATTATGGCCTATAGGACTGAACTAAAACAATTAGTGGAATCTATTGACTGGGATAACTTACAGTTCTATACCCACGAAAATGAAGCTGACATCACAGGGTTCAAAATTTTAAATGAATTAGGTATTGCTCACTATCAGTTAAATATGCTTGAATTCGTATTTAATAAGAACAAGTGTGTAGATAGTATTACCGATGCTGAAATTGAAGTTGAATACTTTGGTGTAACAGAATTAGACACTCACCATTCAAGCTGCTGGCGTGTATATAGAACAATGCAAATGCTTAAAGGTATTTCAAATTTAGATGTAAACATAAAGATCAAATAAATGTCACTGGCCTCAGAAATATAGAGCCTGAGGCCAATACTTTATTTCTTTATATATAAGTAAGCATCCCATTTCAAAGAATTTTTTTCTGAGACAATTTCCGATCTTACAAGTGATTTATCATAACAAGCTTCATCGAATTCAGGAAAAAACACTTCCCCCTCGTCACTAAAGTCAACTTCTGTTAAATAAATCTTATCCGCAAATTGAAGGCCCTCTTTATAGATCTGACCTCCGCCTGTAATAAAAGCTTCGGTCTCCCCTTGTGCTTTTGCATAGTCAATTCCTTCTTGAATTGAATTAACAACAACACAGCCTTCTATCTTCAGATCTTTACTTCGAGTGACAATGATATTTGTACGTCCAGGAAGGGGTCTACCTTGCGCCTCAAAGTTCTTTCTACCAGTTATCAGGCAATGACCAAGGGTCGTATCTTTAAAGTACTTAAACTCCATAGGAAGGTGCCACATCATTTGATTGCCCTTCCCTATAACTCGATTTTTACCCATGGCCGCTATCATTGATACAATCATACGGCCACAATACCTTTTATATGAGGATGTGCTTCGTAGCCTACAAGCTCAAAGTCTTCAAACTTAAAATCATCAATATTTTTAACTTCAGGATTTATCTTCATTGTTGGTAGTGCCATTGGTTCCCTACTCATTTGAAGTTTACATTGCTCCATATGATTAGAATAAATATGAGCATCACCTATTGTATGAACAAAGTCTCCAGGCTTAAGATCACAAACCTGCGCCACCATCATTGTGAGAACTGCATAGCTTGCAATATTAAATGGAACACCTAAGAAGATATCAGCAGACCTTTGATACAGCTGACAGCTAAGTTTTCCATCGGCCACATAAAATTGGAAAAACATATGACATGGAGGTAGCGCCATATGTTCTAGTTCGCCTACATTCCATGCATTAACAATTAATCGTCTTGAGTTTGGATTAGTCTTAATTTGCTCGATTACATCTTTAATTTGATCATGAGTTTTTCCATCAGCACCTTTCCAGCTTCTCCACTGAACACCATAGACAGGACCAAGGTCACCATTTTCATCGGCCCATTCATTCCAAATTCTGACATTATGTTCTTTCAAGTATTCAATATTTCCGGAACCTTTTAAGAACCAAAGTAGTTCATGAACAATAGATTTCAAATGACATTTCTTTGTTGTGACCATAGGAAATCCCTTTGATAAGTCGAAACGCATTTGATGACCAAAGACTGATTTGATTCCTGTTCCCGTACGATCTTCTTTTACAGTCCCGCTATCATAAGCTCTTTTCATTAAGTCTAAATATTCTTGCATGTATATGTCCTCCGTGGCGTATTTTTGGTTTTATCTCTTCGAATTGATGTGTATAATTATTGTAAAGACAATACCAAAAACCCCGTTCATTGTTAATGAAATATTGGGTTATATTGGCCATAATCACAAATGACTTCAAGCGTTCGTCAAGATTTTGTCCTAAAGACTTGGGTGCAAAAGACGAATGTGGAAAACTTCAAGGAAGACTGAATGACACAAGTAAAAACTGGCATAATGCGTCTTAGAGATGAGCAAGAGCTTCAGAAAAAATATACAGGAAATATTGCCCTACTTTGCCATAGTGCAAGTATTGATGAAACCTACCGCCACTCCCTAGAAATCTTCATCGATGTATTCGGCAAACAAATGAAAAAAGTATTCGGTCCCCAGCATGGTTTTGTTACTGATGTTCAGGACAATATGATTGAGACCGATCATTTCATTCATCCCCATTTTAAATTACCAATTTATTCTCTATATTCAGAAACAAGAATCCCGACAGATGAAATGCTAGAAGGAATTGATCATTTATTTATTGATCTTCAGGATGTGGGTACAAGAATTTATACCTATATCTACACTATGACTCATATTTTAGAAAAATGTGCAGGAAAGAATATTGAAGTGATTATTCTTGATCGTCCAAACCCGATTAATGCAGTTGCTATTGAAGGAAATATTCTTGATACAAATTTTTCATCCTTCGTTGGAAGACACCCCATGCCAGTTAGACATGGCTTAACAATGGGTGAAGTTGCAAAGATGCACCAAAAATTTTGGGCGAAAGAGAGTGCCAATCTCAGTGTCATTGAAATGAATAATTACAAAAGATCAATGTGTTTTTCTGAAACAAAACTTCCTTATGTTAACCCATCACCAAATCTACCTACCCTTGAAGGGTGTTATACTTTCGTAGGTACTGTTTTATTTGAAGGCACAAATATTTCTGAGGGAAGAGGAACCACAAGAGCGTTGGAGCAAATTGGCCATCCTAAGTTTGATGGATGGAAGCTTCAAACACATTTTGAAAATCTCTTTAAAGAATTAAAAATGGGAGGTTTTAAAATAAGACCTGTGGCGTTTCATCCAATGTTTCAAAAGCATGCGGGCCAAACCTGTGGTGGATTTTTTATTCATATTACTGATCCTAAGAAATTTAAAGCTTGGAAATTTGCACAGGTATTTCTAAAAGAATTCAAGCATCTGTTTCCGAATGAATTTCAATATAAAACAGATGGGTATGAATACGGCGAAGGCCAAAACCCCGTTGATATGATTAACGGAACAGATCAACTAAGACAATGGTATGAACAATCTGAAAAGAACTGGGAATATCTTGATCAAATAGAATCTGTTGGAATGGATGATTATATTAGTAAAAGAGAACAAATTCTAATTTATAACTAACTGTTTTCACGTAGGCATTTTCAATTCAAATCAAGCATTCTCCCAATAATTCCGATAAATATGGTGTTAAGGGAGTTAATGCATATACTGATTTTTCTTATATTTTTTATGTTTTCGCAGGCAATTGCGGACGAATGGATTACCATCGTGCCCCTTCCTCATTGTGCTGAATTCAAAGTTCAATACCAATTCAATGGCAGATATCATATTCGGTACCAAGAAAAGCTCTATTCAGATTTTAAAATATTTCCCAAAACACTTGAGAATATCAATGACCTCTCGAGCCTTACCGATGAGTTGGTAGAAGCCTCCTATAACTATTGTCCAATGAGCATAAATCTAACTGAGATTGATGGGGAACTCGTTTGTGCAAGAGATGAGCTCTCTTCTAAACCATTTGGAAATGATTATACAAAACTCTTACAAGATATGATTTCTGCAATTGATAAGAAGGGGGATAATTGTAAGGATGTCATTCCCCTTATTAACTTACAAAATGAATTGGCCCAACTCGATCAAAATAAATTACTAAGTTTCGACAAAACCTTTAATCTAGTAAAGCTTGTTACAGGAAAAAAAACGAATAAACTTATTGATCACTATTATGAATGTGGTGCTGAAAAGGGCTCGCAACAATTGATTGAAAATTTAATTTTGATCGAAGGTAAAAAGGCGTGTCTATACCCAGCTCCACCAGGAATTTTAGATTTTGAAAAAGCGAAAGAAATTGCAAGAGAAGTAGCAAAAAGATATCCAGGAAAAGGATTATTAGAGCTTAATAGTGAAAAGAATAACATCATTAAAGATACAGTCACAGGCTTTGTGAATGCGGCGCTCAACCAACAAGTAAACGCAATTTTTGGAAATGAATTTGATTCAAAAAGCTTTGTGGACAATCTAGACGTTTCAAAAAAGATAAAGAACATGGATGCCGATAAGGTTCAAGAGTATACTACTTACGGCCTAAGCGTAGATGCTCCACTGGAGATTATCGACAAAGGTCTCCCCATTTTAATTGAGAAGAATTTTTCGAAAATGCTGCCCCAAAATATGAGTAAGGAAGAAAAGGCATCTTATTTAAAAAATGATATTTCAAACCTTATAAAAAAAGATTATGAATCATGTATTAAAGATTTTAAAGTACGGGTCGACTTCCCTAGTAAAAAGAGTACAAAGAAATTAATAAAATATAGAAAAAATTTGGAGAAGGATTTTTGTAAAACCAATCCTATAGAATGTAATAAGCAAGGTTGTGGTAAAACCAAGAATTTTGGAACATTACGCAAGGATATTAAAGATAAAAATATAATTCAGGCGTGTTTATTCAAAGGAATTACTCTTGCAATTAAGCCAATCTTAAAAAAGATTGTTTTGGCCCAAAGGGATGAATTCAAAGATAAATTTACAATGTCTGAAAAAACAGCTCATAAGATTAGTGATCATGCTTATAAGAACATCCATCATTGCGCCGACAAAAAAATAAAGAAAATTGCGGGTAAGAATTATAAAAGTAAATTTACGATAAACGTAGAAGCTCTTTATCATGTAGATACAAAGGAATATACAAAAGCTGTTCTTGAGTGTTCCAAACAAACCGAACTTGATCTAACAAAACTATTTGCAAAAATGATGATTACCAATATGGAAGTCGTCAATAAAACCTTTAAAGATAAAAAATCGGTAATACTCTTTGATCAAATTTACAATAAAGGTGCTTATGATTTCGCAGACCGGGTAGCGAGTAATGCCCTTAATAAATGCTTAACTGCTCAAAGAGAAAGAGTTGGATTAACAAAAACTTCTGCAATAAGTTGCCGGCCAATCATAGAAATGGAGGCCGGCAAGGAACTAATCGACAAGGCCCTTGAATCTACAATGGTAGGGGCAAATGTCGATATATTGAAAACAAAAACAATTTTAAAAGATTTTAATGGGTGTGCAGATCGTGCAATATCCTTCGGTACCCACTCTATGTTTAATAAAAATAGTGAATATCCTATTATGAATCCTGAGCAAGGAGAAGATTATTTAAATAAAAATCACGATTTCTATGAGTGTATTCAAGATTCAATTGTCAAAGTAAGTGAAGAAGTAACAGATCAAAGTCTTGACGACATGGAGATAAAGTTAAATTCAAAAGAGCCAAAACTAAAAGATCCTGAGTATTTCAAAAGCTTAAAACCTAAATTAAAATCTATGGTTAGTCGTTGCTTTAATAGTAAAATGGGTGAAATAAAATCGTGGAGGGAGTTTCAGGATTTTAACAAATCAAAGGGCCTTGAAAACTTAAAGACAAAGTGTACCCTGATCGCCAATAACTACGCCCTACCTAAAATAATAATTAATGAGACTGAGCAACAATTATCCCCGGTGGCCGAGAGTAAAATAAGTGATATATCAGTATCAAAAATCGCTCTAATGCTTAAAGATAAATATAAAATAAAGATTTCTCCAAAAACGAGAGATGGCAATGAAAAAATTATTTTGGAAGCTTTTAGAAAATTTCAAAAGCTCAATCCAGGTCAAGATATTGAACAGTTTATAAAGAGTTACTCAAAAGATGCTCAATTGGAAACAATCAATAGTATAAGAGATAGTATACTAGAGACTGTTATTACTAATTCAAGACCAGGTTTTGACTTCACAGACTTAGGAGAGGCATTACCGGCAGGCTGTATGAATACCATCTACACCGATCAAAAAGAAAACTTAAACAAATTAATCAAGATGATAAAAGATGCTCCTAAAGAAGAAGGTGTTCCAAAGAAAAACCTTAAACTTCTTTTTTCTGATATGCTCAAAAAAGGATTAATCTGGTCTAAACAACAAGGTCGCTATTATGAATATGTTGAAAAAGTAAAAGACCTTTGTAAAAATCCTCAAGACTACAGAGATGTACAATCTTTTGCAAAGATCGGGATTGCCGATGATATGCTAATGAGTGTTATTGAGGTTAAGGTTAAAGAAAGTTTAATAAATGCAGCGGTTCAACAATGTTACGATGAACTTGAAAAACAAAACATAACTTTACCAATTCAAACTCAAACAATGTTTTGCTCAGAAAAACCGATGACGAACCTGGAACTAAAGGCCTTTAAAAAGGCTCTCTTTTCGGGTTCTAAATCCCCTGAGGAAAAGTCTATTTTGGATTTCACGCTAAATAGAAAATTCCAATTCATGTATCAGATTCATAATGATCTCCGAAGATCTGACCTTGAAAAAATGTTTTATAAAGACAGAACAACCCTCGACTATATTTATGCCAATTTTGATAAGATAGTATCAAAGGATGAAGGCACAATTAATAAAATGACAGAAATATCCGCTGAAAAACTCTTCGAAGATAGATCTCCTACTAGTTTTGCAAGTAAGTTTGCTGAAAATCAAATTGTATCTGCTATAGGGATAACTGGAATCCCTCAGGGAAAGGAATCAATTAAAGCAAAAGTGGAAAACCTTGGTTATATCAAAGGCCTATTTAAAGACACCATTAAACCTGAAGCAAAGAAAGAATTTTTTAATAGGTGGAATCATTCTGGAGTTTCTCACTACCTTGATTGGAAAAATCTTCCTCAGGAAAAACGTGAAATAATAATAAGTGAGCTATTAAGAACTAATATTCATCCTCGACTAGACAAAAGCCTAACAGAAGAAGAAAGAGATCTAAAAAAGTTACCAATGGTTGCAATGGTTAAAGATCATGTCAAAAACTACAAACACTTTAAAAACCCCAAATATAATTCAAAAGCAATTGGACGGGCCAAGGCCTCTCAGAAGATGAAAGGAGTGGAAGAAAAATTGAGCTTCACTGAAATGATTGCTCATGATATTAACACAGGGGTAAAAGATAAAGTTATTGATTCAGTATTCGATTCTCTAAATCCTTTTAAATAAAAAAAGGGAGAACATATGCTCTCCCCCTTTTGTGTAATATCAAATTTTAATATTTATTTATGCGGAGCGATTTCGCCAGATTTAAGCTTCGCTTTATAGTCGACTAAAATAGCCTTCACTTTTGGTAGTAAGATAAAACAAGCAATCATGTTTGGAATTGCAAGCAATCCATAAACACCATCAGAGATATTTAAAACGACAGATAGTTTTGCGATTGCACCTAAAAAGATAAATCCAACAAAAATATATCTATATGGTGTAATACCTTTCTCTCCAAAGATAAAAGTTACACCTTGCTCACCATAATAAGACCAAGAAATTAAAGTTGAGAACGCAAACATTGTTACAGTAATAGTAACAATCCAAGAACCAGTTGGCCCCATTACACTTGAAAATGCTCTTGCTGTCATGTCGACACCTTGAACATCAGCATCCATCCAAACACCACTAGAAAGTAATGCAAGAGCAGTAATAGTACAAACAACAATTGTATCGATGAATGGTTCTAATAATGCTACAATCCCTTCTTGAACAGGTGTCGACTTTGCAGCCGAATGGGCCATTGCCGCAGACCCCATACCAGCTTCACTTGAAAATGATGCTCTTCTAATTCCTTGAACAATAACTTCCTTAACAACAACACCGGCAAAACCACCGGCAGCAGCTGTTCCAGCAAATGCACTAGTAAAAATCATAGAGAACATATTCGGAACGTTTTCTAAATTTGCAAAAACAACTATAAGTGCCCCACCAACATAAAGGACAACCATCGCAGGAACTAATTTCTCAGTTACAGTAGCGATTCTTTTAATTCCACCAATAAGTACAACGAATGCAAGTGCAGCGAAAACTAAACCTGCTGCCCACTCCGGAACCCCAGTCGTAGAATTAATAATTGAAGCCATTTGATTTGACTGAAACATATTTCCAGCACCAAAAGAACTAAGAATTACAAAGAATGCATAGAACCAACCAAGAAATCCAAATTTCTTAGAAAGACCATTTTTAATAACGTACATCGGTCCACCGTGCACATGACCACTTTCTCCAGTCTCTCTATACTTCAATGATAAAGTAACTTCCGTAAACTTTGTCGTCATTCCGATAAATCCAGCTACCCATAGCCAGAAAACGGCACCAGGTCCACCAACAGCAACAGCTACGGCAACACCAGCGATATTCCCCAAACCAACAGTCGCAGAAAGCGCAGTTGTGAGGGCCTGAAAATGTGAGATCTCCCCCTTATCTTCAGGTTTATCATATTTTCCACTTACAATTTCAATTGCATGTTTAAACATAAAAATTTGTGGGAAACCAAAGTAGATTGAAAAAACAATCCCGGCACCAACGAGTAGACCTACTAAAGGTAGTCCCCATACCATCCCAACAAATTGTCCGGTTAAAATTTCTAACTGCTCCATTAACTCTCCTCATGTGTGTACTATTTAAAATAATTAAAATCCCTACTAGGATAACTATAATAACCTAGCTAATAAAGTATTAAATAAAAAAAATCCCCTAGGGTCAGTTTGGAACTTAATTTTTTTGAAGTACTGTTAGAAAAAAATAAAAAAAAGACCCACAAAAAGTGGGCCTTCTCAATTTTATATTTTAGTTTTTAATTTTACTGAAAAACTGGAGCAAGTGGAATTGGTGTAATCACAGAAGTGTTAACCAAAGTCTTTACGTTGCTTGTCTTAACATCATTAATTGTAATGTTTGCTTCAAGGATTGCTGATTTGACATCAGTTGTTAATGAAAGTTTTGCAGCATGAGTTGCTCTATTCATATTAACAATACCTTTTGCTTTAATTTTTTCCGTTAAGAAAGACTTTTCATCAACTGTTCCCATAAGAATCGTTTTAATTTCTTTTGGAGTAAGATCTTTATTAATATCTTTAATTTGACCTGCGATATTTGCAACAAATGGTGCTGCTTGAGAAGTTCCACTTACTTGTAAGTATTCATTTCCTGGAATTTGAGAATGAATTAACATTCCTGGAGCAGCAACATCAACCATTTCTGTTCCGTAATTTGAAAATGGAGCTAAGAACTCATACTTATAAGTAGCACCAACTGAAATAACGTTATCACCTTGAATATTTGTAGGGCTAGTTGGATAAATATCGTTATTCATACCATCGTTACCTGATGCAAATACAAAAAGTGTATTCGGAGCTGCATCAATCATCATCTTACCTTGAGTAATTAATGCATTCAAAAAGTGGTGAGCAAGTTCGTCACTCTCCTCTTTTGTCGCTTCCCTTTGGAAAGCAATTTTAAATAATGCATTAGTAATCATTTTTGATTGATTAAAACCAGTACCAAAAGATCCGTTTGCAATATCAGCTTTATGGTTTCCAAGGTAAGCTGCAATTTCTTCAAGCATTTTCATTTGCTGACCAGCAAGAGCTGCTAGACCGGCTTTCAAAAGCTTCATTCTGAAATCTTTATTTTGATTTCCCTTAATCTTAGATTTAAGACCTTCAAAGAAAGGCTTAATTTCTGTAGGGATTAATTTAACAGCAAGAACTTTTGCGTCAGGACTATTATTGGCAGTAATACCAGCAACGTGAGTTCCATGAACAAAGTTTCCAAAGATTCCCATTTCTTTTGCGAATGCAGGGTCTGTTCTTTTATCAGCAACCCATTGCTTTTCAGCTTCAGTTGCTTGGTTTAAAAATAACTTTCCTTGAATATCAAAGAACTTATATGGATCTTCAGAAAAAGTTCCAATATATTTTCTATCAATAACCATATTGTTCTGCTCAGCGAAGTTCCATCCGTAAACGTCATCTTGATAACCGTTACCGTCTTCATCTCTTCCGTTATTGGCAATTTCTTTTGTGTTAATCCAAATTTTGGTAGCTAGGTCTTTGTGTTCAACATCTACACCACTATCAATAACTGCAATAGTAGAACTCATTGCTGGGGCGGCTGACATTAAAAGAAGCATCCATAATGCATTTTTCATATACTCTCCATTGTATTTTTTTAGACTTCCGTGTCTGAATAATTTCTTATACTAAATTTTCGGGCACCCCGAAACTTTTGTCAACAAATGTAAGTAAATATATAAATTATAAAAAAAGCCCTTGTCATAGTCGACAAGGGCCCTTTTTTTTTTTGATTTGTTAAAGTAAACTTATAATTTAAGTTCTGGAATATTAGTGATAAAAGTTACGTCTTCGCCTTTTCCTTCGTCTTGTCCAAGTTCATTACTTACTTGGCAACCTTGAGATCTGTCATATACGTAATCTGTTGCACCTCTAACTAAAATACCTTCAATTAATCCAGTATTTGCATTGAATACTGCTGAACCTGAGTTACCACCGTAAGTGTCTAAGTTAGCAGAAAAGAATTTACCACTTAAAGACTTAACTTTAGCACCATCAGCAATTTTTGTTGGTAAACCTGTTGGGTGACCAATAACTACAAGGTCTTCACCAACTGTGATTTTTCCAGACCTTCTGTAATCAAGAACTCTTCTATCTGTAACTTTTCTCTTTAATTGAATAAGAGCAAAGTCATTGCTATCTGATCTAGTAAGAACAGTATTAATTATTTTTTTACACTCATAAACACTTGAAGCAGGTACATTCACTTGAGATTGACCGTCATGGCTAATTTTGTAATCAAAAACCCATCTATTGTTCTTACAGTCAGATTTAGACTTGATACAGTGACCAGCCGTTACTAATAGATCTTCACCTACTAAAAATCCTGAACAGTTAGCAACAGTTGGTTGCTCAGAAAATCTTTCAGACTCACACATACCTCTTGATTGTAGTGAACCAGCAGATAACTTAACTTCGCCGTTTCCTAGAGGACTAATTTTATGCTTTGGAATCATCCCAGCAGTAGATCTTGAAAGTTCTACGTATATAGCGTTTGTTGAATTGATAACGTCAACTCTGTTGTCGTCTCCATAAATTACTTTTGTTCCTTTCGTTCCTGAAAATACAGAAGCCGAAATTAATAGTGCAGTTGCGATTGCAATTTTTCTCATTGGATATCCTTTTCCCGATGCCTTGTGTGATTTTTTACTTTGCGTGTAAATTTGTTATAGAAATGTTATTTTTTGAAAAGGCCTATGACAACTAACACATTCTTACATTAGTGGAGAATTTTTCACCAGTATGCGTTAGTACCGTAGCATTTCTGGCAATTTCTACGCACCAACTTCTACCGTCAGGGTCCTCAAAGTGTATTAGATCGTCTTTAAACCGTGGTTTCGCCGATGTTGTGCCTTCTTTGTAATAATAGAACTCAATATTTTTTGCAAGGTCTTTTAGTTCATTAAAACTGTTCACTTTTAAAGAAAAAGCTCTTGTTTCACTTGTTTTAGCATCTTCGTCCAACAGAATGACAAAGTTTATTCCACTGAAATGAAAGGAAACACGCTCATCTTCGTATGCATCCGCTTCAACATCTAAAAGGAACGATAAAAAATGATATAGTTTTGCTGGATCTTGTGAATAAAGAAAAATTTCTCCGAAAGATAAACTCATATCGATAGCTTAGAGCATTATAAATTAAAGATCAAATAACTTTTTGATATTATTGGCGGCTTGAAAAGATTTTGGTTCATGAACTCTAAAAATGAGCTCTCTTTGGAGAGATTCTTTCAGTAATTCATACATGAGAATAGATTGCATCTGCTCAAGAACAATAATATTTTCTTTGTCTTTTACATCAAGATCTTTTGGAAAGCGTAAAAATGATTTTTTTGAAATTCCATAAACACAAGGTATTGAATAAGGAAGTTGTAATAAGAATGTTTTAAAATATTTAAGTAAGGTATGATTCTGTTCTCTTGATTTAGAAAAACCAAAACAAGGATCAATCATAAAAGGTCTTTGAGTTTCATTGATTATATCAATACCACTTATAAAGTATTCTACAACGCTCTTAACAAATTCAAAATCATGCAGGTCTAGTACCTGGTCCATATGTTTTAAGCAGTCTTTTCGGCTACGACAGAGGTTATGAGAATAGATATACGTAAAAGGAATTTTAAAGTTAGTTAATAGATCAATTAGCTCTGAATCAAGCTTGCCTGAGACATCATTAAAGATAATTTTTGTGCTTGGCCAATGAAGATTTAACTTGATTGCAACTTCCCTAAAGACTTCTATTTTATAAGTATCAATTGAAATTGTTATTTGAGGGTCGGCCGTTTTTTCTAAAAATGGAAAAAACACATCTTGATATCTTTTCAACTCTTCAAGCTTTGGTACTGATTTGTTCATAGGTGCACTTGATTCTGCACCGACATCAATTATATCGGCCCATTCAAGTAATTCATTAAATCTAGTCGAAAAGCTTTCAAGGCTATTGAATTGATTTCCATCTGAAAAAGAATCGGGAGTTATATTAATAACTCCCATTAACTTAGATATCATATTCTTTGACTATGCTGGTGAAACTTCTGCATCAGGATCAATAGTTGGAGTGTCTTCAACTTTTTCACTTGGTTCAGCAGAATCTTTTGTGCTCTCTTTAGCTACTTCGCCTTTAGTTCCTTCTTTTTTAAGAACTGGCATTCCAATATCTTCACCTTTCATCAAAAGGTTGATTTGTTCAGCATCAAGAGTTTCCCAAAGGATTAAAGCTTCACTCATATTATTTAAGATTTCTCTTTTGTCGCTTAAAATTTTCTTAGCTACATCGTAATTTCTTCTAATAATTGTTCCGATTTCGTCATCAATTTTCTTTGATGTCTCCTCAGAGTATTTCGAGTTGTCTGCACCTGGTCCACCAAATGGTTGCTGTCCGCCACCAGAGTAGTGAATTGGTCCAAGAGTTGAACTCATTCCCCAGTCACAAACCATATGCCTTGCTACTTGAGTTGCTCTTTCAATATCATTTGATGCTCCTGAAGTGAAATCAGTAAAGACTAATTCCTCAGCAATACGTCCACCAAGTAACATAGAAATCATATTATTTGCTTTCTCTTTACTCATTGATAAAGAATCTTCCTTTGGAAGAGTAATCGTAACACCAAGGGCACCGCCTCTTGGAATAACACTTACTTTATGAATTGGATCGTTTCCAGGTAGAGCTTGCCCTACAATTACATGTCCCGATTCATGGAAAGCTGTATTTCTTTTTTCATCATCAGAAATCATCATTGATTTTCTCTCAACACCCATAAGAACTTTATCTTTAGCATTTTCAAAATCGATATTGAATAATTCTGCTTTATTTTCTCTCGCTGCAAGTAATGCGGCCTCGTTAACAAGATTTGCAAGGTCAGCACCAGTAAACCCTGGAGTTCCTTTTGCAATTGTTTCTAAATCAACATCTGGATTGAGTGGAGTTTTGTTTGTATGAACTTTTAAAATTCCAAGTCTCCCTCTAACATCAGGTCTACCAACTGAAACTCTTCTATCAAATCGTCCAGGTCTAAGTAGTGCAGGATCTAGAACATCAGCACGGTTTGTTGCGGCCATGATAATAACACCCTCGTTACTCTCAAAACCATCCATCTCAACAAGCATCTGGTTTAGTGTTTGTTCACGCTCATCGTGTCCACCACCCATTCCATGACCTCTATGTCTACCAACAGCATCAATCTCATCAATAAAGATAATACAAGGTGCATTCTTTTTACCTTGTTCAAATAAGTCTCTTACTCGAGATGCACCGACACCAACAAACATCTCAACAAAGTCAGAACCTGAAATTGAGAAGAATGGAACACCAGCTTCACCAGCAACAGCTCTTGCTAGTAAGGTCTTCCCTGTACCTGGAGGACCAACAAGTAAAACACCTTTAGGAATTTTACCACCGAGTTTCGTATATTTTTTTGGATCTTTAAGAAAATCTACAATTTCAACTAATTCTTCTTTTGCTTCTTCAACACCAGACACATCACTAAAAGTAACTTTTTTATCAGACTCATTAAGCATCTTAGCTTTTGATTTACCGAAGCTCATGGCCTTTCCGCCACCTGATTGTAATTGCCTTAAGAAAAAGAAGAAAATTACGAATAAAAGAATCATTGGGAACCAATTAATAAATAGAGTCGATAAGAAACTTTGTTTCTCTTCGGCTTTATAATTAGGAATAATTCCTTTAGCTCTTAATATTTTAAATGTTTCATCACCTGTATTACCAGTTAGCTCGAAGAATGTACCTTGTTCGTAACCATCAATGAACTTACCTTGAATTTTGGTAGCACCCTGAAAAGTAACTTCTTTAATATTTCCAGTTTCAACAGCAGTGATAAAGTCTGAGTATGTAATAGACTTTGCTGTCTTTTGTTTTTGATCAAGGGCTTTCATTAGAAAGGCCATAAAAAGAATAACTAATATCCAAAGGGCCAAAGTTTTTTGCTGTTTTTTCATATTTAATCTTCCTTAAATTAAGATAAAATCCGTTTATCCTCAAAGTATTGTAAAATCTAGGCCATCACAAATCAAGTTAAACAGTCTTTTATTATAACTATTTAATTGATGTTAAAAAATTTAACCGTAACACTTTGTGTCTATTTTTTTTCTTAGACCATTCCCTTAAAAGTTTTAATGCGGGATAGTATTTTAGGTGTGCGCTCTTTAACTCTGCTATAGCTCTTGTGTTAAAGGTGGTGTTGAAATTTCTTTTGTCAAGATTACCACCTTTAATAGTTACTAAAAAAGGAAAATCCAAATGGACTCTTTTACTCGGAATTAATTCGTCTATATAATTAATATATTCATCATAGCTAAATAATTTTTCAGATTCATATTTAAATTTTAAATTTGGTTGATTCATCTTAGTCATAAGCACTAAATTGAAGTCTAGATAAACTTTAACTCCATTTGTTAAACTGATGGGTCCAAACTTTTTATTCTTTAAGGCAGTAATAACATTTTTAATTTGACCGGAAACTTTTCCTCGTGAATCTGGATTTAAATGTTTTAGACCTTTTAGTACTAATTGCTCCACACCAGAGTAATCTTCAGTTCCAGTAGCTGAATAAATCAAAACAGACTTATCAGCATAGCTAATATTAAAACTCGTTTGATGTTGGTGTAATAAATGAAGGCCCAAGCGTCTACTGATTTCATTATGCCTATAAACGTAATGTTTTAAATATTTATTATAGCGATCTTTAAAAGCACTCACGACGTTACTGCGAATAAAATTTCTCTCATACTTTATCAATTCATTTGTTGGGTCTTCTATAAAGGGAATATCAAAGCATGTTCCGTATCTTCGAATCTGATCCTTAGTTACACACATAAAAGGTCTAATAATTCTCCCGTTGACGACTGGAACACCAATTAGGCCTTCGATACTACTTGAACGTAAGCTCTGTAACATTGTCCATTCGAAACTATCATCAATATGATGGGCCAAAACAATCTTCTCATTATCATTTGCGATTTGATAGAAGGCTTCATAGCGCTTTAGGCGCGCTTTATATTCAAAATTTCGATTAGGATCTAAGTCAGATAAAGTCACAGAGATAGATTCAATTCCTAAATGGGAACAAAATTCGTGAACAAATGTTTCTTCGCGATCTTGTCCATCTCGGGAGCCATGATTAATATGCGCCACACGAAGCTTATTGGAATATCCGTAACTTTGAATTGAATTTAAAACTTGTACTAGAACCATTGAATCAATTCCGCCAGAAACAGCGATTAGTAATGGTTCATCTTTACCAAATAAGCGGTATTCTTCATTGAAGCGCATAAAGTGGCCCACGAAGCGATTTGTATATTTTGGATTAGATGACTTAAAACTCATAAGATATACTATTTTTTTAATTTTTAACTGTACAGAATTATTGACAATTACAATACTTGACCTTATTATCTTTAAACTTTCGAACAACTGTTCAGAATCATAGCGACGTAGCTCAGTTGGTTAGAGCACCGGATTCATATCCCGGGGGTCGGCAGTTCAACTCTGCCCGTCGCTACCATTTTTTCAAGTATTTACCTCAAAAATTCATCAATAAAAATACGAAAATTAAAATTGTGTGCAACCGATGTGCAACGGCCATACGAAATATAAGTAATCTGGTCCAAAGATTCGGTACTAACCCTATTCAACCGTTTGTAATTCAGTTTTATAATATTTCTTTGTAAAAAAAGACTAAGAGTCCGGCCATGTTATCCGGTGCTCAAAGGTTATTAATTTAGTTGTCGGTGTACATCAAAGACCTACTAAATACAGATGAATTATTAAACATAGTAAAATTACAGGAGACATCTAAGTCGAGTTACAAAATAGAGGCCGTAGATTTAACTCTAAATTAGTCATCCGTGCTGTTATGGGTGATGGTTCTGGTGGGTAGTAACTCTATTAATAAGTACATGTGCCAGGAATAACAATAATCCCTTCACTATGTATCGCTTCTTTACAGGCTTTGGGTATTACTCTTCCCTGATCTATCATTGCACGGACTATCCTTAAAATGTTACCTGAGTGAGTATCGCTCACGTCACTATTCCTAATAGAGCTCTCCTTAAATAGTCTCGTTTCTTTATCAATTGTTAAATACTCACAAGTTTTAGGTTTACTTTCCACAGATGAAAACCTACTTGCAACATAGTCTGCAAAGTCTTCCCTAAAGTAATGCTCTGTATCTTCAACTCCATTCGCCATCTGCATATTAGCGAGGCAACTTTTAACTTTAATAAAGTTTTGATTAGAAACTTCGGAAAGAGCTCCTTCACCTAGTAGCTCTAATAGATCCTTTTCCATGTTATGTGCTAATTCATGGTTTATTACACCTTCTTGGTATGATTCAGGAGCATTAATTAGTGTATGACTAAGCATTATTTTACCAAGACTAGTATAGGTTGCATCACTAAAAGCTTCTTGTTCAAGGTTATTACAAATATCTTCAAAGTCAGTTTCCTCATGTTCCTCTTCTGAATCAATAATTTTGTTTTTTATTTTATGAGTATAATAAAGAACCATCGTATTCATTACTTTTTTTGTTTTTGATATTTTGGAAGATTTCTCTTGAGAATCAAGTTCATCTTTTATTTTTGTAATAAGTCGAGATTTCCAATACTTTTTAGAGAAGGGGAAAGTGAAAAAAGTAGACTTAATCTTATTAATCAATTCATCTCTAGATTTACTTGAAATTCCATCTAGAGTAATCAGCTTATTAATGAATGTTGACTTCAGAGAATCGACTTTCAATTTAAAGGCATTCAAATCAGCATCGCTTGGATAAAACTTATCATTTTTATCAAAGTGAGCTAAACAAACACTCAATGATCTTTCTTGCTCGTTTTTAATATTTATATTTTCTTTATCCCTTTCTTCTTTAAATTGAGAAGATAGAAATGAAACCAGAAAGTCTTCATCTTGCTCTTTAATCCAAGAATAAATTTCATTTAAAGTATTTCCTTTGAGGTCTTCTTTACTCTTCATGATACTTTGACCAGCAAGTAGAAAGAAGTTACTAGAAAATTTAGAGGCATAAAGCTCTTGAAGTTCTAAATCAATTAAACTTCCAGAGTCAAATTTCACCATATAATCACTAATATCATTATCACTTAAATTAAAACCTAATATCTCAGGAGGGAAAATCGTATTAATCTCAGACTGTATTTTCTTTATTTCAATTAAATAATTCTTAAATTTGACTCTATCTGTTTCACTTGTCCCACTCTGATTAATAATCAGGTTGTAAGGAGAGGCTGCAAGCATATTCCCGTCTTGAATATACTTATTGTACTTTCCAATTGATTCTTCAATGAATTTTTTTGAAATTTTCTTCTCGTAATCGCTTAATTCCTCAAACGCCGTAGTATTAAAAATATACTGTCCCATCGTTTCATTATACTTACTCACTTTCTGATGTGCATGAAACATTGACATGAAGGGAATTAAATTTAAAGTGTTTCCAGTTTCAATACTAGGGTTTGATTTAATAACTTCTTTAATTAACTTTTTATAACTCTCATCACTCATTTCATTGTTGTCATTCTTTGAATTCTTATAATATTTCTCTATCAAGCCTTTAACTTCATTTCTTTTTGGATCAGTACTACTTGATCCATTAAGAATCTTTAAAACATATTTATCTAAAGTTGAAGTGAAATTCTTTGAATTTCCACAAACTTCTTCAAGACAGTTTTGATACGGGTTAACATTAGACTCTATCTCTTCTGAGCACTTTATTTTTGATAAAGGTGGATTTTCAAGTAACTTGTCTACGTCCAACTTCCAGCTATCTGCCAAAGCAAACTGAGGAAAAACAAGAATAGATAATATTAAGATTTTTTGCATGACATTTTCGCTCTAAAGATAACTGAATCAATCGTTTTCGGGGTATTTTCTAACCTTTTATGAAGCCTAGAACCCAAATTAAATCTTACCTTCTTCTTATTTTTATAGAAATATTTTTTTGAACTTTTAATTAGATTCACATTGTAACCGGTACTAGAAGACTCTAGGTTCTCGACAACACTTTGAAGTATACTCTTATTGCAATCTAACACTTCTAGACTAAATTCTCTCACCTTATCTTTATATGTAAAATTTAAAGCAGTCGCTTCTATCGAAAACTTATCTGGGTAGATAAACTCTGCTCCATGGAGACTCAGTGGTAAAAAGAGAATTATCAGATATCTTTTCATCTACAAATTATAATGAATGCTTGACCCTATTGATAGAAGGAAAAAGATTCAATCTTTTTCCTTCGACAAAACGAAAAAAATAACTATCAAGTATTAAAAACTGTCTAAAATAGTTTTAACTGTCTTCAACTTTTCCTTACTAAGCCTCTTCAATATTTCTATACACTCAGCATAAGTATTAGATCGCATGACCCTATTTCCATTTACAAACTCCATAAATGATTCATAGCTGTATCCATAAATATTTAGCAGAAGCAGTACCTTTTTTGGATCAAGATCAATCCTCCCATGCTCAACAGTTGCTGTTTCAATTTTTTGATAACTTCATTTCACAATAAACACTCCCTTGTAAGTTAATACGTGAATGCTCTTTAACAATTTACCCACTCATGCATGTCCAATCCTTTCAAGTAATTAAGATACTTAAAGTGGTGATATGGTGACGACATAAAAGCGACTAAGCACAAATTAAGCCATCGAAAGAAAGCTCGAGTCAGTTTCAGACAGTTCAATGAAAAAGATCCTACATTAGCTTATAGAAACCATGATAATAGTTTCAAAAACTTACATAATATTGTTTAAATTTGATGAAATTGATCTCTAAAGAATGGAGGAGAAGATCGGGTTTGAACCGACGGCTTTACGGTTTTGCAAACAGCTACTTTTGATCAGCCAAACACCTCTCCCTCCAAGACTTATAGTGAACTACAAGACTCTATTGCTAAAACAATGAGAATCCTAAAGTGTGCAACGGATGTGCAACAAAGATCAGTAATGTACCGAATTAAGCAGTGTAAAAACGAAGTCAAAAAAGCGTCAAGTTACCGATTTAATTAATAAATTTAACAATTTCAAAGTGTTGAGTTTGTTGATTCACCGGATTCATATCCCGGATGTCGGCAGTTCAACTCTGCCCGTCGCTACCATTTTTTCAACTATTTATTACACCTACGAAATTTCAAAATTAATTGCTTTACTAAAAGTGTATGCAAAACAGCTATATGAAATTGTCCAAACACCATCAAGTTTGGAGACCCGATATTAGTAACGTCTATCTCCAATTATTTCACAATAAAGATCTCTAGATTTAACTCTCCCTAGGAAGCCACTAGGAACCTTACCAACTCCTTCAATCAAATCACCTCTATGCTTGCTGTAATCTAATTGGATTGATACTTCAAATTTTTGAGAATCATCTGTATCTTCTAAAAGTTGGTCATCATTCACTTGATACGCCTCACCTTCACAAAGTAGTCCAACGTTATTTCTTGAACAAACATAGTTTTGTTTAGAGTTATTAAATGATACTTCTCTTACTCCACTTTCATCAGCAGGTGAAATAGTAAACTTCTCTAAAGATTGTTCCATGTCATCGCTATCGTAATTATCAAATGTGTCACAATTCATTTTTAAATCATCTAGATTTATTGGCAGTTCTCTATATTCTGCAAAAGATGAAATAGATAATAATAAAGTCATCCCGGTGATTAAAGTTTTGATCATAATCCTCTTCCTTTTTTATATTATTAATTTACAAATAGATTCTAAAATTCCAATTCTTCAGAATTAACGTCACAACCCATTTTGTCTCTTGGAGCATGGTACCTATTACTTAAATCTGGCATTTTGCCATAGTACTCCTGACTACGCTGAAGTCTTAGCGAATCATTATAATGGTACCCAACACAAACTTGGTAAATGTACTCGCCACTACCTCTAGTCATACCTTTATCTAGAATTACATCCTCAAGAATAACTTTGATATTATCTTCTCTTTTCATAGTTAGTTTTAAGAACTTCACATCCTCACTACTTTGAAGCCAAAACCTTGTACCATTATAAGTACTATCCGCATGACCACTTTGTGATAAAGAAGTTAGTGTTACCAAAAGCATTAATTTAAACATAAGAAAGTCCTCATTTTTTTTTGTGCCAAATCTTTTACGATTACCTCGCAATCAATTTGGATTTTTTTTTATAATATAAATATTTTACGACGATCTTTAACAGGACTAAAGTTGGCCTGAATTATTTATGTAGTGGTTTAAAAAAGTGTCTAGATTTTGGGCATTGATTAGTACTCTCACTAGATTCATACTCATTAAAAGTCGAGATCTAGATCGTAGATTTAAAAATGTCTAATTTTTAGACAGTCACCATTTTTTTACAATTCTCGGTTCATAAAGAGCTGAAATCATATTAGAAAATGCCCTATTTTCTGGCGTTAGACTTGCAAATTATAGCTTAAGAATTATTAAATTCTATTGAACGCAACTTTAAAAGGGTTATTGCATGAGAGCTATTTTAGCAAAATTTCTATTTTTAAATACGTTTTTAGTTATGCCACTTATGGCCGTGGAAAGCTCAAGCACTACTGAGCTAAGTGATACAACTAAACCTGTAAAATCAAAACTATCTTATGTATTAAACTTCTCAACTAAGACAGCAAGTTACTCTGAAGGTGAAGATAACTCATCTCAAGTGCAATTAGGCTTCTCACCACAGTTAACCTTTAAATTTACTCCATCTTTTATAATAAATGCAGACACAACTATGAATTTAAGCTCATCTAGAGTTCAATCGCGTTATTCAAACGAATCCAATAATAATTTCGTACTCAATGAACTATCGATGAACTATATCCCTACGGACTACGCAAAATTCTCCCTAGGCGCACTTAATCAGTCCCACTTAAATTCACCTTTCTTAGTATCAGGAATTAGTTTTCCAGGTGTAGCTGCAAGAATTGAGAAAAAGATAAATTCCTTAACACTTGGTTATAAAGGACAAAATCTCATACCAACTTCAACATCATTTGATTCAGATAGAACGAATAAGGAAGAAACACCAAACCTACTTACTCAAGGTGTATTTGCAAAATATGACTTATCAAACTCAATAAGACTTGGCGGACAAGCTAATTACTTTAGCTTTAATAATCTTCCTTCAATTGTTGCTTATGATAGTAAAAGATTAGGCAATACCGTTACTGGTGTAGCAACAGGAGATAGCCACTTTGCAAATAACTTCTCAGGTCTCTCTGTCTCTTCATATGCCAATATCGATTACAACAAAAATATTGAGCAAAACTTATCAATCTCTATAGTAGAAAACAGTCAGACTGAATCTGGGAATAATCGTGCCCAGATGATAGAGACCAACCTTTCATTCAAAACAAAATCTGTAGATTATATTCCAGGAGTTGGAGTTTTTTATGCAGAGCCAGATGTCTCCCCTGCTTACTATAATACAGGCCTACTGGGACATAATAATAGAGAGGGAATCAAGTACTCTCTGAGAGCAGTTTTTAAAAAGGTTAACCTTGCAGTACAAGCTAATTACGTAGATGCAAAGGTGATCAACGAATCCATCTATCAGGATGACCTAACCGCTGTAGAGCTAGTGATGGAGATGTTAAATGTTAAATTTTAATTTTAATAATATGTGGGAAAAATCTATGAAACTTTCAATTTTACTTATTTCTTTTAACTTACTTCTAAGTACTGCTTGTTTTCGTGAAGCTGAAAAGCAACAAGATTCAAAAAGCAATAGTACAGTAGATTTCAAAATTACTGATCTAAGCGGTGTCTCTAAGTCTATTTCGTCATCGAAGATTTGGAGCCTTGCAACTTCTAAGGTCTATGACTTTAGAACATGTATTAAAACCAAGGTTACAAATAGTGACTTAGGTCCAGGTCATAAATTCAGTCTTGTACGTCCAGACAAAAGTATTTTCTATGTTGAAACGGATAAAAAAGGGTGTGTTAACTGGCAAGAGAATATTCAATTTAATATCTCTTCTGATTCAAAATATGTTGAATTAAGAAGAACTCTATCAGGAAGTGGTATCTATGCAGGGGATCTTTCAATTAGAATTGGAATCAATCCATGGTCAGAGTTTAGAGGAGAATCAGGCTCAGAGGTTGTTAACTTAGATGAGAACACCCTTCCTTCATCACACTTAATTAGTGGTGATAATAGTCAATTAGCGCTTTCAGGACTATATGAGAAGGCATCAGGACAGGACCTTTTAATTGATGATGAACCAAGTACAGAAATAAAATTTATAAAATACCAAAATAAGGCACAAGTAGTAAGAGTAACGATTAAAGTTAAGCCTTTTATCGAGCCTCTTGATATGTCGGAATCTCCTTCACCTTATTATTTCAAAAAAGGACTTTTTAGAGTCTACCCTCAACTTGTTGCTAATTATCTTGGTAAAAGTGGGAACCAAAGAATGATCTTAATGAATCTTTTACCAGAAGATCTTTCTGTCTCTAGAAACGGATACCTAATCTACCAAAAAGAAATTTCTCTAAACAGAGAAGTGACAATGGGTGAAGTTCAACTTGCCCTTAAGGTAGAAGCTAAAGACTCACCAGTGGCGTTTAATGATTATCAGGGACTCCATAGTCTTGGTCGCTTTACAGATATGTTTGGTAAGCATTCAGTAACTCAAATTCAAGGTGTCTATTCGGCAAAACTATTTGATTACGCAAGCTATATAACTGGTGCAAAAAACTTTAAAGAATTAAAGAAAGAAAATATAGCCTTTGATCTGAAACCCGTAAGATTCAAAAAGCTCTCTATTCGATTTATGAGAGTTGCCCCAGGAGAAACTGCCACAAGAAGAACAATTATGTTTAGAAATGAAACACAAGTTGTTGATACAATTACAGGTGCACCTGTAAAAAAACAGGCCTTCCGAATCCAAAAAAGTTTAACCGAGAAAGTTGAAACAAGAACAGATCAGGCCGGTAAGGCCCAGGAAGTTGTGTATACAGACGACGATGGAATTCTAAAGTGGACAGATCAAATATCTCACTTATTTTATGCTGCGGAACAATTCTATTACCCAGAGGTAAAACTAACTCATGTAAATTCAAACTATAGTGAAAGCCTTAAGATGGCCATTAACCCATGGAACTCAGGCTGGACATTTGGAACAGATTACAGAGGAAGAGAAGAGGATTACGAAAGAATGAACCTTCTAGAGAAAAAGGCATCAACATTTTTACTAGACGCCTTTAGATACCAAACAATTAGATTTAGATATGAAATTGATGAATTTATGACTTTAAATGTAAAAAAGGCCGTAGTTATGGCCATAGATCCTGTAACTCAGAGATACACAATTGAAGAAGGTAGAAAAGTTTCTGAGCCACTTCGTGATGGGATCTACCTAGTAAAGGTTGCTCTTGTTAAGTATTTCATTGATCCATTTACAAATGGTTCTAAACTCTACCGTGATGAAAATGATATTCACCGAGTAGTTCAGACAGGAAAAAATAATGAAACCAAAAAAGGTGAATATATAACTGTCATTAAAAAACTTTTAAGAGTTCAAGGTGGACGAATTACGACACCAATTGAATTTTCTATGCGTGACCTAAGAATGATGAGTATTAGATCAAATATTATGGTTCAAATTGAAACTATTGATGAGCAAAAGCTTCTTAGGGATAACCTAGTAGATAGAAAACTACGTGAGTTAGTAGACGAGTATAATATTTATAATAGTGCAGATATGACAGAAGAAGAAAAAGAAGCATTCATGGATAAAAATGAAGCCCTATTTATTGCTGAAAAAGAAAAGCTTAACGATGCTATGTCACAGGAATTAGCCGACTTACAAAATCACCGTTTAAAGCTTTCAAACGCAGAAGCAGAAAGATATAAGGCCTTAAATGATTTTGAAGATAAAATTAAAAATCAACAAAGTGTTCATGATAGACGGGCAAGAAGACTTGAGATCTTAAATGCTAATAAGGCGGACTTTGATGAGTATATTACATCTGTTAGATCTAACCTTGATAGTATGGAGAAGAAATTTTCTAGTCACTGGAAACAGTGGAATAAAGATATGGGAATTCCAAGTAATGAAATTCAAGATTGGTCTGAGAATCAAGACGGTGTAATTATCGATAAGTTTGACGAAAACAATAACCCGGATAAGGAAAGAATTGGTCTAGGACAAAACAAATCAATATATGACTACTTAGCATCAATGCAAGTATTTATGACTGACTATGGTCTTCCAGAAGATCTAGGGATTGATGACTTTAAGGCCATGCGTTTAAATAACTACACTCAAAACCCTGCAGCTCCATTTATTGACTTGGATCTTTATAAAAATAATGCAGGACTTAAGAGAAGAACTTTTATTGGTCCATGTACTCTTATCGCTAATGATAATATGTCAGAAATGAGACCAACAGATACAATCGATGAGAAGTACTGTGACAGAATTGACTGTTCTCAAAACTTAATCGACTTTGGTTTTCAAGTTGATAATAGCATATTTGAACAATCGGCTCATCATGGAGCGCTGAAGCCTTTCGCAATGTTACACGTAGATAATGTTATCAAAATGTATGAAAAGCATGAGCGTAAGTACTATGATGGAATGAAGGCCCTTTCTCAAATGGGAAGATTCCTTGAGACGTATAACTTAGACTATACATCCCTAAATAATAACTCAAAAGTTGAAAGACCAAAGAAATTTAAGGATGTTTGTATCGTAGATGAAAGTGTTGAATTTAATCCTGATGACTACGAAGGTTGTTTTGAAGACGCGTCTGAAAATATTGTTCCTCTTGCTGAGTTTACAAAAAGACTTGAGAAATCAGATACTGAAGACTTATTACTTGAGTTCTTTAAATATCAATTTTTTGATGATGATTTAAAAGAAGAAACAATGACTAATACAATGCCAACCCTAAAAGATAAGGCCGCAGAAGAATTAGGTAACTTAACTGAAGAGATGCAACAAGAGGTATTCGGAGGAACATTATTTGATATTATTAGACAAGTTTTTACTAATAACTCAGATGCAGATGAATACTTAGACAAATTTGAAAGTGGAAAGCTTAAAGAGTTTGACAGGAATGCACTTTCAGGAATCATTCACTCTACTCAAGAGGACCTTTCTCTTTTAGAGGCTGTTAAACTATGTGGAGTATTAACTCAGGGTATTGCTTCAGAATTAAGAAAGAATAGTTTGATAAAACTTAGAAAGCCAGTGAGAAGATATAGATCAAGAACACAAAATAAAAGCAATGGTGTATATGAAGAGAAAACACTTGCTGCAATCCTTCGTGAGAAGTGTTTAAAAAGTATTGATTTTAATCCAATCACAGGCCTTACAGAAAGCCCGGCTCTCTCTTTTGATCGTAGATACCGAATTATTGAAACGGGAACGTACGAACATAAAGAAGGAAAGAACATGAACCTAAACGTAGGTTACGACTTCCAAGTAAGTGATGGAAAGGTTCTCCAGACTACGTCGGCCTTAGGTGTAAATACGGCCCTTAATGCTTCTGTAACAGGGACACTGGGAGTATTTTCAGCTGGAGTATCTGCAGGTGCCGAGGCTTCAAAAGATGTTAGTAAAACAGATCTTACAGAAATTTCCAAAGGCTCGAGTGTTGGTGCTGCAACTTTCTTAGTCGTTCAACAAGCGACTATGGAAATTGAATTAAGAAAATTTGAAAAGTGTTTTACAGCAAATCTGTCACCTACAATTTTTTATGACCTTACTGGTGAAGATTTGAACTTAGTAGAAGGTAAAGCTGTGGCCGATACAGATGTAACTAGAATATTATCAAAAGGACTCATGGTTTGTAATGGTGAATATAATAAAGAACCAGAAACAGTTACTGAGAACTACTACTATATCACTCAACATTTTACAGCTGGTGATATGTTAGATGAAGGAAATCTTTTAAACCATATTTGGTTATTACCACTTAGAGGTGCAAGAGACTTTAATAACTTTATGAGATTAACAAATGCGAAACAAATGGATACAAATGGTGAAGTCATTAGTGAAGATGACAGAGTAATTTATCCTAACGTTCGCTTAAAGAAAAATTATAGCCAAATTCTTCCATCATTCCCAGGAATGTATACTGTACAAGAGGAATAGTTAAGTGCAGATAAAGTTAGCAATCGTTTTACTTTCAATAACTCCCTTGGCATTTGCCGAGGGGACTATTGAAAAGCTATTAGGTCTTCCTAATATTCAAAAAGAAATACAATGCGAACACAAGTTTAAACTTGTGAGCTCAGCGTTCAAAGTAAAGTCTGAAGATAAAATAACTTGCGATGATGTAAGTTGGATTGATACACACTTACAGAAAGTTCAAAAAATCTCCCCTATTTCCCCCAAGGTTAATCTTGAAATTTTCTCAAGATCAGATAGTGCAAGCTTTGATATTGGACAGACGATTTCAATCCCCCTGGCCTTAACATTTCCAAACCAATGGGGCACTAGGTATTTCGGCTCACCGTTAGAAATAACACCTATTATTTATCATGAATATGCCCATGCTATCTTTACCAATTTACTAGGAAAGAAGTTTTACCCAAATCTAAAAAAAGATGCCAAGAAATTATCTAAATTAAAAATTGAGCTTCAAAGGGCCTATGCAAATGGTAACCCAGCTGGAATAGCGCAATCTCATGAAAGACGAATAAAGGCCTTAATTAAGAACTTAAAATCCAATAAAGATTATAAAGTTTACGAGATGACAACATCCTATAATGAATTGTTTGCAGATCTCGTTGCTGTTCTTATAACAAAGGATAAAGATTGTATTATGAACGCACTATATTACTCTGAAATCGATCCCCAAGCTTATAATAGAACGAAACTTAGATCATTTTCAAATATCGATACGCAGCAGGACAATAGAGAGCTATACGAGAAACACGCAGAACTTGCTCTAGTTCGTCAATTTCTTGGACACGAGTACTTAGACCAGGTATTTGAGTCAGATGTGCTTAAAAGCGATTTACTGGCCAAGGTTCTCATAGCAATTGAGACTGTGATAATTCAAAGAATTGAGAAAGGTGATTTGGGGCTTAACCCAAAGATTAATAATCAAGTTTTAATTAAAGAAATTAAAAAAATTCTGAAATAGTTTTTTCATCATGTATTATTCACCAGCCCCAACCATCACCATAAATTTCAACAAGTTACGCATTAACCAAACGACTATAACATAATCAAAAATAGATAAAATCTATCGTCTAATAGAAAATAATAATTGGATGCTATCTATTTTATGTACGATACTCTCTAATAAGAAAAATATTTAATAATCTTATATAAGGAGTAATTAATGAGCTTAAAAGATCAAACAGGTAATAAACTGCCTCAAGTAAATTTTGCAACAAGAGTTGGACATGAATGGGTGGCCAAAACAACTGATGACTTTTTCAAAGGAAAAAGGGTAGCACTATTTGCACTTCCAGGTGCTTATACTCCAACTTGTTCGTCAACTCACCTACCAAGATATAATGAACTTTATGATACATTTATCGCGAATGGTTTTGATGACGTCATTTGTTTATCAGTGAATGACACATTTGTAATGAACGAATGGAAGGCCGTACAAGGTGCTGATAAATTAACAATGCTTCCTGATGGAAACGGAGAATTTAGTGAGAAATTAGGCTTTCTTGTTGATAAGGCAGAATTAGGTTTCGGAAAGAGATCTTGGCGATACTCTATGATTGTAAACGATGGTGTCATTGAAAAGATGTTCATTGAGAACGAACAACCTGGTGATCCGTTTGGAAATTCTGATGCAGATACAATGTTGTCTTCTCAAAACATTTCAATTCCAGCCTCTGTAACAGTTTTCACAAGACCAGGCTGTGGGTTTTGTGCTGATGCGAAAGCACTATTAAAGCAAAATAATATTCATTTTGAAGAACTTGTTTTAAACAATGATTTCACAATTAAAACTCTAAAGGCGATCAGTAACACAACGACTGTTCCACAGATTTTTAGTAATGGAGAAAGAATTGGTGGTTTTGAAGAATTAACGAAATTTTTAAAATAAATGAGTCTAGGACCTTCTGATCAATTCAATTCAGAAGGTCTTTTTTTTATAAGTCTATAACGATTTCATCACCATCAATTTTCAAACTATCTTCATCAACAAAAGAATTCAGAATGTACTCAACAAAGAATTTTGCTGGAATGATTTTGTAAAACTTTACTTTTTTAATTTTTATTCTAATTTGTGATTTTTCTTTATTAAAATTGATATTTCCTTTAATCGTGACATTAATAGGAATGAACCCAGCAATTTCAGGGCTTATGACAAGTTCAAATTTATCCCCATTATATTTTTCTGATGTATATTTAACATCATTAACTCCTTTAATTCCGAAGTTCTTTAACTTAGAACCAAACCTTTTCCAAAACCCATCACCATTATAGACACCGATCAGGTAATCCATTTCCAATTTACTAGAGTGTAGACAATTTTCAAGTACAGATTGCCAATCCAAATTTTTGGCCATGTCATAAGAGGCATCTAGCTGGCAACCAACAAGAAGGCCTTTATACTCATTTTCAAGACCATTTAAGACATAACTACCTTTAGGAGAACCAAACTCAATTCTTTGGTTATCAATAGAAATTTTATTTATTTCAATATTAGAATCTATTTTTTCATGAATTAATTCCACTTTTGGTATTGTGAGTTTAGAGCTATCAAAGCAACCTTTCAATATGGATGCCATGGAAATCTCTTCTCCAAGAATTTTTTTACAATGAATCTTACTTTCTAAAACTTTTAACTGTAAACTTCCGGCAATATCAGTGTAAACCATCTCAGGAGTATCAATCATAATTGTAGACTCTCCGATTTCAAGTTTGAGGTCTTTTAATTCCATTTTTGAATCAGGTGTTGTTAAGTCAATATCGGCTAGACTGATCGCTGATTTCTCCATACAACCATTTGATATATGCCCATATTGAAAGTCTTTTCCTAAACTAGGAAGCTGACAATGAGCATCTAAGTCTTTTATTAGAAAGGTCATATCATCATAACTGATATTGACCACACTTCCATTAAACTGAAGCTCCTTCCCATCGGCAGTAAACTTGTCAACATTTACATTTCCACTCAATTTTAAGTCAGGATCATTGAAAATAAGTTTGGGGGCCTTAATATCTGCGTCTCTTAAACACGTTCTAGTAATTTCTTCGCCTGTTATGTTTTTATTATAAAGACTTTTCTCACATTCTAAATCAAGAGAATCTGCTTGAACTGTAAAGGTACCAAACCTTGCGGCAAGAGATCCCGTTTCAAAATTCAAACTGTCTTCTGTGATTCTACCCTGCTTAATTTCTAAACCTACAAAAGAATCACCAAGTTGCATTTCAAGTCTTGTCTTACCTAAATCAGTATTGCCATTTTGCTTTATTATTGAATGGTTCAGACATGATTCAACAACCATATCAGGGGCATTTTGAATATTGTCAGTAAGCTCACAGGCCATCTCTAGATACTTCAACTTAAAAGCATCATCCGTTAGAATAAACTGAGCATAATCAATACTAAGATTAATTTCATCGTCATCAGTATATAATTTAACATTACTTAAATCTGTATTTTTCACTTTTCCTAGACCAGGAATTGAATCTAGAAGATATGAAAATTCAAACATATCATTTTCTAAAAATAACCACTCATTATCAGCAAATATATTTGCTTCAAAACGAAAATTTGGTTGCATAGAAAATCTTGAATCATTAGTTTTTACTCTAAAGCTTGGTGCATTGATATATCCAATTTGAGTCTTTCTCTCTAGGCTTTGGAACTCGTTGACCTCATAACTGAGCCCTTCAATATTTATATCTAGCTCAAAGCTAAGGACAGGTTGAACAAATAATAAACTTAAGAATGTAGGGATCAGTAGTTTCTTCATAGAAGAATATAATATCCCAATTTAGGACACTTGAGAGAATTGGAGAATTAATTACATTGGGGTGTAAAAAGTTTAGACAGTAATTAGCCTCTATATCATTTAAGTTGAAGTTATTGATAATTCATAGGCACCCACTTCGAAT
>JBLIAG010000032.1:0-51542 GCA_047634375.1 Bacteriovoracaceae bacterium
GGTTATTTATTAAAAGTATTCAGCAAAATAATTCTAATAAATTTTCCTTGAAAGGCCTACTTTCGTTATCTTTCCTATATTATTTGTTTAATTATTCACTTTTCTGGTAGAGATTCTGTTATTTTGTAAAAACGCTTAAAATATCTAACTTAAATTTGTTATCAATACCTGGCCTGACTCACATCACGCCATTCTCTTCTTAGTTTACTCTTAGGACCAGCATAAACATTAATATCCATATAAGAAGTTGTTCCAGGCACATTATAGAGACAACTACCTGTCCTTTTACAATTGATCTCACTAGAGAATTGCCACAAGAAATAATCGTTCCAAATTCCTACTGGAAAGTCAGGAATAGATGATCGAAAACGTGCATACCAGAGTGGAGCTTGTTTAAATAAAATATTACTGGATAATTTTTGGTTTAAACTTTTAGTAACAGAGTGGTTGGCATAAATAACTGGAATTTTTCCAGACTCTGTATAAACATAATTCATAAACTCTACTGCCTCATCAATATTCATCATATTTGAAGAACTAGTTGCTTCGAGATCAAGTATTAATATTGTATTGTCATCTTCATTTGTCATATCTAGAAGAAGTCGTGCTTGCTCTATCACTCTTCCTGGCCTTCCTAAATGATAGGCCCCCCAAAGATAGCCATTTTTTAATGCTTTCTCTTTTCTTTCAAAATATTTTTTATCAACCCTTAACCCATCACTTGAACGATGAATGACTCCAACAACCTTTTGATCTGTTTTCATTTTTTCCCAATCAATACTGTTCCCTTCATAGGCGTCGATGACAATAGAAGAGTTCTCATCCTCCCAGGTTTTATTAAAAATCGCCATGACCCCCTCAGCTCCATCAATATTAATAGTTATTGTTTCAACTTTAACCCTATTTCCTTCTTTATCTTGAAAAGAAAAGATTAGTTCCCTGGCGCCACCTATAGACTCAATATAAATATATTCATCAAAGTTTTGTTGGTTCAATACAGCTAAGACCTTACCATTTAGGGAGACATTAACTTTAGAAATTGGTTCACTGAATTGACCAGCAACTTTTATTTTTTCACCAGACACTACATTTTGATCAATAACTGGAGATGTAATTAAAGCAATTGGATCCTCTATGCAGTGTACAGAGTAATGATTATACGCAATCAATTCACCGTTTAAATCATGGCCAATAATTTCAATACTAACATCCTCACCCAAGTCATTTAATTCAAGATTATAGAAGGTATCTGATTGGTTAATTTTGATTGAATCAATCTCTATCTGGTTGACTAAAACAGTTGCACTGTGAATATTACCTGAGACGCTAAGTTTAGTTGGGTATATTTGGTTCTTTATCAAATAAGAATTGTTCTTGAGATCAAGCTTAATATAATTAATTTTCTCCTCTTGGCACCCTAGAAGAGTTGTAAAGAGTAAAACAATGAAGGTTATTGTTGTCAATTTCATGCCAAGATCCTTTCTCAATAAGGGTATAGCGTCTTTTCGACAATAATAATGTAAACCTAAATTGTAATATTTAGATGACGTATTTTACCTATTAACAACAGGGAGATAACAGCGTTTTACCTAATTTGAGATTAAAGAACTCAGATAGAAAATTGAAAAACTCTAATATGGATAAAATGTTTCACATGCAAGAGAGCAACTATTCAAATCGTTAATATCCACTTTTTGACTGAGTTTCAATCCACGAATATTTGCAAAGAGGTCTTTTATCTCGGCATGGCCAGGTCCAAAGACGTCATAGACTTCCTTGGCAATTCCTAGAATGGCACTTGGAGTACTCCCACAAACCACACCAACGGCACAGGAAACAGTGCAATGAAGATACTTATCCTTTGTAATTAATTCAACTCCTAACTCGCCTTTAACCCTCACAGCTTCTTCATAGGCACAAATAAGATCATCTACTAATCCCTTTTGAACTTTACCGTTTGCTAGAGTTTGAAAACTCACGCTTAAAAACAAAAAAATGTATATTATTTTTATCATATTATAAATTTTGCACAATATTTAATACATTAGCAAGGCAAGTACGATGTATCTCAAGGTCTTTCCAATAAACATAAATGTAAATGTTAAAAAAGGATTAGTCTTAAATATACCAAGGCAAAGAGCAAGGGGATCTCCAAGTATAGGAAGCCAGCATAAAATTGAGCTAAGAGGACCATACTTTGTTGCCATATTTTTGACCCTATCAAGATTTTTCTGAGAAATACCAAGATACTTTTTCGCCCAATCAAGTTTTCCTAAACTTCCTAAATAGTAATTCAGAATACTCCCTAGTGTATTACCGATGGAAGCAAAAATAACAATATGAACAATTGAGCCTCCCTCTTTTTGAAGATAGAGAAAAACGGCTTCGGATGAAAACGGCAAAAAAGTAGCTGCCAAAAAGCTGGTTATAAAAAGTCCCAATAGACCGAATTCTTCAAAGTTCACAAAGGACACCCTAAAGAAGAAATATGTCTATTAGAAGTTAAATTCAATAAATTCCTCAATACTTAAACCAGCTTTTTTAACATATTTATATTGAATGCTCATATAGCACCCCTTAACCTCTTGTGAATAAATAAAGTTAGTATTGTATCTATTTGGAAATAACTTACTTGTTCCCAACAATTTGTTGTGGATAGTTGTTGCTAAAGAATCTTTAATTCTATGAATCCCCTTACAAGAATCACTTACCTCAAACTCGACCTTAAAGTTAAAGTTATTTATGGTTACTGTATCTTCACTCTTATGTTTACTAAAACTGATAGGCTCATCTACCACCTCTGGAATTAATTCCATATCTTCCAAGAAGTGGTCCTCGAGATCCCAATAGTCAGGGTTTAAAAGCTCATCTTTATATGTATACAATAATTTACCACTACATTCGAAACTAAATATATCCACCGCAGACTCTATACCTTGAAAGAGGTATTCTATATCATCCATCAGATTAGTCTTTACCTCAGACCTTGTCATCTCATAATAATCATCTGTAAGATGAACTTCTCTATCTGTGACAGCTTCATCTATAGCAGAACATAAAGCACTCTTAGTTTTAGAATTATAAGAAAAATTAATACCAAGTTTAAGTATTTGCTCTCTAATTTCTACTGGCATATTCAGATTATTTGCATATAAAACTGATAAAGCATGATTTTTACTCTTTTCGTTTTGAATATTACTAATTCTTAAAGCAGTATTGGATAATTCACTCTCTTCAATTTCATAAACTTCCATTTCAAATATATCCGGGGCGTACACTACAATTTCCTCAAGACACTCGTCAAAGTTATGTATTGTGGATTTAGTACTAACTAATTCTGTTCGCCCACCGGTCCCAATTGTGTATTGATAACAAGAGTCACTGCCAAAGGCCGAAAAAGCTAAAAGAAAAAATGGAATAACCTTAAACATGCTGAAATTTTATCAAATTTTGCAAAAAAAATACGTTAAAGAGAAGAAATTACACAGAGATATAGGCCCTTTTCCCTATTTTCCTACTTGAAAGAATTTCAATTATAAAATTTTGTATAGTTATCTTATGGAAATTTAATTATAAGTTGAATGATTTTACGGAATATTAAGGTTAAAACCAGGAGAAATTATGAAATTACAGTTAATAGCACTAACAATATTAATCACTTCTACAAGTGCAATGGCAATAGAATGTACGGCCTTAAAAAGCTACAATAATGGGCAACGCCACGTAACGATTACCGAACAACTTAAACCAATAATTGGCGTTCCAGGAAAAATGGAAGTTGAAATTGAAGATGCTTACTTTATATTTACAGAAAAGGCGTTGAATGAGTATTCAGCTAAAATTATAATGGCCCCTGATTATCAAATTGGAGTTTCAACAAGCGCAAATTTTGATATTGAGGGAAACTTCTCTCTGGCAAAAATAAACTCTTCAACTCGTTTCGTTTTAAACTGTAAGAAATAAGTTTAAAGCGAATATAGTATTTCTAAATTGAGGCTTTCTTAGCTCGAATAGAGAAAAGCTTGTGTAAGTTGAATTAGAAAATAAATTTCCTAAACAGTAAAAAAAGGTTTCATGCGAAGAATGGATTAAAATAGACTTCTTAGATAGCTTTCCTACAGAATATACAAAAGAACAAATCCAATTTAATTGAATCAATTTTTAATAAGGTTCTTTTTTAAAATGAAATCCACAAGGCTAACCCCTTGTTTTTCTGTTATTCACTGACTTAAGAACTCAACTGAACCTTCCGATAAGTTAGAATGTATTTAATAATTAGTTTTCTATTTATCTTGAATTCAGTTTCCGTTCTTGCGGGTGTAAATCAAAATGAAAAAGTGGAATTTAAGAAAAGAAATAAAGCTTTAGGCATCTTAAATGCTTGTGAGAAAAAATATGAAGAGGAAAATCAAACATTTTTTTCTGGACTAACAAGTAGTCAACGAACAACCTATGCCGGAGTAAAGCAAAATTTTGCTCTATGCGACCAACAACTCTCAAATATATCTCCTGTGGAGGCAAACGAACTTGCACTAACAATGGAAGAGATACAGGGAAAGATCGCTCCCATAACTATTTTATCTGATTTAACCGCAGACTCTCTCACCAATACCCTTCGGGCCTTACTTTATGCCCAAGTAAATTATCAGCACCCTATTAATAAAGAACAACTCTTAGGTGATATGGCCAAAAGCTTTCCAGAGATTCATAAGAATGGACAAATGCAGAGTATTTTTAAAAATGAGGTTACACGCTTTAGCGATTTACAAAAAAAGAAGGTTATAAATAAAGTTGACACAAATATAATAAGAAAAGAGCTTAATCAATCTGGAATTATATTAAATAAAGAGTGTGCATCAATTAGAGAGCAGTATTTAAAAGACAAAAATACAGAAACCCTACAAAAACCATATTATACTTTTAGTAAAAGCGGAGCTGTTTACCCAGGAAAAGTTGAAGATCCCAAAAAAGCTGAACCTTACTTTACAAAATTTCAAAATAAGTTAAACCAATCTGTTGATCAGTTTCGAAGAAATAATCGTCACTCTCAGCTCTTAGTTTCGCCTAGCCTAACAAAAGAATTTAATTTTAATGCCTCAACCGCAAAGAATTGTGCAAAGGGAATTACTAAGAATATATTAGAGCCTATTACTGAGAATTCTCAGCATCTCATTACAAGTGCACAAAAAGAATACTTAGCTTTACTCAAAAAAGAGCTTCAAAAACGTAATAGTGAAACTGCATTAGTAAATAATTTTGATAATAATGATAATGATGATCTTGATGAGGTTAATTCCATTTTAAAACAAAATTTAAAATATAGACCACACTTATTCGGAAACTTACTAGAGAAAAATAAAGAGGACCCTAGTTATCAAGGTATTATTGCGAAGTATGTTTGCAAATATACCAATGAAATTTACAATAATGAAGATGAGTTTTGGAGTGCTACAGAGTTAGCACTTGCAGGAGCTACAATTGTAGGTGCAGTCGCTGCAGCATTTATCCCAGGCATAGGTATTGCTATTTCAGGTTCACTACTTGCGACTCTTGGAACAGGAGCGATCGGCGCCTCTGTTGTTGCTACAGAGGTCTACATTGCCCAGAGTAGAATTTCAGATTCAGACAAAACCCAGGATGGATTGGACTCAGCATTTTTATTAAATAACTTTTCTGTGGAGTATCAAACAAACGAACAAGAGAGAATTATTAATAATCGAAACTGGGCGTACTTTGATACAACAATGGCCTTAACTGGAAGTGCGGCAATAATAAAAACACTAAAATATAGTAAGAAGGCTCAAAAACTTACAGAGAAACCAAAAACGAAAAATACGGGGTCAATCCCTGAACCTCTACCTAAAGATAAAAACCAACTCTTAAGAAAATCTATTTCAGATCAAAAGAAAAACTTTGAAGAGTTTTACCCCTTATTTGAGAACGCTAAATTAAATGGACTACTTGATAATAACTTTACATTACAAACAAAAAACAATGATTTCATGGAAGCATATCAAAAGATTTTAGAAGAGATGGGGGTTGAAACCAAATTAATTATGTCAGAGAAGTTTCCTGGGTACACAAATATTGAATTGATATCGGCCCAAAGAAATTCGCCAAAAATGTTTAAGATCGCGTTAAAAGCAAAGGATCATTTTGATGGTAATAAAATAAAGATTTCTATTGTAGATAATATTAATATAAATAGTGCAGGAAACTTCATGTCGGAAACAAGGAATGTGGATATTGGTTATGATTCATTATTGGATGACGTATTTAAAGGCTCCACAAACTTAACTCCAAAGCATGAGTTACGTCATCTATTAAATAATAAAAAGCAAAGAGAAGGTCTTGATGAATTTTTTAGTATAAAATTCACCGGGTCGGAAGAGATAAACCTTTATGGAAGTACTAAAAAAGATCTTCCCTATGGAAACTATATGATAGTAGATGAGTTGTATACTCACGGTTCTGACTTATGGGAAATGGCAAAAAAAGGTAAAGACCATTTAAAAGTTCATATCGAAGAGTTCAAAACAAGATTAAATCTATTAAAAGAAATCTCACAAAACACCCATAATATGGGAACTCATCTCTTAAAGAATTTTGAGCACTTGAAAATATCTCGGATTAATAACAATAGAGTACATATAGTTGATCAACAAAAAAGAAGTATAGAGTTAAATCTATCCAATAGCTCTCTAAAAAGAATAGAAGAATCTGCAAATACAATTCCAACACATATTAAAAAATTAGTTCACTCAATATTATCTAAAAATAAAATTGATCACTTAGATTTTGGCGAAGAGATGACGGAACTTTACAACAAGCTTCACATGAAAAGTATCTCAGGGGAGATAACTTCTCTTGAAAAAAGCCAGATGAACGCCATAATTGATATCTCTAAGCTTATAAATGGAGGCAGAAAGACACGTTACGATCATGCTTTAAACCAAGAAATTCAAAGTCAAATTTCGGAGATGAATACATTTGCACTGGCCCAAAATAAACAAACAATACTATTAGTAAAAGGTCTGAAAGATTCTAAGGATATCCCTGACGATAAATTTATAAGCCAGGTTGTAAATCTTGGACAAAATACTAGATGGCTATATCAAAATTAATCATTTTGAAGATATAAAATACTTTTATACTTATCCGCTTTCATTTTTTTTATATTACTAACACAAGCGTCTCTTACTTCTTTGGATTTAAATAGAAAGCCATTAGGACTCTTACCAAGGAGGTCGAACTTATCGAAGCTTTGATCTATATTGAATTCTTTAGATTTACCTACTTCCTTCAAATAATACTTAAATATTTCGTCGTCCATTTGTATAAAATTGACCCGATTTAATAGTAGTGTTTGAACTTGGCTTTTCTGCTGAGAAGTTTCACGATATCGTTTATTCTTCTTTGACATTTTACTGTACTCTGCACCAAGATGGATCGCCGCTCCTTGCCATGAGTATAGAGAATATTGAGATAAGTCTGAGACTTTATCTAGACTAAATTTATTTGAAGATAAGGATATAGCGTAGTTATGGTAGGCATAAAGATTACCAGTGAAATACCCTTTTAAATTTTTACCTTTAATCACCGCGAGATTCACATCAGAAACAGCATCGACAGAGTCATTCTCATAAGAAACTAGCCTTCTTGCATAGGGATGTAGTACTATTTTAACCTTGTATCCAGAAGGGCTCAAACAGTCCCTAACAAGATCATTCAAGATCCCCTTTTCTGTTGTTATTACCCAAGGTGGTAGTGCGGAGCCAAAAGAAATTGAGATATTTTTGTCACTAGTGTGACCAGGTACCGACATTATAAAATAAATAAAGATAATTTTGATAATAAACATAATGTCCTTACAAACCTGCCATTAAAATATTGGTTAGCAAGTATAAGTTTACCACTTCATTTTATCCATTGTACATATTATGGACTTAACTTTAACTTAAAGTTTTTTTATCCTCAAAAAGTATCGTTTTCCATTTCAGAAATGGCCCGGCCAAACTAATCCAGTCTAAAAGCTAAATACCGCCTCTGTTCCAAAATAAGTGAACTCGTGTGTGAGTGGAAGATTTAACTTTGAATCCTTCCCCTTTGAGCTCAGACCAAGGGCCTTATTAGATATAAAAAAAGTGAATAGATCTGGCCTTTTTACTTTGGGGTAGATCGCTGCACCAACTTTGAAGAAAAAAACATCAAATGTTCTTTCTGACCTCGTTGGGTAATTATTATTCCAAGTAATATCTTCTTTAGTTACTGAGCCAAAGTGTAGATTATTAAACTCATTAAGCGAATAGAGTACAAAATTATCATTAACAAAGTATTCAATATTAAAAGTTGCAGAACTAACACTTACTCCATCAGCATAAGAAAAAATATTGATAGGATTTGAAAATTTTTTATCCAATTGGTCGTAGGTTACATATTCATGGTCTATATCATTTGAAAAGCCAACAGCAAAACCTTTGTCATATCTTCTATACTCAATGCCCCAGTGTATTTTTATTGCATTCATTCTTTGATCAGCATTAAACCCAACTAATCCTCCGAATACTTCATTCCTTGTTGAGATTTCGGTATAAGTAATAGTTTGAGGAAGAAAGGAGTATTTTGAGAAAATAGAAACTAGTGGTTTAGCCATATCCTTTTTGAAAATATACTCTTGTTCATAGGAAAAGTCTTCGAGGTTTCCTTCCATAAAATCATCGTTTTCGGTTTCATCGGACCAAAAAAGTGCACTTAAACCAATAAGCTTTTCTTTATAAAAAATCTCAATGCTATCTAAGTCCCCTGGCCCTTTAAGCCCAGATGTTCCAAAAGAAGTTTCTTGATAAGTGAAGTCATTATATTTCCATGTTGCCCCATAACCATTAGTTTCTTTCTCCTGAATCATAATCCCAAGGCCAAGGGTCACCCGGCCTAAGTCCCCTGTTTTTAATTTGAGGTGACCTGGAACAAATTTTGAAAAGTACGAAGTTGATAATCCTAGAAAGTGATTATCAGTGCTTGGTTCTTCATACCCATAACTTGAGCTTCCTGAGAGAAATAGTGATTTCAAGTTCAAAGTGTAATAGTCTTCGATCTTAAATTCGGATCTTACATTCAACATATATCCATTACCATGGTAGAAATCTTTTGCTCCCAAAGAATTTCTATAAACTCTCCCATCAATTGCAGCTGTAAACCAATCTGTCACATCTTTTAATTTTCTGTAATCCTGAGAGTTGATTTCCTCCGCGAGTTCAGAATTTTTTAATGTAGTTGGATAATGGCCAAATACTGCTGTCGGTAGGATAAGTAGTAAATAGAAAAATCTCATAAATAGAAAACTCCAAAGAAATGCAAATTTGAGTTGATAACCTATCAAAAAAAAAAGACTTTATCTTGGGAATTATTTGTTGAGTCTTTCAACTACTTGTAATCAGATTTGATTAATGACTTTTAAATTTTAAGAGACACCTAGTATTACAGATTGGTTTTTCTTTAAGAAAGATTATATCTCAATAAACCAATATGAATCATCTGATTTTCTTTTGAAATATTTTAAAGTTATGAAGTTATCATATAAGTTTGGAAATTGTCCCCTAGATCCGAAGGCCACTTACTATAAAAGTATTGTCCACCTTGACCAGATTTTGGTTAGAAGTTAGAATTAACTATGAAAAAACTAATCTTTATTCTTTTAATTGTTAATTTCTTTGGATCATGTAGCTCCGAAATAGATATAGCCCAGAGCGAACTAAAAGAAGGCCCTACATACAAATCTTATGATATTCGAGGCTTAATTTCAGATCATAAAACAAGCCTTGTTCATTACCTTAATTTTGATGATGTTCAAATAATCGACTATGGAATAAAGTCCGCTCCAATTACAACAACAGGCACTCCTATTTTAGCAAGAGATGTTATGGGAAACTCCATTGAATTCAATGGTGCGGGAGACGGGCAACAAGACTATTTTAGCATTGATATAAGTGATGAAGATGTTTACACCTTTAGTTATTGGATCTATAATAACTCCGTAAGTGAAGTGGTCACACAGTACCTATTTTTTTCGAACCGTTTTTTAATTCATGATAGAGGCACTAATCGTGTTCAATTTGAGTATTCTGGAACTAGTTCGAGAACTGTATATAATACCTCCAGTCTAGATGCTTATAATGCAGACGAATGGAACCATATTGCTATCACTGTAAACCTTGTCGACCCATTTCCTGGAGACTCTACAGGAAAGGTTAAAATATACATTAATGGAGAGGAAGTGGCAGTGAAAATTGAAGCTGAAGGAGTTGGAACACTTGCTCCCAATCTTAGTGGAAACTTTGGAAACTCTTTAAATCTTGCACGCCCTTTTGTTGGAAAATACGATGAGATTGGTATTCTGAATAGAATTCTTAGTGAAGACGAAATTAAATCCATTTATAACGCTCAAAAGTAATATTTAAATCAAATTCTCATTTAACTTACTAAATATAAATATTCCCCCACAGGCTGCGTAATCCCGAAAAGCTCTCTAAGTTGGAGCTAATTTTATGGCATACTTAAGAATGTTTATAAGAGAATTTTATTATCATCATAAAAGTATAAACTCCTTTTTTACAAAATACTTAAAGTACCAAATGTAGAAATATACTATCTAGAATCTAATATTTCACGCTACCAGGTCGAGGTAACATAGGACATTTTTGATTAAGTTCCTAATTGTTACAACTGAAAGAATGAGTTTTGACCTGCCAGTGTGGCTCTAGTGAAACCTTTTTAAAAAATTTATAATCATTTTGAAGATAAGTCTCATGATCTCCTGAAAACACTATATCCCCTTCATAGTCTTGTGCATAATAATAATAGTGACGTGTTTTAGTATTTATAAGATTATGAATCTTTCCTGGCTTAACTATCTTATAACCATCTGTAATCCATTCTGAGTCTAAGTTTTTATATCTAAGACCTACATAAATATCTACATCGCATTTATTATGAAAATACACTGAATTATTAGGCTTTAATAATATTGTCTTCTCCTCAAAATGTATAACTTCATCATCAAGACCTTCAAGGATTTTATTTATATCCTCACTTATCTCATAATCAAATGTAATAAACTCATTTATATTTTCAGATATTATATAATCAACATGAACACCAACTATTAAGTTTTCGTTTGTAGGAGTGCTAAATTTAATAACTGGGCCACCACTCATTCCGGTAGTTGTGTCACAATTGTATTTATGGTTTACTTTTCCTGCTTTCATTTCTTTCACTATACATCTAGATTCCCAAAGAGTTCCATCGACCTTATCCCCAGGATAACCAGCAATAATAACTTTAGTGTTTTCTCTTAATGAAACTGTGCTTTCACGGCCCATGTAGCCAAATAGATCTCCAGGTACACCTTGACCTTCAAATTTCTTTATTTTTAAAATAGCAATGTCATGCTTAGCTGAATCCAAGTCTAAGTCAACAAGGCTCATAAAACTTGGCTTTAACCATACTTTTTCAATAAAGAAGCGATGCTCACGGATATTTTTAATCCCCGCCATGGAAGGATCAAAATAGCCACTCTCAACAAGTTCACCAGATTGATAAACACAATGTGCTGCTGTAATTATATGATATTTTCCAATAAGAGTTCCTGTGCATTCATTTGTTTGGTTTAAATTACTTTTAGACTGAAATGTTAAGCGTCCTATTGCGTACTGATAAAAATTCTCAGGCTTATAAACGATATTTTCAACTTCAGTTCTTTCATCATTTCCAATGACCGCCCATGAAGGAACAACTTTAGCATCTGAAGTAGTCTCATCTTCAACCTGACATGAGGCCATTAACAATAATAGTGTACTTAATAATAAAAACTTTGATTTAGTCACTCGTATTTTCCTTTTTAAGTATATAGATACAATATATTACGCAAGATCGGTGCCGGTCTTCACATGAGATTTTAGACACTTAGCGAAGGAATTTATAATTGTACGAATAAAGAATAGACGGCCGTAAAAAATCTTATGTTGTTCTATTCGAACTTATAGTGATTGGAATTGTATATCAGGTAAGTATAAGCAAAAGAAGTATCCTATTCAAATAAAGACAAGAGTTTAAAGCAACTTAGCTCTCCTTTAAAAAAAGATTTAAACCAAGAAAGATCTTGCGAAAACTAATAATCTTTCCTAATTAATTCTATTAAAGTCGAATTCCATTTCTTTAACTTTCTTGGCATTAGAATTGCTGGATATACTGTACATGAATACTTATTTCACAAAATCTTAAACGGTTAGAATTTTAGAACTGTATAAACTTTAAACAATAATCAAGGAGTTTACATGATTAAATCATTATTATTATCTTCAGCTATCTTATTCTTGGCAAGTTGTAGTTCAACAAAAAAAAATTTCGAGTAGATGCTCCACTTCATGGTGAAGTCTCATTCTCAGATATAGATATTAAAAAGACAGCATCTTCAGCTTCAAAAGTTAAAGTCATCTATGGCAAACTGCTAAAAGGTTTCTATATGGATGACGAAGGTAGTATTGAAGTTAAAGATAGTTATCAACATAAGGTTGTTGGACCAATTTATATTTATTCAAATGAAGAAAAGGTTTTAGGGTCATCATCAGAAAAGAAAACTTTCACACTTGAAATGTTGAAAGAGATGAGAAAAAAAGCTTATTCAATGGGAGCAAATAGAGTCATTTATGCACAAGTTGATACTAGTTCCACTAAACCCGTTGCAACTGGATATGCTGTTGTTGTTAAAAGGAAAAAGAAGAGAAGACTAGCTTCAAGGAAATAAGTAGTAGGTAGGTTGAGTTCCGATTGGAACTCAACTTTGGATATTATTTGAAGTATAGAACGAAAGTATAGCCTCATTCTAAAGAAAAGAGTCAATTGCCACCAGCACAACTCCCCTACAGCAAGCTTCTATTATTAAATTTATATGAAAAAGTATCTTAACTAAGAAAGATTTAGCCTAAAAACTAAACTTTCTTAGTTAAGGAAAATTACTTATCAACCAGATAATATTTTTAATGTTCCAAAATATCGTCAAGGATAGTTTTTAGTTTTTCCTTATTTGTTTCCCCAAGAAACCTAAGCTCTACTCTTCTGTTTCTAGCGTGAGCTTCTGGAGTCGCTTCATTAACAAGTGGTATTGACTCTCCAAAGGCTTCTCCAGAGATTCTCTCAACAGGAGCACCACCTTCAACGAGTGCATTGATAACACTCTGAACCCTTTTTTGAGAAACTTTTAAATTTACAGCAGCAGATCCAGTTGTATCTGTATGACCTTCAACTTTTAAAATTTCCCAGTCATTAGTAATATCTCTAAGTGTTGAACCAAGACTAATTAGGAAATCATGAGAGCTTTCTGTTAGTTTAGTACTACCTGATTGGAAGTTTATAATTTGCTCATCTAGTTGAATTGTTTGTGACGACTTTTTCAAGAAAGTGTTTTTGGTTACGACGTAATCTTTGTCATTTTGTAGAAAGAGTTGCCCTAGTTCAAGTGAATACAAAATTATTTTAGAACTTCTGTTTCCAATATCTAATACTTGTTGAAAGTGAAAACCATTTCTTATTTTAAAACTTTTCCATGGAATTTCATAAAACACATTTAGTCCGGCCATTTTAGCGGTTGTGTTTCCAGTACCAGGACCTACTATAACTTCGTCACCTATAATATAAGACAGTTTTGGCCCCAAGTACCATCTATTGTGTGGTTTCCATAATGGTGAAACATCGACAGAAAATGACCTCGTAGACAATTCTACTTTTCTTCCACTAATCGTTTCTGATTCATAATTGAGTTCAAACCAGTTAAGTGAAGAGTTAATTGCCCAGTTATCTGTATTGTATAGTCCTGATAATTGTAAACCAACTTGGTTTCCTAATTTTTGTCCAGCTTCATCATCAACATCTGATTCAAGGTTTGCAGGGCCGAGGTGAAAACCAGCATATCCCCATAATGAATGATTATTATTAGCATAAGCATTTATGGAGAGGAAAAACATTAGAGTAAAGAGTGTCAAGTTTTGTAATTTTTTCATAGTATTATCGTCTAACTTTTGGTCAATGTTGGCAATAAATTAAACAATTTTCTTCAAATTAAGGGCATTTCGACCCTGAGTTGGTTATTTTTTTGGCACCCAACTTGCTACATAATACATGTAAACTTTTAAAGGGGCTTTGAATGAAAAAACTATCTAGAAATATCCTTACTCTAACAGCAGTCTTGTTTTTGGTATCATGTGATCCGAGTTATAATAGCTACAATGTTAGTGATGTTACTGATAGTAATGATGAAACAACCGGGGATAATCCAATAGTAACAACTCCTGAGATTAATCCTGAAGAAGAGGATGTGCCCAAAGTCTGCGATGCAGTCATAGATAGACTGGAAATGAACTTAGAAGCGACTTTAAGCATTTTAAACGATGCATTTTCAAAGGCTTATAACCAGAAGAATCATTTATCCTTTTACATGGATCAAAACAATATAACACCGATAAGAGAGAATTTTCTTGTGGAACAAATTGATATTACACCTCGATATTACAATCAAGGTGTTCCACATTTAGAGCATGAGTCTATAATTGATCCAAGAACTGAGGAAGAATTAAGTGAGTACTATACCATTAGTTACAATGGATATATGCATACTGAAAGTTCAACTTATGAGGGAACATATCAAATAGGGCTACTGTCAGATGATGGTGCTATTTTGAATTTGAATGGAACAAATATTATTGATAAGCCTTACGACCATGCACCAACATTTAACTGTGCTGCTGATACAGTTACCTTTAACTCAGGAGCTCCTGTTAGTCTTAAGCTAGATTATCATCAGGGTCCAAGAACTAGAGTTGCAAATACATTAATGTGGCGAAAAGTAGATGCAAATGGAATTGATAAGTCTAAGTGTGAAAAAGGACAATATAGTATTGATAGTTTAGAAGATAACGGTTGGGAAATTATACCTGCTGATGTCTTATATAGAGACATAAAAACTTGTAATAAATAGGAAAAAATCAATTCTCCTTTTCTTATTGAAAACCGTTCAGGTGATCATAGAAATATTTTAGCTTCTAAAAACATTGAATACATTCTTTATGAACATTTTGCTCCTAATTCAAGCCACTAAATTAGGAGTAAAGAGAAAAAATAGAATGCTCCTTTTTCTACAAAAACGATATCTAAAATATTAATCCAGAAAAGCAACTTTAATAAAACAAGATTTCTTTAAAAAAGCTAGTTCAAAGCTTTAATAATCCATTCAAAGTCTCTATACATCTGCTATTAGTTTCCTAAAAGAAAACCAATTTTTTAGCGCTTGTCGATACGTATTCTAGATGATTATATTTAAACATATAGATTTAACTAAAATGGAGAATATTATGCTTAAATTAATTCTTATCTCAGTATTAGCAATTTCATCTGCATTTGCAGTTGATTACGAAAGAAAGTCCGAAAGATTTACAATTTCACAGTTTGCGGGCAATGGCGCAAGAGTTTTTTACAACTGTGACAGCGTAGAAGATGCAGTAACTCAAACTCTAAAAGACATGGGAGCAATCGTGAGGTCTGTTAGATGTACTGGTGGTCTTGATAGGTTTGGAAATTTTCACACAGAAGCAAGAGTTAAAACAACATTTGATGCATTAAATTCAGAAATTGATGGAAATATATCTTCTTCAATTCAATCGGTAGAAATTAAAAATAGTAATAGTTGTCACTTATATAACTCTATTTTTAAAGGAATCTCAGACTCTTTTGAAGTATCTAAAGTTGATATGAGAAAATGTTACAGACCAAGTGCTAGAACAAGAATCCAGTTTCAAATACGTAAAGCAAACTAAGTATTAAATGAGACGGCGATCCCCACTCGTCGTCTCTTCCATAAACACTCAAGTCACTCAAAGCTTCACTGCATATTCTATCATTTATAAGCCCCCCCGAATTAAAAGAGAATATATCCCCTTCCACATTAACTGTCCCTAAAAAGCCCTTTTAAAATAAAAAAGATTGCAAAGACACTACTACTTACTGATGGTGAATATAAAATTCTTGGTTATGTTATAACTAACATTCAAAAAAATGTTCGAAATAAAAAACAGTGGTCTTCATTAATTAAGTTATGCCAAAAGAATGCAAACTTATCCAAAGAAGCTAAACTGTTTAAAACACCTACATTTAAACATGATCAAATTTTAAGAGAATGGTCCCTCTTAGGCTCAAAGCTTGAATTATCAGAAATTGAGAAATACATAAACCTAAAAAAACTGTATGTCTTTCCAATTATAAATATCAGGATTAGTGGTGTTAGGGTTGTTTACTCAGACATTAATTATTACCCAAAATTAAATGGGAGCACAGGATCTATAAATCAAATGGCCAAGGATATATTCCAGGATTACAACTCTGCCATCAGGTTTGTGAGAAAATTTTACTAGTGGCATGAAACACTGAACTTTCTTAGTTAGCAAGTGCTAGACTGGAATGAACCTGCAATTGAGTTTTATAAAAGGTTAAATACTGATCTAGATATTGAATGGATTAATTGTAGACTGGAAGGTGAAAGCTTAACGGCACAGAATAATGAATTTAGTCTCCAGATAACTGCTCAACAATATCCTCATCATCAAGCCACTTAACAGAACCATCAAGAGTCGTTATTCGTCCACTTAACTCGATTGCATCCCCTGAATCGTTTACAAGCTCAGCACCACTTTCAGAAAGAAAAACAGGATTATTATATTGATCATATCCTCTTGGAATTCTTGTACTTGGTACTGATAATTGGTTTAAAGTATACCGGTTATAATAGTCCCCCATACTTACAGTTGAACTTTCAACGGTCCTAATATCAGTTTCAGCCCTTAAGCCTGCTGCAGATGATCCACCTCCAAATTCACTTATATATTCTTCAGCTTCAAACTCACGTAGTCTAACATTAGCTAGAGCTGAACTATTATCTGCCATAACTTCAGGAAACATTTCATTCATATACTCCTCAACAGTTGGGACTCTATCTCTTGGAAAATCAGGGTCATATACTTTTCCATCCTTAACTAAGATCACATGGTGATTCCAATTAGCTCCTTCCGGAGCACTACCTCCTGAAATATATTTGTAGGGCAGTTTCTGAGAATCAGAAATACCATCAGGAAGAATGTACACAACCTTTGCACCAGCTAGATCAATACCTGAATTCTTAAATTCTTTAGCCAAACGATGGATGTTATCATGACAGTTCATTCCATCAGCATCATAAATATCTTCCAATTTGTTAGAATAAAGTTTTTCCTCAGTAGACATTTTCTTTTTTGCTCCACTAGCTAAAAGTATTTTTTTTGAAGCAAGTCCCCCTACAAACATTCCAGAGGCATAGGCCATTGTCATTTGATTAAGGAGAGCATTACATTCATCGACCTTGTCAGAAGAATTCTTTATATTTTCAACTCCTATTGTCACCGCAAGTGTTTCCTGACAATGTTCAATCTCATCACGAATCAAAGAAGTATCAACTCCCATTGCCGCTAATTCGGCAGCTAGAGTTGCCACCTTGTTACTTTGTGAATACTTTGTAAGCCTAGTCACAATATTGGGAATACCTTTTACATTTTTGACTTTACCTATAGCTTTAGCAAATCTTGCAGGACCAAAGACAGGAATTACCATTAATCCTAAGTCCATAACCATTGAGTTGATCATGGAGTTTTTTTCATTAGCTTTATGTTCTTTCATAATACGGCATGAAAGAGCTCCTAGATTACTAAATTCACTCTCAGGGTTTTCAACTTCACCCGCAAGATAATAGTCTCGGCTTAATTCTCTGTCCTTAAATATTCCTTCCCGTAGACTGGCGACTCCACTGTAATCAACATTAGATATTTTACTCATTACTTGAGAATGGTTCTCTTTAATTTTTTTAAAACTATCTAGCATTTCCGGTATTTTCTGATTCAATGTATCTTTAAAAGATTTACTTGGAATATTAAAGTAATTATCCTCGGCTTGATTAGAAGATATCTCTTCTGGGTTTTCACAGTTTAATTTCAATTGATTTTTAGTAGATATACGAGTTTTAGAAATATTACAATTTTTAGCAATACTTAATTTCTCTTCATAGGATTGAGTTCTCTCCTGAATTGCTTTTTTGGATAGATCCTCAAACTCACTTAAACCTAAGATCGGTTTTTGACTAATAAGCATAGCAATCTTCACTTCTAAGTCTTCAATCTTTTTAACCTCTTGTTTTGCACATTCCAGATTATTCTTTGCTGCTTTAAAGTCGTATATATTGGATTTACATTTTGTTGAATTATTTAAAAGGGTTAAATCATACTTTAATTTTGTGATTATATTTAAGTTTTCTCTTAACGCTTCTTCTCGCTCTGGGTCCTGGTCCAACTCAAGCTTCTTGTATATCTTTTCCTTATCATTAATTTGATCAACAATTTTTTCACTTATTGCATAAGCTGCTTTTAAATCATTTAGTTTCCCTAATTGATACTCACTAGAAACTTGATTTAGACTCTCAAGAAGAGAAACATCAATTTGAGGAAGCTGAATTACCTTAAGCTCACAAAATACTCCTTTTTCATTTTTTTCATTTTTACAAAATTGTTCAGGGTCTTCTGAAAGCCTTGCATAAAAAGAAAAACACTCTATAGAAATGAAAAATGTTAAAATGAAACAAAAAGTTCTCATACCTTCATTATCGGCTATTTTAACCTGAAGGTTTAAAAAAAAAGACCTCTAGGCTATCACCATCCCCCAGGGGGGTGAAAAAACGAAAAGAATACGAAGAACAAGGGACCTACACGCATAAGTTCGAAAGTACGAAACAACTCCACTCTCTTATAAAAAACTTCTATTCTTTAATTTTCATGAGAAAATACTTGGAAAAAGGGAGATTTCGCATGAAACACTGAACTTTCTTAGTTAGATTTTTATAACGCCCTTTAGCTTCTTGAATATTCTCTTCAACGTTATTGGCCATACTTAAAACAGGTATTAACGCACTAAGGCCTAATGCTAGCAATTTTATGTGTTTCCTTTGGATTAACTTAAATTTCAGGAAAAAGAACAAACGGTGTCAAAAAGTAACACACCAGTGTAAATAATTCAGATAAAGAAATCATCAATTATTTAAGTCAATAAATTTTAAATTTTCGATTTAAATTTTAATAAGAAAGGATCGGATATTTTTATAAGGAAGGTTGATCGAATTATGCATCCAAAACCGTCAACCAGTTATAGATGCATAACCATGTAACTTAATTATTCTGCTTGTATTGTTTGGTCAATTTGTTCTACTTGCATATTATCATCAACAAGATAATACTTGTAAATCTGAGACCAACCACTGTGATAGCTGCCGGTAATATCTAAAATAAACACATCACAAAATCGCTCAGAGATACAGCTCTTAATAGAGTTAAGCTCGTCGTTTGTTAATTTGTTTAATGCAGTACTTTGGACTGAGCTTAATGTGTCGACTAGTTCTTCGCTCCCCATAACAAGTACATCAATTTCAACATTTTCATGCCTTGAGTTTTGCATTTCGACAGTCATCGCAAAAGCATGCTCTGCAATCACAACATGCTTATAGTCATAAACAGAGTTTGCCTGCGCGGCTCCGATTGATAAGAATAAAGATAAATTAGCAATTAATTTTTTCATGTATAACCTCGTTTTTTCCTACCTATAACAGCAAGCGATGTTAGAGAACAGGCTTTGTGAAAGTTTTACAAGAAAAATTTAGGCCACTGATCAACCTTGATAACATAACAGGCATCGTCCTTACTTTCACCTTCTAAAACCATCACATTTCTTTTTATAGAATGAAGAGGAATTCCTATATGCTTCATAAGTTCACGCGAGCGGTGATTCGTGGTAAAAGCAGCTGTCTCAATTAATGAGAGCTGTAGGGTATTATAAAAGTACTCGAAACATAGATATATAGCTTCAAGAACCGACTTGGTTTCCCCAAATTTATGATCTATCATTATGCCGAATTCAGCTGACATCTTCTTTGGATCGATTCTTTTAAAAGTACAAGTTCCAACAACTTTTTGATTAGATCTCTTACGAATAAGGAGATCTAAATTTTCTCCAGCTTTAGATGTTCTAATCCGTTTCTGGTAAATAGTTTCCAGCTCGTTGATACAAATTTCATAGTAGTACATGGCTTGTTAGTACTAGCTTGCATATCATAGATTTGATATGCAATTTCGCGGACAATTTTCTCAAGAACCCAATTCATTTTTTTAGAGTCAAATTACATTTTATTTGTTACAACAGTACACAAACTAATTTGAATAAAAAAGTGACCTAAGGCTTTGAAATGAGGAAAGATTTATCCAGATGCACATTCGCTATCAACGTACAAAATTACTCATAAGTCCCCGAATTAAAAGAGAATAAATCCCCTTCAACATTAGCTGCCCCTAAAAAGTTCCGTAACTAAATAGCACTCATTAAGAATAGATAACATTGAATTCACCCACTCATTATGATATAATATCACAATGAAATCTAAGAACTCTTTTGATATTCTACTCAAGGCTTTATCAGACTTAAACTCACAACTGGAGACTGATGCAACATTCATTGACCTAACTATTGTTGGTTCAATGGCAATCTACCTTAATGGACTAGATATTGCTCGCATGACTGAAGATATAGATTATATAAATTTTAGTGCAAGTGATGACTTCAACGATGCTGTAAAAAAAATAGCGAAAGATAACGAACTTCCCATTGATTGGATAAACTCGAGAGCAAGTGAGATTGATCCCCTACCGATAGAATTAAAAAGCAGACTAAAAATAAATAAACGTTTTTCAAATATAAAACTTCACTTTATAGATATGGAAACTGTAATCATTATGAAAGTGTACTCTTACTATATCAGGAACCTGGAAAAAGACCTTACTGATTTAATTGTATTAACACCAAGTGAAGAGCAAATATCAAAAGGAATTTCATATATTAAAACACAGGTCAAACATCACCATGGTGATGGTCAACTAAATAAGGACTTGTCTGATATAAAGAGTTACGAGGAGTTTTTAATAAATGAACTCCTCTAGCGATATAACAAATTGGCAAAGTTACTTTTCAAAGCTTGGCTCTAGAGTCGTTCCTAGATCAAATATAGAGCATTGGATGGACCTCGAACATTTTATAGTTCTTGGGTGTAGAATAGCACGTGAGGATGCAAGGCTATTTACTAGCTTCATCATACTATGTAATAAAACAGCTCCAATTCTAAGTCCTTTTAAAATAAAGAAGATTGCACAAATATTATTACTTTCTGAAGGTGAATATAAAATTCTTGGATATGTAATAACTAACATTCAAAAAAATGTTCGAAATAAAAAACAGTGGTCTTCATTAATTAAGTTATGCCAAAAGAATGCAAACTTATCCAAAGAAATTAAACTGTTTAAGACACCTACATTTAAACATGATCAAACTTTAAGAGAATGGTCTCTCTTAGCTTCAAAGCTTGAACTATCAGAAGTTGAGAAATACATAAACCTAAAAAAGCTGTATGCCTTTCCAATTATAAATATGAGGTTTAGTGGTGTTAGGGTTGTTTACTCAGACATTAATTATTATCAAAAATTAAATGGGAACACAGGATCTATAAATCAAATGGCCAAGGATATATTCCAGGATTACAACTCTGTCTATCAGGCTTGTGAGAGAATTTTACTAGCGACATAAAAGCAAAGTATAGGACGAATAAGCATCCTTTTCACAAAAAACTAGAAGTACCAAACAACCCCACTCACGCATAAATCACTTATATAAAAAAATTTTTTCATGAAAAAACATTTGGAACTAGGGAGATTTCACAAGAAATGCTAATCTTTCTTAATTAAGTAGATGAATATATTCAGTAAGTTATGTATCGGATTCACAAGCCGGCTACATTACCTTAAGCTTAGCAAGTTTCTCTGATTTATTCCTTTTCCGAATCTATATTCCGTTATCAAATAAGCTTTCACGTACTTTTAACCACTTACAATAAAATATCTTGGGCTTCCCCTTGCTTTTATATTTCATAATCGAACTAAGGAGAAAAAATGAAGAAGATAATCACACCGGCCTTAATTGGAACTACTATTTTAAACGTTAATGCTTATGCAACCGGCACAGAAGAAATCAACACTCAATCCCCCACAGACAAAGAAGAAATTTCAGAAAATTTTATCGATTCAAATTCCAAACTAAAAACAGACAATAAAAGTATAAACGAATTAGACCTTGAGGCCATCATAGTTGGACTGACGCTTAAAGATGAAGGTCCAGGTTGGAGTATTGAAAAAGCAGATCGAGTTGCTGAAAAATATAAAGCCTATCTTTATTTAGTTGCAAAATATCCAGATAAAAAAATTGTTCCGTCAAAAGAAGTTGATGAATTCTGGCATGCTCACATTTTAGATACATATAAATACATGGTGGACTGTGATGCTATTTTTGGAACTTACTTTCATCATTATCCATATTTTGGGATGCAAGATGAAGCCGATAAAAAGGATCTGGATAATAGTTTTCAAAGTACATATGAACTTTACCTAAAAGAATTTCCATCAGTCTATTCAAAAGAAATAATTGCTAAAAATGCATTATGCATAGGAGAAAACCCTGATGCTAGCACTTCTCTTTGTATAGGCGAGACTCGTGATGTCAGAACTGCTTTATGCATAGGCGAGACTCGTGATGTAAGAACTGCTTTATGCATTGGAGAGACTCGTGATGTAAGAACTGCTTTATGCATTGGTGAAAATCCTGATGCAATTAATAGAGAAATTAAAGATGAGTTTGATCGAAACGGTTCATTTAATTCTCGTCCAAGACCAACTATTAATAGAAAATCAAATAAGGTTAAATTTTAGGGGGTTTGTATGAAAGCAGCGATTGAGACATTTAGAAAAGATAAAAATATAGATTTCCTCAAACAATCAATTTTTCATGAATTAAAAGAGAAAGGATTTGTCCACCCAGATGCCCCTTGTTCTAGGGTTCTTTACGCCGAAATCGGAAAAAGACTTGGAAATGTGATTATGGAAAATGATATTGAAATTAAACCTAATGGATCTTTTGCTGCTTTTAGACCACAAAAAGTAATTCCCCATACAGATTCTGCAGATGCACATATAATTGGTTGGCACTGCATAGAGCAAGACTCAATGTCTGGAGCATCAAAAGTTACAGACATTGGAATTTTAAACGATTATTTTAATAAAGAAGAATTGGCATTTTTAAAAAAATACAAAGCTCCTTTGCAAGATAAAAAAGATAGAACATCGAAAAACATACAAGGATTAAGCGACTCTCCCCTTGTCATTGAAAGGTGGGGTACATTAAAAGTAAATTATGCTCCATGGCTTAGTTTTGGCCATACGGATCCAAGTAAACATGAAGTACTAAAAAAGTTCCAATACTATATTAAAAATAGAATAAAATATAATACAACAAGTATTCTTCTTAAAAAGGGTGAAGTGATGTTTATTGATAATGGTCAAGTTCTACACTCAAGAGATGCAATACATACTAACAGTAAAAGGTGTTTAAGACGACTATGGATAAAAACATGCAATTAAAAATTCGAAAAATTGAAGTTCAAGACGCGGCTCAATTCAATATTCTTAAAAAAAGAGTCGAATCTGAGTCAGCTTACATGCTATATGATAAAGGTGAGAATCAAAGCACAGACGAGTTTCAAGTTAAATTTATAGAAAAGTTAAAATCTCAAGACTCTCCTAACCAATTATTCGTTGCTGAAGTTAATGATGATCTCGTTGGATTCATCGCCTTAATGGGGACAAAGTTAAATAAAAAATCTCATATTAAGGAAGTGGCCATGGGTATTGTAAAAGATCATTCAGGAAAAGGCTTAGGGGGAAAACTAATCGAGCATGCAATAGATTTTGCAAGAAAGGACCAGATCAAACGACTCGAGTTAACAGTCATTATAGAAAATAAAAATGCTATCAAACTCTATAAGAAAATGGGTTTTATAAAAGAAGGCACTAAGAAGAATTCAGTTTTTATCGATGGAAAGTATATTGATGAAGATATTTATGGATATATGCTCTAAACTCCAAACCTTTTTACAGCTTTCTCATAACTTATAGAGATAGCTTTTTCTTCATATGCTAAAGAAATTGATTACATGGCTGTTAGTCAATAAAAGAGATACAAAGTAAAAAATTCTTTTAAACAATATGTTCAAGCCCAGACTAAAAACCTGGGCTTAATATTTTTTCTCTACCTACAGACTCTTTTTCAACATCTCAATAGCTGCACCCACATCAATAATCCCAGATCCATAATACTGAAAGTATAGGACGAATAAGCATCCTTTTCACAAAAAACTAGAAGTACCAAACAACCCCACTCACGCATAAATCACTTATATAATAATTTTTTTCATGAAAAAACATTTGGAACGAGGGAGGTTTCGCAAGAAATGCTAATCTTTCTTAATTAAGCCTATAATACACCTACAAGGGTTCAGTTGTAGTGACTATGTCATATTTACATAAGTACTGTATAAATAGTATACGTTACTCATTCACCTCTTTTCTTGCTGAAAGTGGATCTGATATGATGAATCCTATACCAAACTTACGACTTTCATGATCGTAGTCCTGCAAAGAAAGACCGTACCCATGTGAGATCTTTGTATAAAACCTCAAACCTTCTTTCATAGGAGTCGTGTAAGAAAGCTCTCCACCTACATACTTGGTTCCAGGAATAAGCTTAAATTCAAGATTATCTTCTTTAAACTTGTAGCTTATATCTAGCTCTCCATAACCTTTGTATTGATGAATATCTGGATTATCATCTTCCCCATTTTTTTCAGGTAAACGTGACCATAGAGTTAGTGTGAATAGTAAGTTTCTTTTTAAAAATGCACCTCTCAAAAATACACGGTCCCAACTTCTGGAAAGTTCTTGAATTTGACCATTAGAATGGTGCATATAACCCACATCGTAGCCAAGAAATTTCATTCCTAAAATAGACTTCTCATGTTCAAAAATATAGCGACCAAACAACTCTGGCATATAATTTGTTTCTCTAAAGGGTCTTGACCATTCACTATTATATATTTGCCAAAAAGACTGACTCGTATAACCAATAAACGTATTAAAACCTGAGTTCAAAAAGTTCTTATTTGTTAGTATTAAAAAACTAACTTGAAACTCTGACTCAAGATAACGATTAAATTTACCTCTATCTTCGTTCTTAGCCACTTCTTCTAATTGTGTATAAGGATCGTTGTTTGGATTATTATTATAGGAAAGAGGTAAAAAATAAGTTCCTTTATGCGGAAGAAGAACATATTTTTTATCAATTAGAGAGTTATATTCATTTTTAAGCTCATCGATATCTTGCCCATAAGAACTTATTGAAAAGAGAATAAAAAAAAGAAAAATTAGTTGTGTCATATGTAACCATTGTTTAAAGTTTATTAAATAAAAAAGAAATTAGCTCTCTTCACTCTCCCAACCGATTTTTTCGAGAAACTCATCATAAGTCCCATCAAAAAATTCAGCTCGTCCCTCATGAAAAATGATGAGTTTATTTACAGAAGCCCTAAGTAACAACTCTGAATGTGTAACAAGGATAACTGCCCCTGGAAAGCGTACAATTTCTTCACTTAGAGTTTCAATTGATTCCATATCAAGGTGATTAGTTGGCTCATCTAGTAGCAATAAATTAGATTTTTTAGCTAGAATCTTTCCTAACATAACGCGACTTTTCTCACCACCAGATAAAACACTTATTTTTTTCTTTGCTAAGTCATCAGAGAACATCATCGTTCCACAAATTTGCCTTACCTGTCCTGTCCCAAGGTCGTGATTACTTTGGGAAATTTCTTCAATAATAGAATTATTAACCTCAAGTCTTTCAATATTAGTTTGCCCAAAATGGCCTGTAGAAAGAGATGGGTGAGTTGTCATTTGTCCATGTCTGGGTTTAAGTTCCCCGGCAATAACATTTAACAATGTTGATTTTCCTTTACCATTTTTTCCAATAATACCAATGCGATCATCACGGCCAACACTAATAGAGAGGTCTTTAAAGAGGTCATCATCAGGGTCACCCGAGTAAGAAAAGCTTAAATTGTGTGTTTCAAGTATGACCTTTCCAGGACATTCTTTATAATGAAACCGAAAACCTAAGTTATTTTCTGAATCAAGTTTTTCGATTGTCCCCATTTTTTCAATTTGCTTTGCTCTTGACTGTGCCTGAGCTGCCTTAGAGGCCTTCGCTCCGAAACGATCAACAAAACCCTGAAGTTCTTTTTTCTTTTTCTCTTGAGTCAGTCGTGTTTGCTCATACATATCATCACTAATTGATAGCTGTTCATAGAACTTCTTAGTGTTACCTTTATATTTACTTAAACGCTTCCTACTCAAACCAATAGTATGGGTGGAAACAGAGTCCATAAAATCTTTATCGTGAGTAATAAGCAGAACTTCACCTTTAAAGGACTTCAAAAATCCTCTGAGCCACCTCAGTGATACAATATCAAGATAGTTTGTTGGTTCATCAAGTAGGAGAAGGTTGGGATTTTGTACTAATGCTTTAGTTAAATTGATTCTGACTTGGTAACCACCTGAGAAGCTATTTGGATCCTTTTCGAGATCTTGTTCAGAGAAGCCCAGTCCAAATAAAATCCTCTCAGCTTTCCACCAATCATACTGCTCATCTTCGGTTAAGACCTGACAACACTCTTCAAGCACAGTAGGTTTAGTGAAATGAATATGTTGATCAAGAGCACCAATTTTATAACCTTTTGGTATAACAATCTCTCCAGCATCAGCAGAAAGCTCGCCAAGAATAATTTTAAAAAGTGTTGATTTCCCAGAACCATTTCGTCCAACAAAGCCTATGCGCTCTCTTTTACCGATCAGTAAGCCTAAGTCATCAAAAAGAACTTGAAGTCCAAAGTGCTTTGAAATATTGTTTAATTGGATCATATCTAACCTGTTTAAAAATTTTAGATACAATGCCATGGATATGACACGAAGTCATTGTTACTTTAGCATCTCATCAGAGATATCAGAGACTTCAATTTGAAGATCAACATCATCATACCGGTGTGGGAGACTCGATAACTTAGATCGGATAAGATCCTTGAGTTTCATAATAGAAATTAAACCCTCATCAGATTTTTTCCAAATTGCGCAGAGTATTATTATTAATGGTGTATCAAGTGAAAATGTCTTGAGATCTGGATAGTCTGCAAGGTTTTTTTTTGCAATATAAGAAACACATCTACCGCGATCACAAAGCTTTTGTAGAAAACAAGTATAGGACGAATAAGCATCCTTTTCACAAAAAACTAGAAGTACCAAACAACCCCACTCACGCATAAATCACTTATATAAAAATTTTTTTTCATGAAAAAACATTTGGAACTAGGGAGATTTCGCAAGAAATGCTAATCTTTCTTAATTAAGACCGAAATTAGGCAATAACTCTGCCTCACAGCTTCTACCAACTCGCTGTTTGATCAAAATTATCATACTCGGGAGACAATATTCCCTCCATCGGAGAACCTCTCGTTGGAGCTGCTTCAATCAAAACCTGGTCCACCTTTAAATGATCTAGAATTCTTCGGCATGCAATAGGACTTGTAATACTCGCAACATATTTAAGTTTATTTCCACAGCTATCACAATTATCAACTTCTTCTAAGAAAACTCGTTTTAAAAGATCGGCCCAAGGTGTTTGATAAATTTTTTTAATCTTTGTATCTTTCCCTACCTTTTTAGGTTTAGCGAGAGAGGTAATCTCTTCTCTCTTTTTATGTCTTGGAGCAAATACTCCGTGATACCTCACCATTTTTGTTCGAGGCTTTGGTATTAATGAGATTATCCTCTTAATAAAGGCTTGAGGTGTGAACTTTAAATGAGTTGTTCCATCGGTGTAACTTGATTTTAATTTTAAAACCACCATCCCATTTTCATCAAGGCTTATCCTCTCTTTTGATAAAGCTCCTCTACAGATATAGCGACAAAGTTTTTCTAACCCCGATCTGTTTTCTTTCCTAATTTTAGTATTGGCGTGTAAAGAAAATCCCTCTACCGAAAAACATTTTGATCCCTCGAATTCAACAAAAGGTGGATTCCAATATTTCCCAATTTTTTCAGGGTACTTGTAATTATCAACTTGATTCGCAACAGACTGAGATTTGATTAAAGCAAGCTCTCCTTGAACCTCAATTGGGTCATCATCAAAGTATCCCTTTTTTTCAAAAGCGCGGTTCACTCGATTATGTATAGTAAGCGTAAGTTTTTTTATTTCCTCATCAGTTGTAATTAACTCTACAAATCTTTGAGTCCCCTGAGAATTTGTGACAAAAACACCATCCATAAAGAGTGTGTGGAAGTGAATATTCAAATTTACCGATCCACCGAACCTTTGAATTGCAGTAACTGACCCAACCTGTGGAAGTACAAAACCTTTACTCTTTGCTTTCTTTTTATAATGAGTCGAAATCATCCGATTGAATATTTTTAAAACAGTGTTAAGAAGTTTTTGGTCACTACTCAAAATAAATCTATGTTTATATGGCATGGACAAAACCCATTGCCGAACAGGTACTTCTGGAATAACTTCCTCTACAAGGTGCTTTGCTGTGTCTGCCATTTTTCTTCCATTACAGCGAGGACATATAGTTCTTCCCTTGCAGGAATACGCTACAAACTTGTCTTTAGAACAAACTCCACATTGAAATCTCACCATGCCATGAGCGTGAACACCGCAACTCAGATAGCGCTCAAACTCTCTTTGGATGTGAAATGGCAGTGGTTTTCCTTCAAGACTTTTATCTTTAGTAACCTGCCGGTAATGCTTCTTGATTAACTTATGGAGATCTGAATGTCTGGGATCGTTGGAGTTAACTTGCATTTCAAGAAGCTGGATTGCAAGTTCAGGGGCAAGTTCAAGGGCAAGTTCAAAGAACCAGCACATATTTTTTTTTAAAGTCAGACTAAAATTATTTTGGTATAAGACTTTATATATATTAAATGGGTGTACGTTAGTACAAACTATCCCAAGAAAGTGACCTAAGGGCCTGAAATGAGTAAAGATTTATCCAGATGTACATTCGCTATCAACGTTCAACAAGGCCACCTAAACTACTAGTATCATTCATCTTTATTACGAAATATTTCAAAAAGTCCCGAAAAAGTCCCGTACGCAGCTAAACACAATCAAATATAAATAAAAGCTATTAGACTATTCAGATAAGAAACATAGAAAGCTAATGCTGTTTTTTAAAAATATGAATCTACTCGTAATCTATGCGTAGAAAAGTTCTACTCAAAACACCTTTCATTATAAATAATTTTAATATCGCTTAAATAGTTAAAGTTTTCTATCGTCAACAAAAGTAAATAGCTTTTAGACTTTATGGGTAATGCCCGAATTACCCGATGTAATTTAACCTATAAATTTAACTTTAATCTTTTCATGTTCTTATCGGTCTATAAGGTCTTTCGGCGTTTTTCACTTTTCATTCTACTTCATTATAAATAACAATATTTCATAGAATTTAACCAACTCGGTATGCCAGGTTACCGAAAAGCTCATTCATCAGCTTTGTTTCTAACTGAGTACTTACCAAACCATGTCATACCACGCGGCTCCCCGAGATCAACACCATAAGTGTTTCCATCAGGATGAATAAGCAGTGCGAGCTCTTCGGTTAAATACATAAATTGCTTTTTTTTCACAACAATGATTCTTTTACTCTTTAACCCCTTATACAAATCTACAGGCAAAACACCTAGCTCTTTAATATAATCAATTGTCCCTTTACCAAATGGGTTAATATTAGGATCGACTGCAAGGTAGTTTAAAAATAAATACTCCTCTTTACTTAAGGTAGGCGGTGCCCACTCTCCAGATTTGTCACTTCTAGATTCTTTTAGTTGTTTTTCAGTTAAAGGAAAGGCTGTCATATCCCACCCCTTTGACTCATTATTGTACTTTAATTCCATCAATGGTGCTGCGACAGGCATCTCCAAATCTTCTCCGAAAATATCAACAGAAACCCCATGATAAAAATTCAATCGACACCAAATTAATTCGATAATATTTTCAATCGCTGGGCTACTAGAAGAACCTACAAACTGCCAATTCTTATCCGAATTAACGGCAAAGGGCATACCTGTAAACTTTATTAAATTAAAATCCATACAAGTAACCAATGAAGGAACGACAACTGGTGCAAAACTATCCTTATATTTATTCTCTATGATGTCTAAGAATGCATTCCTGAAACTTGATTCTTTCTTGTACCCTCCATACGATATAATAATACGCACAGGCATGACCGCCTCAAGACACAAGACATGATACATCAACGAAGAGAAATCCTTTATCTCTCGAACATCCTCCAGCTTTGGCAACGGTTCCTTAAGAATTGCCTCATACGCTTTTCTTAAAAGGTTAATTTTGTGATCTTTTGTGGGTAAAATATTTGTGACATCTGTTAGGTGCGATATTGCATCTTCCAAATTTGCCTTTGTTAATGTTTTTTTCACTTCAATTACTGCAATAACATTATTAATATTATAAATATACTCCTCTGTATGAGGCACCTGCTTTCCTGCTCCTTTAACTAGCATACAATCAATTTGTCCTGACATAGAGCCTTTATCGTCTTCGATGACTCCCGAGACAACATTCAAATCAAGCTTCTCAAAAACATCTACAGATAGTTTCTTAACAAAGTTACTTGTTAATCCCTCAAACATTTGACCTATCATCCCTGGGTGTTTAATTTTTTGTTTTTTTAGTATCTCTGCTTCTTTATCTACAAATCCCTTGAGTATATCTACAAAATTCCTAATCATTAATTCCCCTTAATGAAGTACATATTATATGTATTTAAACCGAAAATTTATCAATGCAACACCTCTTGAATTTCAAATCACTGCCACATGGGCATTTGTCATTTCGACCAACCTTTTTCTTTTTTCCGCTGAAGTGAGCAAAGCCACCCTTTAATTCTTGTGCTAATGTTTCCAATTCATCATCTTGACACCATTCCGTATCGTTATAAATAACTGTATCGGCATATGTTGAACCTTTTCCGCATACGCCAACACCAAGCCATCGATGAGCTTTACTTTTATACTTGCGTACATTGCATAAATAAAAGAGTTTGTCTTTAAGTGAATTAATATCTCTCGAACGAGTACTATAAAATGTTAAACCAAAGCGATCAGAATGAGAGCTGTCCGGTGGAACAGAGAGGTTGTGGTCCTCACCATCATCAATTGTCATTTGGATGACTCTTTCCATTGCGTCAACAATACTATCTCTAGCAATACCTGACATATCTAGTAAATAAAAAACGATATCCGTTTTTTTAGGAAAAGATACTTTTTTAATTTCAGATAAAAGTTTTAAAAATTTCTCGGAGTTCCACACATCTAACAGTGGGTCCGTTTCATCAGGAGTTTCAATACCTGCAGCATTTGGATAATAATTCCTATCTATTAATTGTGCATAACTATTATCTATCATCATAATTTCTTTTTTATCTTTAACCCATAGTTTGTGCTTTAAATGCCATCCTAGAAAAGACATTTCCTCATCGCCAAAGTAATTATCAATTGTTGCAATCCTCTGCCTCAAGTAATACATGAAGTCGAATGGGTCCTTCATGTAATGAGCTACTATATCAAGATCAAACAAAGTAAATGCTACTGGCGCGGGCTGGCCTTCGCTTCTCTCGAGGTATGTTGAAACCTGATGTAACAAGGAAGGGTAATGCTCCGTAACGAGAACTCCGATATAAACCTCATTAATATGATCAATTAACTCAACTTCTTCACCAGTCTCTTTTATAAATTTAGCGTTATTACTTAATATTGCATCTCTTGACACATTTCCTTGCTTGTAAGCATCCTGAACAGCACCTTTAAAGTCGGTAATCAAGGCTTCATCATTCCCCTTCTTTGCTAGTGTTGTTAGTTTCTTAGACTTAACTTGAAGGCAAAATGCTTTGCTACCTAGAATGCAAAGTATATCTATGTCTGTAGCTGAAACTCCTTTTTGTAGTTGAACATCCACCTGTTTATATACATTTTTGCCAAAGATTGGTTTTAAAATATCATAAACGGAGTCCTCCCCAAATAGACCTCGATTCTCACTTGCTTCATTGAGATAGTTTTTATCATCCATCATCCAGTAAAAAGGACTTTCATTAATAGTTTGTGCTAAAACAAATGACACTGGAAGAAGGTAGTTCTCATTGTCGACCTTAATAAGAGGGTGAGAGCTTGCAATATTATAATCTCCTATGTCATTAAATTGGCTGTTCACACCTTTCGCAGACTCCACAGAAAAATTCTTCAACAATCTTTCAAAAGCACTTTTATTCTTAAAATCGCTCTTAGAAACAATATTTAAGTTCAAAATCATGTCGCAAAATGACTGAACTATTTTTTCTTCTGTTTCAACCTGATCAGATGATGCTTTTGCATGGAACATTAACTCAAAATATTGAGAAATTTTAGTCCTATACAAAAGGTCGGGGTAATCTTTCTCGAAATCATTCCCCTTGTAGTTTTCTCGTGCGATCTCTTTAAACTCTACTTCCTGTTCAGGTGATATAAATCGAACCCCCTGTCCCTTTTCAAATAAGACTGATTTGCACTCTTCATATATCTGAGATACTTCGTCTGGATCAAACCCTTTTTTTTCGATTAACCATTCTTTATCATTCCCATACTTAGCGGTTAGCGTATTTATGTATTGAAAATCATATGCGCCTGTTCCTGAATAGAAAATCGGCTCTTGCATCATTTCCCCACTCCCGAAGAAATCACTCCTGCTTGAGTTTTCATTTTGAGGCATATTATTCTTTAGCCTCTCAATGAAAGCTCCACTGAATGAACTGTGCAGTTCTTCAAGCAAAGAATACATTTTTTTTCTATTTTCTATTAAAGTCAGTATCGAATCTGGATAATCAAAATTCACTTTCTTTTTTATCCACAGCCCTACAAGTAAAAGAGCTTCGTTTATACTTAATCTACTATAGATATCCATCTTGTGCATTTCTGATGGCACAACAATGAAATCCTCAAAAAGTGCCCAGCACAATGTATAGGAAAATCCTTCTTCTTGTACTAAAGCCTCTATCTCTTTTAATATTACTTCTTTACTTCTCAATGGACTGCCTTCCTTTTCAAGTCACAACGTACTTCGTTCTAGATGTATTGGCTTAACTTCATTTTCTTTTTTTGTTTATAATGACGTAGTACCTCGGACATATCTATTCGTCCCTGTGAGACCAAGCGATAGAGAAAATCTACATATGCTTCTGTATATATGTATTGCTTGAACCTGATGTGTCTTTCGCAAAACTCCTTGTATGTATCATCAAGATCCTTTTCCTCGTATGACATAGGCTTAATTGAAAAAACAAAATTAAAAGCATTGAGTGTATGTGGAGTTAGTGCATTCTCTCCAAGCCGTTCGTTAACTCTTTTGTAAATATCTCCATGTAACAGAGTTCCCCTTCCAACAACTTCCTTTATCACTTCCTTTTCTTTGATGTAAGCAACTAACTTTTCTCCATCTATTGATTCACCTGCTTTGACTTTCACAAACTCTATAGGGACAGCTGTTGCACTTGCTCCTCCATTAACTGGAACCATTTTTACATTAATTCTGTACTCTTGAGATTCCAGAATTGTTGAAGGTAATCCTTTCCTATAAGTCTCAATATAGTTATATAAGTGTTTAATTTTGGGTGCTAACGATGATTTATGAGCCTTAATTTGTCCAGGTGTACGCATTTGAGAAAACTGTAAAGCAAAGCATAAATTTTCATTTATAGCATACTTTTCTCCAAAATTACTTATTAGAAAATTTTCATAATTCATTAATAATGCCTGACACTCTCCAAATATTACAGCATCAAGTTCCTTAGAATTTACATGCGCATGTTCAATCTTATTTCTAAAAGGGATGAAGAACTCAATGTTCTTTCGTACATCTTCTTTCATACTAGGAAATTTATTAATACAGTCCTGGAGAGCCCAAGTTTTCTTTTCCCCATTTATCTTTAAGTATTTTCCATCTTTTTTATAATAGTACTTATCTCCTATTGTTCCACGATAATAGGCGTGCAATGCTTTAAGCCATGCCATAGACATTAAAGTTATATATGCCTCAGACTTAAATGTAGCTCTAGGCTTATTATAAATCTCTACTGCTAAAAGGGCGGCATTCATTGAACCATCAAGAACATCTTTTATCTTTCCTGATACACGAATAGTTTTAACAGGTACTTTATTCGTCACACTAATAACCTGTGCCAACTTATTCGTTATTGAGCATTTCTTTTTTTTAACTACTTTAATTACATTCAATTTTTTTAACTCTGCTGGGTGCCTGTCCAACACCTCCAGGTCTTTACGTGAAAGCTCAGGCTGCTTTTCTTCAATCTTGGCAACTAGTTCATTGTTTGTGCAAGGTCCACTCTCATACAAATAGCTCAGGTATTGAAGTTGTCCCGGGGAAAGAAGACCAGTATTTTTAATTTTTATGAAAGCATCACTTTTTGTTTCTTTATATGCCATAATATCTACTCACTGTGTTTAGCAAGAATTCCTCTGCGTGAAGTTTATTTTTCTAGTCTGTTATCAATAAGCTTATCGGTGATAATGAATTTGGGTTAAGATTAATATTCCATAATGCATAAAACTTTCTTCCTGCGATCAAATATTAATTTTTTTTTAATTAAACAAAACTAAAAGCTGAACATATAAGAGGATAAATCTAAAAAAGCTCAGGATTACTATATGTAATTATGAAGTAAGTTCTAACATTTCATAAAGTTACATATAAAATATGAACTTTAAACATAGCCATCAATCAGGGTTTTGTCGTAGTATATAACCCATTTATTTTGATTATAACCTTTGTGGTAGCCAATCTTTGCCCCTACTCTGATAAAGCATTAAAATACTCATATGATAAAATCAAACAAACCAATACAAACAGAAGAATACATTACACTAACAAAGTGGGACCCTTTAAAATCGAAGAAGGGTAAAGAGGAAACTAACACTAACTATCGAGTAAACAAAGAAAGCAAAAAGTTAGAAAGGCGCCCCATGAGAAAGGGACGCCCAAGGTAGTAAAATCTAACTAAACAAAACTAACTCGTCATCACCTTTATCCTTAAAGTACTGAAGGCCAGCAGAGCAGAACAGTGCAGCTGCAGCACCACCAATTACTGAGGTACCAGAGCCTGTCCCTAGCAATAGAACTAATGCCGCCGATAATGCCATATCTAAAAATAATGGATGATTTATTAGCCACCTCCATAGCCAAGGGCTAGAGTCTTGTAACTTAATAAATAGCAATCCAACACCAAGGGTTGTCATTGCACCCACAAAGACTCCATTCATAACAATTCCACCAAGCATTACACCTCCTACTGATAAACCAATAACTGAACCAAAAACAATTTTCTTTGCATTTTTCATAAAATCTCCTTGTTGGTTTTACACTGAAAACACTTCATTTCTGTCTAACGTTGATTAGACAGTGAGGATTCTTCATCATCATTACTGTGTGACTATTTTAGGACCTTTGTAATAGATTCATGACCTACACCAAGTAGGTCTCTTAAAGGAGTGATCAACTCTCAATTTCGTGTTTGGACCCAATCATGTAAGATTGTTTTTTGAGTATCTAAGTAATCGTTAATGCTGATAAGCTCGAATGTATTAATCGACTTACATGGAAATGGAAAAAGTGTCCTATTTTCTCCAAATAGATCTAGATGTTTCCATGTTAGCCAAGAGTCTTTGCCAATACTACTTACTTTAATCGGTAAGTATCAAAAGTCTGTGCCAAGTTTGACATTTTTTTTACAAATATTGAGTTCAACCTAAAAGTCAAACTCAACATACTTCTCAACATCCATAAGGTAGTCAGGAGATAAATGTGCATAGACTTCTGTTATTTTGACAGAGCTGTGGCCCATCAACTTAGATAAGGTATAAAGATTACCACCATTCATGATGTAATGACTTGCAAAAGTATGCCTAAGACCATGAGCACCAATTCTTCTTGAGGGGTCAACTCCAATCTTAATTTGTAATCTCGAAAAACGTTGTTCAGAAAAATGTTGTGAATTAATAACAGGAGCTGTAATTACAACTTCCTTATTTGAGCCATCTCTATATACTATTTTTCTAGATTCTTTTGGTTGATTAGTAAATACAAATTCGCTCTTAGCTCTATTTCCACACAATATTTTCATTATTGTATAAACAGTCTTATTCATAGGAACAAAGCGATCATTACTTCCCTTTTGTCTATTCAAAGAAAAATATATTCCTTTATTTTTCTCACCATTGTAGTTATTCTTTGCCAATGTCCATCCAATATATAAACGATTCTTTTTAAAATCAACATCCTGAATTCTTAACCCACCAGTTTCTCCAATACGGCACCCTGTATTAATTAAGAATAAATATAGGTTTTTATAATAGTTTTTATCAAAATGAGAATTGTTAAAAAACAACTCTATATCTTCGTTCTCCCAATATGTTGGGATTGAAGATTTTTCAATTTTTTTTGCTTTATAATTTTTCACTAAATTTCTCTCAATCCAATGTAATTCATCACATGCATAATTCATAAGAGTAGAGAAAAAGTAAATTATATTGTGGATTGTTTGTACTGAATACCCTGAAAGTAAAAGTTCATTTTCAAATTGACTAACATCATTCTTCTTTATAGTGGAGATTCTTTTTTCGCCAAGACTTGGAATAATATGATTCTTAATATACAAAGAGTAGGACATTACAGATCCCTCTCTTAGTCTTGGAAAGTTGAGATCACAATATGCATCGCAAAGATCTCTTATCGTTTTATTTTTCTTTTTTGAATCAGTAGACTTAACAAATCCTTGGAGTTTTGCAAGCTTTTCTGAATTCTCATATTCTTCAGCAAGTACTTTTTTCGGAAAAGTTTTATAATAATCAATCCCCCTTGAATCCTGAAGGCGTACTCTCCACGATATACCATTTTTTCGTTCAATCTTTTTTATACTCATCTCACTTCCTTCTTAGTATCTAGCCAACTTGTAATATCTTTAAAGTTAAACCTCACTAGATTACCAATCTTGTAATAAGGTATTTCATCCTTATGAACTCTCTGCCTAACCCAGCTTTCTTTCATCTGTAAAAAATTAGCGATATCCTTAACTGTCATAATCTTAAATTGGTTTGTTTCAAAACTCATATATATCCTTACCATTTAAATCTTACGAGGCCAAGGCCTCGTAAGAAAATATTATAAATTTGCAAAACCTACTAACCGAGCAATAAACTCTTCATATTTTTTAAGCTCACCAGTCTTCTTATCTGTATATTCTTTAAACTCTTTACGGCCCTGCACAAAAACCTCAGCTCCTTTCCTTAAATACAAATTACAATTCTCTGCTTGTTTTCCCCATACTATTACCTTTTTCCATGTAGTTTTTTGATCTGCACCATTATCTACACCAACAGATAACTCACATACTGCTTTCTGAGTTTGTGTGTACTTAAGCTTAGGATTAATCCCTAGTCTTCCAATAAATAATTCATTATGTGTGTTCATTTTTTTTCCTTATGTCTAATTAGTTTAAGTTGAGCTTCTTTATTAAAAACTCTCCTAGTTCAAGTTCCGTACTGTTTTTTAGATTAAATTCTACAAGTGCCCTATTAACCTTTTCCATTTCACTAAGGGAATTATCCTGAAGCTTTTCGATATCTTTTTGACCAAGCTTATTTATTCCATAAACCGCCAAATCCTTAAACGTAATCTCCGCTCCGTGATCCTTATCATTCGTCTTAACCAATAAACTTTGAACGTTTGCTAAATCTTTTTTATCTTTCCCTAGATCTACAAAATACTTAACCTGCTCTTTATTTAATTCATAAACATAAACTTCGTTCTTACTCCTTCTTCCTCTTTTCTTTTTTCCTTCTTCTTTTTTTTGTATTTTTTTATCATTCATTTTTTATTCTCCTTACTTATCTGATACTTACCTTTCTTCGCACATTTTAATTCCTATCTTACTTGCCTATATCTGTTCTTATTGACTATCTCACCCCACTCGTGAGGGAGGGATAGTCAAAAAGGACCTGATATAAAGGCCTGTAATTGATTAGGAATTTCCCTTTGTGCGAAGGTGATTGGTATCCTTTGGTATGACCTTTGGTAATTCTACCTTTTCTCCAAACAACTTTTCAAAGTCGATAGACTCACTGTCGAAGTAGCAGTTTGAGCTTGTTAGATCTTGAACTTTTCTTAAAAGCTTCTCTGAATGAACTAAGAATACTTTCTCTCTTACGTTTGCATTCATTTCGTTTAAAAATCGTTGATAGGCCTCAATTAACTTAGTCTTGTGAGAAAAATACACACAGTAATCATAATCTAGTGAATTTGAGTATTCTGAATATTTTTCTTGGACTCTTGATCTCGATTTTTGAGTTAATTCTACTTCAATACCAATTTTATATTCTTTATCTTTATTACTTACTAGAACAAAGGCATCTGGGCAGATTGCTTTTTCTTTTATCTGGTGGAAAAGTTTAGCCGAGTTTACCTTTGAATATTTCAGTAAATCCTGAACAACACGCCCTACAATGACATCATGGACAATTGTTTCATCACAGGGTTCATAAGTTCTATCATTCTGTGTCAAAGCAATTCCTTTGTCTGATAGATAAACATACTTTGCCGGCCCATGAAGTTTTGTTGATTTAACCACACCACCATTTTCAAGTTTTAAAAGTTTGTTCCTTAAGGTCTTATAGCTTAAAGGAAGTTCAAGTTTATCGTGAAGGTCTTTAATTCCTAATATCTTCCAATTACCAATTGTATTTATAATTGGGGCATAATAATCATAATTTTGACTAAGCTCTCTCATAATCCTAATACTCCAGTTGATTTATTTACAGTCTTCTTATTTTGTACTATTCCTCCATACACCTTTTTGTGAAACTCAATATTGTAATCAATAGTCATCTGATCAATGTACTTAACGTTTAGTAAATCAAGTTTTGTAGGTTGTTGTCGCAAAAGAATACATTGTCCTACATCTAAATTTTTAATTATGTTTGGATGGACAAGTAATTCCTCCACAGTTCTTTGTGATCCTTGATCCTGCTCCTCTCCCCCTTCGATTCGAACCGTTTTCTTATTTCCTTCTTCCGTTCCAATGGCAAAGGATAGAAACTTTGCTCCGTCATCCATCCTTTGCTTCATGATGTACCAATTGAGTGAGTTCTCAAACACCTGCTTACACATTTCAGTGTCATGCTTAATTAAATCACTACTCGTTTGCATTGCAGTTGTAATCTCAAGCTTTGCTCCACGGCACTTATTTAATGTTTCAATAAACTCATTAGTTATAAATGCCGACAACTCATCAATGTATAAAGCGACAGGTGTAAGAGACTTGTTATTACTTGTACTAGATGTTCTATAGTCGTCATAAACACAATAGTTCACATCTCCAAGAATTAATTTTCCTAAGGCCCTAGCAATTTCGGGATAGCCAAGAACTGGTAGACCAATATATACACATTTTCCTTCATCACGAAGCTGTCTAAAGCTTTTTGTATTCTCACCGCTTAAAGAGCTACTAAAATCTGAATAAATAATCTTAGATAGCTTTATCATTAATCCATCGACTAGTTTTTCATCGATAAAGTCTTTGTCAGTTTTACCCAACCTACATGATTCAAAGATGACTCTATAAATGGAGTCCAAAGTCACCGTCATACCACGCTTCTTAAGCAGACTAATTCCTTTTTGAAGAGCTTGATAACTTTTATTAGCATAGTACTCCTCAGACCATTCAAATGAATTAAATAGCCTATCAGCAATATGTGTTGTTGTTCCCTCAAGAACAGGGTTTAAACTAATCGCTTCATCTCCTTTATAGTTTTCAGAGAAGATACTAAACTCTCTTCTATTCAACTTACATAGGCTTATAAAGCGCTCCATTGATTCATTATCACCTTTCGGATCAAGAAATATTACTGGTTTTCCATTTCTCATATCATCAAACATTAGTGTATCGATCAGGACGGATTTTCCAGATCCACTTGAACCGACTATTACTGAGTGCTTAGTCTTATTAATCTCAGAGCCTTTAAGGTTTCTTTTTTGTGTTACCGAGTAACCAATAGAGTTAAATAAAGTCGTTGTCTTTTTCTTTGAGAGAAGATTTCTTTCTACTTTGCATACTTTTTTAGTCTGCTTACCTCCACTTATCAATCTATAGAACAAATATTCACCTCCTTTAACCAGTAGCTTTAATCCTTGTTCAACTAAAACATTCAACAACTCCACAAAGGGCATCACAAACATTCCAGCATCAAAGGATTCTTGTTTTTTACTTTTACTCATCTTCTTCTCCTAATTTTTCATACGCGTGTTCATAAACTTCAAATGATGGAATGTAATAAGTCTTCTCCCCCTTGTTGACATATCTCTCCTTAGATTGATATTTAATTAAATACTGCTCCTTAACTTTTCCTTTTAATTTTTCAGGTAACTCTTTCTTAGGTGTCTTATAAATACCTTCAGGTTTAAGTTTTGCATCTATTTTAAGATCCCCTAAGTTGATATCTATCTGATTTGGATCTAGAGGCTTTTTTGGTTCTAATAAATGATTCAACTTCTGATTTCTTGGATCATCTTCATACATTGCATAACCTACAAGAGCTGATATTCCTGCTCCTACAATTCCAAATACAGCAGCATTCGCACCTCGGCTTTCTTGATCAGGACTCAACACATATCCAGAAGTTGCACCCATCATTCCACCTGCAAGCGAGCTATACACAAGTGTTTTCTTCATTGTTGAACATGAGATTAAGAATGTGAGTAAGAAAAGACATTTCATAAGCTCACTCCCTTTTGAAAAAATACAAAAACCCGCTTTCCTGAATTAATAAGTCCAATCTGTATATTTTTACTTGAAGACTCTTTTATCTTTCTGTTGGCATTATTAGCGATTCCAACAAGGCCACCAAGAGCAGTATTTCGAGAGTTTGTTTTTGATGATTCACCGTATGGAGTGATAATCCTATCTTTCGCAGAACTTAGTACTCCTTCAAAAAAAGAAGCAAAACTTGAAGTTAAAAACTCTTTCTCAGAACCATCGTAATACTTATCTGAAATAACTCCCTCAGCTCCATCAAGGTCCCAAAGTTCTCCAGATATCTCATACTCCTTTTCTGATACAACTAGATCGCATTTCCCTTGCACTCTCTTACCAAAACTAAGCCCGTGACACCTGACTTCGGCATCCTCAAAAAAATCATTCTCATCAAGTTTTATAACCAAAGTTGTAGCTTTCTTATTAGTCGCTACAACTGAATTTAACAAAGTGCCTTTAATTCTAGTTAGACTTCTTAATTGAAACTGCTTGAGTCTAACGATAGTAGAGCTTGCTTGCTTATCAAGTAAATTACTAATAGATTCCTCCGAGCTCTTAAGTTGTTTTAATAGAGAGTTCATCTGGGAGTGTTTCTTTCTTTTTATGACCTTTTTTCTACCTCTACCCTTGTCTTTAAATTCATAATGAATCTCACCCATTGGGAGGTCATCAAACCCAGCAAACGCACTAAGGGAGACCAGTAAGATTAAATATTTCATATTCTTCTTCCCTGGTAGTAAACAATTTCACCGTTTATTCTAAGTGGTGGTCCTTTTGATACGAATTTAGAGTTTTGAACCCAATACTCATTAACCTTTAGTGGCGTCTTTGTTTTATTTTGAACCATTAATGATTTAGGGCATTCAAAAAGTTTAAAAACCTTTGTCTCTTTTAGAAGGCTAAACAGTTTGCACCTCTTAGCATTTCTGATTTCTATGTCTTTGTTAGAGTCTCTTCCTGAGATTTTTAAATTAAAGTGATATTTTCCGCTTTTCTGAAAGACAATAAAATTCTTATCCACACTCATCCTTTTAGGCTCATAAACAAGACTTCTCCCTTTGTTGAGTTCGTAGATTTTAAAGTCGCCAATTTCCCCACCAACATAATCATGAATCTTCTCTGGGAAGGTCATCACAGTTAGGTGGGCAAGAGAGAGAAATACGGTGAAAATTTGGTCCTTAAAGATATAATAAATCATAGTTGATACCTAGAATTAACCTTCTTGCCTTTTATATCCAGAATTCGATATAAATGTTTAAACTTTGAGTTCTTTTCAAGTGCAACTAAATATCTTCTAACTCCTTTGCCTCCTTTAACAAAAACATCACAGCTAAAATTATCAATAGCCTTAATTAAGTGAACACGGTCAACGTTGAACTTCACGCTTTTTAAATCTTTAATTATATTTTTATGAACAAGTTCTAAATCTGGATTGTTATTGATAATTGAGTTCATTCCATACAAACAAGTTTCAAACGAAGTATAAGTTTGATTACTCTTTTCTTTAAAGTGGATTTGAATCCCAACCCCAAGTACCAGAACATTGATACTGACAGCTAAGATTGCATAAATGATCATCGGTCTTTTTAAACCCAATATTGCATCTTCGATACTCAGAAGGCGTCTTGGGTTATCTTTTGGTTCTTTCACTTGATTTCCTTTTTGGTTTTCTAACTGTTGATGTTTTAAGCTTCGTAGGTCTCATTACTTTTGGTACAAAATTTTGTTCAGTATTTGAGACTTTCCTTTGAGTTTGTTTATTTGAATTTACTCTTCCATGTGAAGGTTTCGAGCGTATTTCATCTGAAGAATAATTGAATTTAGTTGACTGACTATTATTACCACCTACTAAGTGACTAGATCCTTTTCGGCTTCCTAACTGGGAAGGATTGTAAGATACATTTGAATCAGATACTTTGTTTGAGCTTTTAGAACTTATTCCAGTTTTTTCGCTATCTCTCTTCTTAGAACCTTCTTTTATACTAGGATTACTCGTCGCTTTTTTCGTTAATCCTTTAGCGATTTTTGTACCAAATAGAGAAGTGTTTTTTGCAAATTGCATCTTTGGACCTAACTTTCCACCTGTTGCCATTGTAGTTGCAGTATTTAAGCTCTTCATTGGCATTGCCATTATATGGTTCGCACCAAGGCCAGCAATAACACCTCCAGCTTGCGCGATACCAGACCCGTTCACAATCATCATTCCAATTAATGGTGTGAACGCTATAAAAAGTGTAAGTAAAAATAGAAGGGTTGTGCCAGTTACACTTCCACCGATTACATGGCCACCACTATAACCTCTTTCAATTTCTGATCCGATCATTGAAAGAATAAAAACTAAAATATGAGGAACTATCAAACACCAGACAAATGTAAGAATTGAACCTCTTAAAATATTTCCCATAGAAGGAAATAAATAAATCAAGCAGGGAATTCCAACAAGACCATATCCTAGATAGTACACAAGAGAATAAACAAGCTTTATTAGAACTAGACATAACTGACTAATGAAGTACACCACAGTCGTAAAGCTATCATTTATGAATGAGTCGAAAAGATGATATTTTAAGAAACTAATTGTACCTGTTAAAATATTCTTTTCTTTGTAAAACTTTGCTTTATCCTCACCTTCTAGATGGCTAACTTCATTTTTTGCATCAAAAAAATCTAAAAGCAGAAGATTTGATTGTTTTTGCTCATTTAACTTTGAATTGGCCGCATCTATTGAAGCATGAATTGAACTCTTGTAAAACATAGTTACACTGCTAAGAATCAAAATCGAAATAATACTTCTTCTAACAAGATTATAAGTGTCGATTCTATCAAAAAACTCAACTAAGCATGCTAGTACAAAAATACTAGGGAGGAGAGCTAAGAAGAAATTCCTATAATCCTCAATTAAGGTATCAAGGTTAAAACTTTGAATAAGTAGTAAATCAATCAAAGATGTTTTCATCAAATCTCCTCTACACTTTGTTTTGACTTATTTACTCCAAGCCATTTTTTGTAAAACTGTTCACGCCTCAACTTTTCAGTTAATTCTCCTTTCTTCATTGAGATATCAGTCTTTTGATATTCAAGGTTATCTCCTCTGATTTTTGAAAGAACCTTTGTACTCATTGCTGTATTCATAGCAGTATTTTGAACGTGCTTACTCACCACTCCCTCACTTGCGCTTAAAATTTCTTGATTATGTGCTTCTTTTTGATCTTCCATTGAATTCATAAGTTTCTCGGAATACCTTTGGGTAAAGTTTTCTGCTTCAAAAAGATCCATGGCCATAAAGTCAATATTACTCTTAAGGCCAACAAGGTTTGTTTTAAGTCTGAGCATAACTTGATTAAGCTCCCTTAAATTACTTGCCTTCATCTTTGTCGCAATAGAGATATCATTAACATGTTGCTCAATCCTACGAGCAATGAAGTACCTTCTCATTGCTAAAAAGTTATACCTATCAATTTGATTACTTGTTTTTTTAGCAACTTCTAGAATTTTCAGAGTATTTGATACTGTACTTGCTGTATTTGATACAAGGGAGACAAGTATTGCAGTATCACTATCTGGAACAAATAGAGTTGACCCATTGGTATTAAAAGTTAGTAGAAGAAGAGAAGTGCTAAGCCATTTCATGATGTAACCTCACAAATGCATCAATGGTCTTAGAGTTAGACTCAAAGTATTCCCTATTTTTAAAATAAAACTTATCAAACAGATCATTTCTTTGGGTTTCAGTATGAAAGAGTTCGTACTCTAAAGGAGTTAAGAATATTCGTATAACTTTCTTAAACCTTTCGTCCTGAGTTTTTAAATAGCAGTCTGAGAAATGACCTTTTTTATATTCTAGTTCTTTTAATCTCATATTATCAAATTCGAAAAAGTCTGAGTCTTTTATAAAATCCTGAGAAAAAAAGAACTTAAAATAAGAATTATTGGTAATTGAGGTGTAGAGTTCAGAGTTTAAATTTGAAAAATCTTTATAACCTTGAGCAATAGCGATCGCTAGTGCCCCTGTTTTTCTTATCTCTCGAAATTGTTCATCAATATAGCCCTCATGACCTTTTAGAAATGACCATGCCTCATCAAAAACAAGAACCTTTTCTGACTTATCAATTTTCTTAAAATATTCTAAAACATAGATAATCAACGGGGAGACTTGGGACTTTGGGAACCTTTCTATATCTACATACAAAAACGATCTAAAACTAGTCTTTTCAGTTGAAATAAAGTCCTTTAAATCCTCAAAGTACAGGGTTATCTGTTCAAAGCTATTTTCAAGCTGATTTAGTAAATTAAAAAAATTACTAGTTTTATCCTCAGCTAAAAATCTCTTAATCTCTTTTAGAAGAAGTCCTCTACTCAGTTTATCAAAACGAGATAATTCAACAACAGATAAAATAAACTCTCGTAAATAGTATGGGCACTTTAAATCAAGAGGGTTAATCTGACTTTTTAAATATTCCCCGTCATGATAAAGACATAACTTTCGAAAAGATCCACCTTTATCTAAAATTACAGTCGGATGACCTATAATTAATGAGTGAACCAATTTATTCACAAGGACAGATTTACCACCACCAGAAGAACCAGTTACAAGCATATTTCTATTTTTAAAGCTCTTATCAAAAGGATTCAAAAATAGTTCATTACCAGTTTGATCATGAAAAGCAACACCTCGCTTCATGAGTGAACTTTCATGAAGTGGAATTAATTGTTTTAGATGCGAAGTTTTATTTGGTAATTTTCTATATTTAAACTCTGGACATACACCAGGAATAAGTTCTTTAAAAATTTCTCCAAGACCGAATTTTAACTTCCCAAGGCTGTGCCCCTCTATGAATGGAGTCATTCCAGCTTGAGTTAAGTCTGAAATAAGTATTTTAGTCTGAGAAGATAACTCCTCTAATGAATCCGCCTTAGGAAGAAAGAACATCTCCATCTCAAATAAGCACTCATCACCGCAAGTTAAATCCTCTATCAGCTCCTCTGCCTGGGTATATGCTCCCTCCCCCTCAAAGTCTTTCTTAGTCTTTAGAAATGAACTTTGATGAGATGATCTTATCAGTTCAAGTTTCTTAAGTGCCTTTGTCTTTGAAAGTCTTTTACATTGTAAAACGTAATCTATTCCTTGAGGTAGGTTTTCAAGGCTAAATTCAATCTGTTTAAAGTTCTTAATAGATATGACCCTCTTATAAAGACCGTTATAAGATAAGTAATCATCATAAATTCCAAGGTTAGAGTAAAGTTCTTCTCCTTCGAAAAAAACTTCTAGTGGGTTATTGCATGGCTCACAACCAAACGCTATATCTCCATCCATACTTGTATTAAGATAGGACTTGCTATTTATTCTATAAAATCTATAGAAAGACGAACTTGCCATACTATTCAACTTAAAGCCAACTTCATCATAGAAAGATTTTCGTTCCTTTAGATTCATTTGATCTAGGTCTAAACAATCTAGTTTATAGAAGTATGATTTATGTCCCTTTGTAGAAATTATTCCATTCTTACTAATTCTTGCTATGGGAAAAATACTAGCTCTCATTAAGACCTCCAAGTGCCATAGACCAGTTAAGTTGTTTTGGAGAAGTAATGTGTTCCATAAATCCACTTGAAAGCCTGCCACTAAAAATCTTTATGAAGACTAGAATTACAATGTTGATCAGTAGTGCCGGAATTCCTCCAACACCAAGGTATGATAAAATTAAGTAAACTGATGCAAGCAACGCAAGTTCAGCTCGATTCAAGTTTGCAAGAATCCGTGCCCTCTTATTTAAGAGAGTTGGGTATGTTGAGTTTGTCATAAGTTCCTCTAGCTAAACGTTTGTGTAATCGTAGTTATGACTTCAAGGCCTACTGCCGCAAAGATACTTAGGCCTATTACTGATGCTGCTTTCTTTTGAAACTCTTCTTGTTTAAAGAATGAAAGTGTTATAAAAGTGATAAGCGCTGCACCCGCTACTGCCCCAGTCAAAGGTAATAAATAGGTACTCGTAATTGTTTCAAATCCATTTTTGAGTTTAGTAAAGGCCAATACCTTTGGACTAGATAAAAGCCCCGAAGATAAAAATGTAATAACTAAAATGTATATTTTATTTTTCATAATTTCCTTAGTTAAAATAGTTTTTAATACTGGAGACAAATGAGATGTCATAACCATCAAACAAGGTTTTGACCTGCCCTTTTATAGGAATATAGCCATCTCGCATTTTCTTTCCCCAAAATACTTTATCCTGCCACTTTTTAAAATTTATTCCAGTTATTGCAATTGGTATTTTTCTTTTTCCTGCTTGAGTTAAAGCAATATGGCCACCGTGATGAATAAGATCAACATTTTTGCCCTCAACGTGGGTTAGTTTTAAACCTTCAGATTCTTGTCCAGATGACCTTGCATTAAGGCTTAAAAATACCATATTCTCCTCTCCAAACTTTATTGACTTTAGTTTATGGAAATTTTTTAATTTTAAGTTCCAAAACGGCTTATCGGAAGACTCAACAATCTCTATGTCTAAATCACCTTCCTCTAGCATTTTCTCTAGATCAATGGTTTGGTTATTAATTGATAGCTTTACCGAATCATACAAATAGTTAAGAGGGAGAGAGTTAAGATTACTTTTGAATGATCTAAATTTATTAATGTTAAACTCAGCATATACTCCCCAGTCAGTTCCACTACAATTCCTGCATGATCTCGGTGCAAACTTAAAATTACCTTTTTCAACATCTAATTTTACTCCGTATTCATTATTGGCCTTCACCAAAAGATTCATAGTGGAGTTTTTTGATATTTTACCTAACCTAACTGCTCTTGAGTTTTTCGAACTTAAAAATTGTTCATGTTTTGACACAACTTCGCTCTCCACCCTATTAGAGATGATTTCCCCTGTTAGATATGACAGAACAATCTTATCCCTTGAAGTGAATTGGTGTTTCAGATAATGCTTTTTAATTTTGTTCGTCATTACAAACCACTTACCGTGTTTATCATTTTCCCTTATCTCATATAGATATTTAAAGTCTGCTAGGTTGGAGACAAATTGATCTAGCTTATCGAGTTTTTCATTTTTAATTGAAACATTTTTTGAATAGACTTTATTAAGAATTGTTGAAAAACTTTCACCTTCTTCTCCTACTGCGACATGGTTAAGCTGTTTCTCAAGAGGTGTGATGCTATACACAGCTATCGTTTTAGATTTAACGGATTTCATCAAATTAAGATAACTTGTTTTTAATTTTGGTATGTAGTAGTTCTTGATCTCAGTAACAATGAAATCACCATTTCTCAAAAAATTCTCTTCTAACAACTCAATAGGCGGGTTTTCAATTTCGATATTTAAATTCTCACTTACCCCAGCATGGAAAACACGATCAACTATAGATGTGTGTAGGAGTTCCCACCTATTCTCTTTTTTGTTTTTGTAATAAAAGTTTAGTTCTAAGTTCTCAATTTGGTTAAATATGCCATCATGTTTTAGCTTAATAACATTATCAAATGATATCTTTAAGTTAGTTCTCTTCTTCTTGGAATAATGTGAATAATCTAGAAGCTTGGAATGTACAAATTTCTTATCAATTTCCGGGAATTTGATTAGGTTTAAATCTTCTCCTTTAATTTCTCCCCACGAAACACCAGAGAACTTTCCTATCCTTGCAGCGTTATCAAGAGCATTTTCATATATGAACAGTTTTCCCACCGTAAATCTAAAATCAGCATCATCTCTCCTTATTTCAGTGTTAACGATGAACTGGCTTCCATCATCGTAATTAGATTCAATTCTAAAGTTTTGAAGAAAATTTGTTTCCAGGACTGGTAAATTGGAAATAAGATGATCCCGACCTAACTCGCCTTCCTCATAGTCATTTACTAAATCACCATCTGAATCAAGATTTTTTAATTTCTCATTCATAGCCTTTGTTTTTCTTACTTGTTGGTTTTTGTCATTATTGTCCGCCTCAGGCTTAAAAGAACATGCCCCCAACATCAATGTAATTATTATTAAATGTATTTTCATTTTTTCCCTTTTATTATTTATAATAGACTTACTTTTCATATAATTATTTATCCAAGTACGTTTTAATCAACGAGCTTTACTAAATGAGTATATCTAGTGAATTAAAAGCTCTTCTTTCATGGAGTTTACTACTTGAGTAGTAACCATCGCATTCCATTATGTTCGTTAATTTCTCCACATTATACTGAGCTTCGAAATAGCTCCTAAGCTTCACTATCTTAGATCTAAGCTTCTTATTGTTTTCAATTTCACTGAAAGAAATCTTCCCTATAAAGTAATTAGTAAGGGTTTCTAGTCTTTTCATTTTTAAAGTACTAACCGACATATTTAATTCCTTCCTCATCCAAGTAATTATCTTCATTTTCTAATATCCATTCATTTGTAAACCTCTCATGATCAGATATGGATTCCATTAATTCTAAGAAACAGTTCCTTACAATTTTCTCTAGCTCTGGCATTAATTCTCCTTTGTACTTCTAAGCAGTAAATTGCTTAATGTTATTTTGTGGCCGTAAGCTAGAATTAATTTATAATCTAATCAAGAATTATCAGAATGATTTCAACAGGTTATTATTCATGAATAATAATTATTCATGAATAGCTCATAAGTCGCTTAAATATTATTAATGGTTATTCACGGTGAATAGTTATTCATGAATAACTATTTTGTAGAACTTACATATCTCTTTTGACGGTGCTTAACATAAAAGATAATCAGAAAAGAATAATATGATAACAACTACTCTTGATCCACATTCACGTTCAAAAATGGCGAGTCATTGTGTTGCTCTACTTAAGGAGAAGTTCCCTAATTACAGTTCATCACAAATCGCCTCTAATGTTGGTATTTCACAGCCGACGTTTAATAGAATTGAGAATTCATCAATATCTTCTCCTAGTCTAAATACATTGATATCACTAATGAATGCTGCTGAAGTGAAACAAAATAGTATTTCAGATATTATAAAACAGATTGACGACGAAAGTATGAAAGAATCAATATTAAGTCAGTTCTCTCACAATATAGAAACTCCCATACTAACAAACTCTTTCTCTGAGTATTTTTCAATTAGAAAATATCAACAAATCATACTCCTTGCTTTAACAACTTCAGGTACTACTTTTGAAGAGATTAAATATGAATTTGGAAATCAAGGCCTTAGAGATCTTGAACTTTTGTTGGATAAAAAAATTCTGATAAAAGAAGATAACAAGATTATTACAGAGCCTGGAAAAGTTAGTTTTGCTCAAGAAATACTTAAAAATACCCTACTGAATTGTATCGAAAATAATTACGATTCAACCCAATTTGGTAGTGGCCAAAACTGGTTATCATTTCAGACAGAGTCAATTGATAAGACCAAAGCAATGCCTAAGGTATTAGAAATACTTAGAGCCGCCTATACAAAAGTAAAAGAAGAAGTTTTATATTCGCCAGAATACTCAGGAAGTGATAAGGTCTTTATCGGAATGGTAACAGACTTACTAACGACCAAAAATAACGAAGGAGAACAAAAGTGAAATTTTTAACAATAGTTTCTTTTTTAATTGTTACTCCTAGTCTATTCGCAAAAACAACAAACTGTTTTGATATTGGTGTTGAAGATTCTTGTAAGAAAATAGAGCTAACAAAGAATGCTTACGTAACCCTTAAGACGGGCGAAAAGATTGACCTAAAATTAGAAGTTAAAGACATGATCATTTTTAATGGTGATGTAGAGTCCATAATAACTAATTCAAACAACTTAGTTTCCAAAGAAGATATTCTTAAAATAAGCTTAGACCGTGCAGCAGTTAGTGGAACTGGTGTTGACGGTGGTGGTGGATAAAGAGATTAACTAATCGTGCCTATTACAGCCCTAAATACTAAGTACAAAACACTTGCACTTCCTATATCGTCAAAAGATAATGGCTTTTGTAAAAATTAAGCCCCGCTCGGGCTCAGATAGCCCCCGCAACATATACAATATGACTATTTCACAATAAATTTACTCATAAATCCCTAAATCAAAAGAAAATTACTTTTATAAGTATCACATTTAGTTTTTTAATCTTCATCATTTTGTTGATTAATCAATGACAATAATGTTGAGGTGCTTCTTATGCCTAAATTAATCTCTTTTTTTGCAGTTCCACTTAGCTCTTTAATCCAGCCTCGGTTATGGCTTCTTTGCCATTTCCCAATGATTCCATCTCTCGCATGTACTAGCCTTCGATTGTCAAAAACAACAATATCACCCTCACGAGGTTTAAAATTAAAATCATACTTTTTGGTTTGAATATAATTTCGAATCATCTCAAATGAACTTTTTGAAACTTCATTCAGTTCCAACACCTCATCTAATCTTATCCTAAAACCAGAATGTTCTTTAGGTTTGTCATAATATTTTAGGATAGGGCCTTCATACGTCATATTTTTTTTATTGAAAGTTCCTGCAAACTTATTTGCAAGACTGATAATCTCGCTACTTCCATGCGCGACTACAATATCTGACAAGACTCGTCCTAGA